>NZ_CDRUHA020000022.1:0-652005 GCF_977063405.2 Legionella stuttgartensis
AGCTGATCAAGAAAAAGAGGAGGAAGAGGAAGAAGAAGATTGTTATGATACTGCTGCTAAGATTATTTTAGGACTTTAATAAATGCGGCTTCGTTGCAGGGGAGGTAGCCGCAAACCTCAGAATTTTCGTGCGCCGTAGCAACATAATTGGGTTTTAATGATTATGTGTGAAGCTAGATTAGAGATGGTGGTGTGCCCACTGTATTCGGTCAGGAGCTGATTACAAAACACCCTCAAGCTGCTGTTGTAAAGAGCAACGGTGGTGAGCGTTGAGGGGAAAGTCCAAGGCAATCCTGGAGTATGACAAACTCCTTCTTAGCATTTATACCCTCAAGTATTTACAAGACAGAAAACTACAGCGCGATATCCATCGTTGAGAGAATCGTGTGGAATCGTATCATCAATTACGCGTAGCCATTGTAACAGCGTATGGGAAAAAACAATTATCTGGCAAAGGAGTGTATGAAATTGAGATCAGCAACCAGTGTGGCCGACTTATTGCCAATGCTATTATTCACTATAATTCTGCAATATTACCTAGCTCAAGCAGAAATATGAAGCTGAAGGCGATGAAAAGGCGGTGTCTATGTTAAAGAAAATATCCCCTATAGCTTGGCGGCACATTCATTTTCAAGGACACTCATATTTACGGATGATATAATCATCAATCTTGATGAGATAATCGGAAAGGTTCTTTGGCGGAGGTTAAGAAAAAGCAAGGTGACCAAAAAATGCCCGTAAAATTCTGGGGTTTGCGGCTAGAGCCCCTATTAGAAGATTGTTATTTTTTTAGGAACATTCCATACTTGAATTACTACGATCTTTAGCAGAGGTTTCCTCGTCAGCAGGACTAAGGTCAACATTTTGCTTATTCTCTTTGCTTCTCATTGCATCAAGCTGATCTTTCATTTTTGATTGCAACGCCTTTCGTGAAGTAAGCTCCCACCCCGAATTAAATGTCGCCCAACCTCGGGATGTTAGATCAGATTGTATGTCTATTTTTCCCCCAGACACCGCAGATAATACAGCTGAAATTGCATCCACGACTGTGCCAGCAAATACCTTCATTAACCCTCCCAAAACTTTGAGGTCTGGGTAGTTTATGGCAAGTTCTTTATTCAGTTTTTCGTATCGGTCCAGGTTTGGTGCCTGAGTATGAGGGCTAATGGCCATTGACGTAGTCATTACAGCGGTTTCCAATAATAGACGTTTACCACTAACGCCTAGGGCTCTTTGTTTTTCTATTTCTATTAAAACCTGATTTCCTTGCGTAAGTGCTGCTAATTTAGAAGCGCTCTCTACTTGTTCGGAATTGTTTATTAGGTCTTGGAGGTGTTTTTCAATTTCTTCCTTACCCTCTTTTATTCGTTGATCTAATAATTTTTCGACCCGTTGATGAGGACAATTAAAGTCTCTCCATTCGATGAGCCAGGCTTTTTGGGAATCATCTTTTAGTTGTTGATAGTTTGCATTAACATAAGCGTCAACAGAGTTCCAGATTAGCTTTATATGATGATTCATACCTCGACCTTTAACCATTGTGGGTGCGGCATGTAATGCTTCTTCGAACTCTTCTCGACTCATTGGGATTTTTATAACTCCATTTTCCTGCTCTTTTGGTGTTAATTCAAATGATTTAACGAGGTTATAATAAGCAGAGGCTACTCCACCTCGGTCAATTGCGTCTTTACAACTGAAGTTAATACTTTTGGGGTTTAATGAATCAATAATATGATTTGTCAGTTGATATTTTATAAAATGAAACCAGACTGCTTGTCGTTCCGCTTCGGTCAATTCATCTTTATTTGAATATCCCAATGCCTCGAAGCTCTCATCCAGTAGTCTTTTTAGAATTTTAGCCTCAGTTTCTGGTGAATACCTGGCTCCATCCTTAAATATTTTTCTACGAATTCGTTCACTAATGTGAAAGTCTTTTACTTCCATTAGCCCAGGAGGAGTGTGGTCTGGGCTTGCAAGCAAGCTCTTCGCCTGGGCATCGGTAAGATGTATTGGGTCGGTTTTTTGCTTGTTTATATCATTTAGATTCTTCTCAAATTGAGGAAAGTTATCAATTGGTACTTCGTCAGGTTCACCATTTGAATTAATATAGAAGAGCTTGGTGGGACTGTTGTCATCCTTGCAATATATATAGCTCCCTTTATATTGAGAAATATCATCAGGTAATTTATCTCTCAAATGGACATCATACCCTTTAGATTCCTGGGCGATCCGTAAAAAATCTTCTCTTACATTTTTAGCATTATATTTGGTTGTAGTATCTGCATACGCATGTTGACTCATCAATCCCTTGTCCGCAGGAAGCGTAATAACAGCAACATTTTTATGGCCTATTTGTTGAACTCCATCTTCTTTTGTGTGTAGTTCAAGTGCCTCTAATTGTTCGGTTAACGCTTTTTCCTTTGACCCTTCAAGACCTTTTCTATCACGACCCAAAAGATTAAAATAAATATGAGTTATTCTATCTTCGTCTATCTCTTCAACATCGTCATTGTCTCTTTGTTCTACAATGTTACCAAGTCCGATTTCTTCCTGAGTCTGCTTTTTGGCATTCAAGCGTTCCGCTCGTTGTTGTTTTGCTAGCTCTACTCTTTCTTGCTCTCTTTCGGCTTCAATTTTTAAAAACCGTTCGAATAAAGGACTTACACGAGCTTCACCTTGGTGACGTTGTCCCTGTGTACCAAACCGGTATTCAATAGGACCATTAACATTGGAGCGGTAATGTCTTATTGTGGACAAGCTAGTCCCATGTTGTGGTTTATAGTCCTTAGACATCATGGCAGTAAATCGACCTACTGCTGAGCCCTCATATGCTGGTGATGAGGATTTTTGATTGATTGGAGTTTCTTTATCGCTTACATGATGTGAAATGGATTTTTCAATGCCTGATGAACTTGGATTCTGTTGCAGAGTGATTTCTCTAATATTCTCAAAAGTATCCTTCAAAATATGATTATCATTAGCATAAAGGGAAAGAATGAATTCATCTAATGCACGAGTCTCTTCTTTAAGTCGTTCGGCTTTTTGATCCATCATCTCTTTTAAAGTGATTCTCTTAGCATTCTCGTTAGGATTCATTGCCCCAATATCTTTTATAGAGGGTAAAACCCCTAAAGTCGAAATGTATAGCCTCTGCACTTGAGGAGACATAAATGCGACGTTAGATTGTCTAATTGTTTGATGAAGCCCAATTATCTCGTAGTCTATAATCAACCTAATCTTGATGTTGTCGTAAATAGAGTCAATATTTTCTTCTAGATGAGCTAAGAACTGGGTGTATAAATCAGCATATGGAAAGGAAGGATCGTATGGAATGTGACCTCCATTTTCAGTTATTAACGTTTCAACTTGGGTGGTTGTAAGATTAAATTTATCCGATCCCTGTGTATTAATTTGTGTGAGATTTTGATCAAATTGATTAAAATCATCAATTTTTACTTCTTGAGTTGCCCCATTGGATTGAATGTAATACAGCTTTTTACTGTCGTTATTATTACAATATATATAACTTCCTTTATATTTTGACAGATCTTTAGGGAGTTGTGACATCAAACGGAATTCAGGTTCTTGTAAAGATGATATTCCCTTAACAATAGACTCTGGTAGTAAATTTAAATCAAGAACTGCTCGAGGTAACTTCACGTTCCTCAAATAGCTAAAGCAGTTCTTGTTATGTAGTTTATCACTGGTTATTGATTTAATTTTTTGTTTTGAACCAGACATAATATTCTCGAATGGTAAATATAAAACTTCATACTTATAGTCTAGCTCTAATTTATTAAATGAGTATTAACTTTTAAATATTTATGTTGTTATTTTTAAAAGGATAAAAAAATGTTGCTTCATGCTTGTTATAAAACATATTGGTGAGAAAAGAGTTAGGTATTTTTTGAAATTGTCTTATTGTAGCTAACTCAATTTTACCTTGTAGTTTTATAGTAAAAATCAGTTGCTTAGCATTTCCAGACTCTATCCATTTCATGATGAGTGCATAAGCTCGCTCAGGATAACAGGCGACATCAGACAAAACCCAATCATAACTATGTTCCAACTGCATTGGATCTATAGCGAAAGCACTTTGTTGTAAGTAGTTAATGCGCGGTAATTTGGCAATTTTAGGGTCTAATAACGCTTTATCAACAGCGGTTACGGAAGTACCGAGAGATTGCATGACATAAGTCCATCCTCCTGGAGAAGCGCCTAAGTCCAGAACTTCATCATCGGGTTTTGGGTATTTACCTAAAAGAGTAAGTGCCTCCCAAAGTTTTAAGTAAGCTCGATTGGGTGGATTTAGTTTATCTTCAATAAAATAGCATGCTCCATTGGGCCATTTTTTCTGTCGTTTTGTGCTATAAATCAAAGTATTTTTATCTAATAAGCAAAATGCACCTATTGATGGAATTTCATCTTCAATTGGAAACTGGCGCAGAAGTGGTGGAGTCTGACGTAATTGTTCTTCAATTAATCGAGAGCGCCTTACATGAGAAACAGGATGTAAGTGCCAAAATTTTCCCGCTTGACGAAGAATTTTCACAGCCTCTGATATGGATTGAAAAGTTACTGTTTGTGGTTCTAACCAAATATCCTTAGCAAAGCATACATCCATTTTTTTATGAGGAGAAAAAACCAAATCCTCTATAATATGGGTAACTTCACCTAATTCTTTAGAAAGCAAGGTAATAAATTCGGGTTTAGCAACATAAACAGCAGCAATTTTATCCATAATTTGAGTTTAAAATTAGGTTTAAAAGTACGTTATATTATCATCATGCCCCTATAAGAAACGAGTCTTGGCAGATAAAAAATACTTGCTCAACCACGACAATGATATTTACGCCTGATTTGTAATATACTGAATGAGGTTATAGAAATTTTATATGGACTAAAGGGAATTAAAATGGAAAAGCAAACCGTTCTTATTACAGGCGCTCTTAGCGGAATTGGTAAAGCAACCGCTTTTGCCTTTGCTCAGGAAGGTGCAAATATCGTAATTTCTGGGCGTAAGCAAGAAGTAGGGGATTCTTTGGCAAAAGACCTGCGTGCTCTTGGCGTGGATGTCCTATTCATTCGAGCCGATGTTCGTTATGATGATGAAGTGAAAGAGCTTGTAGATGGTACAGTAAAACGTTTTGGTCGTTTGGATGTTGCAGTCAACAATGCAGGGGTCGAAGGAATAGTAGCACCGTTTGCTGAGCAAACGATTGAAAATTATCATTCTATCTTTGATACAAATGTATTTGGTGTCTTTTTATGTATTAAGCATGAGCTCAAAATCATGATACCTCAAGGATCTGGATGTATCGTTAATCTTTCATCAATTGCTGGTCAAAAAGCGGTTCCAGGAGGGGCAGTTTATTGTGCCTCAAAACATGCCGTTGAAGGGTTTACAAAAGTCGCAGCACTTGAAGCCGCAGCTGCTAATGTTCGCGTCAATGCAATTGCTCCAGGCCCGATTAGTACGGATATGTTCGAGCGTTTCGTGGGCACCGAAGAAAACAAAACAGCTTTTCTGGAAAGTGTACCTCTAAAACGAGCCGGTCTTCCTGAAGAGATAGCGCAAACCATTGTTTTTCTAGCCTCAGATAAAGCTCCCTATATAACGGGTAAAGTGATTGGAGTAGATGGGGGTATCGCCTAAACATGTAATGGAGTCTTTCTGGCATCCGCTCATGTTGGTTAACGTGCTACTATAGGCATTTCCCTAATTCTCATTATTAATGAATGGGTTTTAAAAAAGGGCGATCTATTTTAGAGCGATTTGATGAAAAAGACATACTGTCTTTTTCATCAAATATTATTTTATTTCACATAAACAGTGCTTGCTGCTGGACCATCGTTACTTTTTGCTTCAACAAAACTAACCCTTTCTCCAACTTCTAACTTACTGAAATCATAATCGATTACACTTTTACTGGTAAAACGAAGCCTCCTACCATCTATAGTTTCAATAAAACCATAATCAGCTATTGGCGCGATTTCACGAACCAGCCCTACAGTGGGTAGTTCGTGGTGTTTTATTTCACCACGTTGCTTATGAACGTATTTTTTTAGTTGCCTTGTCATAGCAAGAAATTTATCTCTTATTGCAACATAGACATCTTCATGCGCGTGATTTTCTGCAAGATCTCTATTTACTACTAGTTCCGCATTTGGGACAACAAGATCAATACGCACATGAAAAATTTTTCCTTTATTGTGATGTCGATGCGTTTCCACGCTGACATTACAACTGATAATACCGTCAAAATACTTCCCTAATTTTTCAGCATGCTTGCGTACATTACTCTCAATGGATTTTGAGTGCTTTAGATTATTGAATATTATTTGTATAGGAAAATATGCTGAATTGTTCATCGTTTGCTCCTTATATCAATACATCAATATCGTTTTATTTAAAGCTAGTTTCTTTTGTTTTGCTTCTTTTTTTTGTTGAAGTTTGACTACATCAACCACCTTGACCATTGTCTCCGCGAGAATTTCAATAAAATCATCTAGAGTAATTATGCCTACAAGCATTTTGTTATTATTGACAACCGGTAAACGGCGGATTTTTTTTGAATGCATGATTTCAAGAGCATCAAAGAGGCTGTCATTTTCAAAGACGCAACTAAAAGGTTCTGTGACAATATCTCGGATTAACAATGAGTCAGGTTTAACACCTGCGGCCATAACCTCAACAACCAAATCACGATCAGTAACAATACCTATGGGCATCTTCTGATTTTCTTGTTCCTCAAGTAAAACTAAGTCTCCAACATGATGGGATCGCATCAGCTCTGCAGCGTTTTTTACTGATTCATAGCCATTGATTACAACTACATCCCGGTTACAGTATTCGCCAACTCTCATAAGGGGTCTCCCAAAATAATAGTTGTTTTAGTTTTTTGCTTGGTAAGCAAAGTACTATTCGAGATAGAAACGCTTCATATTCACTACGTCGAACAACGAACTGATCGCAGGGAAACGAAAGTCATATAATTTTATTAACTGTTTTTAGTATAGTATATAAAACTTGGGTTCGGGTTAACTCGACTGCGTTAACCCCTGATTTTATACTGAGATAGAAGAGGTATAGGATGTTTTTTTGAACAAATGACAACGAAATAAAGAAAGATTTATAAGTAAAAACAATATAGCTAAACCAAAAGATAAAAACAGACCCTTTTTTAATGAAATAAGAATAAATAAAACTAAAATGGACCGTATTATTTCAAAAAATAGTTTTTTTTGTTTGCCGTTGGCAATTGAACCAAGTGTATAAAGGGTGAATAAAATAAATGCTCCAATAAGCCACGAACTCAATGAGTTTAAAGTGAAGATAAATGAGAGGTGAGCATAGAGAGCTATTACAAGGCCTATGTTTATTAACATGTATAATTTGGGAGATTCGCTATTTTTCTGATTCACTATCCGTTTGGAGATATTTTGATTTTGCTGCTGCAAACGATGAATTACCCATTCTGGAGGCATAAAAAAAGCTTTAATAAGATCCAGCTTACTCTTCAGATTTTTTCCATAATATAATACATCTTTAATAACTTTAACATTGGCATAAAACGGATTCCAGGTTTCCAGGGGCTCAGTTATTCCATATTCTACCGAAGCCCTTTCTGGTTCAAAGGTTCCAAAAAACTTGTCCCATATAATTAAACTTCCCGCAAAATTTTTGTCTATATATTGGGGATTTATGCCATGATGCACTCTATGATGAGACGGTGTATTAAAAATCTTTTCAAGCCATCCCATCTGGTTAATGGATTGGGTGTGAATCCAAAATTGATAGATAGTATTACTTGAAGCAACCAAAACAAACATCCAAGTTGGGAAGCCAATTAGAGCGAGAGGCAAATAAAAAACCCAGGATGTTAGTGTTTGAAAATAGCCCTGTCTTAGTGCGACTGATAAATTATAATTTTCACTTTGATGATGAACCGAGTGTCCTATCCAAAGAAAATTACATCGATGACTTGCTCGATGGTACCAATAATAACAAAAATCAACACCAAACCAGAGCAAGAGCCAAGAAATAATAAGATGAGGATTTATATGAAACAAAGCAAAATGCTCATATAAATAATAATAACCAAAAATTATTAAACCTCTTACTGGTAGCGCAGCAATTTCCTCGAGTATGCCAGCACTCAAATTATTAATGGAATCATTGAATTGATATAGACCCGATTTTTTGTAATAAGAAATGCTCCACTCGATTCCAATTAAAATTAAGAATATAGGGGCAGCAAATACTGTTAAATTAATATCCATATCAATCCTTTTACTTGAGGGGAGTCAAGATAGAAATATTTTTATTTTCTTCTAATTGTACTCTGCTTGTAAATGCTGATATTAATATTTGCCTGGTTTTATGCAACAACATGATTTTAAATAATGGCTAAGACCAGAACAAAAACTGTGAATTTCAGATTAAGTATTGCTATATGGATAGAGGCGTAGGTTTCCCTTAGCCATATCAAAAGTGGTAATTAAATAAGTACTTCATTGGAAATGTGTGATTTTAAGAAATGCATATATTCGGCTTCATAGCCGATACTTGCTGGCAAATGAGCAACAGAGCTAATGGCATACTTAATAGGTGTTTCTGAAGAATCGTTATCGAATGTTCGATTATTAATAAAACAATAATCGATTCCAAAGTTTTTTGCGCCATAGCCATCACTAATAATCGAATCACCTACCATTAACATTGAGTCTTTCTCAATCACTTGTTTGCGCTTGCTCATAATCTCTTGAAGGGCAATATTAAAAATTTCTATGTTAGGTTTCGCTACACCAACTTCATCAGAAACTATATAGCAATCAAACCAATTACTTAACTGGAGTCGTTGCTTTTTTTCTCCTTGTACCTCGACAAACCCATTAGTAATAATACCTAGAATATGTCCTTTTTGATGTAGGAACTCGATAGCAGTTCTCACGTTGGGTAGCCAATGTGCATGAACATAAAGATTGATATCATAAGCATCTGCAATCACTTCTACAGGTGTAGAACAAGAGAGTTTTTGATTTAACTGTACAAATCGTAATAATCTTACATCGCTTGGCATGAGTGCATGTTCTTTGGTTCCAACTTGACTCCAAAGACACGCATTAATTTCTTTATAAAGACGCTCAAAAAGTGTGTACTCAACTGTTGAGTAGAATTGCTTATAGATATCTATCAATCCCATACGTTGGGAATAGGCAAAATCTATTAGTGTGTCATCTAAATCAAATAAAATAACTTGATAAGGCATCTATGAACCCTGATTATTCATCTACATCCAAAAATGTAAGTACCAATTCACTATACTTTGGCCCCAGAATAAAGAAATCAATCCACTTATACATAAAAAAGGACCAAATGGAATTGCTGTATCTTTGGATTTACCTTGTAAACGTAAATACATTAAACCAATAATTGTACCACTAATTGAAGATAGAAGGAGAATTAACGGTAAAAATACCCAACCAAACCAAGCTCCAAATGCTGCAAATAATTTAAAATCTCCATGCCCCATGCCTATCTTCCCCGTAAACAAATAAAATATTTTAATAAATATCCACAATCCCATATAAGCTCCCGCAGCACTGAGTACGGCTTGAGGTAAGGGTGTAAATAGATTTTCAGTATTTGCAATAAGACCTATCCATAATAAGCTTAAAGTTAGACTGTCGGGTAAAATTTGATGATCTAAATCGATAAAAATTAAACAAATTAATATCCAAATAGCAATCAATACAAAAATTAATTGTAAGGTAAAGCCGAAATGCCAACTTGCATATAACGAAAGGAGCAGGGTACCTAATTCAATTAAAGGATAGCGAATAGAGATGGGACTTTTACATTGATAACAACGTCCACGTAAAAATATGTAGCTTAAAATCGGGACATTTTGCCACGCTTTAACCATGGCTTTGCATGATGGGCAAAAAGATCTTGGAAAAAATAAATTAATCGATTGCTGCTCATCTTCCTTGCCCCCAACCAGTTCATTATATTGTTGTTTCCACTCTCGCTCCAACATTATAGGCAAACGGTAAATAATCACGTTCAGCAAACTACCCACCGCAAGGGAAAATAGAGCAATTACAACGTACATAAACCAAGTATGATTATTAATAAGGTCATATATCATTAACTGATCCTGCTGCTGGAATATCTAGGTGCAGCGAAGCTAAACCTAGATTTTAGGTCATAAATTACCCGGAATTTGCTTCGCTGCACCCGGGTTATTAAATGTTTTATATTGCAGATCCGAGTTTAAATATGGGTAGGTACATTGCAACAACAAGTCCTCCTACCAAGACACCTAAAACACACATAATAATAGGCTCTAATAAACTGCTCAGTGAGTCGACAGCATTATCAACATCTTCTTCATAAAAATCAGCCACCTTACTTAACATTTTTTCTAGAGCACCTGATTCCTCACCAATGGCTACCATTTGGATTACCATATTGGGAAATAATTGCGTATTTTCCATGGCTTTATTCATTTGTTGCCCAGTGGATACCTCTTCCCTAATATTATCAGTAGCTTTAGCAAAAATGATATTTCCTGTGGCTCCTGCTACAGATTTAAGGGCTTCAACTAAAGGCAACCCAGCTGCGAAAGTAATCGATAAAGTTCTTGCAAAACGAGCAATCGCCGCCTTTTCAATAATAGGACCAATAACCGGTATTTTGAGCAGCGTTCTATCTACATTTTGCGCGAATTGAGGTGAGTGTTTTTCCGCATAGATAAATGCATAAATCCCACCGCCTAAAACTCCAAAAATTAAATACCAATAGGATTGAAACACTTTGGACATACTTACTACAGCTTGTGTCATTGCGGGTAAGTCCGCACCAAATCCTTTAAATAATGCCTCAAATTGTGGTACCACGAAAATAAGTAGTCCCGCCGTAACAAGAAAAGCAACAACCAATACAGCGAGTGGATATGTTAATGCCTTTTTAATTTTCTTCTTTATGGTTTCTATTTTTTCTTTATAGGTTGCAACCTTATCGAGCATGATATCAAGCGATCCAGATTTCTCACCGGCCTCCACCAAATTGCAAAATAATTCGTTAAAATGTGCTGGAAATTTTTGAAGTGATTCGGAGAGCGTTAATCCTGT
The DNA here is from genome assembly GCF_977063405.2 of Legionella stuttgartensis. NCBI lineage: Bacteria > Pseudomonadati > Pseudomonadota > Gammaproteobacteria > Legionellales > Legionellaceae > Legionella > Legionella stuttgartensis. The sequence continues at coordinate 11,140 of NZ_CDRUHA020000022.1, forward strand.
TTCAACATCTCGTTTTATCGTTTCAATTAATTCTTTAAATCGTTTATTGGATTGTCCTTTTGCCACAATATCAAAGGATTGAACTAGAGGGATTCCTGATTCTATCATTGTGGCTAATTGGCGACTAAATACGGTGATATCTCCAGATTTTATTTTTTTATTTTTTAAACTGAAAAAAGGCGGGCGTTTCTTGGCAATTTTATGAACAACAATTCCTTGTCTTCGTAATTCCACTTTGGCTAAAGCAACGCTTCGAGCCTCAATGTCACCGTTGATTTGTTGAGCGGCCTTATTAACTCCAGTGTAATGAAAAGTTAAAGTCGTATTGGCATTTTTTTTCATTTTTTGCCCAGTTAATCAACGGTTACCCGATTGACTTCCTCAATAGTTGTAATGCCTAGCTTTATCTTTTCAAGTCCCGATTGATAAACCGTAATCATTCCTTCTTCCTGTGCAATTTTTAATATTTCCAATGAGTTTCCTCCGGCCATGATGATCTGGCCAAGTTTTTTAGTCATAGGTAGCACCTCAAATAATCCTATTCTTCCACGATATCCGCTGGTACACCTAGCGCATCCTCCGGCTTTATATAACTTAATTCCCTCTAAATCAGATTCTTTAAAACCTAACTCTAACAAACTGGGTTTGTTGAAGTCATCTCTTAAGACTTTACAATGTTCGCATAATTTTCGAGCTAAACGTTGAGCAATAATAAGTGTTACGGAGCTGGCCACATTAAATGTTGCGATTCCCATATTAACTAATCGATTTAGTGTTTCTGCGGCACTATTCGTATGTAATGTAGAGAGTACCAAATGTCCTGTTTGAGCTGCTTTAACTGCAATTTCAGCCGTTTCCAAATCGCGTATCTCACCCACCATGATGATATCCGGGTCTTGACGTAAAAAAGAACGTAACGCATTAGAAAAAGTTAATCCCGCTTTGGGATTAATATTAACCTGATTTATTCCTGTTACTTTTATTTCCACAGGATCTTCAGCCGTGGAAATATTGACTTCTTTCGTGTTAAGAATATTTAATGCGGTATACAACGTTACGGTTTTACCACTACCTGTTGGCCCAGTTACAAGGATCATTCCTTGAGGTCGTTCAATGGAATGTTTAAAATATTCTTTTTGAATAGGACTAAAACCTAATGCCTCGATACCTAATTTTGCAGACCCAGGGTCTAAGATCCGCATAACAACTTTTTCACCTGAGGTAGTAGGGCAGGTGCTTACGCGAAAATCAATGGATCTGGTTTTAGATATCTTCATTTTAAAACCACCATCCTGAGGAATTCGTCGTTCTGAAATATCCAAACAAGACATGATTTTTATGCGCGCAGTAATTCGTGTAGCTAAGCTTCCAGGAGGGGTCGCAATTTCGTGTAAAATACCGTCTTGTCGATAGCGTATTCGATATTCCTTTTCATAGGGCTCAAAATGAATGTCAGAGGCACCTTGTTTGATGGCATCAAGGAGTATTTTGTTAACAAATTTAACTATAGGTGCATCCTCTGTTATCGAAGTAACAACCGCGGTATCATGATCTTCTTCTTCATTAATAATAATTCCATCGAATTCAGTCGTATCGCCAACAAATTCGGATAAGCCCTCAGTTTCCTTAACAGTGAGTAAATGATCAATTAATGTGCTGAGCTTGTCTGCTTCAACTATAATTGCGTGTGTGTTAAGTCCTGTATGAAACTGGATCTCCTTTAGAGAGGCTTGTTTGCTTGGATCCTCTGTTGCAAGATATAAGTTATTCCCTCGACAAAATAGAGGGACCATTGAATGTCGACGAATTAACTTTTCATTTACCAGATTCGTAGGAATGGAGTCGATGTCTATGCAGTCAAGATCCAGCATAGGAGCACCAAAATTATGTGCTGCTGTGAGTGCAATTTGTGTGGCTGATAAAATGTTATTTTTGACAAGGTATTGAACTAAAGATATTTTTTCTGCAGAAGCATTTTTACAGAACTCAATAGCTTGTGGTTTATCCAAAAGCTTTTCAAGGACAAACAATTGTCCTATTCCATGTAATTTGAATTCATCGCTTCCTAACATAAGTTCCGATCAGTTTATAATAATATTAAATATAGTTAATTCATTTAATAAAATCACGTGTTCCATTGATATTCGTGTTGTTCATATATTATCTATTAGATAAAAACGAATGGCGAAGAAAATCGCGAAATGTTTCTTTTGTCCATATTTAATGGGTTACGAGGCAATATTTAAACTCAAAAAATGGATTGTATGTATATGAAACTCGTTGTATTGTAGTTTAATTCAGGATTAACTATTTTAAAAGGCATTATTTTGTTGATCGAACGGCAACTTAAACAATATCGCGCCCTGAATAAATGGTTTAAATCGCCTCTGGGGCTTTTTGCTGCTCATGAATTTTTAGTAAATATTGAACATGAAAGTGACTACTCACATGGCGAGACATTACTACAATTGGGAAATTGTGGTGATAATATATGGCTTAAAAAATTTAATTATATCCATAAATGGATTGCATCACCTTTTTATTTAGCCAATAAAGTCCAAATTGAATGTGCTTTAAATCAACTTCCACTCGACCGCAATAGTGTTGACTGTATTATTGTTCCACTCACACTCGAACCCTTCGCTAATAGTTTTAGTTTAATTGATGAAATCGATCGTGTCCTTAAGCCAATGGGTTTTGTTATTTTATTAAGTATTAATCCTTGGAGTCTGTGGGGTGGGGCAATGAAAACTGGGTTTCTCCACTGTTACAGCGACCAAAAAGTAAAAATGCGTACTCCGTTTAATTTAAATCGAATTTTCTTACAAAGAGGTTATAGACAATACTCCCTGAGAAATTTTTGCTATATTCCTCCAGTGAATAACTCATCATTAATTAAAAAATTTACTTTTTTTGATGAAATAGGCAAGATGCTTTGGCCTTTTCCTTCCGGTTTTTACTGCTATATTGCGCAAAAGTATCAAGTTATAGAACCTGAATTACAAGTAAATCCAGCTGAATCGGCAATGAAAAATTACCAAGTTCCACTGCAGCCGGTTATTTTTTCTTCTCAGAACCATAATCTTTATCCTTCTGATAAAATACCAAATGATATCGATTACTAATCCTTAGGTTTAAATATCATATCAAATGGACTAGGTGCTTTCATTTCGGTTAATGAAGGCGATGCTGCTTCAATGGTAGCAGATGTTTGAACTCGTTGAGTAACTGCTTTATCAAATGTTGTTAATCCATCCATCAACGTATTTTGATTTGGACTGCCAAATTGCTCTTGAGTAATGTCTTCTTTTATTGTTTGCTCTATCGTTTTTGTACTTCCTTCATATAGTTGACCATTGCCTGCTGAAAATACATAGTCGTCCTTAGGTATAAAAGCAATATCATGTACGAATTCGGCGCTAATAGGGGACAACCCACCACAACAAAACTGTTGACACTTTACAGCTTCGTCTTCATAAAATTTTTTCCTCTGCTGTTCATTACGAAAAGAAAGAATGGGAGGAAACTCCATGAGTAACATCTCTCGTTGTTTTTTAATTGACTCATTGTTTTCCGTATCAAGACATTCAGATCTAAAGTCATTAATTAAAGGTGACTCTTGTTTGCCGGGTACCAGATTTTGAAAATAAATCATTTTATCTAATTGGAGGGGAGCTTGTGCCATAATAATCCTTCCTAACTAAATCTCACTTATTTATAACATTAACTGCTATTAATATAGCCACTCTTAATAGTTTAAAGATTAGCAGTTATGTAGAGAAATGCGAGTTATAGCAGATATACGTTAATTTAAATTGAATAGAGTACCTTTGTTTTTGTATAATTTGCTTTGCCATAAAAACAGGTTAATTTTATGAATAAAAAAACGATATTCAGAATCACTTTTGCTAATCAAGAAGCAATTTATGAGGTTTATGCGCGCTCTGTTAAAGAAAGTGAGATGTTTGGGTTTCTAGAGGTCGAAGAATTGGTGTTTGGTGAACAAACAGCATTAGTTGTTGACCCTTCGGAAGAGCGATTAAAACTTGAGTTCAATGGTGTAAAACGCACATTTATTCCAATGCATTCAATTTATCGTATCGATGAAGTTACAAAACAAGGGACAGCCAAAGTAAAAGATAATCCAGGCTATGGAAGTAAAGTTAGCCCATTTCCTGGAACAGGAAAAATAAAAGATTAAATAAATGTATCCCTATAACCTGCTCTGTCCCGAGGACTCAGAATGACTATTCCAGATAAAATAAAAGAAGTTTACGAAAAATCATCTTGCTTATTTACTACTAATGAAGTTGAAGCAGCACTTGATCGAATGGCAATTAATATACATAAGGAATTGCAAGATCAAAATCCAGTTCTTGTCTGTGTTATGGTTGGCGGATTAGTCCTTTTAGGTAATTTACTTCCACGATTGGATTTTCCATTAGAAGTAGATTATGTTCATGCAACCCGCTATCGAGGTGAGACCCGAGGTGGAGATATTGTTTGGAAAGTGAAACCGTCAACTAATTTGCAAGGCAGAACTGTTCTTGTTGTTGATGATATTCTTGATGGTGGTATTACTCTGGCAGCAATTATCGAAGAAATAAAATCCTTGGGAGCGGAACAAGTTTATAGCGCCGTTTTAGTGGATAAGTATCGAAAACGGGTTCCAAATGGATTGCAAAAAGCCGATTTTGTAGGCTTACAAGTAGAAGATCATTATATATTTGGCTATGGTATGGATTACAATGAGTACCTTAGAAATGCACCTGGTATTTTTGTAGTACATCCTGATCATGAATAACCAAAATCTTAGCTTTGATGAGTACTTACACTAAAAGGACTTCAGCAAGCAAGGAGGCTAAAATGCGTTCTGTGGTGGTTACAGGTGTTTCATCCGGAATTGGATATGGCATAGCTAAGAAACTGATTGCTCATGGCATAAGAGTTTTTGGAAGTGTGCGTAATGAAAAAGATGCGCAACGTGTATCAGCTGAACTTGGTGCGCTTTGCGTTCCTCTTATTTTTGACATAACGGATCAAAATGCGGTTCGAAATGCGGCCCAACAAGTACGTGAGCAATTACAAGACGAAATGCTCTGGGGATTGATCAATAATGCAGGAATTGCTGTTGTTGGGCCATTAATGGAAACACCTATCGAAGAGTTTCGTCGTCAATTTGAGGTAAACGTTATTGGACAAATTCAAGTAACCCAGGCTTTTATCTCTTTACTAGGTGCTGACAAAACGCTGAAAGGAAAGCCTGGAAAAATCATTAACATAGGTTCTGTATCGGGTAAAATATGTAAACCATTTTTCGGCCCTTATTCTATTTCAAAACATGGCGTAGAAGCATTTTCAGATACATTAAGAATTGAATTGATGATTTATGGTATCGATGTCGTGCTCATCGGACCAGGAATGATAAATACTGAGATTTGGCATAAGAATGAAGATCAAGTTAGTGATGATAAACTACGTCAATCAATTTATGCTAAACCTTTACTTAAATTTAAGAATTATATTTATCATAAGGTTGAACAATCCGCTTTACCCGCAAAAAAGGTTGGGGAGCTTGTATATCGAATTTTATCTAATCCTAATCCCAAACCGCGTTATACTTTAGTCCCACATCTCTTCTCCGACTGGATAATGCCAAGACTGTTATCTAAGCGTTTTTTAGATAAAAAAATAGCAACAGCACTAGGTTTTTTTAAAGAATAATCCAATAATAATTGGCATTATTTTATTGTGTTTAATAACTTTCTATCTATCACGTTAGGGGCTGGCATTTGAATGTGATTTAATGCGTGATTCTGAATTGAATTTGTTGGGTCGAATGACCCAACCTACTCAACCCCCTAAGACTAATTAACTGATATCCTTATCATTAAATTAATATTTAGATGAACCTTTTTAAAGAAGGATTGTCAATATCTACAGCCTCTAATGCATCTTTGGCTTGTTTTGCTGGATTTTTAGATACTTGAGCAACGCTACTGGCAGTTTTCATGCCAAGATTGCTTCCTATTTTTTCTGCTAATTCATAAGGGAGTTCAGTTTTGTGCGCAAACAATCCTCTAACAGATGCTCTAGCATAGGATTGTTGAACTGCTAACAAACTCTCTTTTATCTCGGGTAAAGACTGTTTTTGGAGACTTGCATTTGTCGGAAATAAATCACGTAAAGTGGCTAAGTTCTCTGTTGTTAGGATCAAGTCAATTCGGGATTTATCTGTAAGATAAGCAAATAATTTTTTTGTGTTTATGGAATTATCGCTGATTAAGTCCTTTAAAACACTTAAATCTGAAATATTTAAAGGAGTATCATATTTTTCTATGGATTTGATATTTTCTTTAATAAGACGGAAAGTGCTTTCAAATAATTCCTCTTTTTCAGAGGGAGCTACTTCTGAGGGTAGATTTATTTTGCATGTATAACCAATAGGAATAGGGCAGCTACTGAAATCATCTATAACATTTATTATATCCACTAGAAGAACCGCTGGTTCAAATTCAACCTTTGCACAAGACATGATATTTCCTCACTAACTAAGTTTATACAGCGCAAAATAATGCAAAATTAATACCGAATGTACATATTTTACACGGCATGATATGGTAAGGGAATACAGTCATTTAGAAACCGCACTTTTCCAAAAACGAAAGAAATCATCTGAGAGATTTAGGTTTCTATAAGTTCCTTTTCGCCTCAAGGTCACCCTTGAGACGCGTTTAATAACCTGTTTAGTTAATTACAAGAATATGTTTTTTCAACATCCTTGACAAGTGTTGTTGACTCCACCTTGGAAAAAGGTTCAAAAAACATTTGCTGGATAGGAAGGGGAGGATCAAGCTTCCTCTTATCTAAGCCCTTTTTTGACATGTTTTTCACATCAGCAGTTATAGCATGAGTGTTAATAAACTCTAATTGGTTTACCATCAATTTTTGCCTTTTTAGATCAAATTTATCCCAGCTATTAAATTTTTCTGTTAAATTGGCAGCTAAAGTTGGATTGATTTTCTCTACTTGCAAAATGGCATTAGCGACTAATTGATAGCCTTCTCCTGATAGAGTATGAAACCCGTACGGATTTTTAATAAAAGTTCCTAAAAGAGCAATGACCTTATTGGGATTAGATAAATCGAACGCAGGATGAAGCATTAATTGTTCTACTGATCGTACTACACTCCCAGAATGAGCTGCTGCTTGTATATTAAACCAATAATTAACCGCACTGGGATCATGTTGCCAGTACTCATAAAACGATTTCAATAGCCTATCTGATTCGCTGCTATTAGTATTCAATAATAAACTGAGAGCAGAAATGCAGTTTGTCATGTTTTTACCCAACGAATTATTGAATTGTTCAATTAATGATTGCTCTTCGTTTTCAGAGTGTATAGAGAGTAAATATGAATGACATACGTGCTTTAAGCGGTTGGAACCGGCAGAGGAGATATCAAATGATTTAAAAGGAGAGTTGGGAACTACACGGAACATTCCTATAGTTTTTTGCATTCGTAATATATCTTCCTCTAACTCTTTTGCAAGCTGACTTTGAATCAATTGACGTGCTTCAGCTATTTTTCCAAAATCCTGATTTTGCATGTTGGAAAATAAGTCTTCTTCTGAAGGGATAGATATTAGTTGAGCCAGTAACCAATAGTTCAAGGAACTATTATTCTCACGGAGTATATATCGATAGGCGCTGAAAAACTCCGGAGTAAATGTAAGGGGCTTTCCGGAGCAATAATCACTGACCATCTGAGTAAGGAGTTTATTTGCTGCTTCGCAACGATTATATATATTGGTATCATGTTGCATGAGGCGAAGCAATTGTTCTGAACTGTATGTGAAATCGAGAATTACAGGAGCAGAAAAACTACGCAATAAAGATGGAGTAGGGTGCGAGTCAATATTGTCAAAATGAAAGTCCATTTCAGGTTTATCAACCAGTATCATGGTGTCGCTTTGAATTTCCTGACCTGTATTATCCAGTAATCCAACAACAATTGGGATTGGTCGTTCTTTTCCATCTTTAGTTTTAAATTTTAAGGTGTATCGTTTTTTATCTGCATCATATTCTTCGGTAACGGCTACTTGGGGAATGCCTGATGCAGTAAACCAAGATAGGAAAGAAGAGATATCTTTCCCTGTTGATTTACTTAATGATCCCAATACATCTTCTAAGGTTACTGCTCCACCATCATTGTCTTTAAGGAATTGGGACATTGCTTTATAAAAAGCTTTTTCACCTAAGAACAGCATCATCATACGAAAAATATCGGCACTCTTTTCATAAGCTGCGGGTGTATAAAGGCTTCTAACATTCGTGTAAGTATCTTGTCGCGGAGCACGCTCATCAAAGTTTTTTCCGTCCAACATCCGAATTAAATCAGTACCAAACAAACGTTCACGAAACATCGCTGCTCTAAAAGTAGTTAATCCTTCTTTAAAGGGTAAATTAAACCACTCACGAATAGTCACCCGATCGCCTGACCAATAATGATAATATTCATGGGCGGCAACCTCTAATACCCGTAGAAAATCAGCATCAGTACGTGCTTCAGGTGTAGCAAATAAATTTGCCGTATTAAATAAATTTAACCCTGTTGGTTCTGATGCCCCAGATGCATACTTATCCACACCGGCCACCATATGCTGTGGTAATTCGCATTCTAAATCAAAGACTTCCTCTTCCCAGCGTATTGCTTCTTTTAAAACTTCTTTAGCAAAATCACACTTTGCCGTAGCTTCCGGAGGGACATAAAATTCGATTGGTAATTCACGACCAGAACGTGTTTTAAAATAAGTGACCGATTTCTGTAGTTTCCCTGCAACTAATGCAAAAAGATAACTAGGCTTAGGAACTTTGTCCAACCAGGTTACAGAGTGTAGTCCTTCATCTAGATCCTTTTGCTCTATGAGCGAACCATTAGAAAGCAGCACAGGATAGTCTTTTTTCTTAGCGATAATTGTTGTTTTGTATGTAGCTAAATTATCAGGCCGGTCATGACAATAAAGGACACGACGAAGTCCTTCAGTTTCTGCTTTTACAAGAATGGTTCCTTCTGTTTCATATAAACCAAATAGATCTGTATTTTCACCCAAACGAGTTGTCGTTTCGAGTGTAAAGGAGCGTCCTTGTGGAACACTTTTGATAATCAGAGAGTCTTTTGTTATTTCGTATTCTTCTTCAGATAGTTTTTTACCATCGAGCAAGATGGAGTCCAAAATCATATTTTGACCGTCCAACTCTAAATCTACGGCATAAGATGTAGAGTTTGGGTTTGGCTCAATGGTCAATAGGGCTGTTGATTGTACCGGTTTTTTAGAAAGATCCAGCGTCAAATCTACGTGTTTTACTAGATAGTCAAGAATCTTATACTCACTTAACCTAAATATTCCAGAATGATTCTTCATGAAAACTCCCTAATTCATGTCAGATTAAGAAGCAACAATATAAGATCAAAATGTTTATTTCAACTGAAATGATGGCTAGAATGTCATTTCATAATGATGTTCTTTTTTAAATTCTGAGTTTTCTTTATTGTCTAATATGGAACTTAGCTCATGATGCAATGGTGTCGTTGCATGATTAAAGGGATTATCTTCAGCATTCCAAATAGGAAAAGCAGTCATATCATTAAAATAGCAAAGCTTGGGTTCAGCAATGTTCATGGGGAATTTCGTTTTTTCGATAATTACATTAAGTTTGTCTGTAATTTCCTCATGTAGCTCCTCAGAGCCTTCTTTAGATATTGTTTTATTCGGTCGTGAGTATGCGAGCGTAATATGAAAAACTCTTGGTATCGTTTTTTCGATATTCAAAGCCTCTGCTATTTCCTTAATTTGCTCTTCATGTTCTTTGGATAATGTTAAAGTAAGCGAAATACAACGATCGATATTTACCACCATCTTTTCAATTGAAGGATGAAAAGGGGTGTCCTCTAAAGTTTGTTTTATTTTTTTATAATGAGGCAATTTATTAATAATGAATCGATTCCATGCATCGCCTATTTGTTGTTCTGTTTCTAAACTCATTGTAGTCATGTGATAGCTAGAAGCAGGAAGTGGATTAAAATAATGCATAATCAGTGGATTATTATTTAAAACTTTAAAAATGGCCTCACAAAATTCCCGATGTTCAGGATAGCAGGAAGAAACGACTGTAACGCCAGGAAATGGAGCATATTCACCATATTCATTAACTTTACTTAACTGCTTCTGCAACTCATTTTTATTTTTTAATGTGAACATTTTTATAAACTTAGAATATAAATTGCTCAAAGGATATCATGAATTAAGATTGATGCAAAAAGAGGGGATAATATTTAATCTATAATGACTATATGTGAAGGATAATTAGAGCTATTTGCCGTGATCAATAGGGATACCAGGCACAGAGAGTTAATATGAAATCAAACAAAGTAGAAGAGCCCCAAGAATTAGAACAAAAAAGACTTGATGCACTCCAATCATTGAACATTTTGGATACACTTCCAGAGGAAAGTTATGAACGACTAGTCCGTCTGGCGATTGATTTATTCAACATCCCAATTTGTTATATCGCATTTCTAGATGAAGAAAGACAATGGTTTAAAGCGCGATATGGTTTAAATGAATCAGAAACACCCAGATGCATTTCGTTTTGTAATGTGACCATTAAAAAAAGTGAACCACTAATTATTAACGATGCGCTTCTTGATGAGCGATTTGTCAATAGCCCTTTGGTACAACAAGCGCCCTATATTCGTTTTTATGCTGGTGTTCCTTTGACCGATCCTCTGGGATATAATGTAGGGACTTTTTGTTTAGCTGATACTTCTCCAAAAGAGTTTAACTCAAAACAACGAGAGCTTTTATTAAATTTAGCGAATATCGCTAAAGATGAGTTAACGCTACGTAAAACGAATTTTTTATTACAAAAAATAAAGAATCAACTCGAAGTGCGTAATAAATTAATTCGTAAAGTATTTAGTTTTTATATGTCCGATGAAGTAGTTAATACAATACTCAAATCGCCTCATCAAAAACTAGGTGGATATGAAAATAAAATAACCATCATGTTTAGTGATTTGAGAAATTTTACACCACTATCTGAATCCATTCCTGCTGAAATGCTAGTTTCTCTTTTAAATACCTATTTCAGCAAAATGGTACCGGTTATAGAAAAACATCAAGGGATCGTTGATGCATTTATTGGTGATGCAATTATGGTAATTTTTGGAGCACCATATTCTTCAGGCAATGATTCTCATCGTGCAATAGCTTGCGCTTTAGAAATGCAAAAAATGTTAACAAAACTAAATCACGCCAATAGTAAGATTAATTTACCCCAACTAGAGATGGGGATAGGGATCAATACTGGTGTTGCCATAGTAGGAAATGTAGGTTCTAAAAAACGGATGCAATACAGTGCAATAGGGTCAGCAGTTAACTTGTCATCGCGAATTCAAGATCTAAGTCTTGGTGGACAAATATTGATTTCTGAATCCACGTACAACGAAGTTGCACAGGATATTGAGGTAAATGGACATCTTCGAGTAAAAGTGAAGGGAATTCACTCGCCAATAACTATTTATGATGTATCTGGTTTAAAATTGCAGAATCAAAAAACTAAAAAGCAAAAGAAATAATCATCGTTAAAGTGGTTTTCAGGTAAAATACTGAAAACCGCGCATCATCTTTTGCTCAATTTTAAATTTTAGGGGTTTTACTACTTAGCTCATCTGACAAACCATTGGGAGTAATAACCCAAGGCTTTACTTTAGATTGTTTGATGGGTAATCCACCTTTATTCAAGATTTCGCTCACAAGTGAAGTGCAATTATGTACTTCATGATTGTTGGTTTGTTTTTCAGTCACCCTTCGACGCATTTCTATATCAATTGGATCTTGTGTGATAAACGCCGAAGTGTTCAAACTTAAGTTTGTAGCCTGAATTCCAGACAAAGAGTTCCCGAGTTACGGCTTACGCCTTCGCCCAGGATAACTCGGGAGTAAATGATTCTTACTAATAAATTTAGCGCCAGGATTTAGACACTTTCATTAATGTGTTTTACTCTGAACGAGCATTTTATTAGTTAATGCAATCGCCAAGGCTGAAACAAGTAAGGTTAAATGAATAATTACTTGCCACATTACTGAGTAATTACTGAGCTTATTCGGATCAATAAACGTTCTTAACAAGTGGATTGATGAGATGCCGATTAATGAAAGAGCAAGCTTTATTTTCATTGCTCCCGCATCAAGATGATCCAGCCACTCTGGTTGATCTGGATGTGAGTCGAGAGTGAGATGAGAAACAAAGGTTTCATATCCGCCCATAACAACCATAATTAGAAGATTTGCAATCATTACTACGTCGATTAAATCTAATACACCCAGCATAATGAGGGTATCATCATAGCTATTAAGATGAATTACTAATTCAAATAGCTCATGAACAAAACGATAAACATAAGCTGCCAGTATTAATATAAGTCCTAAATAAAGAGGAAGTTGCAACCATCTTCCCATAAAAATAAACTTGCTAATACTTTTCTTTAAATTATTCATAAAAATTACACCATTTACATATTAAAATTTTTTTTATTACTCGGTGAACAATAGCGCTGAATCTAAAACAGATCCACTAAAAAATGCCTAATCTGCTAGATTTTTGTATTTATTATTTTGACTGTATGTCTTCTATTTTACAAAACGACCTTATGACGAGAGGTAAGACAGCCAATAAATGTCCATATATAATAAATGAACCCCGGGTTTCGCTTCGCGACACCCGGGCTACAATTTTCGTAATGTATATTTCAAGAATTTATGGTTTCTCTGTAATTGTAATCACCGAAGATATACCTTGGGCTTTCGTATTTGGATTATACATTGCTTCAGCATAGGCAGGTGGAACAATATATTTACCTATATTTACAGCTTTGATTTTATAAACAATTTCTTTAGCAGCAGATTCAACTCCACCAAAGAAATTTACTCTGTCTTCACGGACATCAGCATAATCCATGGCATTATTATTTCTTACAGAGTCATTTACCACTTCAAATCCGCCAGGTAAAAGGTCTTCAATTGCGATATTGGATAAATAATCATTATCAAGTGCACGAATTTGAATATGTACTTCAATTTCGCTTCCAAGAGTTGTTGAGTTAATCACATTTCCTTTCGCATCTTTATATTCTCGGAAAATTTCTAAACCTTGTTTTAATGGTGTCTTTGGAATGACTTTGTTAAAACCTGATTGCATGAGCTGATAGAAAAATGTTTTCTTATCAGGATTGTTAAAGCGAATTTTTTGGACATCGGATTCAATATCAATTTTTTGATAGTTCGAATTAGCAGCTGGTACATTAACCTCTTTATTATTTGCCATGATTTTTGTCATGGATAAAGCAGAGGACTGCTCATTTGATAAAGCGGGATGATATGCACCTAAAGCCAAGCTCGTAAATCCAGATAAAACCGTATTGATTTCATCATTATTGATCGCTTGAATTAAACGCTTTAGCAATTCATCGCCAACTTGTGGTAACAAGTTGGGGAAATGTTTTGCTACAAGATATAAATACTGGGCATCAGCAATTGCACTGCTGTAAAAATCAGTTATATAAGCTTGATTATTTTGTGGCTTGTACAAACCAATCAATTGATTTGCTTCATCATGGCTTTGGAGCAATTGATATGAAGCAGCAATATAGGCTGACGTAATATCTGTTTGCCACACTTTTGTCTGATCTTTTTCCAGATATAATTGCAAGTTAGCAAGATAGTTGGTTGTTACTATTTCATTACGCGTTAAAATGTATATAGCATAAGCCTGAATTCTTGCTGCATCCATATCGGTTACATTTTGACTTACCAAGGTCTTAAGATAGTTAATGCCATTGTAGAACAGGTCACTAGGGATATTAAATCCTTGGGCTTTTGCTTCAGTTAGGAAGTGCATTGCATAAACTGATGCAAAATCATTACCTTGATTGTCACCCAGACCTGGCCAATAACTAAATCCGCCACTAGACATTTGCCGTTGGCTTAGCATTTGAATTGCAGCGTTTACTTTTTCATCAACTTCTTTTAATTCAAAACCAAAGCCAGCTTGATTATTCATCGCTAATAAGGGTATGGCTTTGCTTGTTAATTGCTCTGTACAACCATAAGGATAATTATCCAAGTAACGTTGCAAACCAAATACTAAAATCATGGGACTAGTAGAAGCAGTTGCGTTTGCTTTGCGATATTCCGGATACAATGTCTGCATCACATCCAAAGTTCTTTGTGCGTCTGTTGATTTACCACTATTAATGAATGTACTAAGGGGTGTAGCTGGTCTAACACTGAGGGTCGCACTCATTGTACTGGATTTATCACCCATGCTTGCTTTAAAGCTCAACTTAGCGGCACCTAAAAGTGATTTGGCCTTTAATTTAAAATGAACAGTTTCCTCATGGCCCTCAGCAATTTCTAGTGTTTGTGTTGATGAGCCAATCACTTCAATTTCAGGCGAAGCAATCAAATCTACATTAATAAGGGCGTGTTCTCCAGAACCCTTAACATTATTTGCAATTGAGGAAGAGATTTCAAACTCATCACCTGGTGCAACAAAGGTTGGGGCGTTTGGATTAATAATAAAATCTCCGCGAATTTCGGCAGAGGTTTCTTGAGCACCGACTGAATCAGATGACACAGCTACAGCCATAACCCGTAATGTTCCATTAAAGTAGTCGGGAACTTGATACACTACTTGATGAGTACTTGAATCAGTATCAATAATCCCAGACCAATAAGCTACAGGGAGATCAGTTTTTCGTTTGAAAGGATTTAGGCGGCTTGCCATGCCTTCTTCACCATTGTCACCACCCACAGCGGAAAGCTCTCGGTCCTGAATGAATTTAGGCATGATTTGATCCACTGTTTGTTGGGTCAAAACTTCAAGAGCATGCTTTTGGAAGAAAAATGATAAAGGATCCGGAGTCTCATAGTGTGCTACTTGCAAAATGCCTTCATCAACAGCAAACACAATAATTTTTCCTGGCTTATCGGTATGATAATTAATAGTAAATGGTTCACCAGGACGTGCGACTTTGGCGGTTTGTAAATCAATTTTTACTTCATGAGCCTCATGATTGACTGTGAAAGGGACAACACTATAGCTTAACGGACTAATGAAGATTTCAGGCGAGCTCCAATCACGTATAAAAGCAACATTGATGTATCCATCACCTTGGAAATCAGCAGGGATGTGAATAGTTTGCACCGAGTTGGTAGTATCTGTTTTAAACCATTGAGCCGCAAAAACCTTGTCACGCTCTATAGTAATCAAACCGGAACCAGTATAGGGAGCGGTGATTTGTATCTCAATATCCTCATTGGCTTGATACTCAGTTTTATTGAGTTTAATTGATAATTCGGCATTTTTAGCTAAAGGCTGTTGACTGGCACCTACAACACTGAATTTTAACTGATTAAGTATCGTATTATCTTTTCCAAGGACACTTAAAGAGAAATCGCCAATTTGTTGTGTAGGTAAAGCGTAATCAGTTCCTTGAGCAGCGATATTAAATGGGGTAGTACTCACTACTGTCGATTGAATAACTGACTGATATTGGTAAGTACCATCAGCCTTTTTAACTAAAGTTGTAACGGGGTGTAACGAAACCAGTTGTATCTTTAAATCTTTAATTTCTTCTTTATTCAACTCAGGATTGATTGCAATATAATTAACACTTCTGGTGCTATTTTGCTTAATAAAAGATAAATCACCATCCGGTTTATATCCAACAAAGTAGGGCAGAGGACTGATCAAGGTTTTAGTCTGGCTTGTAACGCTACGACCACCTTCCGCCTCAAAACCTTCAGCAAAAAATGTTAATTGATAGGTCGCTTTTTCAAAGCGGTCAAGATTTAAATCAAATTCAGCTTCACCTTTGTTGTTTGTTATCACATCGTTTAATGTTTCAGTGAACACCTTTGGTGGTTTTTTGGGATCCAGCAAAGGGTCAATAAAGATGAAATCGGGATATTTATCAAATTCAACTTTTTGAGGTACTAATAAAATTTTACCGCTGATTTTTCGGTCAGTAGCGGGGGCACCATATAAATTCCAAAGATTTACCTCTCCTTTTAGTCCAGTTGGAGAACTCCATCCTGAAGATGGTTTTGGCGAAAGACTGGTAGTAATGCGCATTCTGTCCGGTAAAAATTCAGAAACACGAATACTTGTTGAACCAAGTAGGTTTTGTGGGTATCCATCTTTAACCAGATACAAATTAACCATGTACTGGCCTGTGGGTGAACTGGCATTTGTTGTAAAATCAAGATCCATGTACCCTAGGTCATTAAGGGTAATTTTTTCATCTTTAATCGTTGTTCCTCTGGCATCTACTACAGTTGCTTGTAGTGGTAACCCTCCAGGTTGAGGCTGAGCGTAAGCTTGCTTGACTATCATACCAATATGAACTGTATCTCCTGGTCTATAGATCCCTCTATCGGAGAAAAGATAAGCGCTTAGGCTATGTAACTCTTGGTTGTTCGTATATAGACCACCAATATCAAATTTAGAGAAATTTAATTGTCTATTGGCATTGTTGAATGGAATAAATGACACATCATTATTCAATTGAGCCAAATACACAGTAGGCTCTCTATCATCGACAAAGTCTTTTAAAAGTGGGAAATTCACTCGACCTTGTACATCACTGACGCGTGATAAAATAGGCAAGCCATTTTTTCCTAAAACCGTTACCGTTGCATTAGCAACTGGCGTTCCTTGCGTTATGGAATTAACAAAAACGTCATGGCTACCATCTTGGTTGTCCTTTACCAACAATGCCATATCAGTAATCAAAATCATGCGACTTGCTTTTACGTCTAAGGCACTTTTATTTGTAGTATCCCACCCGGTGGCTTGTAATAAAAATAATCCCTGTGGACCCAGGGTATTCGTATCCATTGTTAAATACTTGCTGAAATCAAGAGCGGTATACTGTTGCTTCGCTAAATCTGAAATATCAAACTCTTGAATTTCTGAGGAGATTTGACTGATGTTTTGTTGATTAAATGTAGGATTAATAAAATATGGATTGTTAAAATCACCCTGGGTTTGAGTGACTAATTGGTTAATATTTTCAGGCAATACCCGTGCAAAATCAAACTTCACCGCAGGAACACCACGAATCAATACAGAAAGTTTTTTCTCACCACTTAAAGCAAGCAGTGACCCCTTATGCAAGAAACTGATTTCTTTAGGTATTGCAGGAACAGGGATGATCGCTGCGTACTCAGTTCCTAAGGTAAAATTACCAAAACTACGCATTCCTTTATCTACTTGGATATATATATATCGAGGCGTATCTGCTTTAAACTTAAAACTATGCAAAGTGGAATAGTTTTGTTCTGTAGGAATCTCTTCCTTTGCTAAAGGCGTGGCTAGAGAAAGAACCGCTTTGGTCACTTCTCCTGGATTTTGCCATTGATAATTCTCTTTAGCAGCTTCAGCAACTGTTGCTGGCCGATCTTTAGGTAATAAATAGACATGTACTGATTTATTAAACTCATTCTCATTGACACCTAGGGAGGTTTCAACATTCAGTACTTGCTCAGGTCTATCTTTATCGTTACGAATAATAGATGCCGAAGCAGAAAGAACTTTAAGAAAATCTTGGGCACTAGGGATCAGGAGGTTTTGCGATAAATCATTTTTCAAATGAGCAGAATCAGTTGATGAAGTAACATTTTTGTCTAAAGTTAAGCGTAAAAAGCGAGCTACATTGTTTATTTGTATCGTATCTGAATGGAGATATGCTATCCGTTTATTTTTATCATAAGTAAAGGTGATCTGAAGTTTTTCGCCCGTAGAACCTGATTTGGTTTGATACACTAGTGAAGTGTTTTTCTCCAAATTTTTAGGATTAACTGGAAAATTAAATTCTACAGTAGCTACGGCATTTCTTATTTCAGCATGTACTGGATCTTGATACAGTTTAAATTCAGTGATTTTTCCATCAAAAGGATGAGTAGAAAATGAATATTCATGGCGTTCCATATTGGCATTGGAAGCAAAAAAGTTTGGGGCAAAACGGATTGTAAATTTTTGTCCTGCAGGCCAATCTTGGGAAGGTGTAAAAACTAATTGACTGTCGCTATTCCACGTCCATGTCCCAGGCATTTGGGGCGTCATTTCAATGCCTTCAATTACCGTTTTCCCAACCTGGCTAAGCGGTGCGACCGATTGATTAATAAATCCGTTATTTTTTATGCCAAAATCAATAATCAAGTTATTAGCGATTAATTGGTCTTCCGTATTGGGTGTGATGTCTGGAACTGTAATTTGCGCAGTGGTATAAATAGGTTTTGGCAAATTTTTATACCAATGTATTGAATAGCCCGCAATGATTAAAACGAGCACGACTAAAATGCTACTTCCCCAAAACATTTTTGGAGATGATTTAGATTTATAGCACAGGTACTTCATCCACGGTGGGCTACGCCAATTTAATTTGCCAAACACAGATGAGAATGCATTTAGTAATATAGATAGCGGATTTTTATTCATCATTTATTCCAAGTGGTGAATTGTGCTGAAAAATTTTTGCATATATTTTATTCTATTTAGGGCATAATAGCGACTATGAACAAAATATTTAAAAAACTTAGCATAATATTTGTTATGCTATTTGTCAGCGTCTATTTGGTATTATTTTTCTTGCCAAAACCTTCTTTGCTAGAAGACGTGAGTTTTTCTAAGGCAGTATATGATGACCATCATAATTTATTGAGACTGACGTTAAGTAAAGATGAGAAATATCGCTTATTCACGCCATTATCACAAATATCCAACCAATTGATTGAAGCAACCTTATTACAAGAAGATCAATATTTTTATTGGCATTATGGCGTTAATCCCTGGGCTACATTGAAAGCAGTATGGCAGACGTATGGTGCACAATCACGCAGAATTGGAGCTTCAACCATTACCATGCAAGTAGCTCGGATGCGTTATGGTATGAATTCAAAAAAAATATCAGGAAAATTACTGCAGATCATTCGTGCAATTCAAATTGAAATGCATTACAGCAAAAAGGAAATTTTAGAAGCTTATTTAAATTTGGCGCCTTATGGTGGCAATGTTGAAGGAGTAGGGGCAGCAAGTTTGGTCTATTTTGGAACTTCTGTAAATCAAGTTACTTTGCCACAATCATTAACTTTAAGCATTATCCCGCAGAATCCAGGTAAAAGAACACCTAATAACAAAGAATTAAAAAAAATTAGAGAACATTTATTAGGTCGATGGTTAAATAAACACCCAGAAGACCTTAATAAAAAAGGCATGTTTGCTTTACCATTGGTAATGCAAAATACACACATGCTTCCTTTTACCGCCCCACATTTTGTAAATGAAATTTTATACGATTCATCAATCAAACGCCAAGGCATTGATACTACTTTAGATTATCGTGCCCAAATAATTATCGAGCGTATTACACATAATTATCTCGCCAGAAAAAGAGGCATTGGTGTAAATAATGCAGCGGTTTTACTCATAGACACCCGCGATATGGGTATTAAAGGTATGTTGGGTTCAGCTGATTTTTTTAATCTGGGTATTAGCGGACAAATTAATGGTACGGAAACGAAACGCTCGCCTGGATCCACGCTAAAGCCGTTTATCTATGGGTTGGCTTTAGATCAAGGCTTAATTCACCCTGATACTGTTTTAAAAGATGTTCCGCATAGTTTTAATGGTTACAACCCAGAAAACTTTGATTATGATTTTATGGGCCCGATTAAAGCAAAGGATGCTTTAGTTTTGAGTCGTAATATCCCCGCAATTTATCTTGCCAACCAATTAACCAATCCAACATTGCATCAACTATTGGAAAAAGCTCAAATCAGTCAATTACGTTCGGAATCTTATTATGGTCTGTCACTGAGTTTGGGTGGAGTCGAATTAACGATGAAAGAACTCGTGAGTCTATATGCCATGTTAGCAAACGATGGACTTTGGTATCCAATTCGCACATTTAAAAACGAAGTGAAACCCAAAGGGGTTCGTTTGCTTAGCCCGGAAGCAAGCTATCTAGTATTAGATATGCTTACAAATACTCCTCGTTTGGATGATGTTTCCACAAGTTGGTCGCGTTTGCCGATTTCTTGGAAAACTGGAACTTCCTCAGGTTATCGCGATGCATGGACGGTAGGAGTATTTGGTCCTTATGTATTAGCAGTATGGGTGGGAAATTTTGACAATAAGGCAAACCCAGCATTTATTGGTAAAGACATAGCTGCTCCCTTATTTTTCGAATTAGTTGATGCATTAAAACACGAACGGGGCCCTATATATGCCCTAGAAAAACATCCAGAACAAATGAATCTGAAAAAAGTAGAAGTTTGCAAAGCCTCCGGGATGCTTCCAACTCGTTATTGTACAGATACGGAATGGGGCTGGTTTATCCCCGGAAAATCCCCAATTAAAACAGATACCATTTATCGAGAAGTTGCTATTAATAGCAAAACAGGTTTGCGAACTTGTCATATTGATGAAAATACGCGCTTTGAAATTTTTGAATTTTGGCCCTCTGACTTATTGAGTATTTTTAAACGAGCTGGAATACAAAGACATATTCCGCCGTTTTTTGAGCCTGATTGTAACTTATCTGGGAACTCTGGTATTAATCCACACATTACATCCCCACAAAACGGTATCAGCTATATTATTCGCGCAGATTCCCAGCAAAACAATACTATTCCTCTTACTGCAGTGACTGATGCCGGTATCGCTAATGTATATTGGTTTATTAATGAAACATTTATTGCAAAAACAAAAGCAGGTGAGTCTTATTTATGGAAGGCAAAACCAGGAAAATTTGTTGTCAGAATAGTAGATGATCATGGTCTATCTGATGCACGTGATATTAATGTGCAATTGGATAGTTAAATTAAATTATACATGATGTAGCGCGAGTGCCGCCCACTGCGCCCCGGCTGATTGAGAACTACCGGTGCTAAGGAAAACATTCGTGAATAAAATAAACACTCGTCATTGGTTACCTTTTTACAGCCCTGGTCTTATGGAGCGGGCAGAAGCATTTTCTTTTTTTATTGCGATGATGATATGGCCTCATGCTTTTAATTTTCTTGTTTGTCTATTTACTTTTCTGGTGACCATAACTGCGATAATTCGTCTCGTTCAATTTTATAATCAACACCAAACAACAATAGAAAAATAATTGATAAGAAATCAAATGAATTAAAAGGTCAGGGCGCTTATGCGACCTAACCTTTAATAGATTACCAAACCTCCGCAAAAGGGCGGACTTCTACCTCAAATGACCAAGTAGATGGAGCTTGTTGCGTTAACCAAAGTACCGTCCCGGCTACATCCTGTGGTTTCACAAAGAATCCATCAGGTTTACCTGGCATATATTCTCTAGTTTTTGGTAAATCCACGATCCCATCAATAATAACTAGGGCGACGTGAATGCCCATGGGACCTAAGTATTTAGCCATTGATTCTGCAAGACTTCGTTGGGCTGCTTTTGCTGGAGCAAATACCGCACTTTTAATACCTCCTCGCTTTGAGGCTGTCGCACCAATGATAATTAGTTTTCCCTTACCATTTTGCTTCATCCCAGGAATTACACATTGACTTACAAGCATTAATCCTAATGCATTAACACGCCAACTTGCTTCAAAATCTTTAGGTCCAACTTCTTCTATATTACCCCAAACACCAGAGCCAGCATTATAGATAACAACATCTATTGAGCCCAAATCCTGTTGAATTTGTGTAAACGTTCTTTGTATCGAATCATTCTGACTAACATCACACTCATAGGCATGTGCATTACCTAGTTCCTTTACAAGTTCATTAGAAAAGGTTTTTGAACGAGCGAGCAATGCCAAATAATATCCTTCTTTAGAGAAACGAGAGGCAAACGCAGCACCATTTCCAGGCCCAACTCCAACAATTACGCATACTTTTTTTCCCATATGTGCCTCCGTGTGAAAATATTAGCTTCCTAGTTTGTTCCTATTTGTCTTGAAATATCAAATGAATTAATTAGAAACCTACAATAAAAATCTATTTTTAGTTAAGATTGCATTTCTTTAATCAAAGAATATCAATAATGGGACAGATATGTCGTTTTTTACACCACAAGATCTCCTTCCTTTAGCGGAAAGTAATTTAGGTTTAAGACTCACTGAAAATACAAGTGAGGTTAAATTCGGGGGTAATGGGGATGCAATACCGTTGTCTCATCTTGGTGGGGCTAAAAACATTATAGAATTTATAACCTTGGCCTTTCTCCCTGAACCACCGAAAGCTCGAATGGAGGCCATCTATAACCGATACAAAGAGATTAATATTCGCCCCAGTGACTGCATGCCGCGATTGATACTACATTATGCCGCGAAGCATAACATTAGTGATGCTAGGGAACGGTTATCTTATAAAACATATGATGCGATCTCAGCTTTTTATTTCAAATTCGAGCTCATGTCAATCGAATCTGAAGCAAGAAAGCTCCTTTCTTTTTATACTACTACATCGATGCCCACTCTGGAGTTTGTTCTAAACGAATGTCCTTACTTAGCCAAAGAATTAGCTCATAATTTTAATGAGAAATTTCTGCTCCGCTTAAAGATAAATTGGGGCGCATATGCAACGAGCGATGACATGGACTATCTGTTTTTATCAAACAATTCCCGCATCCGAAATTATGAAAATGGTTATGATTTTAATAAATATCCATTGGGAAAAGTAGGGCGTCATCATTTTGATTCATCAGATGTTGTAAAGCAGGTGATGTTTTTAGGTGGTAATAATCGTACTCCTGAAGCTGAGAAGAAGTTAGAGCAAACTATTTTTAACTCTATAAAAGGAATTATGAAAAATAATTTATATGCATCATTAGAGCAGCTAAATCAAAATATCGAAACTAAACTATTACAACACACTGATTATCCTAGCAATTTTAAAAAGGCGTGCAATGAAATGGTTGGTCTCGTGATGAAATTGCAAGATAATGAACAACTTTCATTTCAAGAGTCAATTGACTTAATGAATAGGACGGAACAGTTAATTGATAATCCAGCAGAATATAAGACTTTTCTTACTGCAGCGAAAAACTATCGTATGGTTGCTGGAGGAGAATTATCAGCATATATGATGTTGATTGCAGGCTGGGCCGCTAAAATTATGACAATGAACAATATTGGTGATGCTTATATTAGGCTTGCAACAGAAAAACTCGAGTTAATTTCAACTTCGCAAGAACTCGCTCGAGCGAGCCAATTCAATTCAACTAATTTATAAGATTGGAGGTTTGTTATTTCGTTTGGATCGAGATTAATGACGAGTAGAGCCTCCTCTGATTTAACGAGTAAAATGTTAGCCAGGAAGCTTGATTAAAATAGAAAATTAAATTTTGAAAAAGCATTTACACATGAAAATAAATTGCACATAATTGCTTCTTTTTTTTCAATTACAACATGAAACGATTTTTTAAAAAACCTAAAAAACAAATTTCTTTTGAAGAATATATGCGAGATACTTTGCTTATAGCAAAGCGAATTGTGTCGGATAATGGTAAACAACGATATAGCAGTGCTCAATTTGAAATTGCACTTGTCTCTTTTGCTGATCTGGTAACATTAAAACAAGAAATGGATGATGACATTGAGGTAAAATTTCCTAAACTAGAATGTGATTGGACTCCTGGCTTTGACTGGCTTGATCTCGCGGTACATTATGGTGATCCTGATGCCATCGCATATTTTAAGGATAATATGCAAAGAAAGGACTTTTCTGCCGCCTATCAATACTTTAAAACCTACGTTCGTCCAGATTGCGATTTAGAATTATATGAAGATAAAGGTAAGTCATATGAATGGTAGAATGAATTATCTACAATTTTCGATACGTCCCATTGTTAAAAACTAGATAAGCATCACCACGATAAGAGAGCACTTCATCATAAGGAAAGAGCTCTCTTATCGCTGCATCATTAAGATTGGTTCCAAGCCATTCAATTGAATGTACTTCTGCTGAATCAAATCCAGAGTGAATATTTTTTAAGTTCAATGTAAACCCCTGATTAAAAGAGGTAGAGAGTTTATGAATTAAAGGTATTATCTCAGTTATAGTAAATTTATTGTAATTAAAAACCAACTTAATATGGGAAATTGCATGCGTATGAGTCGGAATAAAAACGGCAACACTTTCCTGATTCAGTTGGTTTGCTAAAATGGACGCGATAAGAAAAGTTTCTTTTCGAGACAATTTCTGTAAGGGCGATACATAAAAAATCTCTGCGTTTTCAGCTGTAAACTGTTGTGTTTGTTTCATCGTATAAGTACCAAGGGCATTTTTAAATTCGCCTAATTCCATATGCTGTTTTTGTAATATTCGAATGGCACTTCTTTTAAGTTGATGTTGCTCTTTGCCTACTAAACGCTGATATGCTTTTTCAAGATCCAGTATTTGATTGTTGTTTGAATAGAAAAATTGAATGCTATTAGTGGCGCTAAAACCTGTGAGATTATAAGTAAAAATACAGATTGCAATGAATAGACTCAATAATTTATTCGACATCGAAAATCTCCTTAGTGTTCCTATAATGAGAAAATATTAGCCTATATTTGAAAATTGATAGCGCTATTAAAGATCTGAAGTGAAAGATGACCAAGGTCGTACCTTTAGGGCCAATGCAGAACGAGCGACTCTCAGCAATGAATTTCATGGAACTTTGCGTTACAATTCGTGGCGTTTACTGATTTTAGCGGAAAATCAAGGATCGGGTTGAGCAAAATGACGTAAATAAAACATTAGATAATGAACTGGCATTAATTACTCATTACTATTATGAAGAAGAGAGTACTGACCTCTCTTTAGGAAATTCAAAATTGTCTTTATTTGTAACAGGGCGAATGCCTATAGAGCTTCTGGTCGGCCCTGTCTATGAGTATCAATCAAAATCATTTAATCAAACCAGTTAATTACTTTAATTGCACTGTATTTTGAGCATCATGGATTCCAAGGTTAATCCCGGACCAAATGCACAACTAAAAATATGTTTTGCCACATCCTGGGTATTTAATTTATCCCAAATATTCTTTAAAACGAATAAAACTGTTGCTGAAGACATATTCCCATAATTTCTTAATATGTCATATGAGTATTGATTGTCTTGAGTGGAAATTTTTAATGCTTTTTCACATGCTTGCAGAATTTTAATTCCGCCTGGATGAATTGCGTAATAATCGATATCAGCGAAAGAAAAATTAGATTGTTTTAATAGTTTTTCAGTAAACAGAAAAATTCCTGATTTAATTGCTTCCGGTACATACGAACTGAGTATAATATCAAATCCATAATCAGTGATAGTCCATGCCATGTCCTGGTTTGTTTGCGGAACTAAATCACAATAAAATGACTCAATACTCAAAGATTTGTTTGAATCAGCTTTCCCCTGAATCAAGACTGCTGCGGCTCCATCAGCAAAAATTGCATTTGAAACAATATTCTCTATATTAAAGGTATTTTGAAAGTGTATTGTACAAAGTTCAACACAAACTAAGAGTACATTGGCATTAGGTTCAGTTTGACAAAATGCATTTGCTACTTTTAAACCATTAAATGCTCCATAACAACCCATAAAGTTAATCGCAGTACGTTTTACAGATGAAGATAAATCTAGTTTTTGTATAATTTCAATGTCAATTCCAGGAGCATACATGCCAGTACAGCTGACTGTAATTAAATGAGTAATTTCTTTTCTATCAAACTCAATGCTATTTAAACAATTCTCAATTGAAACTATAGCTAGCTTAAGCGCATTATCCTTATACAGATTCATTCGCTGTAAGGTTGATGGGAAACTCTCTTTCGGAGTATTAGGAAAAAATTCAAACTGACCTGGCTGCTTACAATAATCGGTTAACACACTATATCTGGTCTCAATTCCTGAGGATTTATAAATTTTTTTTAGCACTTTTTTTTGTACTTCATCAAGGTGAAATCCTACTGAAATAAGATCCGCAATCTCATCTTGTGTGCGTTTAAATGGTGGATTTGCTACTCCAATTGCAGTAATTTTTGATGACATTTTTTCCCTTTTTTAAAAACAATTCCCTCAATAAAAGCGAGTAACTTCCATCTTATAGGTTTATTTATAGCACTTATTGCAATATTTAAATATAAGATGCAGAATTAAAATTTACTTCTTTTAAAATGAAATGGCCCATTTAAAGGTACGCTCAAAGGAAAAGGAAATCATTGATCTCGGTCAGGATTTTTATACCCCTCAAGAATACGTCCAATCGTTAAAAAAATTATTTAAAATCAATAAATTGATGGGGATGTTTAAAAATACGGTCAGGTTATTGCAACAATTTCCTTCAAATTCTATATTGACCGATGTGGGATGTGGAGGGGGCTTATTTTTACTTAATCTTGCGAAATATTTCCCTAAAATGCGTCTGATAGGATTAGACATCTCTCAAGATGCTATTAAACTTGCAGAGGAAGAATTACAGGAGTGGCAACAAAAAAGTGGAGCTACTCAAATTGAGTTTCAAATCCAAACAAAACCAGAACTCGAAATCAATACACACGTAGATATCATTTTACTTAATTTGGTATGCCATCATCTAAATGACGAAGAATTAGTCTCTCTCTTGATAAAAGCAAATGATACAGCCTGTAAAGCGGTGATAATTAATGATCTACATCGTAATTTTATTGCTTATTCTCTTTATAAATTCATCAGTCCTGTATTATTTCGAAACCGACTTATCACCCATGATGGTCTATTATCGATTCAAAAAAGTTTTACTCGAACAGAGTTGGATTTTTTTTTGCAACAAGCAGGTATTAAAAATTATCAAATCAAATGGCACTTCCCATTTTGGTGGAGTATTCTTATTCTGAAATAATTAATGGATTAAAATTTATGACTCTGGATGTGCTTATCATTGGAGGAGGGCCTTCTGGTGCAACTACTGCATTATTACTTGCCCAAGCAGGATGGTCTGTAGGGCTGATCGAAAAGAAACAATTTCCTCGAAGAAAGGTTTGTGGTGAGTTTATATCGGTTACAAGCTTACCTCTCCTCCAAAAACTTGGTTTGGAGGAGTTCTATTTGACACATTGCGGTCCAGAAATAGAAAAGATTGGTTTATTTACTGATGATGTTATATTGACTGCAAATATGCCTTCTGGAGAAGCATCAAAAAATCTATGGGGACGAGCACTAGAGCGAGAATATCTAGATACAGAGCTCATAAATAAAGCTAAACTTGAAGGAGTGCGTGTTTGGCAACCTTGTGAAGCGCTCTCTGTACAACGGTCCAAAGATGGATCGTTTATTTGCTCCATAAGAGAAAATGATCAAACAACAGAGATAATGGCTTCTCTAGTGGTTATAGCTAATGGATCATGGGAAAAAAGAATTGATGAACAAGAGAATAAAATACATCAGCCTTCTGATCTGCTGGCATTTAAAGCACATTTTAGAAACTCCAGCTTGCCGGTAAATTTAATGCCACTTCTTGCTTTTCCAGGTGGATACGGAGGAATTGTTCATAGTAGTATGCAAAAAGTCACACTTTCTTGTTGCATTCGACGAAATGTTTTGCATGATTTGCGTTTGCAAAATCCAGGTGCGCAAGCAGGAGAAACAGTTTATCAATATATATTAAATCAATGTCGCGGGGCTAGGGAAGTTCTTAGCGAGGCACAGCGTGATGGAAAATGGCTGGCAGCAGGCCCGATTAAACCTGGTATTCGGAGGTGCTATCAGAATGGTCTTTTTTTTGCGGGCAATATTGCGGGGGAAGCTCATCCCATTGTTGCAGAGGGTATTAGCATGGCCATGCAATCCGCATGGTTACTTGCACACTGTTTCATTCACTTTAAACTCAACATTCGAAAGGAGCAGCATTTGGATGATGCCGGGGCATTTTATACGAAGCAATGGCACAAATACTTTAGTCATCGCATCCATGCCGCCTCGTTTTTCGCACAATTAGCGATGATGAAACCTTGGGCCAGATCGTTATTGCTGCCCATCATCAAACAATTCCCTTCAGTTTTAACCTTGGGGGCAAGATTCAGTGGAAAAATACAGCAGATTGTACCAATCAATGAAAACTAAAAGAGTGCCCACAGTACAAACACTTTAAGCAAGCTTTTACTAAGTTATTCTTTTCTTCACTAGTTTAGGTAACAATTGCCAAACAAATAAATTTGTCCACAAAATAACCATTCTTATAAATTTATGATAAACTTCCCATCCCTTTGATTTAAATAGAGTTCTTATGTTTGAAATATATAAAAATAATCAGTTCGTAATGTACTATGAAAACCAAAACAACAGCTCTGGGCCTACACATTTACTCAATGTAAAAAACTTAGCAACGAACAAGATCACGGCGATGTGGGTGGATCCAACTTACACAAGCACGGATGCAAAACTTCTGGAAAAAATTATACGTCTACAAGCATTAAAAGAAACGCTTACCCAAGATAAATATGAACATGAAGTGGCTTGTTTTATAGAAAAACTCATAGAAAATGGAGGTTATACTTGTCTTGAGATTTCTAGTTTAATGAATGAGGCATTAAAACATCATAAAAACCCTCAGCAGTTGTTTGAAACAATTAATAACATAGATGTTTCCTACGTTCGTCATGAAGATCTTCACATGTTCCATAATGTCGAAGAAATGAGAACGGCAGTTGCAGGATTTATTAAAACGCTTACCGAATTCATTTGTAATCTTTTGTCTATACCGTCTGAAAAAACCCTCACGTCAACATTGTTAAAATTTAATATTTATCAAAATCCTATTGAGGAAAACTTAACAAAAAAACAAGATGAGAATCTAAAAGAAGAACAAGACGAACAGCTAGCCGAAGAGCGAGATGAAACAACTATAAAACCTTAAGTCATATCATCCAGGAAGAGGTGAGAATAATTAAAGCCTGATTATCACATTAGGTCTGATTATTTTGATAATCAGACCTAATGTATAAAGTGTAGGGGCGGATTCAACTCGCTAATGCAACAACGTTAATCACTGTTCTTAATTCGATAAAATTTACATTCTATACCATGCCCAATTCCATCTTTATAGTAATGCATTCCACATTTTTCCATCACACGGTGGGAGGCTTTGTGTTCTATGGGAGCAAAAGCAATAATAAAATCGGTTTTAATATTTTTTTTACTCCAATTCAGAAGGCCTTTTAAAGCTTCTGAAGCATAATTCATTCCCCAAAATTTTCTTGCAATGAGATATCCAACTTCAATTTCTCCAGTCTCTATAGGACCAAAACCACAGCGTCCAATAAACTCCTTAGATTCTTTATCAAAAATCACAAAACAAGGAAGTCCAAATTCCTTATAAAAGCCTATAAATTGCTTCATTCTTTGTTTTGTTTGTTCTTTAGTTTGAATGCCATCAGGAAAATATTTTCTAACGTCTGGATCTAAATTTAATTCAGCCAAAAGGTCTAAATCATCTTCATTAATCAATCGCAATATTGTGCGTTGAGTCTCAATTTCTAGCATCATATTATTATATTGCCTCTCATTAATAACTCTTGTAGTAAAGCAGTAAGGATTTTACCCATTTTAACTGATTTATTTATATACAAAAGTTATATTAAGGAGTTGAATTCGCCTCAACTGACTTATTTTTCTACATGAACAACTATCTCTTTAATTATTTCATCGAAGTAATGGGGATTTAATGCATGTCCCATGTCATTTAATAAAACCAGTTTGCTTTTTTTAATATTCTTAGTAAGAGCTTCAGCATGATCTACAGGAAATATAGGATCTTCTTTGCCGTGAATTATTAAACACGGTACGGAAATATCTTTAGTAACGCTTAAATTGGGTTCATTACTAGCCATTTGCGCTTTTGTATGGTTTCCTAAATTTGCAAATTTCAGGTCTTTTGCCTCAGGATTTTTTGACTCGCGCTCCATTGATCTTTCTACTAGCTTAAACCAGTAAATTTCATCAAACGGTGCTTTAGTACCGTTTGCTAGTCGCCAATTTTCTACAATTTGTTTTATCTTATCTACATTGGTTTGGGCTGGAGTTTTATTAATTTCGATGACCTTATTAATAAATTCCGTAGATGGCGGAGATAAAACGGAATGAGAAGTTGAAATTCCTTTGAAGGCATTATTTTTGACTGATAAGTCCGGTGACGTCATCATTAAAGTTATGGTTAACACTCGAGCTCGATGATACATCGCGAGCAACTGCGCAATAGCACCTCCCATCGATAATCCCACAAAATGTGATTTTTTTATTCCTAGTTCATCCATTAAACCCAGTAAATCATTAGTTAGATCAGTTAAATTGTAGGGCCTTTGGATGTAATCTATGCAACTCGATAATCCCGTATCACGATAATCAAAACGGATAATAAAATGTTTGCTGTCTGCTAATTTATGACAGAACGTATCATCCCACATGATTCCTTGAGCACTATTTCCCATTAAAAGGATAATAGCAGGATCAGTTTTATTGCCGAATGTTTGGTAACAAATTTTGATATCATTTATAGTTGTAAATTGGTTATTCATGAGCACCTACGCATTATTATCGCCCCTAGAGCTGTATAACCTAAAGTTTTTCTTGGCCTATTATTGAGCTTATCCGTAATTATAACAAGATCATCATCACTGATATTAATAAAATCAGAGCCTTTTTTTAGTTATTGACGAACTAACCATTATTATTCTCATTAAGACCTCGCTGCCAAGAAGCCTATGGGTACGCAAATCAAAAATCAGCAGTAACTTTTTTAAGAACTGCTTTCTTAGAAAATCTATCAACGATAGTGACAATTGCGCGCTTATGCTTCTACTAACCGTCTGATTTATAGATACAAGAATTATGGTTGAATTTGTTAATTGATTTAAAGTTTAATGGCTGCTTTGATTGCGTCCAAACATTCTTCATTCAATTGATCAGTTGATAACTCATTACTGCCAGGAACTTTGTTTTTTACTGCAAATGCAGTTAAATATTTCAAACTTTGAGGAGTATAAGTAATCTGTTGCTTAATTTGATGAGGAAGTTTGCTTACAGCATCATCGTCTAAGTGCCTTGATTTTATCAATGTGGCAGTTATATCCGCTAAACTTGATAATCTTGGTTTGGCAAAAGTAGTTCGACGTCTTAATTCCCATTCAGGATGACCTGCGTGTTCTAACAAATAATTCAATTGTTTAATTCGTTCATTGGCTTCATTAACTGAGTTCGCTTCTTTAATTTTGATAACAAAAAGATCATATTTTTTCTTTAGTAACAAAAGAGTCTTGTTACCAAAAGGAACTTTGGCTTCAAATAAAAGGTATTGTAAAATAGCTGCAGACGGTCTTCGGCTATCAAGCGCCACATCCAAGACAGAATTATTCTCACCGTCCTCTCTTAATAAATCGTTCGAGTTACCAAATTGCAGCAAACATTTTAAAGCTTCTAAGTGCCCGCAATAAGCAGCTAAATGAAAAGCTGTTGCTTGCTTGTTAGGTTCTCTTCGATATAAATCTTCAGGATTCTCTCTCAAATGCTTTCTGATAGCTTCAGAATTACCGCGTAATGCAAGTTGGATAATTCTTGGTAGCTCAATAGTTTTTGGGGAACTTTCTTGCATGCCTAATCTCCTTAATAAGGCTGCAATTCTAACATAAAATTTCCGCAAAAGATCGATACTTGCTCAATAAGCTCTTTTTTATTACGGTATTTTTTGGGGTTTTACTGCTGATTCAGCTTTCTTATCAGATTCTACCGCCTCCTCTTTTTCTGGGGTCTTAAAGAGCCCTTTTTTCATGGAGCCTGCTAGGGAACTCGAGTTTTTTGTTTGATGCGCTTTTTCGTTTTCGGATAGAGCACTTGAATCTTTGTGTGCCTTAGGTTCCTCTGATTCTTCATTTTGAGTTATATCATAGGCGTCAGATTCTTGTGCTAAGAATTCATAATATTCTGTACTTTTAAGCTCATCAACTTTTTCACGTTCATCTCTACTTTGAACTGACTCTTCATCGTCCGACAGCTCAAGCTCTGTCACCCCTTCTTCAATTATTTTTAAATTATCATTAACCAGTTGTGTAACGTCTTCTTGACGGGTTTGATCAGCTTCTTCTTTACGTGACAGTTCATCAGTTTTTGGAAAATATTTATTATAATCTTTTTTACTCACAGCTTCTGGAAAATCTATTTCTATTAAATTGCTTCCATCAGAACCTATCACTAAATTTTCAGGCTTTCCTTCATATAAACGTACAAATCTAAAATTTCTTGCCGTGATTTCAGGTGTTCCTGCTAAAATACCGTAAGATTTTTGATTTGCCAGAAAATTGTCTAACTCCTCATCAAAAACTGGGAGTGTATTTTCAGTAATTTGACAAACTATTTGCGCGGGTGCCTTATAAAAAGAGGATTGGGTATACGCTTCCAAACTCGGATACATTTTTTGGAATTTTATTGCTTCAGTGTGACTATGAAACAAGACACCCCGAGTTATCTCTGCCCCTTTAACTTCCTCGTCATCTGTTACCAGCCATAATTTTACAAAAGGTGATGCCAAATCCGCAGCAGCATCTTTCTGAAACCTTTGAGTGGTGCGATCAATTGGTTCATAAAATTCGCATTCATTATATTTGCCACTATAGCCTATTCCGTTATGAACCTCTTTTAAAATATGTAAGCTCATATACGTTAAGCCAATAGAATTCTCCTGTAAACCTTTACTAAATCCAGCTCCCGCAATAGTAAGTATAGGAACTGCTTTCAGCACTTTTTTTGTGCTTTCAATAAAATCATTCTTTGTCAGATCTCTGAATCTTTGCCGTCTGGTATTTTCAGTCAGCCATTCATTTGTACGATAAATTTCCAAAATTTTCATAACAACCAGCCTGCAATAATAAATTGCTCTCTTTGACTTAGATGAAATTATAGCACAACAATTGAACAGTCTGACCAACTAACCCTGGTACACAGAGAACAATGAGTAGAAATTTAAAGCACAATTATTGAATTAAAATTGAAAAAATATTCATTATTGGATATATAATGAAAGCAGGAACCATCATATAAATAAGTTATTGCTGATTTAAGAGGCACAACTTCACTAACACCATTTTAGAAATAGATATCCTATGATTAAGCCCCCCTTTCAAGAACAACAAATCATTGAGATTCTGAATGTTTACTTTGGAATTTCTATTTATTCGGCACAACTCATCCAGGGGGGAGCTGATATGAATTCGTTTGGATATAAAGCGGATTCACCAACCCAATCTTATTTCGTAAAGCTGAAATGTGGGAAGTTCGATGAAATGAATTTGTCTATCATTTGTCTCTTGCAGGATTCCGGAGTAAAAGAAATTATAGTACCTCTCCCAACACTTGATGCAAAACTTTTTCAAAAAATAGACCATGTTAAAATAATTGTGTATCCATTTATTCAAGCACCGAATGGGTTCGCAAGAAACTTGACCAAAAAACATTGGTACCAGTTTGGAAAAGTATTAAGACAAATTCATGATACCTCGCTCCCTTCCTGGATTAAACAGCAATTAAGAAAAGAAATGTATTCATCTCAATGGCGCGATATCGTCAGATCCTTCTATAGTAAAATGAGCTTGGAGCCTTCCGATAATAAGATTACTACGGACTTTAAGTCTTTTTTTAATCAGCATATTTATCCAATTCAGCAATTAGTGGATTCTTCAGAAGTACTCTCTAAGAAAATTAACCCCGATATAGATGAGTACGTATTGTGCCATTCTGATATCCATGCAGGTAATGTATTGGTGGTTAATGAGGAAGCGATTTATATTATTGATTGGGATGAGCCAATTCTAGCCCCTAAAGAACGTGATTTGATGTTTATTGGAGGTGGCGTTGGTAATGTATGGAATGCGCCTCACGAAGTCCCTTTTTTTTATGAAGGTTATGGTTGCACAATCGTTGATAAAACAATCTTATCTTATTATAGGCAGGAACGAATTATCGAGGATATTGCAGTGTATGGGCAAGACCTGCTTTCACGTACTCAAAATGATCAGTCCAGACTTGAGAGTTTTAAATATTTTAAAGAGATGTTTAATCCCAATAACGTTGTTGAAATAGCTCTTACTACAGAGCAATATTGATAGCCTATCTTTTTTATTATTAAACGCAACAAGTGATTCTCTTTTTAAATTTAATATGACCTTTTCAAATCATTTGTGAGATCTTATTTAAAATCGCTGTAAATTAAATTCTATAACAATATGCTGTGATTTC
Organism: Legionella stuttgartensis; assembly: GCF_977063405.2. Lineage (NCBI taxonomy): Bacteria > Pseudomonadati > Pseudomonadota > Gammaproteobacteria > Legionellales > Legionellaceae > Legionella > Legionella stuttgartensis. The sequence continues at coordinate 45,471 of NZ_CDRUHA020000022.1, forward strand.
TCAGTCTCTTAATATCAAACCCTCTATATTCATTTATTATTGTCCTTATTAAACAAGCTTTGAAATTTATCATTTAGACAATAAACAGTTCTTAGCTTGATAATGCAGTTTAATGAACTGTAAATTTTTCTACATAAAGATGGAACTGAGTACTTGAAAAACAAAGAGTTTAATATAAGATACAATATTACAGTTTTTTTAACTACTTGATTTTCAATCAGGTTTTTTGATTAATAAATAGTACAGGATGTAAATAAAGAAGGTATAAAAAGGTATGATTCAAGTAAATGTTTGGCTCTCTACCACCCAGATTTTAGGCAGACGGATTAAAAATCGCTTTTTTGGTCCTTTATTAGCTTCTGAGGATAAAGGTGAGAATATTGGACATGCTAATTTTGTCATGGAGCTTAATGAACGTTCTCCTGGATATGCAAAGTTAGACGACAACTCATCTCCATTATTCGCAAAGAAAAGTCTCTGTTATGTACCTGAAGCCACTAGAGGTGCATCAGGTATGTATTATAGACGTAAAGCCCTTCGAAGCATTCAAGTTACTCATAGTTTCTGGCCTGAAGAAAGACCCTCTTCAGGAGAGTTAGTTCGTGATTTTTTCAATCTCTTACACCTGGCTCCGAAAGCTAAAGGAATAAAACCAGAGATATCGGATCATGATTCTGATATGAAAAGAGAAGAAAGTAATAACCGAACTTTTTCTATCCGACACCCGGCCCTTAGCTCGGCGCAAAAAAAAATCGATGATGCAAAAAAAAACAATCTTGATGACACAATTAGGGTTTGGAATATCGATGGGGCTCTAGACAAGAAAAAAAGTGCCGTAGAAAAACTCAATCAATTAACCATTAAACAACAAACTTTGTTTGCTTCACACAATCAACTGCTTGAAAACTCTCAAGTGGAGCTAGGTCTATTAAAGAAAAAAAAGGATGAAATAAAAGCTGAAATATTAAAAAATACTAGAAAAACCCTTTTCCCTACCAAGATATTAAATTATTTAAATAAAATTTCTACACCGGATGCAAAGATATTTGCTGAAATATCGCGAATAACTCATGAGTTAAATGGTTTACAAAAGGAAAATGAAACACTCAATCAAGCATTTATTACTCTTGAAAAAAATATTGCTCAAACCGAAATTAATTACCAAGCACAATTAAATCAAAATCAAGAAGAGCTAGATAAGACAGCTAAGGAAATTATTGTTCTTGAGCGGAAAATTCAAGCGATCAATGAGCGAATAAATGGCATGGATGAAAATGCAGTAGAACTATTAAAAGTAAATGTTAGAGATCGAGCAGACTATCTTTCGCGAGAAGAGAATTTGGTGCTAAGTTCTAATAAAACAGAAGGCAAACATCCCGAATACTCCATCCAACTACCAACCAGTGATAGCGGTTTACGCTATCATATTAATGAGTTAGCAGTTATAAATGCAATGACAAAAGAGAGCAACGAAAGTTATTGTTTTATACAAAATAACTGTGCGAAAAGTGTCAAACGTTGTCTTTTGGCTGGCATACAACATTTAAAAGCAGACCTGAAAAAAAATGGAGTACCCGATAGTTTTTTCAAAGCACATGCTCTTGAAACAACAAATGGCGTTTATAAGTGGGCTCGCTCATTGGAGCGTGAGCTGAACAAGTTGAATTGCCGACCTAAAAAGGAAATTGAAGTAGAAACAACATCGCTTAGTATACGCTAAAAATAAGTTTTTCGGCTGTAACACACATAATGCATTTTAACTAATGCATTATGACACAGCCATTATTTTCAAGTTCAAATAACCAATTTGGGCATTCTAAATGTTTGTTACATCTCAAATCTAATTTTTCTAATTTATTCAGTTTGAGTAGACCGATAGGAAGTGCTTTTAAATTATTATTTCTTAAGTCTAAATAGAGAAGCTCAGACAAAGCCCCTATCTCATCTACAAGGACACTTAAATTATTATTCCGAAAATTTAAAATCTTTAACTTTGACAAAGCGCCTATACTTTCAGGAATGATTTCGATGAGATTATCAGAACAATCAAGAATTCTTAACTCTCTTAAATTACCAATTTCATGAGGAAGAGTTTTCACTCGGTTTTTCATTAAGTGAATCTCTCTAAGCTGTTCGCAATGGCCTATTGAATAAGGTATTTCATTAATTAAATTATTATAAACCCGCAACTCAATTAGATGATGTAACGCACCAATGTCCACCGGTAGTTGCTTTATTTCATTCCCGGAAAAATTTAAATATTGTAATTGATGTAATTTGGTAACCACTTCAGGAACAGATAAAAACTCATTATCGGCCATGTATAAATACTTAGTTAATGGAGTTTCATGCAGACTTTCTGGTAAAGCTGATAGTTTATTTCCATTCATGTCTAAAATATGCAGATTTTCCAATTGGCCAATTTCTTTGGATATGGACGTAATTTTATTTGCTGATGCATTTAAATGACGCAATGATTTTATTGACCATAACTCACTCGGTAATTCTTTGAGTTGATTATTATAAAAACTGATACTTTCTAAAAAGTTTAATTTACTCAAACCTTCAGGGAAATATTGCAAATTTTTATTATCCAAATTTAATTTTTTATTAAAAAGATTATCTCTAAGCATGCTTCAACCTAATTGTAATACAGTCTTTAAATCAATTTTTTTCTCAAGATGTAGCTGGTATAACCTATAAAATTATCTGGCAAAGTGGCAATTACTTGATACCCCAGTTTCTCATAGAAGCCTTTCGCTTGAAACTCTGCCGTATCGAGTTGGATCATAGTGCAATTATTTGTTTTTGCGAAAGTATCTAGCGTCGCAAATAGAGAGCGCCCTACTCCTTTACGGCGATATTGTTCATGGATCCAAACAGTAAACACCCTACATAAGCTACCAAAAACATCTCCTTTAATACCGCCAAGAATTTCAGACGAATCATTTTGCGCATAGATAATAAAAGGTTTTGCTTCATACTTGCCAATGATGGATTCATTAAATTTTTTTAGATTTTCATTGATGATTTTAGAAATCGCTTCATTTTCTTTAAATTCAGTAATAATGTTTATTAAATCATCCATTCTCGCTCCTACGTAATTAAGTCTGATTTTATAAAGATTTAATCATATAAACTAAATTTCAAGTATATCTTTCAGGATTAAGATTAGCTAATGAAGATTCCTAATGTCATTGCAAGCACCAATGATTAAGATATACGGTTAAAAAAGTGTTTTTGTGGCTCTAGTTTTTTGTATAAATCGTATCATTCTGAAGTATGACACTTCTGTGGTTGGCAATGTGAAATGTCAACAGGCCCTAGTACTTATTTGAATATTTGTATAAGGTTGGCTCTGAAAAGCCAGCCAAATCACAAATTTGCTTAATACTATGTTGTTTTCCTTGATAAAGTTGAATGACTATTTTTGTCTTATCAATTGATAGTTTTTTAGGCCTGCCGCCATTTCTACCTCTTGCTGCTTGCAAACCAGCATAAGTACGTTCTCGAATAAGGTTGCGCTCAAACTCTGCCAATGCACCAAAAATATGAAAAACCAATTTTCCGGACCTTGAGACTCATGCAGACTTTTTAGTCCAATTTTTTTCTCATCATGTTTAAGGTCTAAATTTTGATCATCTGCAGAAGCTCGTGCATATCCGATTATGAATAAAGCAGACGTATAATAACTTTTTCAGAATAATTCTCTAATTTAAGATCCTTAAAGAATACGACAATCGTTCTATTTCGTTTTTTTATTCGACTTAAGGATGAATGATGAGGTACAGGATCTTTCAAAGCTAGCCCAGAAAAACCATCGATAACAAATTCAGTAAGTTTTTAACAAAAGAAAAATCAATCTGCAGATTCACTTTTCATAAAAATGATGGGAAGGTATTAGTTCTTCAAATCCGATAGAGTTCTATTGGTTAGTATTCTTTGCATACAAATAACATAACTTATTGAAAGTATGTAATTAGATCATTGTTGACAGTTTGAGAAAATTTTTTCATCTTTGCAACAGACTGGACCGTTTTTTGAGACTCTATCTTTTCTGCATTGCACAGACAACTTTAATGAGGAGTTCTAAGGCGAAAATTAAGTTCTATCGTGGAATACAAAATTCAATCCTTGACCTCATTTAAAGCAACATTAATTTTACACAGCTATTCCTTTTTGGAAACAAGCTATTCCTAACATTCTTTGTATTGCGATTTACTATTGCATATAATGGTCAATATAAATACTAAAAACTAAGGCTGAGGTAATGAAATGAGTAAACAAAAACAAATTAGAGAAGGTGGGAAAATATTTGCTCTTGGCCTTTTAGCTTGCAGTTTTAGTACAAGCGCTATAACGAAGGTTATGAGTCGATTTCCAGAAGACCATGAGAGCGAAATTAATCATTATCCAACCGAAAAGATTGTAGGATTCATAGAAAAAGTTCAAGAATATGCTTTAAAACAAGAAGCTGAGGGATATACTGGGTTACTTGTTACCACCGATGATTGGGGATTTTCCAAAACCAGCCTAGTAGGCGATTGGGCTGACCACCCCTATGCTCTTCGATTTCCAGCCAGCGCAGCCTTTAACTATGTGTTTGAAACTGATAGGCTCTATGTGGGTTACGGCCATGAAAGCCCTTTACACTATAAAGCCTGTGAAGAAACCTTAGATCAGTTAGATGAGATAACCGGCCTATCATTGCCTAAAGCAGAAGATTATATCAATCAATTACCGCTGTCCCAAAAAGAGAAAGATAAATATATTGGAGAGTTACGCGAGGCATTAGGGGATGTTAAAACTAATTTTGAGATATACAAAGAACTGGCTTCAATAGAGTATGAGAATGGTACCAAGCTTTGGCAATATCAGTCTCCATGTAAACTGGCTGAAAAATGTATTTCGCGCGTAACCAAGAAGGCTAAGGCAGAGGCAGAGAAATTTCCTCTTTTAGATAAAGCCCTTAAAGATTTAGCCAGCGCAGCAGACAAAGAAAGCAACTCTCCTATAAAAAAATGGGCTGAAGAGGGGCAGAAAATGTTAGAGCGCTATCTTGGAGACCAAGAGTATAGCTTTGAGTCGTTCGAAAAAGACTTTGATGACCATTGCCGAAAACGAGAAATCAAGGATAATGTCCCTTCAACGCTAACTCGTTATGTTAGTAAAGCACTAAACGCTTTTGAGCTAATCCTTTCTCTTTTTGGTAAAAGTGGCTTAGCGCCTAGTTTCTTTAGAAATAAAGATCCATTGTCTCTTTTAGATACTTTTGACGCTAAAGATAGCCTAAAAGAACAACGCTTACCGACCCCTTCTTTTCATTCTAGCAAAACGAAAATAAAAATTCTTGCGATCCCCAGCGACGAGAGAAGTAATAATATACGGGCTGTTTATAATTTACTGGATAATCCCCTCATGAAGAATCAAGATGGCTCTGTTCCAAAAATTATTGAAGCAATAAAAGAACTGGTAGGAGACATTAATCCTGAATCCGAGGAAGAAATATACGATACTATTCTTAGAATCAGGGAAAAAATCAGCAAAAATGAAGATAATGAGTTAAACCCACATGCTTTAGCTGTTATAAATGCCTTTAATCAATCCAGTGCAAATACTTTTAGAGACATTCGTAAGTCATTGTCTGATGATCCCCTAAGATGTGCCATCCTGGATAGTCAATCGGAAAGTAGGTTGAATTTATAAACATTTTAGATAGCAAGTAATCGGCGTTAAGAGCTACTAACCGGTACAAGTACCTCTGATGAGGCCCGCCGTTACGATTCGAATAAATATTGTCTCCCTCCTTTTCATGATTGCTCTTATAGAAGAAGCAAAACTAAAGCCTGGTCAAGCACTCAATGAAATGCACCTTTTATCAGAACTTCGAATTGAAGCATTACTATTGAGTGCCAAACATGGCTTACGGCGTGCACATCTAGAAAATTGGTGCTCTTTAAATTCTTCTAGAGAACTTAGTGTAATTGATGCAGTCCAATTAGTTGAATTAATTGAAATTCAACATGTAGGCCAGAAAAAGCCGTTCATACCCTAACCTTAAAATAGCCTGATAAGTTTTGCATGGAATTCATTACCAAGTTTATGAAGTAAAGCGATTGGCACTAAATGGTGATGGATCGGCGACCAAATCCCCTTCCGTTATCATTTCTGCAAGCAAACGCCCCGTCACAGGGCCAAGGGTCAAACCGTGATGAGCATGTCCGAATGCAAACCAAAGCCCTTTATGCCGTGGGGCTTGACCGATAATTGGAAGCATATCGGGTGTACAGGGTCTGCATCCCATCCAGGGTGTTTCATCAAGTCGCGTTGTAATTGGGAAAAGAGTACGTGCTATGGGTTCTACCAAATCGAGTTGCACTGGAGTTTTTTGAGAATCACGTGACGCAAACTCCGCTCCTGTAGTGAGACGAATTCCCCGACTCATGGGTGCTAACAAATAGCCTTTTTCAGCATCAAGTATTGGATGATTAAGTTGTGCATCTTGCCTCATAGCATAATGCATATGATATCCGCGTTTTACTGCGAGGGGTAAATGATATCCGAGTCGAGAACATAAAGTATCTGACCATGGTCCTAAAGCAACCACTGCGGTGTCGGCTTTGATCGGTCCCTGCTCTGTTTTGACCTTCCACTTATCAGATAATGTGAATGCATCACCGAAAAAAAAGCGTCCACCAAGATGTTCAAAGTAATGTGCATAGGCTTCAACCAAGGCACCAGGATCGTTCACCGCCTCCGAATCTATATAACGAAAACCTCCTTGCAGTGATTTATCAAGATTAGGCTCTATTTGCGCTAACGAAGCTGAATCCAAATGCTCAAATCGGATTCCATATTCAGTTTTGCATTGTTCAACAAAGCGCATTTCAGCATCTTGTTTTTTTGCAGTTCGAAACACCTTTATCCATCCACATGAACGAAATAAATGGTTCACTCCTGCTGCCTCAGCTAAAAAATGATGCTCCGTGACGCTATGTTGGATCAGTGTTGCATAGGAACGGGCAATCTCTGCATGGCGTAATGAGTGAGAATTGACCCAGTATTTCCATAGAAAAGGTGCAAGTTTTAGAAGCGATTTAGGGTGATATCTAACATCGGGAGAGCAGTTCAAAGCATATTTAAGCAAGGAGGTCATCTCTCTTGGGAATGCATAAGGATACACTCCTTCGCGTTGAATCAATCCGGCATTTCCAAAAGAAGTCTCACTTCCTGGAGATTTCAAATCGACCAATGCCACAGAACGCCCTCGCATTTGCAAATGAATTGCAACCGATACTCCTACAACTCCACTGCCAAGGACAACGGCATCAAATTTCATAAATAGATACTCCGCTTACTGAAGGAAATGCAATAAATGACTATTATTATGCTTGTTTGACGAGCTTACAACCTATTAATTGGAAAAATTAAGTAAGAAATAGTCAGTTTTTTCAATTAGGTACGGCACAGCTCCTTTCTGAAAACGCTCTATGAAAGTACGATCACTAGATAGGTTAAATATAAAACTCCATTCAAAAATAAAACCTTAATTTTAATTCCGTGAGTTGAAATATTAAATCTTAGCCATGCTGTTGCAATATAGGTTACAAGTATGCCTGTAAGCACTATTCTAGATGGCTCCCAAGGTGTTAATAGTATTCCTAAAGCAGGAAGTAACGTACCCTGAAAAACCATTGCGCCGGTTATATTGCCAAAAGCAAGAGTATCTTGACCTTTTCTTACCCAAATTACGCTATTCACTTTTTCTGGTAATTCTGTTGCTATGGGAATAACTAGTAATGATAAAAGCAAAACGGGTATTCCAAGAGAGTTTGCCGCCTGCTGTATTCCGTGGATGAATCCTTTTGCACTCAATACCAATAACAATAAACCAAAAATCAATTGGATTAAAATTGATGTAAGGTTGGTTTTAAAACCTAGTTTAGCGATTAATAATGGTTCGTTTGTGATTACCGCATGACCATCTTCCACCAAAGCTTTAGAAGCCCTGAAGGTAAGCATCAAGTAAATAAAATAGAGAATAACAAGAATAATGCAAAATAAAATACGCATATAGTTTGGTTCTAAGGGTAGAAACATCGCTAAGGCTGCAAATGTAAATGCGATTAAGAAAAAAGTCATATCACGTTCAAAACCAGTGGCTTCTGGTGATATATATCCATTAAAGCCTCGTTTTTTAATGACTGAACACGTCATAATAAAAGTTGATAGGGTTGATAACATTAATGGAGCACCTAAAATTGCCCCTACACTAATTTCTTCATTAACGTGTCGATCAGCCGTTCCTGCAATTATTGCTAGAATTGGCACGGTAGTTTCTGGAAGTGCGGTAGATATAGCAGCGAATATTGAGCCAGTAACTCCTGTTGAAATATCTATTTTTTCACCAAAATACTCAAGCGCGTTAGAAAATAATTGCGCCGAGATTAAGATGAGGAGCAGCATAACCAATAGTTCAAACCACATATACATATAATATCCCTCATAAGTGTACGCAATGATTCATCCATCAGTACTTTTCAGATGTATATTAAAGATCATTTAGTAAAAGCTCAAAATTCTAATGTCCAACATAGTTCAGAGTGACTAAAATACAAGGCCCTTCTGCTATAATATTGATTTTATGATCTTTACAATTTTTAATGGCTGATTCACTTTCAGCCCCAGGTTGCATCCAAATATTTTTAATTCCTTTTTTAATTGCTTCATCAACAATTTTCTCAGTGATAATTGGTGGCGTTATAATAGAAATACTTTTTACCTCATCGGGTAATTCACTCACTGAATGTACTACAGGCACCCCTTCAATTACATCTTCTTGAGGATTTACAGGATAAACCTTTTTATTGTTTTCAAGATAACAACGTAAAACTGTATTACCATATTTTGCCCGATTAGAAGAAGCCCCAATAACAGCAAAGGCTTTTGACTGAAAAAATGTTTCAATTTGGTGATTTATCATGGTTTCACTTGAATAGTTGGAATTCATTAAGTTTAGCAGTGAATATTAAGCCATAGTATTCCTTTCCCACAAATCATAATATTTTTCCAATTTCAATATCTCGCGGATCACTTTCATGATGGTCAGGATCATCAAATGGCATGTTAACGTATTGATGATGCAGATAAAAGTTGATCGCTTCAGGTGAAGATTGGATGTGGAGTTTAATAATTCCCGTATGTTGTAACCACTTTTCAATAAGATTTAAAAAATCACTACCTATACCTTTATTACGATATGCCTCATCAATAACAATAATTCTTAATGCGGCTCTTTGATTTGGCCACAGTTGGATGTGGGCGTAGCCAACTCGTATCGTTCCTTGGTAAAGAACAAAATGTATATGGTCCTTATGATCAAATGTCCAGGTATATGGATCTGAAACAGGCACTTTATCAAAGAAATATTTTTGACGGAAAGCACGTGCTAATTGCCATTCAAGGTGTGTTAAAGCTTTTACAATGCGAAGTTTAGTAAAACCCGCTTGAGCGTCAATATTGGTAATGAATTCCTCTTTTCCTAGACAATAAGCGGTAATATCATGTGGAAATTGTTTTGCCAAAGCTATTTTTAGAGTGGCATACGCATCACGATCATCCTGATGGGCTCTCATCCAATCTGTAAAACTCAAATGCCGTTCAATTTCTGAGTTGTTCTTTTCAAAAACATGTACATTATGAGTCCTTATTGTCACTCCTTTTTGAAAAAAACGACGAAATGGAATGCCATGCTCACCCATGGTTGAATATCCAATGTTTTCCATCGCTTTTGAAGCGTTATCTACCAGCAAAATATCTCGGACAACAGGCAGGATATCAATAATAGGTTTAGCACTTAATCCCGGCACCGACGTAGAGCCTATATGATGGATTGCTATGCAATTGTCCCCTAGTGTTTGCTTGATTTGAAATGCTTCTGCTGCAAAAAGTTCAGGCCATAATGGATTATAAGGAACAACTTCAACAATTTTTTTCATGATTTTGTTCTATCAGGAATCAAAACATTAAATCATACCTTAGAGACACATCACACTCAAATGGGAATCATACTTCTCTTTAGGCTAGCTAGAAGCTACTAGCTAGCCAATAAACAAGAAGTTGGTGTATCTGTAGTTAGATTTTTCTATTTTCAAAGAGCGTTTAACTTGCTAGAATTTTCCACAGGTTGTAACTCTTTTAAAAAATTAGATAACTCAGAGTACTCTGGTTGTTTTGCAAGCTGTATCATATCTTCAATATTAAATATTTGCTTTTGTACACACGCTGTAATAATGCTAGTACATCCAGTCTTTGCTAAGTGTAATAATATAGACGCAGGTGTTACTACATCGCTACTTCTATAGGTAGCAGGTAGTTTAGGGTTGACACTATGCATTAAATTATTTACTTCTTCACCTCGCGCAAAATTATCAAGATCATCTGTAGCGTAAAAAACAAACTCTGGTTTTATATCGCCTAGTGCCATCACTTCCATTTCATTTATTTTTGAAGCAGTTACGGACTCAGAAAGCATGTCAGTCATTTCTCGTATAAATGCAGGTATGCTAATTTTTTTATTAGGATTTACAGAAGAATAAATAAAGTTTTTTACATTATTCGCTCCATTTTGAGCAAACTCCAATGCTTTTTCAATACTTACTGTGCCACCAAAGCCCCCAAATTCTGTATTAAATGCTATATAAGATTTCAGATTATCTATAGGTAAGCCTTCCCTTCCACCGAAACCGTCTTTAATGACTGCTTCCGAAGTTTCTCCATGAACTCGATGCCAAACTACATCTGTTGCTGGTACATGAGTATCTGTTACTAATTTAAAATCGCTATAAGGACTACTAAAGGAAACTGAATTTTTTCTAAATCCGAAAAATGAAATATTTTTAAACATGATTTGATCTACTTCTTTTGAGTGTTACCTCCTGGAAAGAACTCCTCTTAAAGAATAGTCTACCTATAGTTTATTAAGCCTTGCTTAAATAATGCACACGTACGTATTTCTACGTGGTTTGAGTGTTTTTTGTGACGTTTAACTTTATTCTGGTTCATTACGTAAAATTTTCTCGACCCAATTTTTTAATTTAATATAGTGCGGCCCCTTCCAATAAACTTTTTTGCAGGATTGGCACTGTATAAAGGTCTGATAATATTTTTGTGTCAACTCAGGTATATCTTCGCTAATTTCAGTTTTATTTACGTTCTTTAGTAATCCATCACACACTAAGCAGCGAGTAAATGGATTGCATTCCTTTATTAACTGAAATTGCACCAGAACTTCTTCTACCTGTTTTTTAGGATCGGTATGGTGCATCCAGTGAACATTTCTTACGCTTTTCTAAAGGGATGAAATCATTTAATTCTTCATAAAATCGTAAACGTAAAGAGATCATATTTTGATTAAATTACTTAATTCCTTTAATTTATGGCACAAAAATTAGGATAAAGAAAAATCACATGTGAAAAATAAGAGACTCTGGACTGCTCAAAAAATTCTTATTTTACGCTTCCATCCTTTTGCTAATTAAACGTTAAAACTATTTCCATTTTAATGTCTTTAAATCTTTAGATTATTGAACATTTGATATATTATCAAACACCTTGTTTATTTGTTATTTTGAATAACGATTAATAGCGATATTTTTATATAACCAGAATATATAAGATTTATTATGCCTAAATTTAAAAAAGTAGATAACAGTAGTGATGGAAACTGTCTTTATTATTCCTATGGCATCTCACTGATGTATTATTTGCGTAAAAATGGAAATAGAGCAGCAGCAGAGAGCATTTTTGATCGATTGGGATTAGGCGCGGAAGAAAAGTCAAAACTTTTTTATTTATTAGGAAATGAAAAAAATAAACCATTTACCCCACTACACATCAAAAGAATTATTGAACCTATATTGGGTTCTTCCTTGAGATTGTATGCTGCAACTAGGACTCGAGAAAACTTTATGGATAATCCTAAAGGTTCATCGCTATATACAGCAGCCAATTACGGCATGATTTTTCTTTTCAAAAAAATGCTTAAAGAAAAAAATCACATCGCTCATATATTATTTGAAGCAGATAATTTTGATAATGAAAACTATAACAAAGCAGAAATATTTAAAGTCGAAAACATGCCTGCAGAAATGCACCGTTTTATGCAAAGTAAATTCGAAGAAATTATAAATATTTTTGATACTGAATGGGATACAGATGAAAGTCCTAAAACATTTGCAGAAATTGGAAACTATATGTTCCGGGCAAAACAATCTGTGACAGACCTAATAGGTGATATGACTGTAGCGTTTTTCCAGGAGGATGAACACAAACATCTAGATGCATATATTCGTCATTTAAATACTAACTACATATGGGGAACAGAAGAAACTTTGATGCTAATGCATTGTAAGCTTCAGGGAGAAATACGAGAACGGATTGGGCCCGATCATGTTGAAATACACTATGATACTCCAATGAGATTACAAATTTATCGTGATGGGATACCTGTTCCATCAGTTGAACCTGGTACCCCAGATATTATTTTAAATAATTCAGCTAATGCCCATTGGTATTCATTAATCAACTCTGAATTTTTCTCGATAAATAGCGAACATATTCTGAGAAATGATCTCTTAGATATAGTAGGATTTAATGCATATCTCCAAAAAATCTTAGAAAAAGCAGAGGATCTGGTAGAAAGCGATAAACCAGCAAGTGACGAATTATGTGCACTTCATAAAAAATTAGCAGAGGAGAAAGAAAAGTTTCTGGCTAAAGAATCTCCGATCACACGACAAGAATTTGCAGCGTCATGTAAAACTGTGTTATCAGATCCTAATGCAACGCAGGAACTACAAAAACAAAGTGGCGCAGTAGATATCATAAGCAATATAATTAACTGCCTTTATCTTATAGTGACGGGTGACTTTAGTAATCTACTTTTGGGTAACTTTAATGTGATTAACCCATTAGGAATCAATTCAATGTTTCATCGAGTAGGTTTGCTCAAGACAGAATTAAAAATATCACTTAGAGACTTAGAAAAAAGTGAAATTCCTGATAATAACAATCAATTAGGGTTTGAATAACCATTAATTATCTCGGGGGTGAAATAGCCCCATTTTATATACTCTGAGGGAGCCTTGATCTTACAACCGGAATATCTGTCAGATCCCGGTTGCAACCGTTCCCGAGGCTAATTTTTATGTATGGCGAGAAATAATATATTCCTGATTATGTTCTTTATCCTCAATAACCAGAATGTTATTTTTAGATTCTGCGGGAACTTTCATGAGCTTTTTAACAAGTTGAAAGACGGAGAACGTTTCGTTGGAATACTCTAAAGAGCGAAAAAAATGTCTTTCTTTTTTTAAAAAATGGTCTGGACTGTTTAAAATATGGAAAGCTAAGCTCTTTTTTGCCGCATAATCCAATTCATTAATAATATATTCCAAGCCTAAAAGATATCCTTGTTTGCGTTCTTTAGGAGAGAGGTTGGGCAACAATATATCCTGCAACCATTGATCAATCTCGGCCCCACTTCTAGTTGTTGAAAGAAACTCATGAGCATCATGTGCTGTTACTTGAAACAGAGTAGTGGGCTTTTTGTGAACATTAAAGTCAAAGTATGCAATATTAATTACTGGTTCAATTTGTACGCCAGAATGCTGTGAATTTCCTTGAGCATTAAGCTTCCGGCAATTTTCCTGGAAATTTCTCAGTTCATATGCACTAGGTTTTTCATCAAGAAGCAATTTAGTGAGAACCAATTTCAACTCATAAGCACAGCTTCTCGGTACACGTGCTTCGTAGCCACTTCTTGTCACCTTGCCCGTATAATCATTATAATAAGTATCCAAGAAAAAGGGTAATAAATCATGAGGCTCAATCTTTGAATGGCGTGGAATTTGTATATTTAAAAATGGCTGTAGGAGTTGATTTTTCCTATCAATATATCTAATGTTTAAAAGAAAACTTCCTTTCCCCTCAGGTTTCCATTCAAGGTATAGTTTTCCTATCTTTGCTTTGACCCAAGAGCGGCCATCGTCTTTTGGTGGTATGACAAAATCTTCATCTTGAAATAATTTTTCAGGCAAATCCTGCTCAGTACATTGTGCAAGATCACGTAGCCTATAAAAAGTCATCGGTACTGCCTCATAATGATTTCCGACTTTTTTAGAGGTTAGTATATCTACTCGGTTAGTTGCAGTTAGATCCTTAAGTTTTATCATTTTGCACATTTTCCATGATAATTATGTACATAATTTACACCAAGTGAGTTGTTTTGATAATATAGAGATTTGGAAATGTAAATTTTCCAAAATGGAAATAATTATAAGGATAATAGAGAAAAGTGCTTTCCAATGAAGGATTTTGGTGTGGTTCGCCAGTATCAAAATGGTTGTTTGAGAGAGTCTAATTTAAGCCGCATCTTAAAATCATCGAGGCTATAGCCTAACCGACAAACTTGTCTTCAGCGACACCATTGCCGAAAACTCAGAAACTATTATAACCAATTTAAAAAGGTGGATGGTTACTTAAACACTACCCTTTGAGTCATTGAGAGATCCTGTTGACTTTCTCTTAACTGTTTTATGGATTCTCTATATTCATGAATTATATTTTTCTCGACAGGGGGTTGCATGTATTTATCTTTATTTGCTTCAAAGTCTTTTTCCTCTTCAGCCCACTCTGTCTCACTGGCATGTAAACCAGATAATGACTCCATGTAATATTCTACGCGATCAAAGCGCTCTTGTTGTTTTTCTTGCCAATTTTCTTCAAGTTTTGTGGCAAAACCATATTTCTCTTTAAACCAGTTAAACGCATGCTCTAATTGAAAATAGGGTTTTATTAGAGTTTCGGCTAGAATATGTCCATTCCCGTCATGGCCAGGGCCTTTTGCAAAATAAACCGTTGCTCTCCGATCCTTTAAATCAGCACTTAAATCAATAGCAACCCACCCTCTCCATGGTCCCATATCTCCCGTCTTAAATGCTGTAAGGGGTCTACCCTGTTCATCGAGTTCAAGTTGAAAGCCCAAACATTCAGCCACATAGTTCAAATGGCTTTTCTCAGGAACAACCTCTTTTGCCCAAGGATCCTGAGTCATACGGATCTGCTGTTGAAATGCATATTGTAATTGTTCATCACACATCCAGGCTTGAACAAAAAGTGCATAATCTTCAGCAGAAGTAGATAAACTATTCGCTGCGCAGGGCTTATCTCCGAAACTGCTATGGTTCATATGTAGCGGTTCAAATACATATTTCCTAGCAAGTACATCCAGATGAGTTGTATGACCTCGTTTTGCTACTTCTTCAAGTATTTTGGGTAGGTATGGGTTAAGCTCCTTGATGTCAGTAAGCCTCTGTAGTTCACAGTTAAGTACTTTTAAGTCTATGGTACTGGATACACCTACTCCGTTCATGTCAATAATTGTATATCTTAGAGTCGGAGGGGTGATTGAAACATACAGCTTATTTTCTTCAAAAGAGTCGGTACTATCCTGCATTAAAACCAATTGCGGTTCATAAAGTTTTTCAATCACTTTTTGCAAATAGAACAATGGCAACCCTGAATATCTATAATATTCTTGGCCAGGTTCAAACTGATGATTTGCTTCATTTGTTCGATTTAAATCAAATCCCGTTTTATGTGAGAGAATCATGGTCGGTGTAAATGAATTAATGCGTGCTATATCTTCTTCATTAATATCTTTATCATTTTTCCATTTAAAACCATGTTGATCACAAAAGACTTTAAAGGGCAAAATATTATTAAACCCCTTCATATCTAGAGTTAGCTTACCGGCCTCCACGAGCTTTAACACGAGGTACGCAAAAACGGGTTTACTAAGTGAAGCAGCCCCAAAACGTACATCCCTACTCATGGGGGCATCTCCAAAGCTATGGACTATAGGAGAGCTATTACTTGTAACAGTAGCAACATCTACTTGAGTTATATTAGCTATCTTTCTTACATCTTCCACATCGGGGTTTTTAGTTCCGTAGGATTTTTCGGTTTTGGATTGAGACATTTCAGTTCATTAAATGGATTACGATTGTTCATTAATTATACATTTAATGGGTAATCGTAGATTTATCTTTAGAAATTTTTACCATTTCTTATCAATGCACTCGATTAACCATGAGGTCTTCCAAATATTGCCAAGCCTTGTGTGCGAAACCAATATTTGTCATTACCAATAACATATGTTTTGAGTTTGGGAATTGCCTGAATCTCCGCATACCCTGTTGTTAAAAAATAACTCCGTCCGGTAATGTAATGCTCCTTCGTATTTCTAGAGGGAGTAACCAAAATATTACCTTCAGGAATAATATGAACCATTTGTCCAATAAAGTTCACAATGTCGTCTTCTTTTTCAATTCCGTTCTCAACTCCTAAAAGATAGGGGACAAAAGCAGTATCAAAAGTTTGCTTTTTATCACTCGTAAGTAGTTTATCTATTGTGCCCACATGAAACTGAATGTTTTTATCCAATTCACAACTCGTTTGAATTGTGGATTTAACAGCACGCTGAACTAATGTCACCATATAGTGAATATAGGCTCGCCTTAATAAATTGGGTTGGACTATCCAGAATAAAAAATTAACAAAGTTTCCCCGCTGCAAATTAACTAAGGGGGGATACCAACACGTGAGTGCGTCAAATAGTTCTCCAACTGAGGGCAACGCATTTCCTCGATCATCATATTCACGATAAAGATAGTATTTTTTAAATGCTTTCATCCAGGCAATTGTCACAGCATCTTTGTCATATGCAGTAACTGATTTTGCGCCTGCTTGTGCAAATAAGAAACTACTATTACCATATCCCGGAATGACTAAGACATTTTTTCCTTCCACATTGGCACGGATATTATATCGGTTTCTTTGATTCCCCGCCAAAGCAGATGATAAATATCGCTCCGCTCCCATGGGGTATATTTGAACCTCTTTATTGTCAGAGAGCCTTGTTATACGTCTATCCAAGATCCATTTCTTTTCCTGCTCACTTAAAATAGTTTCATACTCCGACATAAAACCCCTAAGCTAATTTTCTGAAGATTGTAATCGCAATGACTTAATCCATTTTTTTAGAAATATTGATGACTCTGGAATGCTGAAACTTAATCGTTCCGAAAGTTTTGTTCCGAGCATCTGCGAAGGCCGCTCAATAAGTAGATGTAGAAACCAGGAGAGTAGTACAGAAACAAAAATCACTACACTCAGAGCTAACCCAATTTTAAAACCTCTATCCAACATAATGCGAAGAAGAATGTACCCCACAATGCTGTGAATAATATACAGAGGATAACTAATGTCAGCAAAAAAATTAAATATAGGATTTGCTTTAAAAAAACGTGGGAATATATAGGCAAACATAAAAGTTAACAAAGCCAACGCATAGCTCCATGCCAATATTAAGTTATTGGAATATGGCCCAGCCCACCAAGCGATGCAAAATATAAAAAATAAGCTACTTATTAGCAAATATGCTACATCAGATGATATTTTATGAGCGTATAAATAATGAAAAGCTACCCCAATGAACATGAAAATTATATAAGGTGATGACATCATATAAATTTCAGCTTGGATAAAGGCAACCAGATGATTCATTGCCCACACTGGAATCATATGCGACAGGTAGCAGGTTAAAAGAAATAATGCGATGGGTATTAAAAAAACCTTTAGTGAATACCTACGAAACCAGGCAATTGATAAAGCCACTATAAGATAAAATTTCATTTCTATTTCAAGAGTCCAGATAACTGTATCTATATTTCTCGATCCGAGAATATCTCGAATTCCTGGTATGTAATGGATTAAAATCTCTTGAAAGGTATAAGGCCAAGGTGCAGGAAAATATTTTCCACATAAAAAAAGAGCCAATAAAGTAATACTAAATCCTATTATGTAGGTAGGAATAATACGAAAAAAACGCTTTATGCAAAATCCAATTGCATTTATTCTATGGAGTGAAAATGGAATAACAAAACCACTGATTATAAAGAATAACCCCACTCCATAAGAGCCCCAGTCAAAAAGAGGAAATAAATTAAACCATTTGATGTATGTGGGTATAGCATATGTTTCAGGAGATAGAATCGGCGCATTAATTATATGAGCGATGGAGTCTCTCTTATACCAAAAAGTACTGAAATAATGGGAAATAACAACCAATAATGCTGCAAGACCTCGCAAGGTGTTTGCAAATTCAATCTTGGAATTAGCGCATAAAATACTTCTCATAAGTGGGGGACTGGCTCCTTTTTCTTTGACTATTCATATAAGTCATTGTTTATTTAAATTGGTTTTATCAAACTAACAAAAGCTCATTGTATCTCACCATGTTTTTCTTGACTATCCTCAGTTTTAGCAGTGCTCAGTAAAACAGTAGATTGCTTGACCATTCAATAGATTGGATTTTTTTAAGTAGAACAAACTTTAACCTAAAGTAGAGCACTTTTTTCGAGTTTTAATCTTTAGCTAACAATGCTCTGTTAAAATTAAATACAGATAGTTCATCAAATGAGGAAATTATGAAATACAAAACAACTGTTGAACAATACCGGGATGGTACTCTTGTTATGAAGGATGGAACGCGAGATGCAATTGGTGATATGACTTTTGCGTATCATGCACTTTTAGCAATTTGCGATGATCAAGGTAGTAAGAAGAATGCCTTCGTAAATGGCAAACATTTTTTTGTAGAGTCAGCAGATGGTCGTTTAAATTCAGACAGATTAAAAGTGACCATTAAGAGCGAGTTTGCTCAAGATGCGATTGCTGTACTAAAAAGTGAATACCCAGGGTTGGAGATAAAAGGCGAACAGCCTCGCCAAGAACAAAATACTGAGTATCATCCCAATTAGTGCTGTATCTCTTTTAGCATGGAAATAAGGAAGTTCCTTTGCTAAGTATTTTATGCCCCATGTAAAATGAAGTGGTGAGTAGCTTTTTGATTCTACAATGCATTTTAGTTACGAACATCCCCCCCCAACCAAAAAATTTATTGCTGATAATAGTTTACAAGTTAACAGAATAAATTCATTATCTTAATCCAATAATTTAGAACTTTGAATACTAAAATAAACGTTCTATCATCTTCCACGTGCCAACTGCCACTGATTTGAAACGCAGCGATTTAATTAATCATTTTATTTAAGGACAAATGTATGGCTAAAATTCTTTGTGTTCTATATGACGATCCAATTAATGGATATCCAAAACATTATGCTCGGGATACGATTCCCAAAATAGAACACTATCCTGATGGACAAAAGGTCCCTACTCCTAATCATCTTGATTTTAAACCTGGTTCTTTACTTGGTTCTTTGTCTGGTGAACTCGGATTACGTGAGTTTCTTGAAGCTCAAGGACATCAGTTTATCGTTACTTCGGATAAAGAGGGACCAAATTCCGTTTTTGAAAAAGAATTACCCGATGCCGATGTAGTGATTTCCCAACCTTTTTGGCCTGCTTATTTAACGGAAGAGCGAATTGCCAAAGCAAAAAAATTAAAATTAGTCATTACCGCGGGCATTGGGTCGGATCATGTAGATTTACAAGCCGCAAAAGAAAGGAACATTACTGTAGCAGAAGTCACTTATTCAAACAGCATTAGCGTTGCAGAACATGTTGTCATGATGATTCTTTCTTTAGTACGTAATTACTTGCCTTCGTATCAATGGGTTGTCCAAAAAGGTTGGAATATTGCTGATTGCATCGCACGCTCCTACGATTTGGAAGGAATGACAGTAGGCTCTGTAGCATGTGGGCGTATCGGATTAGCGGTCATGAAGCGTTTAAAGCCTTTTGATGTAAAATTGCATTATACAGATCGCCATCGCCTGCCAGAAAAAACCGAAAAGGAATTGGGATTGGTTTTTCATAATCGAGTCGAATCTCTTGTGGAAGCATGTGATGTGGTAACTATTAATTGCCCATTAACACCCGAGACTGAAAATTTATTTGACGAGCAATTGATTAATAAAATGAAACGAGGTTCTTATCTAATCAATACGGCTCGAGGAAAAATATGTAATCGCGAAGCCATTGTAAGAGCCTGTGAAAATGGTCAACTTGCAGGCTATGCAGGTGATGTATGGTTTCCACAACCGGCACCCAAAGACCATCCTTGGCGCACAATGCCTCACCATGGTATGACTCCTCACATTTCAGGAACGTCCTTATCTGCACAAGCTCGTTACGCTGCTGGAACACGCGAAATTTTGGAGTGTTGGTTAGAGGGACGCCCTATCCGTGATGTTTATCTTATAGTTGATAAAGGCAGACTCGCTGGAACAGGAGCTCATTCATACACTATGGGTAATGTGACTGCAGGTGCTGAAGAAGCCTAGATACTTTGAGTCTCGAAAGAAATGAATATCGTTCTCCATTAGCTTTTTTAGAATGAACGATATTCATTTACTAATGGATTTGCAGGAGGCTTATATAGTAGGTTTAGGAGGTTCTTCATCAAATGCAAATGAAAAGTCATCAATCCCATTGCGACTTAAAATTGATTTAATGAGGTCAATGATCTTCTCAACAAATGTCCTTTTATCATATAGTGTTTGCGCAAGAGTACTATTATATTCAATAGTTAAATCTGTATTTGCATACTCCATACCGCCTAACTCGGTAGGTCTCAAGTGGAGTCTATTTTTTATAATCATCATTGCAGATTTATCGTCATTACTCACTTCGACTGCACCTAATCCCTCTCGTTTATCTAAGCCCATTAGCTCTGTTTGCTCATCAATATAGATACTTCCATTTTTTTCATAAATATTAACTTTTGTATTTAATTTATTTCCATCAACAGTGTATCCTTTTTCTGCAACCTCAATATTATCAGTGAGTGACTGAGCTGCTAAATAAAGTAGTCCCCATTGATAAAAAACCTTGCTTAATTTATTAACATACTGAGCTTGTAGCTCCTCATCGTTACAAAAATTTAGTAATTCTCTTTTAAAGAGGTTGGAAATATGATCAATAGTGAGATTCGCTTTTACGACAGCTATTTTCTCGTTAGTATTCATTCCTGTTGAATCAATTTTTAAGTCAGCAATACAAATATCCAGTAATGATATGCCATTAAAGTGAATTATTGTTAAATCACGATTAAGGTCATGAAGACATATAGCGAGATTACCCTCCATGTTCGCTTGTCGTGTTAAGAATTTTCTATTTCGTATTTGCCAAAATGGTGTAGTCATATAGATTTTTTATATTTTTCCATGCGTCATTATAGGTATATTTTCTTAACGTTTTATTAAGAGCGTAATCCTCGTCACACGGTACCAATTTTGATTAGTTCGGAAGACGAAACTTAAATATCAAAACTAAATAAGATCCGCTTAGGTTGTGCTGGATCATAATCAACGATCACAATTTCGTCTGAGTATTGATTTTTTGTATATTCTGAAATGGTTTTACGCCAAAATTTATAAGCTATTTGGTTTTCAGGAATTACAGAAACTTCCCAGTGCCCTGGATGTGATATAAAGACTTTTCCCACAACCGCTTTTCCTACTCCTTTTTTTTGAAATTTTCCTAGAATAAAAAACTCACCCATATTCCACTCGGTTTCAGAACGCTTTCCCTCACAATTTAAGAGAACAAAGCCTGCAAGCTCCTCATTGATTAAAACTTTATAGGCTTTTCGAGTTTCATTTATAAAATACTTTTTGAAATCAAAGCATTCATACAAGCCATCTGCGGGAATATTCCAATCGGTAGAAATAAAACCGCATTCTTTTGACATGTCGTAAACATAGAAGCGAGCCATGTTTTGGATTGTTGGGTAGTCCTTAAGTGTCGCCAGTACAAGTTGTGGCTCAAAAGATTTTATTTTCATCTAGTTCACTCAAAATTAACAAAAATCAGTTTGGAACATCTATACTAACTTATGATTTTAACACTTAACTAAGGAAGGGACGTATCATGTATAAAAAAATTATACAGACCGCTGCATTTGCATTTACACTAGCAGTAAGCCCAGTAGTATTGGCTCACTCTGGAGGCTGTGGAGAGGGATTTAAAAGTATGGTTGAATCACTCAAACTAGATGATAGCCAAAAAGCTAAAATAAAACCTATTTTAGACCAACTTAAAGCCTCAATGAAAAATGATGCGGACCAAATGAAGGATTTAAGTCGACAAATCAATCAACAAGCTGAATCAGCCACCATGGATCAATCAGCAGTTGACGGTTTAATTGATAAAAAGACAAAACTTATTGGTGATATGATGAAAGCTAAAATCACAGCAAAAAATCAAATTTTTTCTGTGCTTAACCCACAACAAAAAACAGAACTTCAAAATAAAATGAAAAAGATGGAAGCAAGGATGGAAGAAAAATTTAAGAATTGCCATAAAGAATAGTCAGTATAAAGAGTTAATTCAGGAACAATGAAAATTGTTCCTGGATCTTTAGGAGGGAAGGTATTTTCATGCTATTAAAAGAATATCTAAACTGTGATGCAACTGAACTTGCAAAACGAATTAAAGCACGAGAAGTTAGTCCCGCTGAGGCTATGAATTGCGCTCGTTCACGGATAAATGAAGTGAACCCAACACTCAATGCAATTGTTACTGATTGTTCTGATTTTGCAAAGGAATGTCTTGCTAATCTTAGGGGTAATGAACCATTTTATGGTGTCCCTTTATTAATAAAAGACTTAGGACAACCCCTTGTAGGAATCCGCAGCACAGAAGGATCACGATTTTTTGCTAACAATATTTCTGAGTTCACCAGTGATTTGGTGAGTAAAATGATTTCATTAGGTTTTATCCCTATTGCAAAAACAAACACACCTGAGTTAGGCCTTTCTTATGTTACAGAATCTGTTTTATTGGGCCCTTGCCGTAACCCCTATGATCATAATAGAACTTCTGGTGGTTCTTCCGGAGGTTCTGCAGCAGCAGTTGCTACAGGTATTGCACCTGTAGCAACTGCAAGCGATGGCGGTGGTTCCATTAGGATCCCTGCCGCATGTTGTGGTTTATTTGGTTTTAAGCCTACAACAGGTCTAACCCCAACAGGCCCTTTAACTAATGAGTTGTGGTCTGGTCTGGCAGTCAATTTTGTCCTAACTCGATCACTTAGAGATTCAGAAGAATTATTTAATCAATTAACGGATCGTTCACGGATACCTCTACATCAACCGAATAAAAAAACATTAAATATTCTTTATCTTGATGGTGCTTTTGCATCAGTACCTGTTGCAAAACCATGTCTTGAGGCAGTTAATATAGTTGAAGAATTATTAAAAAAAATGGGGCATACAATTCAGAAAAAAAAATTAGCCCTGGACCTTAATGCCATCGGTAATTATGTGCTTACTCTTATCGCCGCCAATACATATTCAGAGATTAAACTACAAGAAATTCAATTAGGAAGAAAGGCAACACAAAATGAACTCGAACCAGTGGCCTGGGAATTTTACAAGCGTGGGCAAGCTCTTTCAGCTTATGAGTATCTTATTGCAAAAGCGAGTTTATACCAACTTACTCAACCACTACATCGGTTATTAAAGCAAACGGATGTAATATTAACCCCCGCCCTAGCCCAACTTCCTTTGCTTATCGGCGAATTAAGAACAGATGATGACTTTGAGAGCTATTTACAAAAAAATATTGAATTTTCTCCATTTACATCACTGTTTAATCAAGCTGGTCTGCCAGCAATGACAATTCCTGTTATGATGCATCATCAACTTCCAATATCAATACAAATTGGTGCTGCTCAAAGAAATGACTTACTGCTATACTCTTTGGCAAAAGAGTTGCAAGCCATATTACCTGACTTTAATCAACTCGTTACTTTACAATAAAATGATGGGTTAGTTCATGCAAAAAAAACAAACCACTACCATAGAATTTTACAATTCGCTACCTGATGAAGTAGAGGAAATCATGCGAGAGGATCTTATAGCGTATGAAACCAGTCATGGGACCGATGTTAATTATAAACCATTCTGTCTCATTTTAAGAGATGAAAATCAGAAAGTATGTGGCGCCATCAATGCATTCACTGCATTTGCAGAGATTTATATTGATGATATGTGGGTACATCAGCAACATCGTGGTAAAGGTTATGGCAAAATATTACTTCAAGCACTTGAAGATCAATTTCAAGGGAAAGGTTTTAATAATATAAATTTAGTCACTAGCGCATTCCAAGCTCCTGATTTTTACAAAAAATGTGGTTTCCAAGTTGAGTTCATCAGAAAAAATAATCAAAACCCTAAACTCACAAAAATATTTTTTATCAAATATTTTAAAGATGAGAACCAGAAACAAGGCATCTTAGAATAAACGGGATAAATAATTACATAAAAGAGCTCTTACTATGAAGATAGAGCTCTTTTATTCTTACTGATTTGGCATGGGATTGCTTTTACCCATATTTTGGATATTAAGATTGCTTTTTTCTGTTAGGTTGCTTAGTTTTGGTGCTGTATTGTCCTTTGGCGCATTTTGAGCCATTGGTGCTTTAGCCTGTATTGCAGTTGATTTTTGAGGAGTACTTTTAGCTTCCTGTTTTGCTTTTAAGGCAGTCGATGTCTTACTGGTAGCTACCTTAGTATTTTTTTGGGGGCTTACTTTTTTCACTGATGATGAAGATTTTTTAGCGGTTGGCGCTGCTTTTTTTACAGTCGAAGTAGCTTTTTTAATAGCAGAAGTCGTTTTTTTTGCAGGCGCAGAGGCTTTCTTAATAGCAGAGGCCATTTTTTTTGCAGATGAAGAAGCCTTTTTAGTAACAGAAGAAACTTTTTTCGCAGCAGACTTGGCAGCAGCTGTTGCTTCTTTAGTACTTTTCTCCATAGTAGTAGAGACTTCACTCATCATTTTTTTAGTATTTTGATCCAAATTACGAGAGACATTTAACCAATGACTTTCAAGTATATTGAAGGTTTCTCGCATGTAATTTAGAGTCATATGACTATTTTGAATAAACAATTCCATATTTTTTTCAAAAAAATCTTCGGGTCTTTTTAAGCTTAATAAATCTACGGGTTTCATTAAAGATAAGTTTTGCATCATTTTAACGTTGAGCTCCATGAGCTTTTGCATTGGGGCGTCAAAATTGTTAAAAAATTTTTGCTCAAAAAATTCATTTTTCATTAGCATCTCCATATGTTGCATTGCACAATTCAAGATTAGTTATAATTAATTAATTTGTCAAATAAAATCGAAGCAA
The DNA here is from genome assembly GCF_977063405.2 of Legionella stuttgartensis. Classification (NCBI taxonomy): domain Bacteria; kingdom Pseudomonadati; phylum Pseudomonadota; class Gammaproteobacteria; order Legionellales; family Legionellaceae; genus Legionella; species Legionella stuttgartensis. Next base: position 70,693 of record NZ_CDRUHA020000022.1, read on the forward strand.
CTCTAAGACATTGATTATGCTCACTGTTTATAGCGTATCCTTATCATCCAAACCACTTTATTTAAATCAATTACTTTTAATTCTACTCGCCTTTTATGGATTTTCAAAATATCCAAAACATCTCAACAATTTTAACAGATTGAATTTTTGTAAAAAAGCAATAGCACTAATTATGTTTTTTCAGGTAGGATGAAGAGGGATTTTATTGTAATTTTTCAAGGAGAGTATTGTGGGGACACTTACTGTTGATGGAATGAACGCTGTTGAAAACTCAAAAAAAGAGCGTGCGGACGCTTTAAAATCATTAACTTCTAAACCGTATAACTTAAATGACGAAGAACAGCAAAAATTGCTTAGAAAATATATTAATGACTTTGAGTACAATGCCAATCTAATGTATCTATTCCAAGGAATGAGTACCGGACTAACTGCCTGGGGAGGCTCTTGGCTAGCAGGATTCCTTTTACCAATTCCTGAGTTTGCAAATTACTTTCTAAGTATGTTTCTTTACTGTGGCGCCGCTGGCTACATTCTCCAAAATTTTAGTCTAGCCGATTTTCATAGCCAACTTGATGAGATGAAAACCATTTACAACTGGTGTTTGAAAAAAAATGAAGCTTATTATGATGGAACAGATAATACAAACACACTCTCAAATCCTGATATTCAACGCATGATTAAATTAATGGCTCCATTATGTTCCAATGAGTTTATGCTGGTGTGGAAAAAAGTAACTGCCGCTGAAGAAACTAAAACCTCTATTTGGAGTAGTTTCTACAGTGCCTACTCTCTTTTTTCATCGTCTAAACCTGATGTCGATCTCAATCGTCTTCAAGATTTAAAAGCAAGCGTAGAACGACGAGAACTTGATGTAGGTGTATATAAAGGTGTAGAGGGAGCCATTCGTTATTTCGCAACAGATGCTCATTTTAGAGAGCTTTTAATGGCTAAAGTCAAACAACCCGTCGATCAGATAAGAGAAATGTTGCCTTCGGCACTTACTTTTGGACATTCTAAATCTGAATAATAAATATTATTTATGTTTACCCGGATACTGCAAAGTAATCCGGGTTTTTAATTTAAGTGAAGCTCCAACTGCTGCGTAGTACTAAAAACACTAAAAGATTAGCTGAATGAATCGTAACATTGAATCAAGTAAATCATTAAACTACGAATCCAAAGGGTGTTCGCATTTAGAGCGAGCCACTCTCTAATTCAATTATAAATTCATTACATTTTGATCCATGGAACATGATAAAATTTTTGCGGTAAAACTGCTTCTTAAATAAAATCCGCGTGGTAATGTTTTGATTTTATTTCCATAAGCATCGTAACCATAACATAATGATTTGCCATCTGCCGCTTTGGGTCTTACCTGCAGATACTCACCAGATTTTGCATCTAGTGTCTCAATATGTCCACTACTGATTTGAAATGATAGATAATTCCAATCTTCTGCTAAAATACGTTCCTCTGCTTCATCGGGCGACCATAAGAATCCTTGCCCGATTCTTCGCTGTGAATAAGGAATATCCGTATCCCCTTCTACTGGAACCCATAAAATCCGTCTTAATTTAGCATAGCATTGAGACGAGTTCCATTGCTGTTGATGAATAGTGAGCAAAGGGATAGACGTTATAAATGTAGATTCTGTAGGTTTTCCGGATTTATTTAGAGGTAGTGTTTTTAACTCTACGCCTAAAGCTTGGAAGTCGGGTAATGATTTATTCTGAGCATCAGTACCCAACGCCAACTCGATTGCTTGACCAGCCCACCCTTTTCGTTGATTAGGATGCGCCGGAATTAACAATTCTAAGCTCAAACCTAATTGTACAAAACTAAGGCCCGCAATCGAATTACAACGCTCAAGCAATTCCGCTTCAGTTTTCGGCGGTCTGTTTTTTGGCAGTGAGGTCAGCATGGCCTTCTTTAATCTCAATAGCGAGCGGCTCAATCGGAGGTCTAATATTTGCTGCTTTGAACTGAGTCATAATAGCAAACAATACTTTAGATTGTACCTCAACACGGGTGTGAATTTGCACATTGATAAAATATCGAGCCTCAAATTCAAGTAATGCTTCATCAATTTTCTTAAGAAAAACTTGAGCCGGAGGATCTCCCACAATTTCTGGAGTTGTAGCCAGAATATCTTGTATCAGTTGTTGGATCATCACTGGATCATCCGAGCGACTGACTTTTATAGGAATAACAGTTCTGACAATACCGTCCTGATGTGTCCAGTTAGTAAAAGGTTTATTAAACGTTTCAGCGTTGGGGATTAGAACTTCCATATTATCCCAAGAACAAACTCTCATAGAGCGAATACCGATATGGGCAACACGTCCTTCATGCTCACCTATAGTTACCAAGTCCCCCTCGCGAACAGGTCTTTCAACAAGCAACATAAGACCACCTACAACATTACTTGCAAAATCGCGTAAACCAAATCCCATACCTACCGCAAGACCACCAACAATCATAGACATACCACTAAAATCAAATCCAAGTACGTGGAGAGAAACAAAGCCACCTAAAAGAATAACGGCATACTGAGTGAAAACCGAAAGACTGTTACGTATCCCTACATCTTTGGCATTTTTATACAACCAACGATAACAGAATTCACGCGTCCATTTAGAGGCCCAAACAAGCACGGCAAGTAGGATAAAAAATTCTATAGTGCTTGTTACAGTAACTTGGATCCCTGGGATATTAACAATAGTATATTGAGCAAATTTACCTAAATTGATCATAACTAAGGAATCGGAATTCCAACCAAATAATTGGAATAGAACATGAATGCTCGCTAATAGTAGTACAATACGTAAAATATTGTCTAAGGGCTTTAAAAAGACCTCCACCCATAACCATCCGTTACGTAATGAAGAAATCATCAATTCAGAAAACAATTCCAACGCATCGAATAATAAACCTCTGGCAATAATATATCCTACTAGTACAAGTAATGCATAAGCCAAATATTGACTCAGGCTCCATGCTAAGCCGATAAATCCAAATAACCCTATTACCCCAGTAGTTAATAATGTAATTGGTACCAAAATAACCAATAAAGAAATCGCGTTACTAACATATCTTTTTTGACTCTTGAATAACGGGCGTAGAAGATACGGAATGACATCTTTACTTTTCCATATAACTAGAGATACGGTTAAAATAAAGAGCATAAATAATCGATTAAATATGTCTTGAAGCAGTATCGATAGGGGTAATAAATGGCCAATAGTCATTAAAGCGGTGGTCCAACCGCCGAATAGTAATAGCCATTTTAAACGGTAATAAAGTTTAACATCCTTACCCGATGAGTCAGTGACTCGTTCTAATAATGCCAAACGAGCTATTAAGATTAAAATCTTAAAAGTAAACCACACTGCGATTAATTTAAACAATAATTGATAATTGGAAAAAGAAATATGTGTTATATAAAGTAATGCCCAGAGCATGGAAACAATACAGAAATAAGGGATATTTCTTTGTATGAGAACTAGAACACCATCATACAGATAACCTGTTAAACGGGACCGCTCTTTATCTCTACGAAGCATTTTTAAGATACGGCTTATCATAAAGAAAAAACCGGTTATCAGCGCAAACCCACCCCATAAGATAACCATGGATAAAGTACTTAACCACAAATAACTATCATAAACTTTTAAGCTCAATGTTTTTAAATATTTATAAACTAATCCAGGAATAGCGACTATTTTCTTTACAATAATTGGCCAGCTGCTAAAGCTATAATCGGCAAGGGTTTGTCGTGAAGACATGAGTGATTTAAGTTGCGCTTGATAATCAGATAAGCTCTTAAGTAAAAGTTGTTTTTGTACATTGGCTTCATTGACCTGTTGCGCTAAAGTATTTTGTAGCGTGCTTATCGATTTCTTTAACGTTGGCGCTACAACAAGTTTTGTTTCTTTATTCAGAAAATTTTGAATGTGCTGTATTGTCTTTTCTATTTTAGCGTATTGATTTAAGGCATCTTTATAAATCTCTGTGATAAGCTGCAAATTTTTGGTATCAGGATTTTTAAGATAAATCATATCCCCTTTAACCACAGTCTTTTGTATATTTAAAGCATTTAATTGATTTTGAATTGCTGCAATATTTTGATTATTAATCAATAACATTGCTTCGTAATCTGCTGCTACGAGTTTTGGTGATGACTTAGAACGCTTATCTGGCTGATTCTTTACGTTGCTTTCATAAAGCATACTCAATCGTTTATTGAGTTGTTCTTTTAGCGATTTAATCTGCATTAATTTTTGTTCAAGTACAAAATTCGAATGCCACGACTCCAAATGTTTTATCTCATCATCTAGAGAGGCTTGATATTCTTTAACAAGTTTTAAATTTTCAGTAATAAGTTGAATTGTTTGTTTGTTAATATTGATTAAATTTTCTACTTTCTCTACACGTTCGGGTATGCTCGTGTTCTCTTTATCGAGAGGCATCTGTTGAAGTTGCTTTAAACGCTGATTAAGATAGTTTTGTTCTTTATTTTGATGTTCAAAAAAACTTTCTAAACTTTCAATTTTAACTTCCGTCATTGAGTGTATCGCCGACACCTGCTTCATTTTGTCGCTAAATTCCTTTTCACTTTTAAGCTGTATCGGTTTTTTTGAATCTTGAATGGCGGTTATTAGATGTATTTTGTCTTGAGTTAAGTATTCGGAAAAAGTAACTTGCTTTTTTACTGGTGCGGTCGAAGCAAAGGAAGCAGAAAAAAGCAAACAAAATAAAAAGCACCAATACGTTCGCTTTACCAATGAATTCATTTTTCCTAAGAAGAAATTATCCTTACACGTACAGGGATCTTTTCCCAAATTAGTTTTTACACCAATTAGAGAATTGATCCCTGATTTCGCAGGGATAATCACTTTTTGTACGAGGTTAGCTAGGTTACTACCAAGTTTAAATATACTATTTAGTCTGTGTAGTTGGAGCAAGTCTTATTCCCAATTCATTTAATTGTGCGTTACCCGTAGGTGATGGCGCACTCGTTAAAAGGCACGATGCTGTTTGTGTTTTAGGAAAAGCAATAACATCTCTTATTGATGTTGAGTCTGTAAGTAACATAGCGAGGCGATCGATACCAAGAGCAATACCACCATGTGGTGGCGCACCATATTGCAATGCATCAAGTAAAAAGCCAAACTTTTCCTGAGCTTCTTGCTCATTAATTCCAAGCAATTCGAAAACTGCTTTTTGTAAATCAGATTGATGAATACGTATGGACCCACCACCGATTTCATAACCATTAATTACTATATCATAAGCCTTTGCTAATGTGTGTGTTGGATTAGCGCGTAAGTTCTCAGGTGATAGATCCTTAGGCGAAGTAAATGGATGATGCATGGGATTTAACTTGTTGTTCTCATAATCCCTTTCAAACATTGGCCAATCAACAACCCATAATAATTCCCAACCCTCTTTGAGAAGTTTTCTATCATGTCCTAATTTTATTCTTAGTGCCCCCATAGACTCATTAACAATATGACTTTTATCAGATCCAAAGAAAATAACATCGCCAGTTTTAGCCTCTGTGCGTTGCAAAATTGATTGTACTGCTTCTTCAGAGAGAAACTTTAAAATAGGTGATTGTAATCCAGCCATTCCTTCGTCCAGATTGTTTACCTTAATGTAAGCAAGACCCTTAGCACCATAAATACTTACAAAACGACCATAATCATCGAGATCTTTTCTACTAAGGTCACATCCACCAGGTAATCTTAAAGCAATCACTCGTGATTCTAAATCATTAGCTGCAGCAGAAAATACTTTAAAATCACACTCTTTTACTAAATCTGCAACATCAATCAACTCTAAAGGATTACGTAAATCTGGTTTATCACTACCAAAGCGTCGCATTGCTTCAGCATAAGGCATTCTACGTAACTTTTCGGGTAGTTCCACATTAAGAACTTGCTTAAATACAGTTTTTAATAACCCTTCAATAAGCTCTAAAATGCTTTCCTCATCAATAAAAGCCATTTCAATATCAAGCTGTGTAAATTCAGGCTGTCTATCAGCGCGCAAATCTTCATCACGAAAACAACGAACAATCTGGTAATATTTATCAAAACCCGAAATCATTAATAATTGTTTAAAAAGTTGTGGTGATTGAGGTAACGCATAGAATGAACCAGGATGTACCCTGGAAGGAACTAAATAATCACGAGCCCCTTCTGGAGTTGCTTTAGTAAGCATTGGTGTTTCAATATCAAGGAAACCATACTGATTGAGATAATTTCGAATACAGCTGTTTAACTCATGACGTAACGTTAATTTATGCTTCATTGAAGGACGACGCAAATCAATATATCGATACTTATAACGTAAATCTTCGTTCACAACTTGGAAATCATCAGGTAAGAATGGAGGGGTCGGTGACTGATTTAGAATCTCAAGCTTTGTGCCAACAACCTCTACTTTACCAGTGGCCATTGCATCATTAATCATTCCTTCGGGTCTTTTACGTACAATTCCCGTAATACGAACAACAAATTCAGATCGTAATTTTTCTGCGTCAGAGAAAGATAATTTATTTTCCGGTTCATACACTACTTGCAGTAAACCCGAGCTATCACGAACATCAAGAAATATCACACCACCATGATCTCGACGATGATGTACCCAACCACATACAACAACCTCTTTACCTAAACTTGACTCATCGACGCCCAAACAGTAGTGTGTACGCATATAAAACCGCCTATTTAAATTTTTACAAATTGTTTGCTAACGCTGCCTCTGATGCAGGCGGCATTACTCCTAAAGAAATTATAAATTTTAGTGCTTCATCAATACTCATTTCCAACTCAATTACATCACTTCTAGGAGTCATTATGAGGAAGCCTGAAGTGGGGTTAGGAGTAGTAGGTATAAATACAGATATCATTTCATCTTTTGTTTTATTATTTATTGCAGTATTTCCTGCACCTGTTTGGAAGGCAATACTCCATAATCCTTTACGTGGATACTCAATTAGAACTACTTTACGGAACGCTTCACTATTTGTAGATAATACCGCATTAATTACTTGTTTTACTGCTTTATAAATTGATCGGACCAAAGGAATTTTAATTAGAATAGACTCGCCCCATTCTACTAAGCGTTGTCCAAAATAATTGGTGGCAATTACTCCTGTGACCAATAAAATAACAAGTGATAAGATAACTCCAAAACCTGGAATATAATGTCCAATTAATTGCTCAGGTTGGTAGGCTTTAGGAATTAAAGCAAGCGTGTTGTCGAGTAAGTCAATAATAAAGCGCAATACACCTATGGTGATGAGTATGGGTAACCATACCACCAATCCCGCGAGTAAATAGCTTCTTAATGACTTTGTTTTCACTTGTTGTCACCATCTTGAGTCGTTTTAGCTGAAGAAGTATCTTTTGGCTTCTCTGTGGAAGCAGAGTCATCATTTTTAGTTGTAGTTTCCTGCGGTTTACTGCTTTTGTTTTTAAAATCAGTAGCATACCAACCAGTACCTTTAAGTTGAAAGCCTGCAGCTGAAATAAGCTTAATTACAGTATCTTTATAACATACCGGACACTGTTTAACTGGCTCATCACTGATTTTTTGCATCAAATCAAAATGATGATTACAATTTGTACATTGGTATTCATAAATTGGCATCGAAAACCACTCCATTAACTTCAGACAGTTTAATCTAACCTGTTATTATAGCTAACTCACGAAGGATGAACAATATGTAGCTCCTAAGCCAGAACGAGCAAAGTCGTTGTATTCGCCTGAAAATTGTTTAAATTTTAATAAATATTTTTCGTTGATATAAAAAAGCAGCAACTAAAAAATTTAAGAAAAGGAAAAGCAAGGCGTAAAATAAGCCCGCGTTTTGAGGACTTAAATAGCCAAATAAATATTCTGAAATTGCAACTCGAACAACATCATGCGACCCATTAGGCAGAGTAACAACGAACATGGATTGAATTTTCAATAAAAGCACATGAAAAATAAAAATAAATAAGGCATTCATGCCAAAGATCTTAAAAGGCAACGACCATTTTATATACCCTAAGACATCGATGATAAAAAAACACAAACCAAAAACAATAAGTGAAAAACCACTACTCCATAAAACAAAGCTGCTTGTCCATAAGTTTTTGTTAATTGGAACGTTATAGCTCCATATCCAGGCTAATAATAGAGATAATATGCCCGTCGCAATTATTATCATACTTTTCTTTTGCTTACTGATAGAGGTTAACAAAAAATGGCCAGCCAAAACTCCAGAAAGTGTCGTGGCAATCGCCGGGATAGTGCTTAAAAGTCCTTCTGGATCAAAGGTTTTTGATAATAAATGTGCAGGAGAGAATATGAGTGAATCAATATAGCTTACCCAATTTCTTGTCATGCTTAATTGTTCCATACCAGGACCAGGAATTGGAACCTGGGTTAGAAAATACCAATATCCTATAAGAATGCCAAAAAAAATAAAAATTTGAGTCTTCACTGAAGTATTAAGATAAAGAAGAGCACAAATGAAATAGCAAAAAGCGATGCGTTGCAAAATACCATAAACACGCACAGTTGCTAAATCAAAATGAGAAGGAAAAGCATTTAAAAACATACCAAATAAAAATAAAAGAAGCGTACGAGTAAAAATGCTCCGATAAAGTAAGGCTTTACTCTCCACTTTGAGGTGTCTTTTTAGACTAATAACGGTAGTAATTCCCACGATGAATAAAAAGGCTGGGAACACAAAATCAGCTAATGTAAATCCGTCCCACTCAGCGTGATCGAGTATAGGGTATATAAATCGCGTTCCCTGACTATTGACTAAAACCATTAATGCCATAGTCAAACCACGAAAAACATCTAAAGATAAGATACGACTAGCTTCAGTTGAATTACTACTCATAGAATAAATTCATTTCAAAAATGATTATAATAACAGCATACTAAGTCGTCTTCAAACCGCGCACAGGAACATCCATATGGTATACATAGTGTTTGATAATCTGTTCGGCTTGTTCACAAGTTAAAGGTTTGCTGATTGCTCCTTCCATAAAATAATGCTGGCAATCATATTTGACTACGTCTGCTTCAAAACCAGTTAGGGCAATTATAGGAACATGGTGTTGGGTATTTTTTTCTTTTTGACGTAATTGTTTTGCAACAACATAGCCAGAAGAATCTTCTAATCCAATATCCATTAACACTAAATCATATTTTCCAGGCTGGAATAATTTTATTGCGCTATCAGCAGAATCGGCTATATCAACTTGACAATGTAATGCAGTGAGTAATGCTTTTTCCACGTTTTGCGCAATAACATTATCTTCTACCATCAGCACAGTGGGTAAATAACCCTCTTTTAATAAGGGCTTTATCATTTGATTGTCTTCTTGTAAAACTTCAACATGTTTTTTAAGTTCTTTAGTTATGGTGATATCGTTTAAAATGACTATCAATCCAATTATTTTTTTATTGCGATTCTGCATTAGCACTCGTGAGGATAGGAAGTAATAAGTTTTACCTGCACTGTCTTCTATCGCTTTTTCTTCCACGTTATGCTGAGGAATACCCGAAAATATTACTTTCATATCTTCTAGTTTTAATTCTTCTACTCGTTCCTTATTCCAATGGGCAAATTCTTCCATTTTCTGATAAGGCGAGCCTTTGAAGTCTTTGAGTGTATTTAGACCTAATAATTTCACGAAATTATTATTACACCCCTTCAGATTACATTCAGTATCTATCCAATAAACTATATTGGGCATTGAATTAATGATTTCCATGTAATATTCATGTATCGAATTAAGATCTTCTACAGTCCTATTTTTTGCGTGGGCTGACATGCAAATACTCCAAAGAATTTATTATTTTGCATGTAAATTATAGTACAGATTATTGATTTTGATTTTTGGATTGAGGGCTAAGTGTTTTATAGAAAAAGGATTGATTTAAAAAAACCAATCCTCGTGACTATTTTATACTAACTGATTATCCATTCAATTTGTTGTTTCAAGTCAATTGAAATCTCTGAAAGCTCCTCTAGCTCATAATCCAGATAAGGATTATCAATTGCACTATTATTTGCTTGATGCTGCATAATTTTTTTATCACGCTCTTGATGCAACCATAAAATCTGTGGCTTAAACAAATGAATAATCCCTTCAACCCAACGATCCAACACTTGCCAATAAGGATCATCACTTAAAGTCATTTTATAGTGTTTAAGTAAGCGTGCACTGTATTCTGAATTATACCAAATTTCTGAAGTAACCCAACGATTAACCGTGAATAAGCGTATTGGTTGCCCTAATTGATTTATGCCGATTGCAATCAAATGGGTCATAGGGTTATCAATATATTTGTCCCAATCTGCTAAAGGAGCTGGTTTGATACTTTTAGGGATATGTTTGTAACGTAAAAAACAATGAAAATGACCATGTTCTGTACTTTCATAGTTTTCTCTATGGCAATGATAAAAATATTGAGCCCCAGTATTACGATCAATGCGATCTCCTCGAGGATAATGGCTCATTCGTTCAAAACGTCGTTTTTTTTGTAAGGTATAATGCAGGATGCTTTTACCTTTTCTAGCTGTCATTAATTGTTGGGCTTCTAAAATTTGTTTGGCGTAATTCAAATAAATATTTTTATACCAACTGCTAAGTTTGGGTAATGTAAATTCAGCATGACTAATCATATTTCTTACTTCATATAGGAAGGAAAAAAGAAGAGGTAGTAGGAACTACCTCTTTATTAGAATCAAAACTACAGATTAGTCACCAGAGCAACCACCGCAGCCTTTGCAACCTTTACAGCCTTTGCAACCGTTGCAACCCTTGCAACCTTTGCAACCATTACAACCTTTGCAAGTGCTTGTAGTAGTAGATGCATCATCTGCGTAAGCAACAGATACTACAGGAGCTGCTAATACAGTTAATAGAGCAGCTACAGCTATTGTTGATTTTTTCATAATTTTACTTCCTTGATAGTTAATGATTTTTAACCCATTTAGATATTAGCAAAGAAATTTGAGTTTTTCTTCTTTTTTTTAAAAAAAGTTTATTATTCCGTACCAATTTAATCAGGGTTAATAAGCTCAAAAGTGCAGTTAGGATAGTTCTTTTTTTGAAACCTGCAAAAAGAATTTATCTAGCATTTTAACGCTTAAAATCCATTTTAAAAAAATCATCAGATGAGCCGGGAATGTTACCGGATATCTGGCTTTAGGCTTTTTAGACTCAATTGCATGGATCAATTTATCGATCACCGCATCGGTTTTTCGAGTAAAAAAAGAGTCGGATTTCTTTTGCTTAAATGAAGCCAGCATTCGTTCATATTGTTTACTGAAATAACTACGCTGCATATCAATGTTGTTTAATGAGTTATCAACAGAATTATCTCGAAACCGACTTTCTATAGGACCGGGTTCTATCGTAATGACATCTATACCTGAAGATTTTAATTCCAATCTTAGTGTATCGCTAATGCCCTCTACTGCATACTTGGATGCATTATAAGCACCCCGAAATGGCATACTGATAATGCCTAAAATTGAACTTATATTAATAATACGACCACATCCTTGCTTACGCATGATGGGAATCACTTGATTCGTCAGTTCAAGTAGCCCGAAAACGTTCGTTTCGAATTGGGCTCGTATCACATCACGTCCAATATCTTCCAGAGCCCCTGCTTGACCATACCCAGCATTATTAATTAAAACATCTAAGCGACCTTCTGTTTTAACCAATACTTCAGCAAACCCATTTTGAATTGAGGAGGAATCTGCAACATCCAATTGAATGGCTTCTACTCCCATATCTAATAATTTTTGAACATCTTCTTTTTTTCTACATGATCCAATAACTCTGTGTCCTCTTTTTTTCAGAGTAAAAACAGCATCGAACCCAATTCCACTAGAACATCCAGTAATTAGAATTATTTTTTCCTTCATAAATCGTATCCAAAAATTGCTCAGGAAAATCATTTATAATCTATAATTCCTAATGTAACAACATAATATGGAGTTGCGACATGGAAAAAGTTAGCATTCGAAGCAATAAGTTTTTTCGGCTCCTTGTTCTGTCTTTCACAATACTCATAGGTTTCTTATACAGTAATTTAGCTAAGGCTGAGATAACATCTTCTAAACTGCAGAGTCAGCAGCTCGCTTATTTCATTGGATATCATTCCGGCGGCTATTATGGACCATCCCCATATTATGGCCCGCCTCCGCCTCCATACCACCACCATCGTCACCATAGAAGATTTATCTGGACGGATTGGAGATACATAGGACATGGCTGTAGTCAAAGCTGTCTCATTGACCGCTGGAGTGGACGTGTAATTCGCTGTAAAAGAAGTTGCCGATAACAATTCGCACTGCTTTTGAAAGCAAGCGCTATATGTATTAATGCTTAGGCAAAATAATCAATCAGACCTTTAATCACCCTCTTATTTTTTAAGGGGGTTACTCCAACTTCATCTTCATGTGTCAATTGTTCTGTAGTCCCATCATTTTGTTGCGAAAACTGACCTGAACTGCTGTCTGAATCAATTTGCACTTCAGATAAATTTAAGCCTTGTTCAGCCATCATTGCCTGCAATTTCGGTAATGCTTGGTCAATAATATCTCGTACATGATGATTATGTGCCGTTATATTGACTGAAGCTGTATCATTTATTACCTTAATATTGATCTCCAACGGGCCTAAGTCTTCAGGATTTATTTTAATTATTGCGCCGGTTACCTCTTGCTGGCCAAGCCAAGTAATACGCTCCGAAAATTGATTTGACCATTCAGGATTATCTATTTCCATTGGTATCGTGAGGGTTTGAGGTATAGCATCAAAAGTACGAGCATGATTTTCCACAGGTGGATTAATACGTACTTCATTGGTAAATACATTGACCATTGACGGTAGCTTTACCCCATCAAGCTGTTCCATGAGAGATTCCGGTTTAGGTTGAGTGGGTAACGTACTTTCGTTTTGCTTCCCCATTTCACGAGCTAAAGGCTGCAATATAATCTGTTTTTCTTCATTATCTCCTTCTTTACTTTCCCAAGAATTGACGTTAGGGAGCAAAGGAATGGATGCGCTCATGGATTTCATGCGTACTCCACGCGACGGGGGATTTTCTGAGCGTTCATCGTGTTCGGTGGGCTCTTCAGGCCTCAATGACACATTTTTTATAATTTGATTCGCATCAGAACTCAAAATAATGTCTTCATTTTGTAATAAACCATGTTCAATTAAAGCAGGTTCAGCTGGTTGCTGTCGTACTTCTTGAGTTAAAGTACGTTCCATTACATTTTGAACTTCTTGAACTGGGGTTTGAACTTCGGCTGATTGTACCGTTTCTAATACATTCAGCCCTACATTTTGCTCTTTACTTATATTTCTATCTTCACTTGAATTGTATTCTTGCTGAAAATTTAACCGATTCACATCAACTTCTTGCTGCATTTCAATCAAAACAGGTTGTCCTGATGGCGGCTCATCTTGGATTGCCAGATTTTCTACTGCTTGCTGGAAATATTGCGAATTAATCCAAGAGACAGCAACATTATCCTCCACCACACTTGGTGATTGCTCTTCATTCGTTTGTTCTGAGATGGTTTTTTCCAACACCTCTTCATCCGAATCAATGGTTGAGTTAGTCGTTGTAGGGCTTAAGTGTTGCGTTACCTCTGAAACTTGAAACGAATTTTGCTTTGCTCCTTGATGCTTGGATATTTGCGTCGCAATATGGGTGAGTAAAAAGATGAAATCATTTGTATCTTTAAGATCATTATTTGGCAAAGCATTTTTTGTCTGTGAGTTTTCTACTGTATTCGTCAAAATTTCGCCATCTACAGCATTACTACTACCCGACAGATTATTCGAGAAAAGGTCAGCCGTAGGTAGATTTGATATTGCTTTATTCAAGTCTGTCATTCCAATCCTCCATTAATTTGTAGATTTAATAGCAATATCCATACCAATTGAATAATTTATTAGAAAAATTAAGTTATTGTTAAAAAATATTACTTGATTGTAAATTTACCTAAGAGATCCATTTTAAACCAAGTCAAATAATGTTAATCTGCGCTCACTAAATCTTTAAGAGTAATTATCATGTATGGTAAACCTTCTTTTTATAAGCAAAAAAATATATATACATATGAATCAATTTCAGATGAAATTAAAAATGCCTTGAAGCTATTGGTTAATCAAGACGATCAATATAAAGCGTTCCTTGAGATGCTGGAATTACGAAAAGAAGATTTCAACAAGGCGTTGAAACAAACCACGGATCCTTATGAAATAAAACGAATATTGGAACAATATCACCGTTTTGCTAAAACATTATCATCTTGTTTATCCACACCACACAATGCGGCTTATATAATAGATTCTTATCATAAGAATAAGAATTATTATCCTGTAGGAGCAACTAAGGTAATCGAAGAGCCCTTTCGGCATAATATATCACTGGCTGCGACAATCTTAGGCTCAGCGCTTATCCTAGCATCCATAGCTGCAATATGGATTAATCCATTGATAACTGCCATTTTGCTTCCAATTGGTATTACGATGTTAGCTCCAGGCGGCGCATCCTTATTAATTCCAGGCCCTATTGATACATCAGAGATAAAAAGCCTAGAGAAATTAGTTTTTCAAGCTGGTGTTCAAGTAAATAATCCTCAATTGTCTTTTGATGAAACGCAAGGGTATACCCCACAGTACGCTAGTATATTCTAAAAAGTTCTGACCTAATTTCATAAGAACTCATGGAATTTTCTTAAAATTGAGCTATCATTCAGTTTTTGATTTCAGGAGCTCCTTATGAAAGTAGGTCATGACAGCTTATCAACAAAATCCCAATTGCATGTAGATGGAAAAACTTATCATTATTATAGTCTTAAAGAAGCCGAACAAAAAAATTTAAACGGAATCCATCGTCTTCCTTATTCACTTAAAGTTCTTCTTGAAAATCTATTGCGTTTTGAAGATGACAATACAGTTACCACCAAAGATATTAAAGCTGTTGCTGACTGGTTGAACAATAAAACATCACAACATGAAATTGCTTTTAGACCTGCTCGTGTATTAATGCAAGACTTCACTGGGGTTCCCGCTGTAGTGGACTTAGCAGCAATGCGAGATGCAATTGCTAAACTGGGTGGTAATCCAGATAAAATTTCGCCGTTGTCACCTGTGGATTTAGTCATTGACCATTCAGTTATGGTTGATAAATTTGGTAGTAAAGACGCTTTAACAGTTAATACTGAAATTGAAATGAAGCGAAACAATGAGCGTTATGAGTTTTTACGCTGGGGACAAAAAGCATTTAATAATTTCCAAGTTGTACCACCTGGAACTGGTATTTGCCACCAAGTCAATCTTGAATACCTAGGAAAAACTGTATGGAGTAGCACTGATGATGGTACTTTATATGCATATCCTGACACTTTAGTAGGTACAGACTCCCATACAACCATGATTAATGGCTTAGGCGTTTTAGGATGGGGCGTTGGAGGTATCGAAGCCGAAGCTGCTATGCTCGGACAGCCCGTATCGATGTTGATTCCAGAGGTTATCGGATTCAAATTGCATGGAAAAATGAAGGAAGGAATCACTGCAACCGATCTCGTACTCACTGTTACGCATATGCTTAGAAAAAAAGGTGTAGTGGGCAAATTTGTTGAATTTTATGGTCCAGGATTAAGCGACTTACCCCTTGCTGATCGAGCTACAATTTCTAATATGGCTCCAGAATATGGTGCTACATGTGGATTTTTCCCAGTAGACAAAGAAACTATTCGTTATCTTGAATTGACTGGACGTGATAAACATACTATTGCGTTGGTTGAAGCGTACGCTAAAGCACAGGGCATGTGGTACGATAAAGACAGTGAAGACCCAGTGTTTACTGATACTCTGGAACTCGATCTAAGTACAATTGTTCCCTCATTAGCTGGCCCCAAAAGACCACAAGACAAAGTAACATTAAGTACTTTACCTGTGGAATTTGATACGTTCCTTAAAGAAGCAGGAAAAGAACAAGAAGCAGATTCTTCGTTCTCTGTTAAGAATCATGAGTTCCAAATGAAACACGGTCATGTGGTTATTGCGGCCATTACCAGTTGTACCAATACATCGAATCCAAGTGTGCTCATGGCTGCAGGTTTAGTTGCTAAAAAAGCAATTGAAAAAGGACTCCAACGCAAACCTTGGGTTAAGTCTTCTTTAGCACCTGGTTCTAAAGTCGTTACAGATTATCTTAAACAAGCAGGATTGCAATCTTATCTGGATCAATTAGGTTTTAACTTGGTTGGCTATGGTTGTACAACATGTATCGGTAACTCTGGACCACTGCCCGATGCTATTTCTCACTGTGTCAGTGATAACGATCTTGTTGTTTCAGCTGTTTTATCAGGAAACCGTAATTTTGAAGGCCGGGTACATCCACAAGTTAGAGCAAACTGGTTAGCATCTCCTCCTTTAGTTGTTGCTTATGCTCTCTGTGGAACGACCACTATCGATCTAAGCAAAGAGCCTATTGGTAAAGACGATAAAGGTAATGATGTGTATCTGAAAGATATTTGGCCATCTAATGCTGAAATTGCTGCCGAAGTATCTAAAGTTACTGGTAGCATGTTCCGTAAAGAGTATTCTGAAGTATTTCTTGGTGATGAACACTGGCAATCAATTAAAACAAGCAGTGGAAAAACCTACGAGTGGGATGCAGATTCAACATACATCCAACACCCTCCGTTTTTCGATAATTTAAAAGCAAAACCTGATTCAATTAAACCGATCAAACAAGCTTACATTTTGGCATTATTTGGTGATTCAATTACAACAGATCATATCTCTCCAGCAGGATCCATAAAGGCCAACTCTCCAGCAGGATTGTACTTAAAATCCAAAGGAGTTGATGAAAAAGAGTTTAACTCTTACGGCTCTCGTCGTGGTAACCATGAGGTAATGATGCGAGGTACTTTTGCTAACATTCGTATTCGCAATGAAATGACTCCTGGTCAAGAAGGAGGCATCACCCGTTACATTCCTTCTGGCGAAGTAATGCCTATTTATGATGCAGCAATGCTTTATCAAAAAGACCATCATGCGCTTGTAGTTATTGCAGGGAAAGAATACGGTACCGGCTCTTCTAGAGACTGGGCGGCCAAAGGAACCAATTTGCTTGGTGTCAAGGCCGTACTTACTGAAAGCTTTGAACGTATTCACCGGTCTAATTTAATCGGCATGGGCGTTTTACCTCTACAATTTTGTGATGGCATGACACGCAAAACTCTGGATCTGAAAGGAGATGAACGTGTTAGCGTTGATGTATCGGATTCATTAACGCCTGGTTCAATGGTTCCAGTAACAATTGAGCGCACCAATGGTCAAGTAGAGCAGATTAAAGCATTATGTCGTATCGATACAGCTGATGAATTAGAGTACTATAAAAATGGGGGTATTCTTCAATACGTTCTCAGGAATCTGAGTGCTTGATGATTATGATACCTTCTACGTTGGGCCTATGGCCCAACAGCTCTGATATTCAGCTAGCTCATATATCTAATGCTCATCTTTTGTTTGGTTATAAAGACACCAATCTACTTTTTTATTTAATTTCATTAATGATAATAGCATTGCGCATCAAAGTTTTGCTTGTACCGCATTTGTTAAGGACTAATCATGAATCACCCTAAAAAGGTTCTAAGTGTATTTTCTTTAGTAATGATTAACGTCATTGCTGTTGATAGCTTACGTACTTTGCCCATTAGTGCCAAACTCGGACTTACATTAGTCTCTTATTATGTTGTAGCTGCATTTGCCTTTTTTATCCCTGTATCTTTAGTGGCAGCCGAATTAGCAACTACCTACCCCGAAACAGGTGGAATTTATGTATGGGTTCGTGAAGCATTTGGTAAACGAGCAGCTTTTATTACAATTTGGCTGCAGTGGATATATAATGTAGTATGGTATCCAACGATACTTGCTTTTATCGCGGCCACCCTATCTTATTTAATTGCCCCAGAATTAGGAAGCAACAAGTATTATTTGTTAGGTACAGTGCTTGTTCTGTTTTGGTTATTTACAATACTCAATTGCTTTGGAATGAAAGTATCGAGCATAGTCAGCACTATCGGAGCAACAATAGGCACTATATTCCCAATGCTTTTTATTATTTTCTTAGCCATACTTTGGGCTATTCAAGGAAAACCTATGGTTGTTGGCTATCCCACGACCTGGTTACCTGACTTCAGTTCTTTTGGTAATTTATCACTATTTGCAGTGGTGTTATTTGGTTTACTTGGTATGGAGATGTCCGCTGTTCATGCTGAAGAAGTAAAAAATCCTCAACGGGATTATCCAAAAGCACTTTTTTATTCAACTATTTTAGTCATTTCTACGCTTTCCTTAGGCTCAATCGCCATTATGGTTGTAGTTCCTAATGAAAGTTTAAGTGTAGTATCTGGGCTTATTGATGCTTATGCTGTTTTTTTTAATTCGTATAATATGCCCTGGATGACCTCTATTATTGCCGTTTTAATTATTTTAGGTGGCCTCAGTGGCGTTTCGGCATGGATTATTGGCCCCACAAAAGGATTAATGGTTTCAGCAAGAGATGGCTCATTACCTGCTCTATTCGCTCATACAAATAAATTCGGTGCTCCAACAACGATTCTCTTTGCACAAGCTATTATTTTTACAGTTTTAAGTACCGCTTTTATTTTGTTACATTCAATTAATGCGGCCTACTGGATGTTAAGTGATCTCTGTGCCCAAATGGCCTTATTAGTCTATGTCTTTATGTTTGCAGCTGCTATTAAGTTAAGATACAGCAAACCCAATATACATCGTGGTTACACTGTCCCAGGTGGTAATGTAGTCATGTGGTTATTATGTACCGTGGGGATTCTTTGTTGTCTTACAGCAATTGTTATCGGTTTTGTACCGCCAACACAAATACCTATTGGTAATGTATTTATTTTCGAATCATTTTTAATCGGTGGATTAATTTTGTTTGTATTAATTCCCTGGTTTCTTGCTAAAAAACATTAGAGTGTGTGAAGCCGTCATCCCCAACGTAGTAAGGGATGACGACAAGATAATCCGGGGTTCACCCAAACTATAATTATTCACTATTCAAACATCTCGATAACCGCTTGGTTCCATTGTTCGGGTTGCTCTAAATTAGATAAATGTCCTGCATCAGGTAAAATAATTAACTGGCTATTTTTTGAAATTGAATGCATATCGATACTTTGTTGCGGGGAAATAACATTATCCAATTCTCCTGAAATAATCAGAATTGGTAGTTTTGTAGTTTCCAGTAGAGCTGCTGTTGAATTACGAAGAGCCATTCCACGCAAAGCCGATGCTAGAGCGGTTGATTTTTGTAATGTTAAAATATGGCGTAGATAAGCTCGAGTTTGTTGTGATGCATAAGGTGATAGCGCCTTAGTCATAAACCCGTTAATTAAATTATCCGTCCCATTTTCAAGAACTTCAAGGGCAGTTTTCTCGCGTGTTGCTTTTGTTTCCGGACTATCTGCCACCGCCTGGGTATTTGAAAGTACTAGTCCAAGTATTTGATTAGGATATTTGCCTAAAAATGCCAGGGCAATATATCCTCCCATTGACTCGCCAGCAATGATTGCTTTATCAATTTTTAAGTAATCTAACAGTTGTTTTACTTCGTCAGCATATTGAGTCATAGGAATTGCATTTCCATCCACCGAAGATGATTCACCAAATCCCCATAAATCTAAGGTAATCACTCGAAAGTGCCCTTTAAGCCCTTCTTGTTGGGCCTGCCACAATCGTTGATCGGTTGGGAATGCATGGATTAATACGATTGGTTTCCCCTCACCTACATCATTGTAAGAAATAAATTGATTTGAATGAGGAAGTGCTATGGTCATTGCCTGCAAAGTATTACTAAAAAAGCAAATAAGAATAGAGATTAGAGCATGGGTCACATAGAGTATCTTATTCATTAATCACTCCACTAATTTGAAATGGCAACTTCCTGTTGCACCAGAAATATAGGCGTAACTGAAATCTAGATAATGATTAGAGTCACGCCGTGCATCATTTACCTATTAATCAGGCAAAGACATTAAGCTCGCATTACCTCCTGCTGCAGTAGTGTCAACAGTATAGGTTCGCTCATGACAAAGTCGAATCAAATAGTTAGGACCGCCTGCTTTAGGACCTGTACCTGACAATCCTTCTCCTCCAAAAGGCTGTAAACCCACAACAGCACCTATCATATTACGGTTTACATAACAGTTACCCGCATGAATATTCTGTCTAATGTATTCTACTGTTTCATTAATCCGACTATGAATCCCCAATGTTAAGCCATACCCTGTTGCATTAATTTGTTTAATGACTTGGTCTAAGTCTTTTCGTTTAAATTGAATTACATGTAAAACCGGACCAAAAACTTCCTTTTCCAATGCGTTGATATGATCAATAGCAATCGCAGTAGGTGGCATAAAGTATCCTGATTCCAAAGATTCATCCAATGGACATTGGTAAATGATTTCAAAACGCTTTTTCATATGCTCCACATGATTTTTTAATGTGGATAAAGCAGTCCTGTCAATTACAGGTCCAACATCAGTCACAAGCCAACGTGGATCGCCAACTACCAATTCCGCCATAGCTCCTTTTAAAAGCGCAATAGTTCGTGGATATACTTCTTCTTGGACAAATAAAACGCGCAACGCAGAGCATCGTTGACCCGCACTACCAAATGCAGAGTTAACTGCGTCGACTACTACCTGTTCCAATAAAGCAGACGAATCAACAATCATCGCATTTTGACCGCCAGTTTCAGCAATCAAAGGAATCAATTCACCGCCACGCGTTGCTAGGGTACGATTAATAAGATTTGCTGTGTCAGTAGAGCCAGTAAACAATACCGCTTTAATTCTTTTGTCCGCAACCAAGGCAGCCCCTATGGTTTCACCAGGTCCAGGAACTAATTGTACAGCGCCAGCTGGAATTCCTGCTCGATGCATTAATTTAACTGTATAAGCAGCAATTAAAGGAGTTTGTTCTGCTGGTTTTGCAATAACGCAATTTCCTGTGACCAATGCAGCAGCAACCTGTCCTGTAAAAATTGCTAAGGGAAAATTCCAGGGACTGATACAGAGCGCTATGCCACGTGGATGCAAGCTTAGCTCATTTAGTTCACCTGTATAACCTGTTAAACGCAGAGGAGCTAAAATTTGCTGGGCCTGGATCGCATAATAACGACAAAAATCAATGGCCTCACGCACCTCTGAAATGCAGTCATTCATAGTTTTACCGGCTTCTAGGCACGCTATGGTCATAAGTTCCGCATAATTTTCCTGTAATAAGTCAGCAAAACGATTAAGGCAGGCAGCCCTTTCTTTTACAGGAGTATTCGACCATCCAGGGAATGCTTGCTCAGCCTGTACCAATGCTTTCTCCACATCATCCAGGGATGAGTTTTGAACTGTTCCAATAATATTTTCAGTTTGTTGCGGCGACTCAACACGTTGCATTTCGCCTTTAAGTGCTGGATTTCCTGAGATTATCGGTCCTGAGGTCCATTGCTGTAATTTAAGTTGCGCCATTTTTTGTTGTAAAAAAGCGCGCTCAGTACGATCAGAAAAATCAAAACCTTTAGAATTCTTTCTGCTCGGTTGAAAGATATCTTCCGGCAATGGAATATTTTGATTCATCTTATGGAGTAATGATCTGGCTTTTTCGACAGGATCTTCAACCAATGTACTAATTGGTGCATTATCATCAACGATACGGTTCACAAATGAAGAATTTGCACCGTTTTCTAACAAACGACGTACCAAATATGGAAGTAAATCTTCATGGCTTCCTACTGGCGCATAGATACGACATGGAATTCCATGACGCTCTGTTGGTACTACTTGTTGATAGAGCTCATTACCCATTCCATGCAAACACTGAAATTCGAAATCTCGATAATCACCAGTAATATTTAAAATCATCGCCACAGAATAAGCATTATGGGTTGCAAATTGTGGATAAATTGCATCCGTCATGGTCAATATTTTTTTAGCACACGCTTGGAAAGAAACATCTGTAAAAACTTTTCGGGTAAATACAGGATATTCATTCAACCCCTGCATTTGGGTTTTCTTTATTTCACTATCCCAATAGGCTCCTTTAATCAAGCGTACCATGATTCGACGTTGTTTTTTTCTTGCAAGAGCGGCAACCCAATCCAATACATAAAAAGCTCTTTTTTGATAGGACTGGACCGCTAAACCGAAACCATTCCAATCATCCAAACTTGCATCGTTAAATACACACTCCATCACGTCAAGTGATAAATCCAAGCGCTCGGATTCTTCAGCATCAACCGTTAGGGCAATTCCGTAACTTTTTGCCAAGCGAGCCAAAGCCAAGAGTTTAGTTGGTAACTCCTCCATCACTCGATCATGCTGGCTTTCATTATAACGTGGGTGCAATGCAGAAAGTTTTATAGATATCCCTGCTCGTTTGTATACATCAGAATCTTTATCAGCCTGTTTCCCTATGGTTTCAATGGCTTCTTTATAGGCCTCAAAATAACGTAATGCATCCACAGATGTTAATGCAGCTTCACCCAACATGTCATATGAATAACGATATCCTTGTGCCTCTTTCTTTTTTGCTCGGCTTAGTGCTTCACTAATAGTGCGCCCCATAACAAATTGCTTGCTCATAATGCGCATTGCTTTATCAACAGCTTTTCTTACAACCGCTTCGCTACTGCGATTAACGAGCTTCATTAACGATTTAGTTAATGTATTTTCAGCTTTTTCCGGTGTGAGTATTTTTCCTGTAAGCATCAATGCCCAGGTAGTTGCGTTTACAAAAAATGAATCACTTTGACCTATATGAGATTTCCAATTTCCACCCGATAATTTATCTTTAATTAAATTATCTATTGTAGCACTGTCAGGAACACGTAATAGTGCCTCAGCCAAACACATCAGAGCAATACCTTCATCACTGGATAAAGCATACTCAGTCAAAAAGGAATCAATACCCGTGCTTTTTTTTCGCTCCGTACGCACTGACTCAACTAATTTTGTAGCACTATTCTTAATATCAATTAGTTGCTGTTGCCCTAAGGCTGCTTTTTCACAAAGCTCTGTTATTAATGGCAACTCATCAAGACGATAGGCATGATTAATAGCAGCGCGTAAACCCTCGGGTAATTGTATGGTCTGCTTTTCCAGCATAGTATTTCTCCGCAATCAAATCTATAACTAATCTTTTTCCCGTGCCTTCTTGAACACAAAGAAGTACCAAGTCAATGCTGGGCTCAAAAGAGTTTAAAAACTAACAGCCAAGTATAATTTAGCGCCATATAAAATGGAATGCACTACTTGCTTTTTTGCCTATAGAATAAAATACAAATCGGCTGTAAATCGAGTAATTATACCTAAATTTCGATCTTTTTTCTGTTGTTTATTTATTTTTCTTGAATTTTTTTTTATCTATTTGAACTTATTTAAACATGGCAAATGGCGTTTTTTTATATCATATAGCGCATTGTTTAAACTATGTTTTTTTCTATTCAGGGTTAAGCATATGAATTGAGTAATATTTCTCCCTGATGGACAAATTAAGGACTTCTGATTTTACAATTACGTGAATTGTTAATATAATCACCATTTTTTCTAAGAAACAATAACGGCGATTTACAGAAGAAAGGAGCAGTATGAATACTCTATTAACTCTAATCTCAACCGTAATTTTAACTAGTAATATAACCTCCAGCACACCTTCTTTTGCAGCAAGGTCTGAATCTGATATTAATAGCAAATTGCAACATTTGAGTCACAAAGCCCCCCAATTGAATAAAAATGTCTTAAGACTCGCATTAACTGCTTACCAAAATGCAAGTAAAAGAGGCTCTGTTAAAAAGCCTGTACTTACAGTAATAGACTATTCCTTGCCTTCAAACAAACAACGCATGTGGGTATTCGATCTCCGTAAAGAGCGTCTTTTATATAACACTTATGTAGCACATGGAAAAAACTCAGGGGTGAATAAAGCCAGCCATTTTTCCAATGTTCCCTCAAGCAAACAATCAAGCTTAGGTACATACATTACGAAAGATACCTATATAGGACATAAAGGATATTCGCTTAACTTACAGGGCTTAGATAAAGGTTTCAATGATAATGCATTAAGTCGACGTGTAGTAATACATGGGGCTTGGTATGTAGAACCTGATTTCATAAAGCGATCAGGTCGCGCCGGACTCTCATGGGGGTGTCCAGCTATCGCTCAAACCTTAGCAAAACCAGTAATCAATACCATAAAAAATGGTTCTGTTATTTTCGCTTATTTTCCGGATAAAAAGTTTTTATCTCGATCAGGCTATCTAGTAGCATAAATAAAAAAAGCCAGGGTTTAAGCCCTGGCTTTCGCAGTCATCCGTATAAGAACGTTCAGTTCTTATTATCATCCATGATAAATCATATCCATATGATTACAATTCCATTTGTATGACTTATATCCATACAAGTCATGTTTAAAATTTAGCATAGATATTTAGAAGCGCAAGAAGGCTTTGGGTAGTTTTCTCTAACAGACTTTAAATAAACCCTCAAATAAATTTCAGAAATATTATTTTAAAACAATGAGTTAAATAAAATCATTGAAATATATGCCAAAAAAAGCAGCGTTTCTCTTGACTTGAATTGAGAAATCTCTTACACAAGATCGAGCAAAAAAAACGTACCCCTATCTATTAAGCATATTATTTTCCACTAAAAAACTAAAGTAATAACAGTCTTTACATACAAGTGCTTGATTATGTCAAAAGATGTGGTAGTTTATTCAGCATCTAGATCACGCTTTAGAGCAATATGATGGACAAACAACCGTTAACTACAGTAAAAAAAGATAAACTAAACATTATAGATTGGCTTATTGAACATTTTCCAAATGCTTTTTTTAAAAAAGGAAATCAGATTAAACCTCTGAAAATTGGAATTTTTGACGATATTATCGACTTCTACGAACGACTAGACACCCCACCTTTTAGTAAAAAATCGCTACGAGAGGCATTAAGTTACTATAGTGCCTCACCAGCTTACCTAAATTGCCAAAAAGAGAACGCTGCACGAATTGATATTTATGGGAATGAAGTAGATGTAGTCACTCAAGAACAAGCCAGATACGCTCATCAGCGTTATTTGGAGCGTTATAACAAGAAACAAAATTCAGAGAAAAAGAGTAGCAACCAAAGTAGCGCCTAAAGGACTCCAAAAAATCTAAGACTGGCTTTAAATCCAGTCTTAGATATGCCCTCTTCGTTCATCCTAATGATTACTGAAAAGCCATCAAATAATTAACTCGGACATCAGAGCCGAGCGTAGCTTTTCTTAAAAACGGATTATAATCCATACCTTTCAAGTCAATTAAATTGAAGTCCCAAGGACGCGCCATGGCACACAACTCACTGGGTTTGATAAATTTCTTATAATCGTGTGTCTGTTTTGGCAATAAATTCAATACATATTCAGCAGCAATAATTGCAGTAGCATAAGCTTTAATTGTTCTACTGATTGTTGAGACAAACAAAAATCCATTGGGCTTAAGTAATCGTCTACAATGTTCAAAAACTAACTCGGGATTTTCAACATGCTCTAACATTTCCATGCACGTAATAACATCGAAACGTTGATCCTTATAAGTTTCAACTAAAGCACATTGATAGTTAATGCTTAAATGATTTTTTTTGGCATGTTCTTGTGCTACAGAAATTGCAGTAGATTCTGCATCTATCCCCGTAACTTTTGCTCCAGAATTTGCCATGGCTTCACATAAAATACCCCCGCCACAACCAACATCCAAAACATTTAAATCAGTTAATTGAACATGTTGTTTAATAAAATCAAGTCGTATTTCATTAATATCATGAAGTGTTTTCAGTGGCCCTTCTTTATCCCACCATAAGTTGGCATGCTGAGCAAACTTATTTATTTCTTGCGGATTAACGGTTGATTCTGTATTACTCATATTTTAATAAATCCAGAGGTTTAAAAAAATCGATCACGTGTTGATTCGTGATAAAACTTATATTATAGGGATGCTCTGCAATAAGTCCTATAGGCAATTTACTCTGCGCCGCAGTTTCTGCAATTTTACCTAATAAAATCAGTTGAATATTAGGCTTAATTAGAATTAACTGTTCCAAAAGACTTTGCATAAAGGGCTTCCATTGGCGAGCATGATAAGGAACTTTACCCTCACTATAAACCAACGAGGCATTGAGTAATAAAATACCTTTATTCATCATTCCCTCAAACAATTGTTGCGCTGTTTGTACCAAGGTTTTTTTATCCAGTAACGCAATATCAGCTTGTGATGTATTAAAACCTAAATCCCCACGTGCACAAAGCATCATTTTTATCCAATTACGCAAAGAAGTTGCCCTATTCACCGCTTTGCTCAGACCCGTAGAACTCCATAATTCAGCAACAGAATTATCCCAAAATGCATATCCATTTGCTGATTCTTTACGTGGATAAGGTGATTCACCTAATAAAATATATTGAGTTTTGGCCAGCGGTAAACTGAACGCTGCGAATAATCTCGCTCTTCCTGGCAACCAATTTTCATCATTCATTAACTGATGCAAATAATTCTGATCCATTGTTTTTAAGGCTGTGATTAGAATTTTTTTCCAATCAGAATGACAATTATTTAAAAAAGATTGATTTTCCATTTTTATATTCGGTATCAACAATTCTAATGACCCTTCCAATATGACTCCTTTTTCTATATAATGCACTTAATTTGAGCAGAAATATAAAAGTTATGAGCACTAGCGTAAAAAACGAAGAAATCCTAACTAGCGATGCACTGCATAATCGTAACTGCTATGCTTATTTTCTTCAATTAAAAACTGCAATTAGTCAATGCCCAGTTGTCTTGGAGCTCCTGCCAGAATTCGCCAAATTATACGCTGTACTAGAACAAAAATATGATGAAAATTATCCCTATGGTGATTTATATTCGTCTTGTATCGCCGCTTTGGAACAGTATATTGAGGACAACTCTACAGATAAAGTTAAAGAGCTGGATGAATTAGTTCTAGCCATTTACCACAATGATAATAAAATCCTCGAAGAGTCTTCTGATTGGATAAATGATATTGGTGACCAACTACATCCTCGGAAATCCAATATAGATAAAAAAATTAAAACAACAATAAAAGATACAAAAAAAAATGTAAATAAGCGCTCACCAAATAGTGAAAGTAGCATTTTCCGACGCCTTTATTCTCTGTTTTCAGAAGACTTTAAACCCCAACACGAAACCAATCTGCCAACAATTAAAAACTTTCCCTATAAAGATGGCTCAGCTCCTACAGAGTATCGTTTTAGCACTCAAGCCCAGCGCCATGGTGGAAAACCTCGTATCAGTCCTCTTTTTAACCGTTGGTTAACAATAAATGCCGAAAAATCGGACAAACCGATATGCCATATCTACTTTAATAATCTGGGGCTAGATCGAAGTAAGTATGATATTGCGGGCTCCAAAGAAAGAGATTTGACTCTAGCGCTACATAAACTTGAAGACGATCCAAAGCTTAAAGTTCTTGTCATTACTCTTCCTGCTAATGAAGGTTTAATGGATTCTTCCGACTTTGAAAAAGTGGATGATCGGTTACAACCTCGAGCTGTATTTAATGAATTTCTAAAGATAGCAAGAGAAAAAACAGATAAAAAAGTCATTTCTGATTTCCACATTAGTCCTACAGCAAGAAAATTGTTGTTTGGTGATAATGAACAAGAAATCTTAGAAAAGTTACTTCGAAAGAGTTTTAAGGCACAAGGACTTATCAATAAGCGTTCTATTACTTCTGCGGAAAAACAAGCAGTTTGGGTGCACTTCATCAAATATGAACTCCCAAATTACATCATAAAACAAGTAAAACCTAATAGCTTCAATTTTTCTTGCAAAGATGCAATAGATCGTGGAGCACTATCGTCTACTTATTATAACTTGATGAAATCCTTTAAATTAGAAAAGCCTATAAACAAAAGAGAATTTGAACGTTCTCTAGATGCTGCAGCGGCAAATGTTAAAGGAAGAGGTATGAATTTTCATCGAAAAATCATATGGAATGCTTTAAATACTTATGTTAATGCTAATTACTCTGAATTAATTACGAACAAGAAGAAGTCTTGGTTAATTCACTGGCGTGATATGAACTGTCCAGAGATACAGACAAGGAAACTTCTTAAAAAAAGACTCCAAGAAACTCATAAACAATTTGAAAAACTACCAGAAGGAGATGTGAAAGTAATAGGTCTTAAATTATTGAGGAATGTCAATAAATTAGATCACCAAAAGTCTTGTAGCGATGAACTCCTACTCGAAATAATTTCACGCACCTCTGAACTCGTAAATACACCGTCTAAAGAGTCAATTGAAAACTATAATGCTCTTACCCATGCTCTAAAAATAAATCACCCAACTTTATATGAAATCGCGGGTTTAATGGTATCATTACTTGGTGTTATACTTCTTATTCCCTCTTTGGGATTCTCCCAGGCGATAATAGATAGTGGAGAAGCTCTACAGAACAAAGGCTTTTTCTACGAAAGCAGAAATAAACTAAGTGAAGAACTAGCTGAATTCACTTCAAGTCTAAGTATGTAAAACCGTACTTTTTTGGAGCTATGCCTCTAAGTTTGAGTACCACTTCATATGACCCCATTGTCTTAAAATAACTCCATAGAAACAAATTTTTTACTTGCTAATTCATGCCTTGTGGTTAAAAATAGAATTTACAGGGAGATTCTTACACAGGGAGCTGGTGTTATGTCTACTAAAGAACAAGAACTTGATGTACTTATAAAGAGTGATACAAACCTCTCTAATACAAATAGAGTCGTCATTGAAAAAACTTTAGCACAGATGAATTTTTCCGATGCTGCAAAAGAATTATTGCTCAACCCAAATTCGCCTGAAAACGATCTGGATAGCCTACAGAGTATTGCTCTAACGCAACAACACTTAGCACAAGTCAAAAAAAGTCTAGGAGAAATAGTTGAGAGTTTACAAGATAATCCAAGCCTTATTTCCCGTGCCGCTGCTTTTTGGGGGGAATTGCCGTTATGGCAAAGAATTATAGGTGGTGTTGCTATATCAGGACCTACCTTGATCATAGGAGCTGCAGCTCATATTGGGTTCCTAGTGACCATTAGTGGCGTAAGCGCTTTAGCATACACCACCAGCAGTATCGTTCTTGATGACCACCATTATCATACCAGGAGTATTGCTCAAAAATTAAAAGAAGGGATTTTTGGAGTCGCGGAAATCCTTGAGTTAACTATTGGTGCCTTAGATGCTATTCGCAAAAAACTAGCCGTTGAAATAGAACGATTTAGAGAAGAAAATGAAAAATTAGCTAAAAACATTACAAGGTTAAATGAAGAAGTAGAAACATTGAGTGCTCAAGTGGAAGTGTATGTTGAAACCGAAAAATTACTTCGTAAAACAAAGGACGAGCTTGAAAAAACTGCTATTTCTTTAAAACAAGATGCTGAAAAACAAAGCAAACAATTTGACACTACTCAAAAAGAACTTATTAAAGCTCGTGAGGAGCATTCAAGAAGCCTGCTGTTATTATCCCAAAAAACATCTGAGTTATCTGAAGTAAGAATATCCATGGGAGCTGAAGTAGAGAAAGCTAGGAAAATTGCATCCACTTTAGAAGGAGCAGTAAAAATTCTCTCCAGTACAGCCATAACTGACTCAAATCAACGACTCTCTTTTCAAGAGAAACTCGATTCTTTCATAGATAAAAAAACAGCAAGTTTTGATGAAGTGGCAAAACGTATGCTCCAAGCAGAGTCTGATCTTTTCCAAGTTAAAACTGAATTGAAAGCTAGTACAGAACGATTTCATAAGCTTTTAGAACTTCAAGAAAAACAACTTCAGCGCCTACAAAGTCTGGATAAACGTGTTGACTCCAGTGTTCATCCAGAATTGAATCCCGTTAAAACTGAAGAACAAATAAAACCTGAGGGATTACTAAGTAAACTTGGTTTCATGGCGTTACCGCAGATATGGCCAATGAGTAATCCATCTCCATCTCCGAAACTAAATACTCCAGCACCTTAATAATGAAATGTCTTGAATCATAGCTTCCTCCAAGCATCATTACTTGGAGGATAGAATTATAAAATAACAGTAAATCCCGTGTATTTTTTATTCCTTGCTCAATATGGCAATAGATTGTGAAGCCCCCTGATTTCAGCTATTCTGTATTTTTAGCATGAATTCAAAAACTGTGATTAAATCATATAATAAGCTGATAAATTTGATAAAAAACAATCAACAAATGATGGTAAAACAACTCCATCAATTTTGTGAGATTAATTCTGGAACAACTAATTTAGTTGGATTGGCATCAATGGCTAACCTACTAAAAACAGTCTATAAACCTATTGCGGATACAATCTTTAAAAAAAAACTGCAACCTTTATCAGTTATTGATATGTCCGGTAATACCTCACTCCAAACCTGTGGAGATGCCTTGCTCATCAGAAAACGGCCTCACTTAAAACGACGTGTCTTACTTTGTGGACACATGGATACAGTTTATACCGCCGATAATCCATTCCAGAAATTGACTTACATTAATGACAACTGCATCAACGGGCCCGGTGTTACTGATATGAAAGGTGGGCTTATTGTGATGTTGCATGCCTTATCTGCTTTTGAATTGAATGATTGTGCAACAGAGCTGGGTTGGGATGTTTTAATCAATGCAGACGAAGAAATCGGATCGCCAGCATCTAGTATACTGTTCGACGAACTGGCGTCTAATTATCAAGCCGCTTTGGTATACGAGCCAGCCATGACAGCAAATGGCACTTTAGCTAAAAATCGAAAAGGAAGCGGAAAATTAACACTCATCGCTACTGGAAAAGCAGCTCACGCAGGACGCGATTTTGCAGAGGGGCGAAATGCAATTTGTTACTTGGCTGAAGCAATAAGTGCCATACACGCCCTTAACGGAAAACGTAATGGAGTTACCATTAACGTAGGAAAAATAGCAGGTGGTGAAGCACTTAATGTAGTTCCTGATAAAGCTGTAGCGCAACTTGACATTCGAATTAGTCTGCCTGAAGATGAATTTTGGGTACGAACCGAATTGGATGATATTATTGTTCAATTAAAACGTCCTGAATATTCTTTAAGTGTACACGGTGTTTTTGGGAGGCCCGTAAAACGCGTGTGCTCAGGTACAGAACGTCTGTTTCATCGTATTCAACATTTAGGACATGAGCTCGGTTTATCTATAGATTGGAAAGATAGTGGTGGCTGTTGTGATGGAAATAACTTAGCCCAACATGGTTTACCAGTCCTAGACACTCTTGGAGTCAGAGGGGGAAACATCCACAGTACAGATGAATATATACTACTCGATAGTTTATCTGAACGTGCTGCGCTTAGTGCCCTACTCTTGCTCGACCTTGCTCAAGGTGGCTTAGAGGATTTAAAAAATGATGCTATTTCGTAGTGCTTGCGATACAGATTTAGATGCCATTCATCACTTGGCCGAAGAAAGCGGTATAGGAATAACAACGCTTTCTAAAGATAAGGAAATATTAGCAAAACGACTTCACTGGTCCACTGAGTCATTCAAAAAAAATATAGAAAAACCAAGTAATGAATATTATTTATTCGTTTTAGAAAATCCCAAGAGTAAAAAAATAATTGGCGTTTCAGGCATTGAATCCTGTACCGGTCATGAGGCCCCGTTCTATTCTTATAAAATCTCCAAACGTACCCGAATTAGTCGCTCATTAAATATCCGTAGCGATTACGAGGTTTTAAGCCTAGTGAATGATAATCAAGGGCGAAGTGAAATCTGCACC
Organism: Legionella stuttgartensis; assembly: GCF_977063405.2. Classification (NCBI taxonomy): domain Bacteria; kingdom Pseudomonadati; phylum Pseudomonadota; class Gammaproteobacteria; order Legionellales; family Legionellaceae; genus Legionella; species Legionella stuttgartensis. The sequence goes on from NZ_CDRUHA020000022.1 coordinate 102,620, forward strand.
CTTTTTTTAGAGCCAAAGTATAGAAAAAATAAAAATGGCTTATTATTATCCAAAGCACGTTTCCTATTTATCGCCCAACATCCCCAACGCTTTGCTACAACAGTAATTGCTGAAATGCGTGGAATCTCAGATGCGAAGGGTATATCACCTTTTTGGGAAAATGTAGGAAGCCATTTTTTCCATATGGCTTTTGCTGATGCAGATCGACTCACTCTGGCAACTGACAAACAATTTATAGCTGATTTAATGCCGAGAAATCCTATATACATTAAATTGCTATCGCCGGAAGCTCAAGCAGTAATTGGCCAAGCCCACCCGTCTACCCAATCAGCTATGAACATCTTATTAAAAGAAGGTTTTCGATATAACAAATATATTGATATTTTTGATGCCGGTCCTACCCTTGAGGTTCCATTATCCCGAATCCAAACCATAGAACATAGCCGAGTTGTAATCATTAAAAATATTAGCGATGAGGTGAGTAGTCCTAATTATTTATTAGCAAATACCCAATTGGACTTTCGCGCAACCGTTAATAGCGCGCTAATTAATAAGGAAAATAATACCTGTATTATTAGTAAAGAGACAGCTAATGTCCTACAAGTCAAATGCGGAAATCAATTACGAGTAGCTCCTTTACAATGTGACAGTGGAGAGGTAAATGACTAAAGCAGATATAACATGTGGAAAAGGGCAATATATTAATGGCCAATGGATAAGAGGCCATGGAACGACGCTTGAATCTATAAACCCTAGCTATGGTACCTTAATTTGGCAAGGCACAAATGCTACAGATCAAGAAGCTTCAGCTGCATATCATGCAGCACGACAAGCTCTTATACCTTGGTCTTCTCTTGATTTCGAACAACGTGTACTTTATACCCAAAAATTTGCTCAACAAATTGATAAAAATCGTGACCACCTGGCACACTTAATCGCTTTAGAAACGGGAAAACCTTTGTGGGAAGCTCATACAGAGGTCAGCGCCGTTATAGGAAAAATTAATTTATCCATACAAGCTTACCAGGAAAGAACGTGGACAAAAATAACCAAAACTACAGAAGCCAATGCGTGTCTTCGTTTTAAACCTCAAGGCGTTGTAGTCATTCTTGGGGCATTTAATTTTCCAGCCCATTTAAGTAATGGACACATAATTCCTGCCCTTCTTGCAGGCAACACAATTCTTTATAAACCAAGTGAACAAGCACCTGCAGTCGCTGAATTTATTATGCAATGTTGGCATGAAAGTGAAATTCCCCCTGGAGTAATCAATTGCTTACAGGGCGATGCATCTTGTGGAAAAGCCTTACTTTCACAAGACATCCAAGGCGTATATTTTACAGGAAGTTATGCAACTGGATTGCGCATCCATCAACAGTTTAGTGATAAACCTGAAGTGATTTTAGCCCTTGAAATGGGTGGGAATAATCCTTTAGTTATTGATGAAATTTCCGATCTCAATGCTGCCGTTTATCATACCTTACTCTCTACATTGCTTACTGCAGGTCAACGCTGCACTTGCGCACGACGAGTCATTATTCCCGACACACATCAAGGCGATGAGTTCCTGAATTATTTTATCAAAACGTGCTCATCAATTAGGATCGGGCCTTTTGATCAAAACCCAGAACCATTTATGGGACCAGTTATTAGTCATCTACAAGCCACTAAACACCTTCAGAGCCAAAAAAAACTAGTTGAGTTGGGTGGCGCTTCCCTCTTATCCATGACGTTACTTGTTGAACATACTGGCCTACTGTCACCAGGCATTATTGATATGACCCACTTTGAAAATCCGCCAGATGAGGAAATTTTTGCACCATTAGTCCAAATATATCGGTACAATCATTTTGATGAAGCAATCAACATGGCTAACCAAACCCGTTACGGTTTAGTTGCGGGTTTATTAAGTAATAATGAACAACACTATCATCAATTTTATCAGCAGATACGTGCTGGATTGATTAATTGGAACAGACCCACGACAGGAGCTGCCAGTAGCCTTCCTTTTGGTGGTGTTGGATTAAGTGGAAATCATAGGCCAAGTGCTTATTTTGCCGCAGATTATTGCGCTTACCCTGTATCTAGTATGGAGCAGCCACTTCTAACAATGCCCGAACAAATTTTACCTGGTATTGTATTGAGTTAATTAAACATTGTGTGGAATTCTAAACTGTCTTGAGTAAGGCAAATCAATTTGAAACTTATAAATTAGTTAAACATATTTGCCTCATTTTTGTATCAATTACGTTTTCACAAAGTAGTAATGAATTTAAAATGGAACATTAAAATGAATGTTTATGAAGTCAACATGGATGGCCTTGTAGGCCCTACACATAATTATGCAGGTCTTGCACAAGGCAATATTGCATCGCTCTCTAATGCCTTAGCAAGTTCTAATCCTCAAGCAGCTGCCTTACAAGGCCTAGAAAAAATGCACTTGCTTCATAAAATGGGGCTCAAACAAGGTTTGTTTCCGCCACACCAAAGACCTAATCTTGAACTACTTTATCAATTAGGTTTTTGTGGTACACCGAAAGAACAAATTAATAAAGCCTACAGAACAGCGCCCGAACTTCTTAACGCGTGTTATTCAGCTTCCAGCATGTGGTCAGCAAATGCAGCCACAATTTCTCCCAGTACCGATACTCAAGACCATAAAGTTCATTTTACGGCAGCAAATCTTGTAAGTAATTTACACCGACACCATGAAGCTGACTTTTCAAAAAAAATTCTGGAATTTATTTTCGCAAACTCAGATTACTTCCATCACCACCCTATTCTACCACGATCAACAATTATGGGAGATGAGGGTGCGGCCAATCACAGTCGCTTGTGTCAAAACTATAATCAACCTGGAATCCATCTTTTTGTATATGGAAAAAAGGGGCTAGGAACCAGTCAATTACCCTCTGGACCAATAAAATATCCTGCACGACAAACACATGAAGCATCTGCAGCCATAGTCCGTCAACATCAGTTATCGACCAACCATGTTGTATTTGCATGCCAAAATCCGATCGCAATTGATCAAGGAGTTTTTCATAATGATGTGATATCTGTAGCCAATGAATCTGTTTTGCTCGTCCACGAACAAGCCTTTCATCAGCAGAGCTCAGTACTTAAAGAACTAAGCGACAAAGCTTCATTTCCTATAAATATCATTCAAGTATCACAAAATGAATTAAGTATCGTTGATGCTGTTGAAACCTATCTTTTTAACTCACAAATTATTAGTTTAACGAAACAAACCTCTATGATGCTCATTGCCCCTTTCGAGTGTCAGAATAATCCTCGTGCTAACAGGTGTATCGAGAGAATACTTTCTGATGAATCTAATCCTATTAACTCCGTCCATTTCCTTGATCTGAAACAAAGTATGCAAAATGGTGGTGGCCCAGCTTGCCTGAGATTGCGTGTTCCATTGAATGAAGAAGAGCTTCAAGCCATGCATCAAGGCGTTTTAATAGATGATCCATTATTAAAAATTTTGGAAAAGTGGGTATTAAAGCACTATCGTACTGAGTTAAATGCAGCAGACTTAGCTGATCCTCAGTTGATTGAAGAATGTTTTTTTGCCTTAGATGAATTAACACAAATCCTAAAACTTGGTTCAATTTATCCTTTTCAATTAGAGAAGACTCTCTAAAATGTGGAAAACAAAGTTGGGAAGATGCATTTATACCTCTCCATCGGGTTATAAAGTATATCAAAATGGATGCTATCGATGGCTAACGCTAGGTAGTAATGCCCTACAAACGGTAATTAACCGTCATAAGCCACATAAACCTGTTTTATACTATCTTCCTGCTCTGACGATAATGGCCCGTAATGATCCAGGAGTTACTTGTTTGTTAGGGTTGGGCGGTGCAGGAGTTGCATTAATGCTGAAGGATGCTCCTATAATCGCGGTAGACAATAGTGAGGAAGTTATTGAAATAGCAAAACGTTTTTTTATGATAGATCGCTTAAAAAACCTAACGGTTATCCATGAAAACGCGGTGGATTATGTACAAAAATGCGAAATAAATTTCACGCATCTAATCGTTGATCTATACAACGCAAACCATTTTCCACCTGAATGTGCCAATACTCAGTTTTTTGCTTCGTGCAAAAGAATAATAACTGAAAATGGAATCTTGGCTGTAAATTTGGCAAATATAAAAGAACAGTACCCAATTTTTCAATTAATTAAAAATCAATTTAATCATACCTTAGTCGTTCCAATAAGAAAAAGTGCTAACATGGTCATTCTTGCTGCAAAAAATGAAAGTAAAGAATTATTTATGGAAAAAATAAAAGAAACTGGTGCTTTTAAGCGGATAATTTGGGTTGACTCTTGGGGTTATGTTGGGGATTACAAACAAACTAGTTGGCTGCAATTAACCAATTATCTTCGGTATTACAGTGTTCTGTAAAAAATGAATAAAAATTAAGTGATTTCTACGACTATTGACAAAACCAGTGTAAAAAGTTGTTGCCTTAACAAGCAATATCTTGATATTAACTTACCATAATGGTAATATTTTAATCAATATGACTTTAATATTTCTTCTATGTTAAGCAATACAAATGCCGCTACTCTAATAAAAATGGAGAAAGCACGCTTATTAAGCCCATACAATAGTCTCACAGAACCCAAAAAGTTTGATTATATATGTCAACTAGCTTTAGAAAAAAATATCATAGAGCTTGAAAAAATTGTCAAAAATTCCTTAAGCTCTCTCAATATCCAACAAAATGGTCATACTCCTCTTAGTTTATTAGCCTTTCGAGGCGAACATGAGGCCGTGGCTCTCTTAATTAGGTTGGGCGGCAGTGTTGAGTGGGCCATTTATGGGTATGCTTATGGAGGCCATATACAGCAAGCTGCAAAATGGATGAATGCCGCTGTTCCTGCAAAAGATCGTTCATCAAAAAACCCTGGTTTTAAGTATATACGCAGTTGGGCCATGAAAGATACCTGTCGAAGTTTTGCTCGGGGCTTAGTTAATGGAGAACGTCATAGTAAGTTCAATGTAGAACATAGCCTAAGCCTTATAGTACAACCTGACCTGAGAGAAAAATTAGCTAAAGAACTAGGAAGACACATGGGGCAAGATCCCACGCCAATCCTATCTCTGCCACGCGCAAATAAAGTTCATATATTTATGAATAAATATGGGCTTAGCTTTAATGAAACTATGTCTCTTTCCATTCCTGGTTTTTATGGTTGGATGATTTATGGGACAAAACTCGTGCAAGAAGGTCGTTTAGAATTTAGTATGTTCTGTCATATAGCTAATTCTATCTATGCTTTAACTCCTAGAGAGATAGAAAATATTTCGAACGCAATGACATTTTCCACCTCTTATCATGGCCGAAAATTATTTGAGACCATCTGTCAACTTGCACAAGCAAAAGATGCCGTTGGATTAAAAAAAATTAAAGATCACGGAGCAAATTTAAATATCAAAGTGGCCATGCTAACCCCTGCTAGTTTCTTAGCTTCGCAAGGAAACCATGAAGCAGTGGATTTTCTAGTTCAACATGGCGTATCACATGAGGACTTGTTTTCAAACTTGACTCACGTAACTTATAGTGCCGCGGTGAAAGGTGAAATGGAGACAGTGAGAAATTGTTTATATACATTAAACCGACCAAAAACAGAGAATTATGCTGTCTATTATTTGTATGATGAACTTCTTATTAAAGAAGCCTGCAAGGGGTTTGCAGACGGAGGCCATCTCATTAATGCTCGAAAAGCAGAGCAAGTTCTTCAAAATTTTGTTACATTCAAACAGCTCTCCAAACCATTATATAGCACTATAGAACAACAAATAAAATGCAATTTGCCAGTGATTTCCGGTCCCTTATCCGCAAGTATTGGCCGTAAAAAATTTGGGATTTTTATAAATAAAGAACAAGCAATGGAATTAAAGGACGGTATCTCTTATATAAACCACTATATGCTTAAAGATTTAGTTTAAGATATTGTAAGATAAAATAATGTAACTATCAGAAAGGTAGGGCTTACAATGTTTATAGTAGCTCCAGTTAAAAAAGTCATGTTCATTTTTTATTATTATACTAAATTCCAATAGCTTTTCCTGACCTGCATATAGATTAGCTCATCATAGAAGATGAATTTGAAAAAGTATTTTATTGTGCGTAATGAACTCTATTGGGAATAAATAATATTTTATTTGCAAAATCCGAATATATTCTATGGAGTCTAACCTCTCTCCTCTTCCTGTTCTAAACCTCGTTTTGCCTTGATTGCATGATGGGCTTTTTGAACTGCCCTAATGGTGTTAGGTAATGTTTTCATCCCTTTACAAAATAAAAACTACTAAGAAATGTCCTTTTGCTAATGATCTGAATCAGTATAAATACAATTACTTATACTACTCAGTAAAAGAATCCAAAATGAAATTCAGTTGTTTTGATGCTATAAAATGATTGCTTGCTCCCAAGACGAAACCTCAGCGGTAAAATCATTGATTGCTTTCATTTCTTTGGAGGGTTTAAATAAACTATATGCTGTGATACTACCCGCTACAACACCTAATGCAGTACTGGATGATGCAACAGCTACAGCAGCAGTATAACCACCTAGAAGCCCACCAAAAAATGCCCCTGGCCCTGTCCACCAACTGCATGCAACGCCTACTGCAAAACCAATTAAGGCAGTTACAGTAAGGACGACTGCTGCTGCAGCAACTGAAAGCACTACTTTAAGAATATTAGGATGCTCGTCTTTCAAAATAGTTTCACAGTTTTTTGCAAAATCCTCGATCGCTTTAACTTTAGCCTTTGGATTTACACTGGGATCGTCAGATTTAGCCAATATGACTTTTGATAACTTAGTTAATTCTTCTTTTATTAAGATAGTTTTTTTGTCCGGCAGTTGCATCAAACTTTTTTCAAGTTCTATAACAACCTCGTTCCAAGACCGTTGATATTTGGCCTCACAGTGTTTATGGATTAATTTAAAAAGCTCCTCTACATGCTTTCTATTTTTTGCTGAAGTCGTTATGAAACCAGCAAATAATTCTTTTGATTTAATTTTCTCTAATGCATTGATGTCTGCATACGGAGAGTCTGATTTTGTTCCAACACAAATAATAGGGGCATGGGGTGCATATTGTCGAAACTCTTTAATGCTTTCAATAATTTCTTTTTCACTAATTTTTTCTGTTAAATCAATACAAAATACACCAACATCAGCGCCTTTATAAAAAATTTGATTTAATTGTTTAAATCGCTCATCTGCACATATATCCCATAATCTTACTTTAATATCCGGATCGATTGTTCGGGTTAAAAAATCTACTCCTATGGAAGGAGGTGAATCCTCTTTAAAATCAAAATTTTGTGAAGCAATTTGATAATTAAGTTGGGTTTTGCCACTCCCCTTTTTACCCAAAAGAACAACTTTATATTCCATACGAAACCTCAAATATTATTTCACCAAATGCATTTTAAAAACAGAGAGCTATTAATAATTCTTAAAATACGATTAAAGCGACACTTTTTTGCAAAGTTTTTAATTTATATCTTGAAAATTAAAATGAATTACTTGTATTTTTGAAGGATAATGTATTGCAATAGAATCATTGCTGCTTGAGGCTACTCGCCTCAAGCCTGAACTAAACTTAAATTTCCATTAAATCTTTTTCTTTTTCAGCCAATAATGCATCTATTTCAAGGATGTACTTATCAGTTAACTTTTGAATCACTTCGGTTGCACGACGCTCATCATCTTCAGAAATAGTTTTATCTTTGACCAAATCTTTTAATTGAGTGTTCGCATCCCTTCTGATATTACGAATGGAAACTTTTCCTTGCTCGCCTTCATTACGAACGACTTTGATTAACTCTTTTCTTCGTTCTTCAGTCAATGGCGGCATGGGAACACGAATGGCACTTCCTGCTGTAGCAGGATTCAACCCTAAATCAGAAGTCAAAATAGCCTTTTCTACTGCAGCTACCATAGATTTTTCCCATGGAGTCACTAAGATGGTTCGTGAATCACTAGCGGAAACATTAGCAATTTGATTTAATGGAGTCATAGTTCCATAATAATCAACTTGTACGTGATCCAGTAAACCGACATTTGCTCTTCCCGTGCGAATTTTTGTCAGATCAGTCTGTAACACCTCAATGGTTTTTTTCATTCGCTTTTCTGAATCTTGCTTAATATCATTTATCATGATTAGCTCCGACTATAGTTCCTACGCGCTCTCCAGATACAATTCTTCTCAATGCATTGGGTGCAGTCATATCAAAAACCTGTAAAGGCATGCCTTGATCCTGACAAAGACAAATTGCAGTAGAGTCCATTACTTCCAAACCTTGAGTTAAAACTTCAATATAACTTAAATAATCATATCGTTTGGCATTAGGGTTTTTAAAAGGATCTTCTGAGTAAACACCATCTACTTTAGTTGCTTTTAAAACTACATCAGCTCCTATTTCAATCGCTCTTAAACAAGCAGCTGTATCAGTAGTGAAAAACGGATTTCCAGTTCCTGCTGCAAATATTACTACATGTCCAGTGCGCAAATGTTCAATTGCTTTGCGTCTATGGTATGGGTCAACCACCCCAAGCATGGGAATTGCTGACATAATACGCGCAGGCATATCAATACGTTCCAACGCATCTCTCACCGCTAAGGCATTCATTACCGTAGCAAGCATACCCATATGGTCGCCAGTTACACGACCAACCCCTGCTTGAGAAAGCGCCTTACCACGAAATAAATTACCACCACCTAATACGAGACCAACCTCAACGCCCATCTTAATTAATTCGGCAATGTCCTTCGCTAATGTATCCAAGACCGAAGGATCAATACCAAATTGTGACTTACCCATAAGGGCCTCGCCACTATATTTAAGTAGAATACGTTTATATTTTAATGTTGGGTGACTTTCATTCATCATGTACGAACCTGAGCCATCACTTCTTCAACAAAGTTATCTTCTTTTTTCTCTATCCCTTCACCAACTTCATAACGTACAAAGGCAAGAACTTCTGTATTCTTTTCTTTCAAAAGTTGGCCTACTTTGGTATCTGGGTTTTTAACAAATGGCTGACCTAATAAGCTCACTTCATCAATAAACTTGTTGATTCTACCTTCAATCATTTTATCGATAATTTCTTGTGGCTTTCCACTTTCTTTTGCTTGAGCAGTAAAAATTTCACGCTCATTTTCAATAGCGTCAGTAGATACTTGATCTTTACTTACTACGATTGGTTTGCTCGCTGCAACGTGCATTGCAATGTCTTTAGCCAGTTCTTCATCACCACTTTTTAGTGCAGCCATAACACCAATTCGTGATCCGTGTAGATAGCAACCAATAACTCCGGTGTCGCAAACCATGCGCTCTAGACGTCGTAATTTAATGTTTTCACCAATTTTTGCCACTAACTCTTGACGAGCTTGTTCTACAGTAGCACCAGAAGAAAGAGCCATCGCAGACAATTCTTCGATTGTAGTAGCTGAACTATTTAATGCAGCATCAGCAACTGTGCTTGCGAAGTTAGTAAAGTTCTCATCACGAGCAACAAAATCTGTTTCACTGTTAATCTCTAACATTACTGCACGGCGTCCGTCAGCAGAGCGTGCAATTACTATCACACCTTCTGCAGCAACACGATCAGCTTTTTTATCTGCTTTGGCTTGGCCTGCTTTACGCATTTCAATGATTGCAGCCTCTATGTCACCATTGGTTGCTACTAGAAATTTTTTACATTCCATCATACCAGCACCTGTACGCTCACGTAACTGCATGACTAAACTTGCACTAATTGACATTTTCATTTCTCCGTATAGCAAAAAGGGGGCCAATTTAGGTGTTCAAACACCCAGCCCCCTATATTTTAAATTCTAATTATTCCCCAGCTTTTTCTGCATCTTTAGTTTGTTCAACTACTTCTACAAATTCAGCGTCAGATGAACCTCCTCCTACTGTATTACTGCCTTTAGCATCTAAAATTGCATCAGCAATACAACGTACGTAAATATCAACTGCTCTCATGGAGTCATCATTACCCGGAATAATATAATCGATATTTCTTGGGCTATTGTTGGTATCAACAACACCAATAACAGGTATTTTTAATCGATGAGCTTCTTCAACAGCAATGTGCTCGAAGCCAACATCAACAACGAATAGAGCATCAGGTAAACCACCCATGTGCTCAATCCCACCTAAACCTCTTTCTAATTTTTCAAGTTCACGTGTCAGCATCAATGCTTCTTTTTTAATCATACCGTTAAACAATCCTTTTTCTTTCATTTCTTTTAATTCTTTTAAACGAAAAATGGATTGACGAACAGTTTTATAGTTGGTCAACATACCACCTAACCAACGATGATCGACATAAGGCATACCACAACGCTTCGCATGTTCACGAATACTCTCTTGTGCTGCCCTTTTTGTACCTACGAATAGAATTTTTGCTTTATTAGATGCCAATCTGCCAACATAGTTGACCACATCGTTAAGCATTACCATTGTTTTTTCAAGATTGATAATGTGAATTTTGTTACGGGAACCAAATATATAATCACCCATTTCAGGATTCCAAAAACGTGTTCTGTGTCCGAAATGAGCGCCTGATTCAAGCAATTCACGCATACTGATATTCATAATTTATTCTCCAGGGTTATTCCTCCACGCTCCCCATACGAAACCCTTAAGGGACCCTATCGTATGTGCCGAACCGTGTGTGTATTTAAAGCGCCGTATTTATACCATATTCGATGAAATTCATCAATCAAATTCAGTGGCAAATCATTTTTTTTATCTTGTGCTAAGCTTTTTATATAGGGTGCGTTACTCATTGCCACCTGTGAAGAGACAAAAAACTAGTTTTTATATGCAGTAATTTTATTGAACCTAAAAATTAAGAATAAAAAATGTATCAATATAATCCAAACTTACATGTAAAAATCTGGTTAAGTAATAATCCAAACATATTCATGAATTTGGAAAATCAAATTCGTCTAATTGAAATGCGTGAAAAAAATCCTACAGATACAATTCATTTAGTATATGACTCCAATTTGCTCGCACATGCATCATTAAATTCGTTAAATGAATTTTGTAAGGAACATAAGATTATTTCACTCGATGCTCATACAATTCATACATCGCTTCAATCAGATAATGAACAAAAATTATACGACTTTTATAAGGAAGAAATTTGCAATTTAAAATCAGGTGGGAATTTGGCCGTTGCAAGTGATATTTTAAGATGGTTATCACCAATATTTAACAAAGGTACTTACACAGATTTTGATTTTCCAATTGATACCTCCAATCTTCCCAAGCTGATTACAACTGAAATGCCCATACTACTTAACATCGGTAGTTTAAAAATGGGTAGAAAAGAATTCATTCTGTCAAACAATGATTTTGTTGCTATTGTAGATGAAATTGCAGCCAAAAAAGACATTGAGCGGGTGCAAAACGGACTGATCTCGAGACTCGCACATTATGATACCGATTTTATTGAGCGGACTGAAAATGAATTAAACGCCGACAGCTTTATAAATCGTCATCTTTTAAAGTTTATGAAAAATCGTTCTGAGTCACTTTATATAGCAAAATCCAAAGAAATCATTCCACCAGATACATCCGACTCTTCATTAAAAATTAGAGCTTATATCAACGAGGTAATGACTGATACAAATAAATTTTTGGATTTTAACAAAATCGAAGCTCAAGAAACTCATACAGATGTAATCAAGAGATTAAGAAAAGATCTCGAGACTCAATTAAACCTAATTAAATATCTTTTTTTCAGCAAAGAATATTCTTCAATTAAACGTATTTTAGAAAAAAATGATGATAAGTTCCTAGCTTATTTAATGAATAAGGAGCGAGATCTATATCTTAAGTCCATTGTGGTCTGCACTACCGGTCCAATCCAAATATCAAACGCATTATTCAGCGGTTATGTTGTGGATTCTGATAAATTTATTAAAGAGATACAACCCCTCTCGTTTAATCATTACGGATTACAGAATGCTTTTCGCTCACAAAATTCTATTCCCTTGCATGAAAATGTTTTAGGAATGCTAAAGTTTCTAGGGGTCGACGAAGGTGAATTAAATGATTCCTCATGGTTGGATTCGGGAAAAAAACTCCAAGCATCACGGACAAAATTACTTGCCACACGGCAAAAAGAGCTTGCTCAAAGCTTACCTGTTTCGTTTTCTACAATAAAAAATGATATAGAACAATACATCCAACAAATAACACACACTTCGCGACATTTTGCCTCTAAGGAAAAAAATCGTATCAGAATAAGGGATCTGGAACTCGTATTAAGTTGCTTTACCCAGGACAATGAATTTAATATTCTTCAATTCAAAAATGTCCTACATACCATTCATCACCATAATGGATACACACAAAAATTAATCAAAGAACTCGAGCATCATTGTCATGATGCAATCATTTTCAGTCTTACAAAAGATAAAAAAATAAAATTGAATGATTCTTGTTATCATTAAATTTAATAGTCAACAATTTATTTCGTAATACTAAGTCACAGTCTCTTGAAAAATTAGTATTTTCAAATAATTACTAATTCTTGCTAAATAATGTATTTATGTAATCCATAGACTATACTCCATTTAACGTCATCGTCATGACATATATAAAACAGGAAAGTTAGTTTAATTATTATAAGGAATAAATAATGAAAAAACTTATCTGGCTATCAACAATCGCATTGGTATTAATCTTAGGGCAGCCAAGTTTTGCATGTATTGGGGATTCCAAAAATTGTAATTCTCCTCATCGATTTGATAAGTTAGCACAAGAACTTAATCTTACAGCAGATCAAAAAGCCAAACTAAAAGCATATAAAGAAAATGCCAAAGCCAACTTCAAAGAAAACTATGCTCAACTCCGACTATTACGTAGTCAAATAAACTCTTTGGTTCAAACTGATAAAATTGATGAGGCAAAACTTGATGCTTTAATAGAGAAAGTAAATATAATAAGAGCCTCTATGTTGAGAAGTAAGATAATGATGCAACATAAAATGTTTGCACTTTTAAATGACAATCAAAAAGCCAAGTTTCTTGAATTAAAGAAGAAGTGGTTTTTGGAGCAATGATTAGTTGTAATAGCTTAGGTTATCCATGCTAATGTTTACTCGAATGGTTGGATTTGAAGCGCATGCATGAACACTTTCTAAGCACGCGCAACATACATCAATGCTATTAAGTTAAGCTCATTTCCGGGCCTACGTCCGCGCCTTATTCGCGAAAACAAAAGAATACAGCTTCATTGCTGGAGCCCCCGAACAAGTCACGCGACGTAGGTAACGATGGATGGTCTAGTATCAATTAAAAATCAGTGGAATATCTATTTTTAGTAGATGATGCTTCTGTAAATGCATCTTCAGTATAGCCTATTAACATGGCATTTTTAGAAGATTCATTTGGTTTAGGAATCACTTGATTTCGCGCATCATAACCACAATCAGTTAATAATTTAACTAAACTATCGTGAGAATTTTCAGGTAGCGCTTTGCTAAATGCAGCTTCAGCACGTTTTGAAAATTCCTGAGCTAGATGATACTCCTTAGGTCCGAACTTCCATTCTCCTCCCACAAAACCAAGCCTCTGATGCACATAATCCTTATATCCATGACTATAATGGCTAATGGTTAATAGCCCAGGGACAGAACTTTCCCGCAAGAGCCATACCGCTTTATCGGCTTTAAATGGAGCTCCTTCTGCCGCGAGTCTTGTACAAGCGTTTGTAGCATTAGTTGTAGATGAAAAAATAACTACTGTTTTTTCTGATTTGGACTCCATAGTTACCTCCTATATACGATGCGTAAAATAACATCAAACAACCAATCCAAATTAATAGTCAATTAGCATAGGTTATATACAATTTAGTATAAGCATTTTTTATTTTTTTTGTAAAAACCAAGATTAGAAATGTTGGTACATGTAGGAAAATTAACAGCGTCTATTATTACTTTGGCGAGGAGTGCTCTTCTCAGATGTTTATAATTTGAAAAAATTACTAAAGTCTGGAGCATGGCACCAAACTTTAGTTGCAGTTCAATTTGATATTGAAATTAATTATTGTTTTCGTGTAGCAACTGCTTTGAAATTTACCGTTACTTCATCTTTTATTTCACTAGTACTCGACCAATCACCTTGTCCAATACCAAAGTCTAATCGTTTTAGGTTAGTATGCCCTTCAACAAGCAGATGGTCTTTTGGAGATTCTATCGCTGTAAAAGTGAGTGTTACTGGTAATGACTTATTTTTTATGGTTAAAGTCCCTGTAGCTTCATAATTTTTATCATCCTTTTTTGTGAATTTAGTCGACTTAAATTCAGCCTTTGGAAACTCTTTAGCATTAAACCAGTCTGAGCTGAGTAATATTGAGGATATTTCTGCATATGAAGTAGTAAGTGAGTTCATATTCACTACCACCTCCACACTGCTATTTTGATAATTTTTCGGGTCTGCAACTATTTTTGCCGTAAATTCTTTAAAGGTGCCCGTAACCGGTGCGTTATTTTGTGTTGCAGTAAAGCTTATACTGCTTTCATTAGGGACTATGGTCCATTCAGGTAATGCATCCGCATTGGCATTGATACTATTCAAAAAAAATAGAACGAGAAAATACTTAATCATTTTCATGGGAACATTCTCCGTAATATATCATCCTTATTAATAAAATGATGTTTTAAAGCCGCTGCGGTATGCAGACAAATTGCCGCAATAAGCGCATAACCTAACCATTCATGAATCCATTCAAATAAAATCCTTTTGCTTTCATCAGGTGCTATAAGATTAGGCAAGGTAAATAAACCAAAAAATGAAGCCGGCAATCCCGCAGCTGAAGTAATTAGCCAACCAGTAATGGGCATGGCAAACATAAACACATAAAAGGCCCAGTGCATACTGCGTGCGGCAATTTTTTCCAGCCAAGGTAAAGCTAGCTCAGGATTTTCATTTGCTAATCGCCACATGATCCTTAATATCGCTAAAAACAGTACTAACAAACCATACTCTTTATGCCAGCCATAGTATTTTAGTCTTTGGGCATTCCAGGGCATGGAAACCATATACAAACCAAGTATCAATAACCCTATAATTAATAAAGCGATCACCCAATGAAATACTATGGTAATGATACCAAAATGTGTTGAGCTGTTTTTGAATTGCATAAAATGTCCTATTTTTTACCTTGGGCCTGGTCTTTATCTTGATCTGTTTTTTTATCCTGTGCCAGATACCCTTCAGCTCCAATAAAAAGGTTTACTTTATCGCTTACTGAAGGCAAGAATGCATTGATTCCAAAATCCGAACGATTTATAGAGCCTGTAGCTGTAAACCCAACTGACATTTTATTACTAATCAGATTCATTCCTATTTTATTTAAGGTAACCTGCAATACCACTGGTTTACTGACGCCGCGTAGTGTTAAAGTGCCCTCCACTGTTGCTTTATTATCACCCTGTGGGGTTACTTTATTGCTAACAAAGGTTGCTTCAGGATAATGCTCGGCATCAAAAAACAAATTACTTTTTAAGTGTTTATCCAGCTCAGGTAGACCTGTAATCATGTCCATAACATCAATTGTCACATTGACTTTACTTTGACTTGGATTGTCTTTATCAAGAACCAACTGTCCAGTTGCATACCATTTACCATATTGAGTTGTAAAACCCAAGTGATCAGCACTCCACAACACATAAGTGTGATTTTTATCTAAAGTATATGTTTCAGGTGCAGCATATAATGGAGTAGAAAATGTAATTGCCATAAGCAATGATGAAAACCAGCTTCCTAGAGTATGCTTCATAATCAATATCCTTATTTACAATGTAAATTTTACATCATTTTTATATTCAATTATTACTCAGATTTGAGACTTCCGCCAACAATTCGTTCACAAAGTCCTTTAGGTAGTAAAATAAAGGCATCTTTTTGTTTGTCTTTTGTTGCAGAAGAAGCGCATGAAGCAGTTGCAGTAGCACAATCATTCATTCCTTTTTTTGCAATTCCGTAGCATTTTTCTGTTGCAGCAGTATTCGCGTCATTGTTATCTGCAGCCGAGCTTCCAGTTGCAACAAGAACAAAAAAGGCAGTCATTACTGATTGTATTAATTTATCTCGTGTAAACATAGTTTTCCCTTTCATGAAATGAATTCTTCATTAACATACAATAGTGTTATTGAAACAACAAGTAGGCAACAAAAAAACGACTTATGTAGTTAATAGGTATTAATAAATGAATCAATCAGAGTCAGTTCACCAGCAAAAGGCACTTTAGCCAAAAGAGGAGAAGTAAGTTTCTGGCTTAATGTATCGATATTAGCGGATAACGCTTGCATGTTTGGATCAATGCAATTAGCAATCCATCCCATACATTGAATATTATTTGTACGCAACACCGCTTCTGTTAACAAAGCATGATTAATACAACCCAATTTCATGCCAACAACAAAAATAACAGGGATTCCGGTACTCTTTAAAAAATCAATCCAAGTTTCATGATCATTTAATGGAACCATTAATCCCCCAGCACCTTCAATGAATAAGTTTTCAATACCATCGATTTGCACATTGAGACAATAATCTGCAATTTCGTTAACACATAAGCGAACTCCCTCGCTCTGTGCGGCAATATGTGGTGATACAGCCCACTTAAAACGCCAAGGATTTATTACATCCAAACTGATACTATTTTTTTGTAAATATTGCGCATCACTACTCACCAGCTGCTCATCTAGCTCCATGCATCCGCTTGCTACAGGTTTAATTGCGGCTGATGCAGGGAAATAGTTTGCCAAACGGGCTGTAACATAGGTTTTACCACAATCTGTGTCAGTGCCTGTGATAAAAAAACGGTTCATCTAATAAATCCTCGTACTTCGTCAATAAATAAATCTGCATGGGTTAAAAATGGCATGTGAGCAGCTTTCTTAAATAGCACAAAATGACCATCAGGATAGATCAATTGCATCGAACTCATTGTTTTAATCGGTACAATAGGATCAAGTCGACCAAATATAAAACAAGTGGGTTTGCTAAATTGCTTTAATTGTTCACGCAAATCCCAAGTTTCTAAACTTTTAAGACCTGATTCCAATCCTTCTTGAGAGGGCAATTTATTAGGTAAATGCTGCGACTCACCATCAGATGTTAATCCATTGAGCTCTAAAAATTCTTTTAATGTGCCATGTGGTTCTTTTGATAATCTTTCATAGAATTTTTTAAAAATCTCTGGAGACACACCTGACCATTGCTCGCCATTTAAAAATCGCGGTGATGAAGTGACATTAATAAGATAATCGACTCTATCAGGTTCTTCTGTTGCCAAACGCATTGCATATAATCCTCCCATAGACCAGCCGATTAATGCAAATGTCTCCGGTAACTGGTTCAGCAAGAGTGTTTTAAATAAATCCCAGTCCATGATTGAGCTATGGCCAAATCCTGGCAAATCAACGAGTATCAATTGGTAATCCATGAGAAGTTTAGGTATTAATGGTGACCAGATCTGACTGTCAAATCCCCATCCATGAAAAAAAACAAGGGGATATCCTTTTCCGTAACTATGGATGTTTATGTTCATAAATCACACTTAACTGATTAAATAACTCACGAATCTGCTCCGGAGTATGATTATAGTTCAAAATAATACGTAATCCTGAGGCTTTGACACTTACAGTAGGCGCTCTTATCGCACAGCAACTTATCCCCCGTTCCTTTAACTCTCGAGCATAATGCAAAGCTAAGTGTGGGCATCCTAGTTTAAGTTGTTGAATCGGACTAATGGAATCAGCCCAATCTAATGGAGATTGCTTCACGTAGGATCTAAATAAAATTATAAGCTCCGATAATTTCGAACGTCTCTCTTCTGCGTTGACCACAAATTCCAATGTATTTAATAAGCCATAACTTAATGCTGGACTTACTGCAGTTGAATAAATAACGGAGCGCCCTGCTTGTAACAACGCATAGATCCAGTCAGCTTTACCTGCAACTAGGGCACCTTGCGCCGCATATGCTTTTCCTAAAGGAATAATTCGTAATGGAACTTCATTTTGAGTTAACCCATGATAGGCTGTCGCTCCTCTTCCCTTACTTCCTAAAATCCCAAAAGAATGCGCCTCATCAACTAACAGCGCACTTTTATTCGCATTACAAAAAGAGGAGAGTTTTACCAAAGGAGCCAATTGGCCACTCATACTAAAAATACCCTCAGTGATTAAAGCTGAATTCCTAAAATCTAAGGTTAGTTTACGACTTAAATCCTCTAAATTATTATGCAAATAACGCGTATAGTTTACTTGCGATAAAGCTAAACCATCATAGATTGAAGCATGAATTTCTTTATCAATAAAACAATGAACGTTTAACCGTCCCAATAAGGCTGTAACTGCAAGATTTGCTGCATATCCCGATGAAAATAAAATACAGTCGTCAACAGCCAATAAATTGGCAAATGCTTCTTCAACAGCGCGGTGATTGGGATGATAACCACTCAGCAACATAGAAGCCCCACTACCACTAGGATAGAGAGTATATCCGCGTTGGTACCCTTCAGAAATGCGTTTATCTTTTGTTAATGATAAATAGTCATTGCTGTCAAAATGAATTAATGATGAATTCCCAGCTGTCACTAATCTATTTCTCAATAAACCTTGATGTGCCAGCTGATTGGTATAATCCTTAATTTTATGACTTAAAGGCATTTAAACCATCTCAGTTAAACCGAGTTTACCGAAAAGAGCTTTGTCTTTGGCACGTTGGGGGTTCTCTTCAGTTAATAGCTTATCACCAAGGAATACTGAGTTTGCACCTGCAAAGAAACAAAGGGCCTGTAATTCATCACTCATTTCAGTCCTTCCGGCCGTTAGTCGAATTGCGCTTTGAGGCATCAGTATTCTGGCGGTTGCAATTGTACGTACTAACTCAATTCCTTCTACTGGCTGAGCTTTAGCAAGAGGTGTCCCCTCTACTGGTATTAAACGATTAATTGGAACACTTTCAGGAGGTGTTTCCATATTTGCTAAAGTTAATAAAAACTCAATTCGGTCTTCACGTGTTTCGCCCAAGCCCAAAATGCCACCACAACACACATTAATTCCGGCGGATCGAACATTATTTAATGTATCCAGTCGCTCACTAAATTTGCGTGTTGTAACTACTTTTTCATAGTAAGAAGGTGAAGTATCAATATTATGATTATAATAATCCAGACCAGCGTCCTTTAAACTGGCAGCCTGCTCTTGATTTAACATGCCCAAAGTCATGCAGGTTTCAAGACCTAATGACTTAACTCCTTTAATCATTTCCTGTAATTCACCCATTGCCTTATCAGGCGGACAACGCCAGGCAGCCCCCATACAAAAACGTTTAGCTCCACCTTCTTTTGCTTCCTGAGCGGCTTTTAATACATCAGTAACCGACATTAATTTTTCTTTTTCAACATGAGTTTTATGATGTCCACTTTGAGAACAGTAGCCACAATCCTCAGGACAAGCTCCAGTTTTAATACTTAATAATGTAGCAAATTGTAATGAATTTGGTTGATGATATTCTCTATGTACAGCATGTGCTTGATGTAACAAATCATTAAATGGTTGTTCATAAAGTGCGGTAATTTCAGAAACAGACCAGTGCTTCTTAACTTGAGTCACAACAGTTTCCTCCTAATCAACGATATTAAGTGAAGCGAAAGCACCTAACTTCGCTGCATTTTTGTATTGTTTTCATTTTATTTAGGTAAGGGACATGATAAAGTTCCGTCCCATCTTGTCAACCAAAATTTTTAAAATGGTCAACGTCAATCAATTAATTAGCAGAGATTTAAAACATTTTTGGCATCCTTGTACCCAAATGAAAGATTTTGAGACATGCCCTCCTTTGTTTATTGAAAAGGCTGATGGTAGTTATCTCTATACCAATAAAGGTCCTCTAATTGATGCGATCTCCAGCTGGTGGTGTAAATCCTTGGGGCACGGCCATCCTGCCGTGATTGCAGCGATAAAGGATCAAATGAATCGCTTTGAACATGTTATTACCGCAAATACGACACACCCGCAACTTGTTGAGTTAGCAGAAGAGTTATCCCAAATTACTAAAAAACAACATGTTTTTTTTGCAAGTGATGGAGCCAGCGCTGTTGAAATCGCCATGAAACTAGCAATACATGCCAATCAAATTAAAGGCTATGAAGATAGGAATCAGTTTGTTGCGCTTAAAAATGGATATCATGGGGAAACACTAGGCACAATGAGTATCAGTGATCTAGGTCTTTATAAAGCTCCATACGACTCATTCGGTCTTACCTGTCATTACATTGAAAATATTCCCTACATTTCGGGCCAAAAAGATTCTTTGTGGGATAATTGCGACACCTATTGGCCAGTTGTTGAAAAAGAATTAGAAGCAATTAGCAACAAAGTCTGTGCTATCGTAGTAGAGCCCTTAGTTCAAGGCGCGGGTGGAATGTTGTGTTATAGCCCCGATTTCCTTAAAAAATTATCAGCCTGGGCTAAAAGCAAAAATATTTATCTTATCGCTGATGAAATAATGACTGGAATGGGTCGCACGGGTAAATGGCTAGCGTCCCATCATGCCGATGTTGAGCCAGACCTTATTTGTTTATCCAAAGGATTAACTTCTGGCTCGATCCCTCTAAGCTGCGTGATGATCGATAGCTCAATTTTTGATCTTTTTTATGCAGATTATGGGAGCGGAAAATCCTTCTTACATTCCCATACATATAGTGGAAATCCACTCGCTGTCAGCGCTGCATTAGCAACCATTCGCGTTATGCATGAAGAAAAAATCATCGAGCAAGCTCAAAAGCTAGGTGAGTACATGTTTGCCTCTTTAAGTGAAGTAGCACAACTCTCTGGTAAATTAAGTAATGTCCGAGGAATTGGATCCGTTGTCGCAGCAGATCTAGAGGACACAGAACTTCACCGCATTGGCAATAAGGTGTATCAGGAAGCACTAAACCGTGGCGCTTTAATAAGACCTATAGGTAAAACCCTTTACTGGCTGCCTCCATTAAATACAAATCATGAAGTAATTGGGAAATTAGCGGAAATAACACTACACTCTATAAAGGGAGCCTATGCAGCGCCGTAAATCATGCGAAAAATACTCAGAAACATGGCATTTATTGTCTACCAGCGATTGAGGCTATTCTGGATATTGTTCACCATCTTTTTACTTTTAGCTTTTTCTTATATTAATTGGCATAACAGTGTTACGAATTCTTTTAATTTTATTACTGAAATTACCAATATACGAGTTAAGGAAATCGACCGTTTTATCAATGATGTTTTTCATGAAATAGACAAAATACCTAGGTATCAAAAGAACAACCTAAATTGTAAGGATGATTTTGATCCTTATTTACAACAGATTGTTATGAATCATCCGAAGGTTTCTGGATTGGTAATTCATGACCAAAAGCATCAGATTACATGCTCCACATTACCGCAAAATAAAACTATTAATTTAAATCACGATATTAGTAGCTCCATTATAGGTCCGTTAAAACTCCCTATGTTTATTAACCCCATTTATTTAATCCAAAAAAAAATAGGTATCTATCAAGTAGAAATGATCGTCTTATCTCCAGTACTCCAAGAGGAATTAAATATTCCAGAAAATGGAATACATACGACTACGTTATACGCAGTGAATCAGAAAAAAGAAATTATCCAGATTGGAAAACATGCTAATAACTCATGGACAGATCAATTACCCATTGTTGTAAAAAAACAACTTGTTAGTGCTAAATTAAAGAGCCTTAATGGTATCGTACTTACTGTTGAAGGCCCCGATCAAACTTTTATTAACAACCTCTTATATAACCAAATCCTACTGACGCTTGATATTTTAATATTCTCAATTTTCTTATATTTTTTGATTAAAAATAAGTTTAATAAATATTACTCATTACACGGTGCAATAAAACAGGCTATTAAGAGCGGACAATTTTACCCTGTTTATCAGCCATTATTTGACACCCAATGCAATGCCTATTCTGGGGCAGAGGTTTTATTAAGATGGCAAGATCATGGTAATGAAATTATAATGCCTGATTTGTTTATCGAGGAAGCTGAAGACACGGGCTTAATCGTCCCTATTACCCTACAAATTATCGAAATAGCATTTAAAGAAGCTAAAAATATCTTGGATATACAACCTAATTTTCATCTAGCATTTAATATTTGTGCGCTCCATTTTACCGATAGTCAATTTTTCGCTCAATTTTATAAGCTGATAGACCACTATTCCATTTCACCCAAACAAATATTATTAGAAATAACAGAACGTTATTTACTTGATATGAATAATGAAATTTATCTCAACAGACTACAAGAGCTTAGAAACATTGGATATTCATTAGCTATAGACGATTATGGAACAGGACATTCAAGTATCAGCTACTTGCAATACTATCCTTTCAATTACCTTAAAATCGACAAATTATTTATTCATGCTATCGGTACAAAAGCAATCGCAGAAACATTAAATGATGCAATTATTCACTTAGCAAAAAAAATTAATTTAACTATTATTGCAGAAGGGGTAGAAACTAAAGAACAATTAAATTATTTATTACAAAACGAGGTTGGACTTATACAGGGCTGGTATTTTTCTAAGGCGTTACATATAGAAGAGTTAATCGAACTGCTTCAAGGAGAAAAAAATGAATAAGTGCATAAGATGTTGTTTTTTTCTTGTTCTATGCATCCCAGTGTCAAGCTTTGCTGAACCAATAAACACTGCAGGAAATTATTGGCAATGCTCCACTCTCGATGCAACCCAAACAAAATGGACGACCCAAAGCGCTTATCAAAAAATAGCTTTAAATCTTTCGTACTCTGAATGCAAAAAAAACAGCACCGTCCCTGCTACGTGTAAAACATCCAAAGCAAGTTGCGCCAGATTTATTCATGGTGCCGATGTAACGCCCATGTGGCGATGTACTGCTTTGGATAGAGAGGCCTTAAGATGGCACAGTAATCTTTATCCAACTCGAGAAGATGCTGCATTAGCTGCTCTTGCATATTGCAAACACAAAAGCCCCGTCCCTTATACTTGTTATATTAATGTAGTAACATGTATGAATAGAAATGAGACTTAAAGAATATGGTTTATTGTGTTGGACTAACAGGTGATATAGCGAGTGGAAAAACCACGGTTGCTGAGCTTTTTTCGAAACTAGGTATCAAGGTGATTTATGCTGACATAATATCAAGAGAGCTGACTCAAAGGCATGAGCTCGCCTATAAAAAAATCGTAGATCATTACGGCCATATAGTTCTAAAACAAGATGGAGAGTTGGATCGTAGCAAACTAAGAGAAATAATATTTTCTAATCATAAAGAACGAGACTGGCTTGAGAATCTCTTACATCCTCTTATCCGCCAAGAAATAAAAAAACAAGTTGATACCTGCACGACACCTTATTGTATTGTAGAAATACCTTTACTCATTACAAAACAAGCTTACCCTTATATCAATCGAATTTTGCTTGTCCGCGCACCAAAAGATATACAAATAGCACGTTTGATGCAGCGGGATAAATGCAGTACCAAACAAGCCCAGGCAATTTTATCGGCTCAACCAGCTCTTCATATTCGTCTCGAAAGTGCTGATGATGTAATTGATAATCATATGGATATTGACGCATTAACTAAAGAAGTAAATGATTTACATAATACATATCTACGGAAGTCAAAAAATAATATGTAACAGCTAATTATCTCTGTACTCGCTGAAAGAAAGCACTTATTTTTCTGTCAAATCGCACGACTAAGGAAAAAAGGAATTCAATAATCAATGAAATTAATTACTTTAAATTTGTGGGGAGGACACCTACGGAACCCTTTATTAGATTTTATCAATCAACATCATGATATTGATGTATTTTGCTTTCAAGAAGTATATTACAACGCTCATCGTACTGTAACTGAAGAAGATAGGGAACTTAGTCTGAATATTTTTACAGACCTGCAGCAGCTCCTTCCTAATCATTTTGCTATTTTCAAACCCGCTGTCGAAAATATTTATGGAATTGCAATGTTATTGAAAAACAATATCGATATTTTAGGAGAAGGAGATATAAATATTCATCAAAAACAACATTACCCAGGAATAGGATTGAATCATCCGAGAAATTTGCAGTGGGTCGAATGTGAAGTAGATAAAAAAATTTACTCCATACTGAATGTTCATGGACTCTGGAATGGACAAGGTAAAAGTGATACACCGGAGCGAATCAATCAATCACAACGCATTCGTCATTTTATGGATACTATTAATACTCCTAAGATATTATGTGGTGACTTTAACTTAAGACCTGACACAAAAAGCATGCATATCCTTGAACAAGGCATGAATAATTTAATAAAAATTAACAACGTCAGTTCAACAAGAACTCGTTATTACAAAAAAGAAGAAAAGTTTGCAGATTATGTTCTGACTTCGCCAGATATTATCATTCATGAATTTTCTGTATTGAACGATGAGGTCTCGGATCATGCTCCACTATATATTGATTTTAACTAATGAATATTAATTAAGCTGACGCCCCGCCTCCAGAAGCACATCATCCTGAGAGTGTTTGACGAAGGATCTCCTGAGCTTACTCTTTGAGTTGATGCATCTTTAGGAAAAATTTATCTGCCTTTCATAAAGAATCTCTACAGCATAAATAACTCTGTACCATTGCAATTACTTTATGATTTGCTTCAGGAAATTGTTTGGGATTTAGTTCATGCTGATAAACCCATTTCATAGCCAACTGACCTTCCTGGCATGAAGGGGCTCCAGCAAATTGATTAACAAGAAAAATAATTAATTTTACTTCTTTATCAGAATATTTGTGATTAATTTCACCCAATAATTTGTAATGCAAGACATCTAAGCCAATCTCTTCCTTGATTTCTCGAATCAAAGCAGCTCCCGAAGGCTCATCAGGCTCCAACTTTCCGCCAGGAAACTCCCAACATCCTCCATGCGGAACATGGAAAGGACGCTGGGTAATCAAGATACGCTGCTGTTCATCTACAATAACTGCAACAGCAACTTCTATCTTCACGCCAAACTTCCATGGCATGCTTTATATTTTTTACCCGAACCACATGGACAAGGATCGTTTCGACCAATTTTTTTCTCGTGTCTTCTGTAGGTTTGTGTTTGAGATGCCTCTTCCTCATTTTCATCAACATAATTACCGTGTTGTAAGCTCATTTTACTCACTTGCTCAGCTCGTCGCTGCTCCTCAACGGCATTTACATCTTCTTCAGTTTGAATTTCCACTGAAGAAATTAAACGAGTTACATCATATTTCAAAGTATCAAGCATCGTTGTAAACAAGGCAAACGCTTCTTTTTTATACTCTTGTTTTGGATCTTTTTGTGCATAGCCACGTAAATGAATTCCTTGGCGTAATTGATCCATTACCGCTAAGTGTTCACGCCATTGATTATCTAAAGTTTGCAAAATCACTGATTTTTCGAACTGAGACAATGTAGCTCTACCCGCTTGCTTTACTTTTTCATCGTATTTTTTTGCTGCAATATCAAGAATCTTATCTTTGATTTGCTCTGGTTGAATATGATGATCTTCTTCGATCCATTCAAGCACAGGAGCCTTAAGTTTGAACTCATCAGCAAGTACATCACTTAAAGATTTTGGATCCCACTGATCTTCCAAACTTTGTGGAGGAATGTACGTATCAACAAGATTCGATATGACTTCCTCTCTCATTATATTGACCATTTCTTCCGTATCGGTCATATCCATGATTGAGGCACGCTGTGTATAAATAACCTGTCTTTGATCATTAGCCACATTGTCATAATCCAACAACTGTTTCCTAACATCAAAATGATGCCCCTCAAGTTTCCGTTGGGCATTCTCAATCGCTTTGGTTACTAAACTGTGCTCGATTGGCTCCCCAGGCTTCATTCCTAAACGGCGCATCATCGATGCAACACGATCAGAAGCAAATATGCGCATTAAATTATCTTCAAGTGATAAGTAGAAACGACTGCTTCCCACATCACCCTGACGACCTGAACGACCCCGTAACTGATTGTCAATTCGACGGGATTCATGGCGCTCAGAACCTATAATTCTTAATCCACCAGCAGCAATTACTTCGTCATGACGCTTCTGCCATACTTGTTTTACAGCATCGATTTCTTCTGCACTTGCATTTTCAGGTAGTTGGGCAAGATCAGCAGACAAGCTTCCGCCTAGAACAATATCTGTTCCTCGGCCCGCCATATTAGTAGCAATAGTCACAGAACCTGGACGCCCTGCTTCAGCAATAATCTGTGCTTCTTTTTCATGGAATTTCGCATTAAGCACTTGATGCTTGATATGTTCTTTTTTAAGAAATTGACTTAAAAATTCAGATGCCTCAATAGAAACAGTACCTACAAGAACAGGTTGTTTTCGAGCAATACACTCACGGATGTCTGCGATAACAGCTTGAAATTTATCTTGCTGTGTTAAATAAACCAGATCCGATTCATCTTTTCGTACCATTGGTTTATTGGTTGGAATTACAACCACATCAAGATTATAAATCTGCTGTAATTCATACGCTTCAGTATCCGCGGTTCCAGTCATCCCCGACAACTTATTATACATACGGAAAAAATTCTGGAATGTAATTGAAGCAAGAGTTTGATTTTCATTTTGAATGGAAGCACCTTCTTTAGCTTCAACCGCTTGATGCAAGCCTTCAGACCATCGTCGACCAGGCATTGTACGACCAGTGTGCTCGTCAACAATAATAACCTGTCCATCCTTAACAATATAATCCACATCGCGATGGAACATAGCATGAGCTTTTAATGCTGCATTAACATGATGCATCAACATAATGTTGCTAGCGTGATATAAACTTTCACCCTGGTCCAGAAGCTTAGCTTTAACCAGCAATTCTTCGATATGTTGATGACCTACATCTGTAAGATGTGCCTGCTTTTGCTTCTCATCAACAGTATAATCTCCTTCACCACCCTCTTCTTCTTGTTTCTTCAAATGAGGAATCAATGAATTAATTTTAATATAAAGTTCAGAACTATCTTCAGCAGCACCCGAAATAATGAGAGGTGTACGTGCCTCATCGATTAGAATAGAGTCTACTTCATCCACGATGGCAAAATTCAACTCGCGTTGTACCTTGTCTTCAAGACTAAATGCCATATTATCACGTAAGTAATCAAAACCGTATTCATTGTTCGTTCCATAAACGATATCGCAACGATAAGCTTCTTGCTTTGCTGAATGAGACATATCGGGATAAATCACACCAACAGTTAATCCCAAAAACTCAAATATAGGTTTCATCCATTGACTGTCGCGTTTAGCGAGATAATCATTCACAGTAACAACATGTACACCACGTCCACTAATTGCATTCAAATATGCAGGCAAAGTTGCTACCAGTGTTTTACCTTCCCCAGTACGCATTTCAGCAATATTACCTTCATGCAGTACCATTCCACCAATCAATTGCACATCAAAATGGCGCAGACCTAAAGTCCGTATAGAAGCTTCTCTTACTGTGGCAAAAGCCTCCGCCAACATTTCATCAAGGCTTTCACCTTCTGCAAAACGTGCTCTAAAATGCTGGGTTTTTGCAGCCAACTCAGCATCCGTCAATGCTTTCATTTGCGGTTCAAATGCATTGATTGCCATTACTGCCTTTTCCATACGCCGCAATGTACGCTCATTTCGGCTTCCAAACATTTTCTTAATCAACGTATTCAGCATGGCCTAAATAATCCTCTGGAGATTTCAAATAACAAATTCGTTAATGTACTAAAATTTGGGGGAAAATACTATGAATACCTTCTAATTTAAGTGAATCTTCATGGTTTAACTTAGTGAAAGGAAAAGTTTCTGACAAAACAGACAACTAAAATATTATTTTCCGCAATTTTCTCTCATAGTATACAATATTTTAGTAGCCAAGTGATGTTCGTATCGCAATATATCTCTTATAACAAAGTCACATTATCTTAAATTAGTTAAACATGAAATGCTTTGTACAAACTATACAATTGATAAACCCAAAAAATCATAACTCCCCCTTCCTGTAAATAAAGATAACTATTTATTTTTATTATAAAACCATGATAAAAGAACTGCTTTCAAATCTATTAGGAGATAATAATATGGTACAAATAGTGTTTTTTACCGACCCAGGAAAAGATGGAGATGATTTACTAGCAACAATCCATCTCATGATCCAAGCAAAGGCTTCAGGATTTATAAATCCTTTAACCCAGATTACATTACTAACAAGCGATGAAATTCCTTGCGATGAATATGGGGTTCAACGGCCTGACGGAAAATACGGTCTGCGTGCTTTATATTTAAAAATGTACATTGAAAAATTGCAGAAACAATTTAACCTACCCAAAGGTTATTTACCTGAAGTAATTGCAGGTCCAGTGACAAGTTATTACAGGTATAATGAACAACTTCAAAAATACCACCATGAGCCATCACAAAGTGATGCCTTCTATCCGTCAAAAGAACTAATTGAGTATTACCAACAATCTGATGTACATGCACATTCAAGTTGTCTTTTAAGTCCCGAGAACCAACCCAATGATTGGTTAGAAAAAATTAAACTTACAGGTCCTGAAGATACAACTATAATTAATATCGCGTCGTTTAACGCAGTTAGTGATTTTCTGGCACAAATACCCCCAGAAGAAAAGAAGAAGTATAGTCTTATTAACATGGGTTATAATAAACCTTATGAAAAAGATGATTATCAAAGTAATGTAGAAGACCCTAATAAACTCCCCTACAATTCACGTAGCACTGATGCGAGCAAGGCAGCTTTTGCAGTATCTGCTTTAACCTATAACAATGCATTCCATGTAGTTTCGAAAACAACTCGAACTCTACCCCTGTACAGTGAAGTAAAATCAATAAAAGATGCTAAAGACGTTATATCTCGGGCCTATCCAGTATTAACTGGACAGTATTCCCCTGCGCTACTCACTGGAGTGGTGGAGTTTATAAAAAGTTCTAAATATAAGGGATTTTGGCCTCATGATGTTGTTGCATCTCTTATGGCATTAATAGGAATAATCAAGTGGAAACACTTCATTGGCACTGAAGTTATCAAAGAAATGATGTTTAGGGATACTATTCAAGTACCTGCGGACGGTCTCCGTTTACGTATGGTGAATAACACCGGGGTTTTAATTGATTCTTCTCTTCCAGTAGAGAAAGACGATATCGCAATAGAAAGTGATGAAAACTTTATTTATGGTAAAGAAATAGATCCCATATTCTTTACTTCTTTATTACATCTCACTGCAGCAGGTTGTGTCAAAGGACAATCGAGCCTATTTAATTGTTATAAAAATATCATTAAATTAAAAGCTGAATTATATAACTTAAAGCAACAAGGAAAAACTGATCCAGAAAAAGAGAAAAAAGTTAATTCACTTTGGATAAAAGCAACATTGTTGGAACTGCAACAACAACTCAAACTACAAGCCCAGGAGAACCTGGATGCAGCAATGAAAGATTTTCTTGGTGCCGAAACATCAGAAGCCGAGAATAAAAATGCATTACGTGAAAATCTATTGCAATGGGCTAGAGAGATCGAAGCATTCGTACAACTTACTGGGGACGATGATTTACCAGAATCAATGATTCAGGATATCAATAAAGCATTGCAACAACCGACTACAGAGAAAAAATACACGGCCCTAACAGGCCTCTTTGTTATCATGCTAAGGTCAAGATTAATGCCGACCGAAAGTGCATGTGCCTTACTACAACAAGATGGCAAATTAGGAGTTGAATTTAAACGAACAGCTAATAGCCTTCTCTATTATAAATTAGCTGCTCAATACAATTATGGCACCGCGTTTTCGAATGGTATTTTAGGCATGTCATACGAATATGCAACTCTGCTGAGTTTAGAAAAACATTGTAGAATAAATAAAGAAGCATTTTATTTGCATTTAGCACTCCATGATGCAGGGAAAGGGGATCGCATTAAAAATGCAGTACATAGGGATATCGAAGGGAATTATTTAATTCGACTTCCATCTGGAAACTATATTAAATGCACTGAAGCAAAAGAAACTTCTCCGACCGATGTTAATCAATTTGCACGAGCAAAAGAATATGTTGATCATGATATTGCTTTAGAGCTTTATGGTTTCGTCGGTTCGCAAGAAAAAAATTGTACCGCTACGGAATATTTATTATGGGAAGGACCTGCTCCTGCAGAAAAAGAACAAAATAAAAAAGCATTCATTTTATGTGATGAATTATTCAATTTATGCAATGAAATGAACATTGCTCAAATTATTCAAGGTGAAATTCCGTTTTCAGGAATTAAAAAAGGATTAGATTTATTTTTTGCCGCCTACAAAAAATACCCTTACCTCGCCGAACTCGTATTCGTTCATCATTGCTTTGATATTTTTGGTGCAAAACCTTCTGATTCAATGATCAGTGCGGCAGGAAGCACACCTGAAATCCATTTAAAAATCAATTTACTTTACAACACATTATGTGCTGTAGCTCAAAAGCCAGAATTAGATAAGGAGGCTGCTGAGGAAGCCTATACTCTGTATCGCAAAATATTAGCAAAAGCGATCCCAGATATTCTGAGCTCAGATCCCTCATCGCACGATTTAGCCGTAACACGTATCGCACAGATGCTGCGTTGTCATTTATTTAAAACAATACAATATTTTGACAGCAACTATATTACAATCAATGAAGCAGGAAAATATGAAGCAAGGACTCGCTTATTTGTAGAAAGTATTGATAGTGCGTTCCACCAATTACCAAGAGGACAAAGACAAAAATTAGTATCGTATCTCAATAACACAGGCACCGGAGAAACTCCGGCAGTGATGGTCATGTATGGACCCAAACTTTTCTTAACAGCAACTACTGGCGCTGAATATGCGAAAACGGATCCAACAGACAAGGCTAAAATTACTGAATGCCTAAGCCCAATGTTGAAGTTATATGCTAATTTATATGAGTTCCAATTAACGCGATCAAGGCAATACAGCGTTATCGATATCAATGAATTAGCACAAATCGTTGAACAAGTTTTTACTTGGTATAAAGATGCTGGCAAACAGCAGAAAGATCGTTTCGCCGATTTACTTTTTCAGTTACAAATTAGAGGACAAGCTAAAGCATTTTTAGCTCAGTTAGGTGATGTCAAATCTAAATCAGCTTTAGAACAACTTACAAAGATGCAAGAATGCATAAAAGCTGCAGGCCATAGTTCGATTGTTACTGAAGAACGTTCCTCGAGCTCCTCTAACTTTATTGAATATGAAACACGACTGCGTACGACGCTTATCCATACTATTTATGCTGACTTGCAAAAATCTAATTTAGATAAAGTTGAAAAAAATAACTATAAAAAGGCTTTTTTAACGTTTCAATTAGAACATTTACCTCAAGTTTCGGAATGGCAACTGGAAGCAAGAAAAGCAAATGGATTAGTTGATGACATCAAGATTCATAGAGAGTCAATTTTTACTCCAGACTCTCCTAAAGAAGCTGCAAATAAGGCTTTATTAGAAGTAATTAAATACCTCATTATAGACACACAATGGGATATTGGTTATTTTGGTGGTGAAAAAGTTAAAAAAACTACCGGTGAGGAGAATCTCATTCCTAAAGGAATGTACGCTGTCCTGCAAGAAATCGAGAAAGCAGAAACAGGCTTGGTCAATTTCTCAAAAACTGTAGAAAAAGTGTCTGGAATGATTGATGCTTCAGCTAAAAAGAAAGATCACTGGTTTTTCAATAAACGAGGAGAAACATCGCAAATTTTCTATGACAAAGCACAAACACTGTTACGAGAAGATGCAGAAGAAAATTTTGCTCCCAGCGTTTATTAAACAGTAATCCCAAACGCAGTACGGGATCTCCGGAAAGTGTGAGCCGGGCTTGCGAAGCCCAGCCACTTATTTAGCATTGTAGCCTGGGTGCAGCGAAGCGTAACCCGGGTTTCTATCACAGTCACCCCGGGTTACAATCTGACAGAATAGCCTGATCTTTATGAACTCTCTGCATGATATTCAATATTCTGTAAATATTCACTTAATTCTTGAAATATAGAAAGATTTTTATCTTGCAAAATCAGCATCAGCCTTTTTTTCCATTGACTGGCGCCAGGTAAACCAAAAGCAAGATTGAATATAGGTTTTACTAGCAAACTAAGGGAAACGCCTTTGCTGTATTCTTCAAGCAAATAATCCAAATAGTCATGAAACACTTGGCTCCGAGTGCTTTTTTGATTCTTTGGATAAAGCGAGTGGTGTATTGTTGCTATTTGAAAAGGATTGTCACATGCTAAACGCCCGAGCATAACCCCTTCAACATGTTGAAGGTGCTCCTTAATTTCATTTATATTCAATATATTACCATTGATCGTCACCGGAATCTCAGGAATTTCTTTTTTAAGACGATAAACATACTCGTAGTTAACCGGTGGAATTGTCCGATTTTGTTTGGGATTTAAACCGTTTAACCAAGCTTTACGCGCATGAACAATAATTTTTTGTGCTCCTGCCTCAACTAATTGATGCACAAAATCACTAAAAAATTCATAGCTGTCTTGATGATCGATACCTATTCGGGTTTTGGCTGTCACAGGAATAGAAACTGTTTGCCGCATAGCGCGAATGCAATCAGCAACCCGCTTTGGTTCCTTCATCAAGCAGGCACCAAAACGCCCTGCTTGAACTTTATCACTAGGACAACCAAGATTGATATTCACTTCATCATATCCTTCTTGTTCGGCACGTTGAGCACTTTGCGCTAAAGCATCGGGCTCCGAACCACCAAGCTGCACAGCTATAGGATGTTCTTTTACATTAAATAGCAGAGAGCGCACAGGATTATTTTGTATCGCTCCAGTAGTTTGCATTTCTGTATACAAAAGCGCATGCGGAGCCAACAAACGCATAAAAACTCGAAAATGACTGTAAGTCCAATCAATCATTGGGGCAATAGATAAAGGTGATAGCAAAATGTTTGACACTGTTATTATTCAATTAAAAAAGAACCAATTATAACCTGAACAAAAAAAATTTGTACAAAAATATGACTGAAGTAGTACCCCGAGTGCCACGCAGCGAAACCCGGGGAACAAAATGGGAATCAATCGTTCCAACCGGGGTTTCGATGCGCGGCACCCGAGGCTGTCCACGATTACTCTGGATTTACAGCATTCATTGCTTGAATAAGTAATTGTAACCGGGTTCGACCTTGATAAAAATTGATATCCAGCTTATAAGCTGCATGGACATATTTAACTCTATGGTTTGGCCAGGATTTTAAGTCGACATTAAACGCGATCGCATCCACTTGTTGATCACCTTTTGTTGTCACTAAGGTCATTTTTAAATGATTTTTCCCCACCAGTCGTTGATCCAACACTTCAAAAACATTATCAAAAACCGGCTCAGCAAATTGCTGTCCCCATGGACCAGCCTGCTGAATTAATTGAGCAATTTCAAGACTAAACTCTTCAGGCTGTAAGGGTCCATCAGTAAGTAACTCTCCTTCACATTGCGACAAATCAATGTGCCTACTCACTTCAGAAACCAAGGCTTCTCGAAATGCTTTAAGAGAACGCGGGTGAATACTCAAACCCGCGGCCATAGCATGGCCACCAAATTTATTAATAAGTCCAGGATGGTCCTTATCTATTGCCGCCAATACATCTCGAATATTTAAATCCGGAACCGAACGTGCCGATCCTTTCAACTCATCTTCACTTACTTCTGCAAAGGCAATAACAGGACGATGATAACGTTCTTTCATGCGTCCTGCTAAAATTCCAATTACTCCTTGATGCCAGGTTTTATCAAAAAGACACAGTGCTATAGGTAAGTGCGTACTGTTGTAATCAGTACTTAGAGCAAGTTTTTCCAATGCGACCATCGCCTGCTCTTTCATTTCTGTTTCAATTTGCTTTCTTTCTTCATTTAATTCATCAAGTTGCTGGCAATAATTTCTAGCTTGTTGCTGATCTGAAGTAATTAAACATTCAATACCCAAAGCCATATCGTCCAATCGCCCAGCAGCATTGAGTCTTGGCGCAATAGCAAACCCCAAATCGGATTCTCTAAGTCGTGCGCACTCACGTCCAGAGACCTCAATTAATGCTTTAATTCCAGCACGACAAAGACCTTGACGTATTCTTGCTAGGCCCTGATTCACCATAATGCGATTATTTTGATCCAGCCCTACAACATCGGCTACAGTTCCTAAAGCAACTAAATCCAAAAAGCTCGCCATATTGGGTTCGGTAATATTCATTTCACGAAACCAATTGGTATTCACCAGATGTCTTCTTAAAGCCAGCATGACATAAAAGATAACCCCCACCCCTGCAATCGATTTACTAGGAAACTTACAATCCCGTTGGTTGGGATTTACGATAGCACAAGCATTTGGAAGAGTTTCAGCAGGCAAATGATGATCCGTAATTAAAACATCGATCCCTAGTTGATTTGCCCTTTCTACACCATCAATACTAGCAATGCCGTTATCCACGGTGATAATCAACCCGGGATTCCATTTGCTGGCAACTTCAACTATTTGCGGAGTTAAACCATAACCAAACTCAAAACGGTTAGGCACTAAATACTCTACAAACTGAGCGCCCATAGAACGTAATGCAGTCATAGCGAGTGCTGTTGAGGTCGCACCATCGGCATCAAAATCACCAATAACTAGAATTCTATGTTGTTCACGTAATGCTTTTTCCAAACGCAGGCACGCTTTATCTATTCCCATTAAGCTATCAAAAGGCAATAAAGCTTGGAGTTGTTTATCCAATTGAGAGAGCTCAGTAATCCCTCTGTTTGCGAATATTCGTTTTAGTACGTCTGGTATATTGGGTAAATCCAAGGGTTGAGAAGTTCTGGTGCGTTGTTTAATAAGCATGAATTAGTTTTCTCCATAAACGAACATACCAACGATTAGCACTTATAGAGTAAGCCACATTGTTCCAATACCAATGAGTCGGCATCTCGTTCAATTCTTTTTGATGTGGTTCACTGAGAATAGAATACTCAGTAAGCAATAAAATCTGATAATCCTTAAGTGCTATTGATGGCCTATATAAAGAAACTTGAGAACTACATAGTTGTGCTAATGAATCGAAATGCTCATCAACACAAATACGAATCGGCATTTTACTCTCAAGTTTTGCACTACTCCAAGTCCATAATCCATTAGCCAAGGATTGATTAGGCCTGGAGGCAAAAAGCATTTGGCTTTCTGTAATAAACTTTTGCCAGTACATCGTATTATCCAATAGGGCTAATTGGGGCATTAATGATTGATTTAATAAATGATGCGGTGGCTTGGCATTCAATGAGGATTTTTTATTATTAAGCAACCATGTTTCTGAATTATGATAATGAAGAGCGATACCTTCTTCTGCCAGATACTCGGAGAATAAATTAAACCATGACTTCGCTTCGTATTCTTCAAGTTGCAGTTCACTACCCAAAGCAACAATCATCGCATCATTGTGCGTTGCCTCCCAATAAACCGGGGTCAATACAAACCACTCACCTTCTAAATCATGATATTGCCTTAATAAATCGGCATAAGGTGGATTAGTAGGATCATAGCCAAGACACAGCAAAAAATTGAGTAATACATTCCCTTCCGAATTTAGTGGCTTGGCATGCTCAGGGATCGAATTACATTCCGAGTTAATCACAACATGCATATTTGTTCCGCCTTAATCAATCCATCTCTGCGAAACAATGCTTTTAAATTTCTTAATGCCTGACGCATCCGATCTTTATTTTCTATTAGACCGAAACGAACATGACTATCACCCTGTTGCCCAAAACCAATTCCTGGCGATACGGCTACATGAGCTTCTTTTAATAAATATTTACTGAACTCAAGCGAACCCATATGTTGATAATGGGAGGGAATAGGTGCCCAAACGAACATAGTTGCCTTGGGACGAGTAACTTCCCAACCAATTTCATTCAACCCATCGCAAAGAATATTACGTCGCTTTTCATATAATTCTCTAATTTCATGTACACACTCGTCGGGGCCATCTAATGCAGCAATCGCTGCAACTTGGATGGGTGTAAATGTGCCGTAATCTAAATAAGATTTAATCCGAGTAAGTGCTGCGACTAACTCTTCATTTCCACAAGCAAACCCAACGCGCCAACCCGGCATATTGTAGGATTTAGACATCGAATAAGTTTCAATTGCTACATCTGTAGCACCTGGAACTTGAAGTATCGAAGGTGCTTTATACCCATCAAAAACAATGTCAGCATACGCTAGATCATGAATCACCCAAATTTCATGTTTTTTTGCCAAATCGATGATTTGCTCGAAAAACGCATAATCGACACAATGCGTACTTGGATTTGCCGGGAAATTAATTACCAATGCTTTAGGCTTAGGCAAACTACGATTAATTGTATCTTCTATTGAAGCTAAAAATTGAGTTTCATTAATAAGAGGAATCTGTTTTACGTTAGCACCAGCAATAATAAATCCATAAGTATGAATAGGATATGCTGGATCAGGAACTAAAATTGTATCCCCAGGTCCACTTATCGCTAATGCCAGATGTGCTAGTCCTTCTTTCGAACCAATGGTCGCTAATATTTGTGTTTCACTATTTAGGTGTACATCATAATTACGTTGATACCAGGAAGCCATAGAACGTCTTAGTCTTGGAATGCCTTTAGACATAGAATAGCGATGAGTATCGGGTCTTTGCACCACTTCGATGAGTTTGTTTACAATATGTGGTGGTGTTGGCTGATCGGGATTTCCCATACCAAAATCAATAATATCCTCTCCACGTGCTCGCGCTTCAGTTTTTAATTGGGTTAATGTATTAAAAACATAAGGTGGCAAACGATTTATACGCGGAAATTGACTCATAATATTGACCTCTGTAGTATACTTACAGCCATATATAACTCATTGAACCATTCTAAACTATGAAGATCAATTTAGAATCCGCAGAATTACATGCGGTGCAAGCTTATAGTGATAACAAAATTCAGATTAATTCCATTGTTTATGAACGCAGTTTAATTGTTTCTAAAACAGAAATCATTAGTGATCTGCCAATTAAAGACATTCAGGAAATTGATGAACACTATATGAATTTATTAACGCAATTTAAACCGGAAATCATCATCATTGGTCATGAACATACCGGAAAACTCCTGCCTCTGTCAATTATGAAGCAGTTTGCAGATCAACGAATAGGTATAGAATGCATGTCTATAGGTGCAGCGTGTCGTACCTATAATGTTCTATTGAGCGAGCATCGTGCTGTTGTTGCAGGATTTATTTTTTAACTAAGGATGTGCCGGGTTTCGCTTTGCGATACCCGGGGACACGATTAGATTTGTCTTCTCGCTTCGAGCACATTAGGAATTTGCTCTAGCTTTGTTAGTAGTCGAGATAGGCTACTGAGCCCGTCAACATCGACCGTTAAAGTGATATAAGCCATGTTTTCTTGTTTATTGCTATGGGTTTGCAATGCATAAACGTGCGCTTTTTCATTAGCAAGAAGCGATGTGACGTCTTTTAAAAGCTCAGAGCGATCAAACGCTTTGATCAATATATCAACCACATAGTTTTCACGTGTCGCACTACCCCAACTAACCTGCAAGAAGCGCTGCTTTTGTCGCTCACTAGCATGAATAATATTAGGGCAATCCTGCCTATGTACTGATACGCCTCGACCTATAGTGATATAACCAATCACTGAATCACCTGGTACAGGTTGGCAACATCGCGCCATAAAAGTTAACAAATTACCCACACCTTCGATACGCAGATCACTCCCAGTAATTTCTGGCTTTGACTGGGGTTTAACAAATCGTTCAAGATTGAGCTCTGAAGTAACAGGTGGAGCAAGTTTGCTAACAATTTGCCCTATTTTAATATCACCACGCCCTAGATTTGCATAAAGGTCATCAAGTTTTTTGAAATGAAGTGCTGTAGCAACCTCATTAAGTTTATCAGATTTTATCCCTAAAGATTTTAATTCT
Organism: Legionella stuttgartensis; assembly: GCF_977063405.2. Classification (NCBI taxonomy): domain Bacteria; kingdom Pseudomonadati; phylum Pseudomonadota; class Gammaproteobacteria; order Legionellales; family Legionellaceae; genus Legionella; species Legionella stuttgartensis. The sequence goes on from NZ_CDRUHA020000022.1 coordinate 140,748, forward strand.
TTGTCAAGTAACTCACGCCCCTCTTGAATGTTTCTATCATAATCTTGCATTTTAAACCAATGCAAAACTTTAGCTTTAGCTCGTGATGTCTTGAGATAATTTAAGTGAGGGTTGATCCAGTCACGAGAAGGTTTGCTTTCTTTCCCAGTCAAAACTTCTACCTTATCACCTGTTTTTAGTTGATAAGTCAAAGGTACAATATGCCCATTTATACGTGCACCCCGACAGCGGTGCCCTAAATCACTATGAACGTGATAGGCAAAATCCAAAGATGTAACACCTTGAGGTAAATCAAGAACATCTCCGTCGGGAGTAAAAACATATACCCTATCTTCAAGAAACTCGGTGGTGGTACTTTCAGGAACACCCTTATTACTTGCCATTTCACGATGCCACGCTAATACATCACGTAGCCATTCAATTTTACGCTCATGGCTTTGTTTCTGTTTGAAGCCGCCTTCTTTATACTTCCAATGTGCTGCAACTCCCATTTCCGCCAAATCATGCATAAGAAATGTTCTTATTTGCACTTCAAAAACTCTACCCTCGGGGCTTTTAACCGCTGTATGCAACGATTGATAACCATTAGCTTTAGGATTAATAATATAATCATCAAATTCAGCGGGGATTTGTTTCCAAAGCGTATGCACCATACCTAAGACTTCATAACAATGAGGCTTGGTATCAACAAGAACACGCACAGCAGTAGCATCATAAATTTCATCAAGTGAGACATTCTTGCGCGTCATTTTTTTATAAATACTATGGATATGTTTTGAACGTCCATAGACAGCAAAATGTTCTATTCCATTTGCTTTAATTTGTTCATTTAATTGAGCAACAATAGCGTCAACGAAACTATCTCGTTCCAATCGTTTTGCTTTGAGGCCTTTGGCAATCGCTTTATAATCTTCAGGATGTAAATAGCGAAAAGCCATATCCTCCATTTCCCATTTAATTGCCCCAATTCCCAACCTGTTGGCCAAAGGAGCATAAATCTCCATCGCTTCGGTAGCTAATTGCTTTCGTAACTCTTCAGATAAATGCCCGGCTGTTCTTAAAACACACAAGCGTTCAGCAAGCTTAATTAATACCACACGAACATCATCTACCATCGCTAATAACATTTTACGAATGTTATCAATTTGTTGTTTATTTTGCGGGTATTTGTTTAATCCTTGAAAACTATGCATGGCGCTCATGCGCTCTATGCCTGTCACCAATTTAGCAATATTCGGACCCAATTGCTCCACCACATCATCAATGGATAAATCAGCATAGTGCACGTTTTCAAAAATAATTGCTGCTGCAAGTGTTTCTTGATCCACCTCAAGATCTGCAAGCAAATCGGCCATAGACAATCCTTGTTGTAAGCAAGATTGTCCTGTTTCTGTAGCATGTTCTTGCCCTGCAAGTTGACTTAATGTACATGCACTGCGAATGAGTTCAAGATTATCCAAATAACCCTTTGCACCTAACTGATGAAGCCACAAATCTACATCGATGCTTCCATCTTCGCACAATGGGACTGTATCTTTTACTCTAACCATCAGTTTTATCCTTTTTAAACAATGCGATTGATTCAACATGAGCAGTATGGGGGAACATATCCATTACCCCTGCTTTTATCAGCGTATAGCCTTTTTGATTGACTAATATATCTGTATCCCGAGCTAATGTTACGGGATTACATGAGACATATACAATACGCTCTGGGTTAAGTGAATCAATTTGTTTCACAATTTCAAGTGCACCCGATCGAGGAGGGTCAATTAACACTTTGTTGCAAGGTTGTTGCACCAGTTTTTTTACTTCACTTACATCATCCAAGTTTGCTGCATAAAAGTCTACATTCTGAATATGATTCAGTTTTGCATTCATATATGCTCTTTCAACCATATTTTTACTGCCTTCAACACCGAGCACTTTGGCACAAAACTTAGCCATTGGGAGTGAAAAATTCCCAAGCCCACAAAATAAGTCTAGCACGATATCAGTACTTTTTAAGTCCATTAGTTGTATTGCTTGGGGCACCATAGAACGATTTAATGCCGAATTAACTTGGGTAAAATCTGTAGGATGAAATGCAAAAATAATCTGATAATCTGGCAATGTATATTTGAGATATTCACTTGCGTTAGGTGGATAAAAACAATATACGCTATCTGGGCCGCCTGGCTGGAGGAAAATTTTATATTGATACTCTTCAGCGAATTTTTGAATATTCAACTCATCCTCAGCACTTAATGGAGTTAAGTTTCTGAAAATAAGAGCAACCTCCTCGTCCCCTGCTGCAACTTCAATTTGTGCAATACAATGCTTGTCTTGCATCGAGTTAATCAATAGTCTTAATGGAATAATATCGGCATCAAGCTTTGCATTTAAAACAGGACATTGAGTAATCTCAGTAATATAGCGAGGATTACTGCGCTCTCTAAATCCAACCATTGATGTTTGTTTTTTCTCTACATAACGAACGCTAAGTCGGGCTTTATTCCGGTAGTTCCAATATCCAGCAACTAAAGGTGGAAGTATAATTTGTGGCTGGGTATGGCCATATCGTGCCAATAAATCGAGTAATTGATCTTGTTTAAAATGAATTTGTTCTTCTTCACTCATATGCTGAACTGAGCAACCACCACACATCGAATAATGAGGGCATTTGGGCTCAACACGTAAAGAAGATGGTTCAAGAACCTTAAGCAAGAATCCTTCATCAAAATCCTTTTTTATTCTGGTATATTGAAACTCAACAAATTCACCCGGCAAAGCACCTTGAATAAACGTTGCTTTACCATTAATACGTGCAATACCTTTTCCATCATGGCTTAAATTATCAATTTGAGCAGTTTGCGGGGCAGGATTAAGTTTGGATTTTGCTCTTCTCATGACATGTTCTCAACAAATAAATCTTTAAATCAATCTGAATTAACAGTTGCAATTAGTAAAAAAATTGCATTTTCAAGATGTTAGAGAGTACCACACGCAATTTATATTTGTCATGGTAATTTGAAATGACAAAACCCACGGTGTACAAATTAACCTCATCATTATAGCGCCGCATACAGTAAAATAACATGTTTATAACCCGCTTTGTTGCATTTTTCTGTAACAAAGCCCCCTTTTCATTGGTTAATTTTGAGGCACCTCAAAATGCGCTTATTTATCAAGTAATTTATAATCCTATTCACAATCTTATCCACAGTTTTTGTGGATAAAACTTATTTTCACAACATCAGTGATAAAAAGATAGTTTGGCTCTGTATAAGGAGTATATTAATTTTTTAGGAGAAGGAACAAAAGAAATAGAATCTTACGAGAAAAGTTATCCACAGGAATGGAAATTAAAAGGGTTTATAAAATTGGTCGTATATGATAACAAAGAAAAAACTAAAAAACAGCCTTGACAGAGTATTTTTATAAAAAAAATTAAATTGAATTTCAATTTAAATGGGTAATATTTTCTTTAGCACAATTGCATCTTCAACATGGTTATCTTCTACGTAATAAGCTGGTTTAATTTCAACCTGCTCAAATCCCACGCTTTTATAAAGATGTAATGCTGCTTCATTACTAGGTCGCACCTCAAGGACCACATGATCAATATTCCGTGATTCTGTTAATGAATGCAGTACTCTTTGTAAGAATTGGCGTCCGAAACCTTTGGATTGAAAGGATTTAGCAATACAGAAATTTAAAATATGGCAACACTTATTACTGTGCCTACAAATGATATAGCCACCAATAATTAGACTATTTTTATCATCTATTTCGAATACACGACAATCATATCCTACACGTACACAATCCCTTAAAATGTCCCGATCCCATGGAGCAATATGAACATCTTTTTCAATTGCATACACATTATCAATATCTGATTCAGTCATGCGTCGAATGTTAAGTGTCATCCTTGTCGCTCCTAAACAAATAATCATAGCTTGGATGCAGCGAATTGGAATCCAGGTGATTCCATCAACTCCCCATATTGCGCTGTGCTGCTATTAAGTTCAAGACTTTTGTCATTCCCGCGAACGCGGGAATCTATTTCTACATGAAGCGCTAAGTCACTCTAAAATGGACCTCCGCCTTCGCGGAGATGACAAAGATTAATATAAATCACTTTACTTAATGGAAGCGACACCCCACTGCCCCATATTGCGTACTACCTACTATTCATTAGTTTTTTTCTTTTTTGGCAAGTATAGGTCAGTAATTGTTCCTTCAAATGCCTCTGCTGCTTGAGCAATAGTTTCAGAAAGTGTTGGATGAGGATGTATTGTTAACGCGATATCTTCAACATCACAACACATTTCAATTGCTAATGCAGCTTCAACAATTAAATCACCTGCATTAATCCCCACAATTCCTGCGCCTAATATACGATTCGTATCTGGGCAGAACAATAATTTAGTCATACCTTCTTCTCGGCCCATACTAAGAGCACGACCACTGGCAGCCCAAGGGAAAGTAGCTTTTTCGTAACGGATATTTTTTTCTTTGGCTTCTTTTTCAGTTAGGCCTGCCCAAGCAATCTCTGGGTCTGTATAGGCAACGCTAGCAATACATTTAGGATCAAAGTAATGTTTTTTACCCGCAATAACTTCTGCTGCGACTTTACCTTCAGGAATTGCTTTATGTGCGAGCATTGGCTGTCCAACAACGTCACCAATAGCAAAAATATGTGATACATTGGTCCTTTGTTGGTTATCAACCTTAATGAATCCACGCTCATCGACTTTTATGCCCGCTTTTTCTGCATCAATTGCACCACCATTAGGTTTTCTACCAACAGAAACAAGAACCTGTTGGAAACAAAGTGGCTTGTCTGTTGCATGTTCACCTTCCATAGAGACATAAATACCATCTTTTTTGGCTTCAACGGCAGTTACTTTAGTTTTCAAAAGGAATTTAACACCTTTTTTCAGCATGCGTTTTTGCAAAACATTAACCAAATCAAAATCAGCGCCAGGAATCAGCTGATCCATAAACTCAACAACAGTTACCTCAACACCTAAAGATGCATAAACTGTGGCCATTTCCAGACCAATAATTCCCCCACCTAATACCAATAAATTACCTTTGATATCAGCCAGCTCTAAAGCTCCTGTAGAACTAAAAATACGTTTATCTTCCGGAATAAAAGGTAAATTAATGGATTCAGAGCCCACTGCAATGATTGCATTTTCGAACTCAACTTCTACCGCACCATCTTTAGTAGCGACAGTTACTTGATGCGTGCCTGAAAACTTACCTACACCTGTAACGACTTCGACTTTACGCTGTTTTGATAGGGCCTTCAAACCACCTGTGAGTTTCGAAACTACTGAGTTCTTCCATGCAACGATTTTTTTACTATCCAGCTTGGGTTTACCAAAGCTGACACCTTGCTCTGACATTTCATGGGCTTCATCAACAACCTTAGCAATATGCAATAATGCCTTAGACGGGATACAACCCACATTTAAACAAACACCACCTAATGAATCATAACGTTCAACCAATACTACTTTTTTTCCTAAATCTGCTGCTCTAAATGCCGCTGTGTATCCACCAGGGCCACTTCCTAATACAACGACATCTGTTTTTATTTTATTAGCCATTACAAGCCTCTTTAATTAGATATTTAAAAATTAGAGTAAAATTCGTCTTATATCACTTAAGCTATCGCAAATAAAACGAGTAAACCGTGCCGCTTCAGCCCCATCTATAACTCGGTGATCATATGAGAGAGACAAAGGCAACATTAACCTTGGTTGAAATGTACCATTTTCATAAACAGGTTTTATCTCCGAGCGAGATAATCCAAGAATAGCTACTTCGGGGCTATTCACTATAGGTGTGAATGATGTGCCACCAATTCCACCTAGGCTGGAAATAGTAAAACACCCTCCTGACATATCAGTGAGCATCAAACCTTTATCTCGAGCCTTAGTACTTAAACGGGTCATTTCAATTGCAATTTCAGCAACAGTTAACTTATCAACATTTCTAATTACAGGAACAACCAAACCATTAGGCGTTTCTACTGCAATACCTATATTGCAATATTTTTTATAAATAAGGTTGGTGCCGGTAGCATCTAAAGATGCATTAAATTGAGGAAATGCTTTTAGTGCTTTACTCACTACTGCACAAACGAATGCCAGCAATGTTAACTTATATCCTTTTTCTTTAGCACGTTCTGTTTCCGACTTCCTAAATGCCTCAACATCAGTAATATCTGCTGCATCAAATTGTGTGACATGAGGAATTGTTATCCAAGATCGATGTACATTAACTCCAGTAAGCCTTTTAATTTTATTAAGTGGTTTGGTTTCAATCTCACCAAATTGAGTAAAGTCAATTACTGGATTAGGTGGAATACCAAAAGCTCCTTGACTTGGTTGTTCACTGAGACGCCCTTTCACATAGGCTTGTACATCTTCTTTAGTAATACGTTCCTTACGACCAGTACCTTTAACTTCAGCCAGATTTACACCAAATTCTCGAGCTATGCGTCTTACAGCTGGACCTGCAGCAATTAATTTTGAAGATTCTGCTTGCTCAGTAAGAACAGGTTGTGTGGCAACTGCTTCACTTTTTTTAGACTCTATTGCGCTTTGTGGTTCAGGAGCACTTGATGGTTTCTGCTCAGCGATAGCGGTTACTTTTTCTTCAGTTACCGAACCATCTTCTGTAGCAGCTAAAAGAATCAAATCACCTTCAGATACCTTATCACCTACTTTAATATTCAGTTTTGTGACTTTTCCTGCAACTGGAGAGGGGATCTCCATACTGGCTTTATCTGATTCCAATGTAATAAGCGGAGTATCCAGTTCAATTTGGTCTCCAACTTGAACCATTACTTCAATCACGTCTACTTGACTTGCCCCGCCAATATCTGGAACTTTAACTTCTTTTACTTGCTCTGATTTCTTTTCCTGTGCAACTTTAGGCTCTTTTGTCTCTGTATTGACTGGTTCTTTTTTAGAAGCTTGGGTTTCAATTTCTTTTTCAGTATTCGATTCTTTTTCAGTATTCGATTCTTTTTCAGTATTCGATTCTTTTTCAGTATTCGATTCTTTTTCAGTATTCGATTCTTTTTCAGTATTCGATTCTTTTTCAACGGTGGCCAAAAGAATCATATCGCCTTCAGATACTTTATCGCCTACTTTAATATTCAGTTTTGTGACTTTCCCCGCAACTGGAGAAGGAATCTCCATGCTGGCTTTATCTGATTCCAAAGTAATGAGAGGGGTATCAACTTCGATTTGATCTCCTACTTGAACCATTATTTCAATCACATCAACCTGAGTCGCTCCACCAATATCAGGAATCTTAACTTCTATTTCGTTTGACATGTCTTTCCTCAAAAGGTTACTCAGTGTTTTCAAGCCATGATGTAATGGAAAACATAAGTAAGTGATTACTGCATGTTTTCATTATCATCACAACTGAATTACCAAGCCTACTATATACTTTTAATTCTAATGATTAACCGGATTCAATTTATCAGGATTAATGTTATAGCGCTTTATGGCATCCACAACTTTGGATTTATCAATACTTCCCTCAGCAACTAAAGCATTCAATGCCGCTAGAACAATAAATTTAGCATCCACTTCAAAGAAATGACGTAAACGTTCTCGCGTATCACTTCTTCCATAACCATCTGTACCTAAAGTTACATAGTGATTAGGTACAAATGGTCTAATTTGATCTGCATAAATTCGTAAATAATCTGTTGCAGCAATTACTGGTCCTGGTCTACCTTCTAATTGAGTTGTAACATAACTTTTTTGTGCCTTTTCCTTAGGATGCATTGCATTATAACGTTCCGCAGCTAATCCATCCCTTCTTAATTCATTAAAGCTTGTAACACTCCAAATATCTGCAGTCACGGCATAATCATCTTTTAACATTTGTGCTGCTTTAATTACTTCACGAAGTATGGTTCCACTTCCCATTAACTGTACATGTTGTTTGGATTTCTTTTTAGTTTCTTGCAGTACATACATCCCTTTAATGATTCCCTCTTCAACGCCTTTTGGCATATCTGGATGAATATAATTTTCATTCATTACAGAAATGTAATAAAAAATATTTTCCTGCTTTTCAAACATACGATACAAACCGTTTTGAATAATTACAGCAAGCTCATAAGCAAAAGTAGGATCATATGAGACACAATTTGGAATTGTTGAAGCGTATAAATGGCTATGTCCATCTTGATGTTGCAATCCTTCGCCTGCGAGTGTCGTACGTCCAGCAGTTCCGCCCAATAGAAATCCTCTAGCTTGCATATCCCCGGCAGCCCATGCCAAATCGCCAATACGTTGGAATCCAAACATAGAATAGTAAATATAAAATGGGATCATTGCTAATTTGTTAGAGCTGTAGGAAGTCGCTGCTGCAATCCAAGAACAAAAAGCACCTGCTTCATTAATTCCTTCCTCAAGAATTTGTCCATCTTTCGCTTCACGATAAAACATTACTTGTTCATGATCTACCGGTGTATAAAGCTGACCAACTGGAGAATAAATACCAATTTGTCTGAATAAACCTTCCATTCCAAAAGTTCTACATTCATCAGGAACAATTGGAACGATACGTGAACCAATCTCTTTACTTCTCAATAATGTTGAAAGAATACGTACAAATGCCATCGTTGTAGAAATTTCACGGTCCCCTAACCCCTTAGTAACTGATGAAAATTCAGCTAAATCAGGAGCCTTTAGAGGTTCAACTTTTGTAGATCGCGATGGTAAATACCCACCCAGCATTTCTCTTTGTTTTTTAATATATTTAATTTCAGGACTATCATCTGCAGGTTTATAAAATGGGATTTCTGCAATTTGGTCATCACTGATAGGAATACTAAATCGATCTCTAAATGCCTTCAGCTGATCCACAGTCATTTTCTTTTGCTGGTGGGTAATATTTTGTCCTTCACCAGCTGCTCCCATTCCATAGCCTTTAATTGTTTTTGCTAAAATAACAGTTGGCGTACCTTTATGTTCGACTGCTTTAGCATAGGCAGCATAAACTTTTTGAGGATCATGGCCACCACGATTCAATCTCCAGATTTCCTCGTCGGTATAATTTTCAACCATTTTCTTTAACTCTGGATATTCATTAAAGAAATGTTGTCGTACATAAGCACCATTATTTGCCTTGTAGGCTTGATAGTCACCGTCTACACATTCTTCCATACGTTTTTGTAACCAACCATCCTTATCACGAGCAAGCAATGGATCCCAGCGCCCGCCCCAAATGACTTTAATTACATTCCAACCGGCACCACGGAATAAACCTTCTAGCTCTTGAATAATTTTACCATTACCACGTACAGGTCCATCGAGTCGTTGTAAATTACAATTCACAACAAAAATAAGATTATCAAGCTTTTCTCGTGCAGCAATACTCAAAGCTCCGACTGACTCAGGCTCATCCATTTCTCCATCACCAAGAAATGCCCATACCTTCCTATCATCGGTATTAATTAATCCTCGGTTTTCTAAATATTTTAAAAATCGTGCTTGATAAATAGCTTGTAAAGGACCTAATCCCATAGATACAGTAGGAAACTGCCAAAATTCGCTCATCAACCAAGGATGTGGGTATGAAGATAAACCGTCAACCTCCACCTCTTGTCTGAATTTACCTAATTGTTCCTCTGTGAGTCGTCCCTCAAGGAAAGCACGTGCGTAAATACCAGGGGAAGAATGGCCTTGGATATATAGTAAATCACCGCCATGCTTACCATTTGGTCCTTTGAAAAAGTAATTAAAACCTGTTTCATACAAAGTAGAAGACGAAGCATAAGAGGCAATATGGCCGCCCAGTTCAGGAGCATATTTTCCTGCACGCAGTACCATTGCCACAGCATTCCAACGAATCAATGCGCTAATACGTTTACCAATACCCTCATCCGGTGGTATTTGCTCTTCTTCATGCAGATTAATGGTATTTCTGTAGGGTGTATTAATGGAACTGGTTAAGTTGACCCCTTCTGCATTCGCTTTATTAAGGAGCTGCTTTAAAAGAAACGCTCCTCGTTGGGGACCATCATTGATTAATACAGCTTGCAGGGCATCCAGCCATTCACGTGTTTCTATAGGATCCAAATCTAAATTATTTTCATTTGCCATGAAAGTGTTCCCCGAAATCTATTAAACTCAATAAGGTACAGCTTGTAATTTTTTTGGAATTACACCAGTGCAACCTTTCTTACAAATTGTGAAATCTGATGAGCAATCACATGTTACTTTGCGGCATTGTAGTGGATCGCGATAAGAATTCAACTCACGCATCACCTTTTTACCTTGAACATTTCGCTCATGTACGTATTTCGCAAAATTTTTTTCCGCCTCTCTTTGAGATACATAGGTACATGTCGCGCAATTGTTAACACAGTTTTGTCTACAAAACTCAAAGTGTTGCACACAAGTCCTATTACATTGTTCTAATGCTTGGCCTTTAAATGCATTTTGTTGTAACCCCTGACAACCTCCAAGCATTAATATTATAGTGCAACATACTAGCCACAAAAAAGAATTCATAGTGATAATATCCACAAAAATGATTACGCAGGTTAAACGCCTCAGCTCATAACTACTCTTAACTCATTACAACCAAGTAATTAACGTAAATAAAGCAATAAAAACCAACATAACAATAATTGCATGTTCAACCAAGCCTTCTGCTACTGGCATAGGAATTTCTTCTGTTTCATTTGTTTTAACTGCCAGTAATCCACACTCACGTAACATCTCACCATTCATGTCAGGTTTAGCAATAAAGTAACTAGTAAATAAAGAAAAGCCTCGTTGGAAATTTCCTACAAGTAAAAAGAGTAATACAGTTAAGCGAGCAGGAATCCACTCAAACAAATCGGTAACTTCATTTGCTTGCTCACCTACGAAATGGATATCCCGACATAAAGTAATTAAACGGTATGTCAAAGCGCCAATTGGTCCCGCGATGATAAACCAAAATACAAGAGAAAATAATTGTCTATTAACCAAGATAAAATAGTCTCCGACAATCTCTTGGTTACTCTTTGTATCCGATTGTACTATTGGATAAAAAACATTTTGAGGGCCAAGGCAATAAAAGAAAATTACGATACTTAAAAGAAATCCCATCAAACCAAATACTAAAGGATGCAACAATAGATAAATAAGTGACACAAGAATTAAAATAGGCACTATGATTAAAGCCAATAGAACCCATGGATTATTAAGGGAACTATGTTTATCCCCCAGACTTTTGATCTTTTGACAATAATCTGGAAACCAATAAAATCGCTGATAGGAGACGGAGTGAATCAAGAAACGTTCACTTAATAAACACAACAATATTACTAATAATTTCATTATTTAATCCTTACGCATTTTATCAGAGAATGCTATGGGTGTTGGGTATTTCAATACAACGAAATACGATGAAACAATAAAAGTTAAAATAGTAGTTGCTTGAATTAAATTAGAGGCTTTATCCGAAATAAGTTCGGTGCTCAAGGCAATACTGGCAACAAGCAATGAGAACTCACTCGCTTGTCCCAATCGAATACCCACCTCTTTTGCAACATGTTTTTTTTCACCAGATTTTTCAAGAAGTAAATAAAATAAAACAGGTTTGAACAGGAGCACTAAGACAGATAAAATAAGCGCAGGAATTACAACTTGTTGTGCCAAACCAAAGTTAAAAGTCGCTCCGATAGAAAAGAAAAACATGACCAAGAAAAAATCTCTTAAAGGTTTTAGACTCTCTGCAATAAAAAGAGAAATCGGGCTTGCTGCAAGGGCAACTCCAGCAATAAAAGCACCAATATCCTCTGAAAGCCCCATCTTTTGTGCAAGAACTGACAACCCCAAGCACCAGCCAATTGATAATAAAAATACATACTCCTGAGTTCTATCAAAACGAGCTAGCAACCGGATTAAAACATATTTCTCAATAGCAAAAGCAAAAAGACACAATGCAGGCAAATTAATACCTACTAAAATGATATCATCAATGGAAAAACCACCCGTTTGTTGGGCGCCATTAATTAGAATCAATACAATAATTGCAATCACATCCTGCATAAGCAATACGCTTATCATCACCTCACCAGTATGTTGATGATGGAGAATCGTTGTCGGTAATAATTTCAATCCAATGATGGTACTTGAAAACATCATTGAGCCACCCAAAATCCATGATTCAGCCACACCCAATCCAAAGAGCCTACCTATCCCATATGCAGTTACTGCAAAAAGAACAGAACTAATTAAAGCAATCCAGGTAACTTTCTTGAGCATATGTACGAGATTTTGTGGCTGCAAATGCAATCCAAGCAGGAATAATAAGAAAACTATTCCAACATCTCCAATTTGTTTGACAATACTCACATCAGATACAAGCTTTAAACCCCATGGTCCAAATACTGCACCCAAAAGAATATACGCAACCAGCAAAGATTGTTTGGTATAAAGAACCAAGGTTGATAGAAATGCTGCGCCTGCGAAAATTAAAAATATTGTATAAAACACAGAGCCATCATGCATTGATTAAGCACCTCGATATTAAAATGAAACCAACCTTAATTAAGAAAACTGTAAACTTGACAAAGTGCAATTAAACAAGAAGTTGAATACAAAAATGAGTGTATGCTGCACTTTTAACAAGAGCTACAATTTTATTACTATAGTAATTCTAATGTTCTGAATATTTGACGCAATAATTTTATCCATTAATCCATTAATTAGCTATCATTATTCATTAAGAATTAAATCAAAACAGAAAAAGACCCTGTCACTCCATTAAGTGATAATTGACGCTTTAAGCTGTCGGCCATATTTTTTGAGCCAAATGGGCCAACCCTCACAATATAATGTTGCTTATAATGTTCGATATAAACTGGAGATGGAGTAATATGAGTTAATTTATCTTTTAAACGCTTTGCTAAAACTTCCGTTGTAAAAGCACCTGCCTGAAGATAATAATGTGCCTTACCTGCTGGTCCCATTAATGTTTCAATTTCAACAGGGGCAGTTCCTTTCGGAAAGACACCGAGTTTTAAAGCCGCAGCATAGGATAAATCGATAATCCTATCTGAATGAAATGGGCCTCGATCATTAACTTTAACAATTGCAACCTTTCCATTGCTTAAATTTTTAACCTTTACATAAGTAGGTAAAGGTAAAGTCTTATGTGCAGCGGACATTACATACATATCATAGGGCTCGCCGCTTGAAGTTCTTTGTTTGTGGAATTTTGTTCCATACCAGGAAGCAGTGCCTCTTGCTTTATATCCTGTTGAGCTTCTCAGCACTTGATATGAGCGTCCATCAACAGAATATTCTGATATATTACCATATCGACTTAAAGGTTCTTTGGACGGTACAGGCTCTTTAAAGCTAATGTTTCTAGATTTGGTCGGGGCCCCATCTTGGCGTTGAGTATATCGATTTGTTTTATTTTTATAACGGTTATATATGGAATTATTTGTATTTTTCTTATTCTGAGTTACTTGTCGTGTAGACTGCTTGGTTCCTGATGATGCAGAATCAAGAGACTGATTTGTAGTTTGACAACCTGCTAATATAATCGTCACGGCAATAAGTATCTTTCGCATATTATCCATTTTTAATTATTGTTTTCTGGCTAATATACAGAAATATCACGTAATTTCGAAGATTTATTTTATTTCCGAAAAAAAATTCATTATTTTTCATCTGCTATTTTGTTGCCTGCAAAAGGCTGTGGTACTATATCCACATTTTTGCAATTGGACTCGATAACAACATGACAAGAACAACGTCTATTTTATTAACTACTTTGTTTATTATTACATTATTTGTACAGTCAACTAACTCTATGGCCGATGAAGGATCGTTACCTACAAAACCTACCGCGGACTTGGAAAGACCATCCCCAACAGTGAATAATAAACCTTTAGTCACTCCTGCAGCCCCGATGCTTAATGCGAAAGCGTACATTCTGATCGATGTAAACAGTGGCAAAATTATTGCTGAGAAAAACAGTGAGGAACGTTTGCCTCCTGCCAGCTTAACTAAAATGATGACTTTATATGTAGTATCGAATGCGCTGCGTCACGAACAAATTCACCTCACCGATAACGTACGAGTAAGTCGTGAAGCTTGGAAAATAGGTGGCTCTCGCATGTTTATCAAAGAAGGCCAACAAGTTCCAGTTGAAGACCTGCTCAAAGGGATTATTGTTGACTCAGGCAATGATGCATGTGTTGCAATGGCAGAACATATTGGTGGCACTGAAAATTCATTTACTGACCTTATGAATCAGCAAGCTCAAAACCTTGGAATGAAAAACAGCCATTTTACGGATAGTACTGGCTTGCCTGACGCTAATCTTTATACTACCGCAAAAGATCTAGCAATCCTTGGTAGGGCATTAATTATTGACTTCCCCCAATATTATGACTGGTATAAACAAAAATGGTTTACCTATAATGGTATTCGTCAACCCAATAGAAATCGCTTGTTATGGCGTGATAATCAGGTGGATGGTATAAAGACAGGTCATACGAATGAAGCAGGTTTTTGTCTTGTATCATCAGCAAAACGCGACAATATGCGATTACTTGCTGTTGTTCTTGGCGAACCAAGTGATTCTTCTCGTGCCGATGATAGCGAAAAATTACTAAACTATGGTTTCAGGTTCTTTGAAACGCATCAGCTTTACAAGTCTGGTCAATCGATTTCTGAGCTTTCACTTTATAAAGGAAGTGTTGATAAAATAACTGTAGGTCTAAATGAAGATCAGTACATCACTATTCCTACTGGTCAGTATCAACGTCTTACTATTTCTACTAAAGTTCCTTCTTACCTCGAAGCCCCCATTAAGAAAGGCGATAAAATAGGTGATTTGGTAGTCCAATTTGATAATAACGTTGTATCAACTCGACCACTTTATGCTTTGCAAGATGTTGAATCAGGTGGTTTTTACACTCGAACAAAAGATTCAATACGTCTGGCATTTAAACGCTGGTTTGGCTCCTAAGATTAATAGGGTTTAAGGATGGAAAAAACAACGATAATTGAATTTCCCTGTTACTTTCCTATAAAGGTAATAGGGAATAATTCGACTGTTTTTCTTGAAGAGATCAGAGAAATTACCGTCACACACTTTCCTAATATTACGGAAGATGCGCTGACTCATAAAATGAGTAAGGATTCCAATTACTTAGCAATAACTGTTACTGTTTATGCTGAAAATCAAGACATGCTTGATGCATTTTATAGAGCCATTACCCAGCATCCTGATGTGAAAATGGTTCTATAATGAAAATACGACAGCTAGGTATTCAAAACTACAATGATGTTTGGCTGCAAATGAAGGAATTTACGCAAAATCGTGACGTAAATACACAAGATGAGCTTTGGCTTTTAGAACATTCCCCTGTCTATACTCAAGGACAAGCAGGAAAATCTGAGCACATACTAAATCCTGCATCCATACCTATAGTGCAATCAGATCGGGGAGGACAAGTGACCTACCATGGACCAGGCCAGCTTGTTGCATATGTTCTAATGGATATTGGTAGAAAAAATTTAGGAATAAGATCGTTGGTTGGGAAATTAGAGCAGATTTTAATTTCTGTTCTTGCACAATATCAAATTGAAGGTTCTATTCGTTGTGGTGCCCCAGGAGTATATGTCAGGGAGCAAAAAATCGCCTCAATTGGGTTAAGAGTAAAAAATGGTTGTACTTATCACGGAATTGCACTTAATGTTGATATGGACTTAAAACCTTTTTCAGGGATAAATCCATGTGGATTTGCAAAAATGGAAATGACTCAAATAAGTCAGTTTGTTCCTGCTGTGCAAATAGATGAAGTTAATCAACATTTCGTACAATATTTTCTACAACAATTTTATCCCTGAAAAATATGAACTTGTTCGTAGATTATGTACAGCCACTGACTGTCTGGTTGCAACAAAACCCTCACTGGTCTTTATTTATTACATTTCTAATTTCCCTAACTGAGTCTCTGGCGATTATAGGTAGTATTGTACCTGGCAGTGTTACGATGACTGCCATAGGAATCCTCGCTGGCTCGGGAATTATGCGTATTGATCTTACTTTATTAGCAGCGATTTTAGGGGCGGTCGCTGGTGATAGTCTGAGCTATATCCTGGGTTATTATTATAGTGAGCGGTTGACTGAAATTTGGCCGTTTAGTAAATACCCCCAATGGATACAATATGGTAAAGATTTTTTTGAAACCCATGGTGGTAAAAGTGTATTAATTGGTCGATTTGTAGGGCCTCTACGCTCTATTATTCCCGTCATTGCAGGAATACTGCATATGAAGCAGTGGCGTTTTTTTGTAGCAAATGTTTTATCAGCTATTGGCTGGTCGCTTTTATACATAATGCCTGGTGTTGCAATAGGTGCTGCAAGCCACGAACTATCTACCGAAAGCGCAACACGCTTATTTATATTAATACTTATTTTGCTTGCTGGACTTTGGTTTATTAGTTTGTTCATCAAACGCATAGTTGGAGTATTAAGCTCTATTTTAAAATTACACTTACATACTTTTTGGCTAAAACTTAAAAATAACACTTTATTTATTCAGGTGTACCATGCACTTACACCGTATGGTGAATCAAATCACTACCATACTGCTGCACTTGTATTGATAACCATGTTTTGTCTGCTTTTTTTCCTTGTACTTTTAGGACTAACTGTTGCAACACAATATCTGGCTTCGGTTAATTACCCAACCTATTTATTTTTACAAAGTTTTAATACACCAACTTTAAAAGTATTTTTTATCCTTTGTAGTCAATTAACCGCAACAACAACTATAATCAGTCTCTTTATTATTTGTTGTTGCTGGTTTATTTACCAGAAAAATAGAACAGCAGTTGTTTATTTATGTAGCCTTATTGTTTTTAGTAGTTTTTTAGCCTTATCACTTCTTTATTTTATTCATAGTCCTAGACCCTCTGGATTACTGATTGTTATGTCAGGATCTTCTTTTCCGGCGGTCAATCTTTTAATTGCTACGGCAATGTACGGATTTATTCTATTTTACCTTAATAGTACCTATGACATGTTCACGAACATGTCGAAGTCTATTATTTTTACAATTCTTGGCTTTAGTGGTTTAGGTGCTCTTTATTTAGGAGATTATTGGCTCACAGACATTTTAGCATCATACTTTGCTGGTACAACAGTTTGCTTAATTCACTGTTTGATTTATAGAAAATCCAATATTCCATACCAAAAAACAACACCGTCATTACTATTGATTTCTTTGCTTTTTATCGGCATTCTTTTACCTACATTTGGCTCCACCTACCTGAATTTTAAAACTTTATCTTATAACCATACTCCCTATCATAAAAAATTTAGTCTGAGCGAAAAAACGTGGTGGGGACAGGAAAAGCCTACTTTGCCAATTTACCAATTCAGTAGAATAGGTAAACGAATTAGTTTATTAAACCTACAATTCTCAGGTAACTTAGATACACTCCAAAATAGTCTGGAAAAAAATGGATGGAAATCACATCAAGATTCATTTTTTACAAACTTACTTCTGCGAATGAGTCAAAAGCCAAACACCGTTAAATTGCCATTATTTACTCAGTTATATGAAAATAAAGCGCCTATGCTGATCATGACCTATACCGATCAACAAACTAAGTTAACGTTGGAGTTAAGAGTTTGGGAGTCAAGTTATAATATATTAGAGTCAAACCAGCCATTATGGATAGGTAGTGTACATCCATCTAACCGTATCAAGAAGAAAATGAACAATCTGGGATATTTTCCAAATTTAATAAATCCATTAGATTATATGTTTAAAACTGAAAGTCCGTTTGAAGTCAAACAAATCAAATTACCCGAAACAATGATTAAAACAACAATATATCCAACACAACCTTACTTAACGCTTATTAAAGAAAAAAACAGCGAAAATACCAATTAATAATTTTTCCTTTGGCCGAATATTAATCAGCATTGATTCTTCTCATGATTGTACGAGTCAAACGACAGTATGCTCTGCATAATTATAGATTATTACTCCTAAACTCAAGATCACCATAATCTATACATATACAAAAAATACTGTTATAACTATATAGTTTTAAAGTAAATATCACTTAATTTTGAGAGTATGGCTCAAATGTATACACTGGGAAAATTAATCCAAAGTCTTTTTCCATTAATTGCTCTTGTACTCTTTATTATTGGAATTAAAAGAAACGCTATTTATTACATTATTTCCGCTCTTTGGCTTAGCCTTATTGCGCTACTCATTCATTTTCAATTCTCTGGAAATGAAATTTTTGGAACCTATTTTAACTATCTTAATGCGGGAATTTATTCGTTTAATTTACTTATCTTGCTCCTTGCCTTAATACAAGTCATATCGCATTTAAGTATAAAGGCCCCTACTTTTAGATATACATATACATTTATTAACGCACTTTTAGTTGTAGGAGCATTTATTCTTATTAGCAACTTGTGGATTAATGCCTTCTTCATAGAGAATAAGATGGAGGGAACGCCTATAATGCAAGTGGCCCTTTTTGAAAAACCTACGTATTGTGATAGTAGGTATGTATTTTATAAAATTGATCGTGACAGTTCTGTCGCGTACCTTTGTCCGAACCATTATGGTTTATTACCCTCTATAGGACATTTAGCAACGACTCCCGATTTCATTACAACTCAAATGTCATTACCAATAAAAAAACAAATGCTGCTAAAACAAAAAAATAAAAGTTAAATGTATTGATATGTTCTGAGAAGAGAATCAATAAAATAAAGCATTACATAACTATATTTATACGAGAAGTCTGGGAGGTTAAATTGTTCTTTGTATTAAGATTTGATAACATGCCAACAATCCATCACTCAAGTATTTCTATGAAACGGTTATTTGCATTTGTCATAATGATATTTAGCCTTAATTGCTATGCTATGGCTCCTAAACTTAATTGGGATCAAGCAGTAGATCGCGCAATAAAACGATATGGCTTACGTGTTGAACCGCAATTGAAATCTTACTTCTCCAAAGCTAAAGTAAGTTATCCTCCGAGTGATATTGCTTTACTTGCTTTTAAATCTGAAAGAAAGGTCGAACTCTGGGCTAAAAACTCTGATCAATCATGGAAACATATTCATGATTACCCTTTAACGGGATTCAGTGGTCGGCTAGGACCTAAATTACGTGAAAATGATAAACAAATT
Organism: Legionella stuttgartensis; assembly: GCF_977063405.2. Lineage (NCBI taxonomy): Bacteria > Pseudomonadati > Pseudomonadota > Gammaproteobacteria > Legionellales > Legionellaceae > Legionella > Legionella stuttgartensis. Next base: position 159,969 of record NZ_CDRUHA020000022.1, read on the forward strand.
CCTGAGGGGGTTTATAAGTTAGTTAATTTTAACCCGTTCAGTAGCATGCATTTATCAATGATGATTAATTACCCCAATAATTTTGATAAACAAAAAGGTTATCAAGATGGGAGAAGAAATTTAGGTAATAATATTTTTATACATGGCAAAAACTTATCTGTGGGCTGTTTGGCTGTTGGCGATCTCGCTATAGATCAGCTTTTTATTTTGGCACGTCGTGTAGGACTAAGCAATATTCAGGTAATTATCGCACCCAACGATTTACGTAAGAGCAAGCCCTCTACCACTACCTTTGCACAACCAAGATGGCTTCCTGAATTATATAAACAAATTGCAGAATCATTAAAACCTTTTAGTAAAGAGAAAAAGACATATACGGCTTAGCGTCGTTACTTTGTAGCTGGGATTAACACAGTACAATCCAATGGCTACTTACCTCATCCCGAGCCATGCTCGGGATGATGAGGAAAATCCCTAGATTGCGGTGCACTAACTCCAACTATAAAACAACCATTATTCTTTAGGCAAAGAAGCTAAAAACTCAGTGACCTCTTTAGGTGTTAATTCATAACATTGTCCACGTGATAAAAATCTTGGCATTGTTAATACACCATAGCGAATGCGTATCAATCGACTTACTTCCACACCTTGTGATTCCCATAAACGTCGTACTTCCCTATTACGCCCTTCATTTAAGGTCACATGATACCAAGAATTCGAGCCTTCTCCGCCACGAAATTCCAAGCGAGTAAATTTAGCTATTCCATCGTCTAGTTCAACACCTTTTTGAAGAATATTTAAAGCCTCAGGACTAACTTGACCATGAACTCTAACTGCATACTCTCTTTCTAATCCATATTTAGGATGCATTAATTGATTCGCTAAATCACCGTTATTGGTAAATATAAGTAAACCAGAAGTATTTAAATCCAAGCGACCGACCTGAACCCAACGTCCTTGTCGCAAATGAGGTAGATGATCAAAAACGGTTTTCTCAAATTTAGGATCGTGACGACTTGATATTTCGCCTACAGGTTTATGATAAAGCAGAATACGGGTGTTTTGTCTCACTTTAAGGGGATTAGGAATTAATTTTCCTTTTACAGTGATTTTATCTTCGGCACTTGCAGAGTCACCTAGTTTTACTGGTTTGCCATTAACTTGGACCCAGCCATTTTCTATCCAACGTTCCATTTCTCGTCGAGATCCAAGGCCAGCCTGACTTAGTATTTTTTGTAACCTTTCGCTGCTCATTCAGTAATATACTCTTCATTAGGATTATGTAAAGTTAATGCTTCCATAACCTCAGGTAAGGTTGGAAGTTCATTTAAATATTTTAAATTAAAATAATTTAAAAATTCTCTTGTAGTCGTATATACAGCGGGCTTACCCGCCACATTTTTATAACCAGAAACACGAATCCATTCTCTTTCCAATAATGTTTTCATTATTTGACTACTAACTGCGACACCACGAAGCTCTTCAATATCAGCTCGGGTAACCGGTTGCTTATAAGCAATAATAGCTAAAGTTTCAAGCAAAGCACGAGAATATTTACTAGGTTTTTCAATTTGCATGCGTGCAACCCAGTTACTATATTCTTTTCTAGTTTGGATAATAAAGCCTGTCGCAACTTCAACAAGTTCAATAGCTCGTGATGTATAGTCTTCCTTTAAGTCATTAATAATAACACTTAAATGTTCTTTAGTTGGTCTTTGCCATTCATCGAAAACTTCTAACAATCTATCTATAGAGAGTGGTTCGCTTGAACTTAAAAGTAAGGCTTCAACTACTTTTTTTAATTCCTTTTCATCCATTTTATGCTGCCTGTAAATGTATTGGAGAAAATGCTTCATTTTGCGTAATCACAATGAGTGATTGTCTTGCTAACTCTAAAATAGCAAGCAGAGAAACAACCAAACCAATTCGTCCCTCCTCGATTGAGAACAATTGACTAAACTCCAAAACATTGTGTTCTTGGAGCAGTGACAATACGTGGCTCATTCGCTCACGAACGGATAGCGCTTCACGTGAGACTTGATGATGACTTGTCTGCTCTTCTCTTTGCAATAACGATTTCATTGCCTCAATTAAATCGACCAACTGTACCTCTGGATGAACTATTATTCGCTCAAGCTCAGAAGGAACTATTTGAATTGGTAAATGATCTCGCTCTTGTCGCGGAAGAGCATCAAGCAATTCCGCAGCAATTTTTATTTGTTCATAGGCTTGTAGTTTTCGTACTAAACTCATGCGAGGATCTTCTTCCTCCTCTTCGCCACTAGCAGGAGGAGCAGGAAGTAATAGCCGTGACTTAATTTCTGCAAGCATTGCAGCCATCAATAAATAATCAGCAGCTAATTCCAATCGTCTGCATTCCATCAATTGAATGTAATGCAAATATTGCTTCGTGATACTAACAATCGGAATATCCAATATATCGATATTTTGTTTGCGAATAAGATATAAAAGCAAGTCTAGAGGTCCACTAAAAGAATCTAACAGAACCTCAAGTGCATCAGGAGGAATAAACAAATCATCTGGGAGCTCCGTAAGCTCCTTACCATCAATAATTGCTTTTACTTCTGGTTTGCTTTCTAATTCAATATCCATGCTAATAACTCATTGTTTATTAGGCTCCTCACAGACACCTTCAAAGATCGACATAAATCTGTAATTTTAAAGTGGGTGGAGTAAAGTGAAACCTGAACGCCAATATATTCGTCCAGGATTTTTTCAAAAGTACCTATATAACGTCGAAGCATCAATAATCGAGTCCCATAACTTCTCGTACAGTACTCAAATTTTTACAAGCTACTTCCCGCGCTGCCTCACTTCCTTCAGAAACAATTCGCTTTACTGAACTCAAATCAGATTCATATTCAGTAATTGCTTCCTGGATGGGTTGTAATTCTTTATTAATTGCATCAACAACCGGCCGCTTGCATTCAACACAACCAATCCCAGCTGAACGACAGCCTTTTTGAACCCAATCTTTAACTTCATTGTTTGAGTAAATTTTATGAAACTGCCAAACGGGACATTTTTCTGGCTCACCAGGATCTGTTCGTTTGATACGTGCGGGATCTGTTGGCATAGTTAATATCTTTTTCTCAACTTGTTCAGGAGGCTCTCTTAGCATAATTGTATTATGATAAGATTTAGACATTTTTTGCCCATCAATGCCAGGCATTTTGGCAGTTTCAGTAAGTAGTGGATGAGGTTCTGGTAGAATAATTTTACCACTACCTTCTAAGTAACCTAGGAGACGCTCTTTATCACCAATAGACAAACTAGATTGATCTTCTAACAGTGCTTGCGCTGTTTTAATTGCCTCATGATTTCCATGTTCCTGAAATTGCCGACGCAACTCACTGTAAAACTTACCGTTCTTTTTTCCCATTTTTTTAATTGCTTCGGCAGCTAACTCTTCAAAATTAGGTTCTTTACCATAAATATGATTAAACCGACGCGCAATTTCTCTTGTAAGTTCAATATGTGACACCTGATCTTCGCCAACAGGAACATAATCAGCATGATAGATGAGAACATCAGCACTTTGTAATAAGGGATAACCTAGAAACCCATATGTTGATAGGTCTTTTTCCTTTAATTTTTCTTGCTGATCTTTAAAACTCGGTACTCGTTCCAACCACCCCAACGGAGTAATCATAGATAAAAGTAAGTGCAATTCCGCATGCTCTGGAACCCATGATTGAATAAATATTCGGGATAACCCAGGATTTACTCCACAAGCCAGCCAATCCACAATCATATCCCACAAATGTCTCTCTATAAAACCTGGCTCATCATATTGTGTGGTTAAGCCATGCCAATCGGCTGCAAAAAAGAAGCAATCATATTGATGTTGTAATTTAATCCAATTTTTTATTACACCATGATAGTGTCCAAGATGTAATCTTCCACTGACACGCATTCCAGAAACAACTCGTTTATTGGAACTAAATAATGCTGACATCAATATCCTCTTTATAAATATTAATTATTACTTAAAAGGTTCGGGATCACCCTTACCCTCCCTAATTATCACTGGATAATCACCAGTCAAATCAACTACCGTTGTTGGTTCTTGTCCACAATTGCCACCATCAATAACTAAATCGATCTGATGTCCTAACAGATCGTAAATCGCTTCAGGTTCACTCAATGGGGCTTTTGCACCCGGAAGAATTAATGTAGTACTCATTAATGGGGCTTCCAGACACTCCAATAGTGCAAGTGTAATCATATTATCAGGAACACGTAATCCCAGAGTTTTTCTTTTTGGATGCAACATTAAACGAGGAACCTCATGTGTTGCATTAAGAATAAAAGTGTAGGAGCCTGGCGTAAACGCCTTCAATAATCTGAATATGGGATTGGATACACGGGCATAAGTACCAAGCTGAGATAAATCACGACATACTAAAGTCATGTTATGATTTTTATCCAATTGGCGTAGTTTTCTAATGCGTTCAAGTGCCGCCTTATTTCCTAAACTACAACCCAATGCGTAGCCTGAGTCAGTAGGATAAACAATTAATCCACCTTCCTCAATAATATTCACCGCCTTTCTCAATAAGCGAGCCTGTGGATTATCAGGATGTAATGCAAAAAACTGACTCATAAAGTCCCCTGTTAAATGTTCCATTCATGCCAAATAGGTGTACAGTTTACTGGTAGTTGCTTCTGACCACCAAGCTTTACTCGCGAAGCAATATCACTATGATAATCTGAACCAGAAGAAGCTAATAAATGAAACCGAAGACATATCGCCGCCATTTCATTTACTTCAGTTACAGTCATCTCGCCTGAAACCACTTCTATTCCTACGCCACCAGCTTCTTTAAATTCATTAATTAACTCATGCAATTTAGAACGCGTCAATCCGTATTTAAGTGGATGAGCAATTACTGCCTGACCACCAGCAGCATTAATGCCCTCGACAGCCTCATGGATGCTAATCCAAGGGGTAGGAACATAGGCTCCCTTACCTCTCCCCAAAAAACGCTTAAATGCAGTAGCTGGGTCTTGAACTTTTCCTTCATTTACAAGAAGTTGTGCAAAATGAGGTCTGCCCACTCTCTGATGGCCCGCCAACTCACAAGCCTTTGAATAAGCGTCCGAAATACCAAGCAAACCTAATGCTGTTCCAATTTGTTGTGCACGCTCTATTCTATTTTGATTTTGTCGTTGAATCAGCTCAAGGAAATCTGCGGTATGATTAATTTGATAACCTAGAATATGTAATTCATGTTTTTTCCATCGGACACTAAACTCTATACCATTTATTATTTTAATCGAGGTGTTAGAAGCCGCTTGCAATAATTCAGGGTAACCTGCGACTGTATCATGATCTGTTAGTGATAAACACTGAATCTGTTTACTTTGCGCTCTTTGTATTATTTCTTTTGGACTTAAGCTTCCATCAGAAAAAATGCTATGACAGTGAAGATCAATCATGAATGAATGTTATATCAAAAAAGAATGATTGTAGCATAAATCTTGCAGAAGATGAGCGTTCTGAACTATTCTTGTGAGCCTAAACATTACACAGCTAAAAAATATAATAAATACTATACTCATAGTATATTACTTTTAAGGAAAACCAAAAGATAATGATCCATAATGTTCATCATGTTAAATTATGCAGAAAATCAATTGCCGCCCGAAATAATAAACAAGCTGACTTTCTCGATGCACTTGACCGCTTTGATATAACCTTTGCTGTTGGCCCTGCGGGAACTGGGAAAACTTATTTAGCGGTTTCTAAAGCCATACAATGTTTTGAAAAAGGTGAAGTACAAAGATTGATTTTTGTAAGACCAGCAGTCGAAGCAGGCGAAAAATTAGGATTTCTTCCAGGAGATTTAGTAGAAAAAGTACTACCTTATCTAAGACCTATTTATGACGCTCTATATGAAATGATAGGTTTTAAAGAAACACAAAAACTGATTCAAACCGATATTATCGAGGTTTTACCTTTAGCATTCATGCGCGGTAGAACTTTAAACGAATCATTTATCATCCTTGATGAGGCACAAAATACAACAATTATGCAAATGAAAATGTTCTTAACACGTATTGGTTTCGGTTCAAAAGCTGTCGTAACTGGAGATATGACACAAGTTGATTTACCAAAAGGTATTGATTCCGGACTTGCGCATGCAGTAGGATTATTCAAAAAAATACCGGAAATTAGTATTCATACGTTCACAAGTCGTGAAGTGGTACGACATCCGTTAGTATCTAAAATTGTTGACTGCTATGATCATGCATCAACAGGAAAAAATAAATGACTTATTATATCGATATCCAAAACGCAACTGATGAATCACTACCTGTGAGCGAGGATGAAATAATCCACTTGGCATCACTGGCTTTAAGAGATTATCAAAAAGAAGCTGAGCTCACTGTTCGCCTGGTTACTCCAGAAGAGATGATTCATTTAAATAATACATACAGAAAGCAAAATAAAACCACCAATGTATTGGCATTTCCCAGTTCGTTACCTGTGGAAATACAATTGGAATGCCCCTTATTAGGTGATGTCATAATTTGCCCGACAGTTTTATTAGAAGAAAGTCAGCAACTTAAAAAAACTTTAGAATCCCATTGGGCATTGATTTTGATTCATGGAATATTGCATTTATTAGGCTATGATCATATTAAGGATGATGACGCAGCCGTAATGCAAGCTATTGAAATTAAATTATTAGCTGAGCTTGGGTTTCCAAATCCTTACGACGCAGAGGGTAATGAACTTGAATAAAGAGGAAGATAACAGTACGTGGTTTGCTCGTTTTAAGCAGTTTTTACAAGGAGAACCACAAAATCAAGAGGAACTTGTTAGTTTATTAAGAGACGCACAAATTCGCTCTCTAATTAGTGCTGAAACGTTGGCAATGATAGAGGGAGCTATTTCATTCTCCAAAATGCGTGTACGAGATATTATGCTGCCCAAAAATCAGATGGTTTGTATTAAACAAGATGAGCAATTTTGCGACATTATACAAACAGTCACCCAAACTGGGCATTCAAGATTTCCAGTGATTACTGCCGATTCAGATGAAATCATTGGGGTATTACACGCAAAAGATTTATTACGCTATCAATCTGCTAATCTCGACTCATTTGACTTACTTGATATTTGTCGTCAGACGACGTTTGTTCCTGAAAGTAGACGTTTAGATAGCTTACTCAGTGAATTTCGCAGCAACAAAAATCATATGGCGATAGTAGTGGATGAATATGGTGAAGTTTCTGGTTTTGTGACTATTGAAGATATTATCGAACAGATAATTGGAGATATTGAAGACGAGTTCGATATCGATGAAGATGCCTACCTCAAGGCGCATGAAGATGGACACTATATTGTTAAGGCCCATATGCCTATTGATGAATTTAATGAACAACTTAAAGCAGATTTTAGTGATGAAATTTATGATACAATAGGCGGGATTGTAATGAATAGTTTTGGTCATTTACCTTCACGAGGGGAAACGATTACGATTGATTCTTTTGAGTTTAAAATTATTAACGCAGATGCTCGAAGGATCAAATTAATGGAATGTATTGATAAACGCAAGGCATAATGAAGTATGAATGGTAATATTCTCATAATTGATGACGATATAGAGCTAACTGATTTATTAGCCCAATATTTGGACCCCGAGGGATTCAATGCTGTCTGTGTCCATGACGGTGAAAGTGGAGTAAAAAAAGCCTTAAATCAGACTTTCGATGCAATTATTCTTGATGTCATGTTACCAAAACTGAATGGTTTTGAGGTATTAAAAGCGATTCGTGAACATTTGGAAACACCTGTCCTCATGCTAACTGCTCGTGGAGATGATATCGATAGGATCGTGGGTCTTGAGATCGGTGCCGATGATTATCTGCCTAAACCATGCAATCCTCGCGAATTAGTAGCTCGTTTACGTGCTATTTTGAGGCGTACTCAAAAGATACCCACATCAAGACCTATCATTGAGCAACATGATATAGTTGTTGACTGCTCCAAACGTCATGTAACTATGGGCGGAAACTATCTTGAACTGACTAATGCTGAATTCAATATTTTAGAAATGCTTATAAAATCACCAGGACAAGCATTTTCTAAGGAAGAGCTTACTGAATATGCTCTAGGCAGAAAATACACTGCATATGATCGTAGTATCGATGTTCATATCAGTAATCTAAGAAACAAGTTAGGAGATAACCCTCAAGGTGAACCTATAGTTAAAACTGTTCGTGGATTTGGATACATGTTTAATGCGTAGTTTGTATTGGAAAATTTTTATTTCATTTTGGCTCGCCACAATACTTATTATTTTTACCACAGCCTGGGTTATCAGTCACATCGTACAAAAATCATCATTACCTGCCCAAGAACAGCTATTTATGGATAGCTATGCAAATGCGGCCGTTGCAACCTACGAATCAGGTCGACAAACTGCATTATTAAAATGGTTAAATAAAATTGGTATTTCACGCCATATGTCAATTTATTTATTATCCAGCACCGGTGAAATTATTGGCACGCAAGCAGCGCCAGAAAACGTAAAAGAAGTTGCAGAAAACTTACTACAAGATCAACTAAGTGAAGGTATTTTAAAATCAGGCAAACTTATCGTAAGTCATGAAATTTTATCCACTTCAGGAAAATTTTACCGACTTGCAGCTGTAAGTGAAAAGCCAATCTCTCATTTTGTTGATGTTCCATGGGCTGGTCTTGCCATTCGTCTCATTTTGGCAATATTTATCAGTGGTCTTATTTGTTATTTATTATCCCGCTACTTAACCCAGCCATTACGATCGTTGGGAATGGCCGCTAAATCAATTGCTACTGGGAAATTAAATACGCGTGTTGGACATCTAAGAGGGCATTATAATGATGAAATAGCTCAATTGAGCCATGAGTTTGATCGTATGGCAGAACAGCTAGAAACCCTAATCAACTCCAAAGAGCGATTGTTACAAGATATTTCACATGAGTTACGCTCACCTCTTGCTCGACTGCAAATTGCAATAGAATTAGGACGTAATAAAACACACGGTCTAGCAGATACAGAGTTTAATCGTATGGAACTCGAATGTTCTAGGTTAAATGCTTTAATCACTGAGGTACTGGATTTTGCTCGTTTGGAGAAATCAACAACTGATCTCAATTTAACTAATGTTGAGCTTTCAACTCTTTTATTCAATATCATTAGAGATGCCAATTATGAAGTTGGTGAAGAAACACCTCGAGTCAACGCGGGTGTAATTGAACCATGTTTCTTGCTCATTGATGAACGATTAATTCATAGAGCAATAGAAAATGTAGTTCGAAATGCACTCCATTATTCGCCAGCCACAGAACAAGTGATTGTTTCATTAAAACATGATGAAACTAAAGAACATATCTATATTGATATTAAAGATAAAGGTCCTGGTGTACCTAAAGATCAGCTAGGTAGGATATTTAGTCCATTTTATCGTGTTGATACGTCAAGAACAAAAAAAACAGGTGGATATGGATTAGGATTAGCCATCGCCGCTCGTGCCATTCAATTACATCATGGTGAAATTATGGCTCTAAATAACCCTGATGGAGGACTGCTTGTGCGGGTTATTCTTCATTCAACTCCGGAGATCAATGCCGAACTATCTGAACCAAATTTAGTTATGGATAATACATAAGCATATGATATGAAAGTAAATAATTGATTGATACTTCTTTTTTATTAACTTTTATATTCTTAAACAGATGAAATAAACTATTTTTTTCTGTTTAATTAAGGTACAATTTGCAGGGTTAAAAAAATCTCCAGGATTACTTTTATATGACCATAGCCCAGAAATTAGATAGAGCAAGTGGCATCTTTTTCTTTGCTGGCTTTTTGCTTTCAAAACTCCAGTATATCCCTTTTCCACTCGCAGCAGCAATATTTCGATTTCTTTCACTGGGCATTTATTCATTAGCCTATCTGTGTTGGTTTACAGCGTGCCATCTTCATCCAGATCACCCAGAACACTATCGCAAATGGTATGGTTTTGCACAAATTAAAGAGCAATTCCTTTATTCTTCAATTATAGGGTTCACAGCAACAATAATAAGTGTCGCTGCTATTTTTGTACCGGCCTTATTTCCTCCTGCAGCATGGCTATTTCTTCTTGGTAATATATTATGGTCAATTGGTGAGTATCATAAATTAAAAAATCCCCCTCCCGATGAAAATTTTTCTTCGACACGACAAAGCGCTTATTTATCATACGCTAAAACATCAACAGTCATAAGCTTAGTAGCTGCGACTGCAGCTACTTTCATATTTTTATTTCCGCCGGCAGCAATACCTATTACTATTTTTTCACTGCTCATTTGTGTGGGACTGGGTGCATTAGCATTTGAATTCTGGTTAAATTGCAATTTCGGACAACATGAACCAGACCATGCTAATAGTTATTATGAAATGACTGAAACATTAGGCCCCTCAGTTTCCGAGGAACACTCTAACTCTAAGTCACCCGAACCAGAACCCAGTTGCTTCAGCGGCTTTTTCTCTAATCCCAAGCAAAAATCCCCTGAACCAACTAAATCAACTGTTAAGGTCCAAGAACATAAAGAAGAAGATAGTCTTAAAGACAATACTCTTTTATACTTATAGACTGCCAGTTTTAATTGAGATTTATAATGGATCAGATAATTACGAAAATGATTTCAAATGCACATAAGGCGCTCGCTCATTCGTACTCGCCCTATTCCAAGTTTAGCGTGGCTTGTTGTATATGCACCGATAAAGATAATTTATATACCGGCGTCAATGTCGAGAACGGCTCTTATAGCTTAGCTGTATGTGCTGAAACATCAGCAATTTCTGCAATGGTTTCTGCAGGGGAACAACATATTAAAAGTATGGTCATCCTTGCGGGAACAAATTTATTGTGTTCACCTTGTGGTGCATGCAGGCAAAGGATCCATGAATTCTCCACAGCAGATACTCTGATCCATCTATGTAATAAAGATTCAATATTACGTAGCTTAAAGATAAATGAACTCCTACCATTGGCTTTTAATTTTGATGTTAACCCTTAATTAATAGGAAAATTTGTATGACAGATACTGCACAAAAGCAGAGCTATGCCCATTTAGCAGCAAACTATATCAAAAAACTATATCCTTCATTTAAACCAAGAATTGGTGTGGTTTTAGGATCAGGATTAGGGAAATTTGCTGATGAGTTACACGATTCTGTACGAATCAGTTATGAAGAATTACCAGGATTTCCTAAGATTACCGTACAAGGACATGGTGGTAATTTAATTTTTGGATATTTGAATAATGTGGGTGTTGTTTGCTTACAAGGTCGCGCTCATACGTACGAAGGTTCCGAGAATTATGAAGCAGTTAAAACCTATATTCGTACTTTAAAACTATTAGGATGCGATTATTTCATTGCCACAAATGCTTCAGGCTCATTAAGAGAAGATGTTGGGCCCGGAGAATTAATGCTTATCTCGGATCATATCAATTTACAACCCAGCAATCCTTTGATTGGCCCTAACGATGATGAGTTTGGCCCAAGATTTTATCCATTAGATAATGCTTATGACAAACAAATGCGTTTTGACTTATTATCTACTGGAGCAAAAAACTCAATTAAGCTTACCGAAGGAGTTTACATTTCGGTTTTAGGCCCTCATTACGAAACAGCTGCCGAAATCAGAGCATTTAAAGTTTGGGGGGCTGATGCTGTAGGCATGTCTACAGTACCAGAAGTCTTAGTTGCAAATCACTGTGGGATGCACGTAGCAGTTATTGCTATGATTACTAACTACGCAACTGGCCTTTCAAAAACAGCACACAGTCATGAATCTGTAGTTGCAATGGCAGAAAGTGCTGCGGAAAAATTGAATTTAATTCTGAAACAATATATTGCGAGTATAAAGTGACTTTAGAGACCCATTTTAATGAGGTCATGGAGACGTTGCTTGGTAGTAATTCTAAAAGAATCATCCCTGGCAAGCAACTTATTCACTCCATTGATCTTACTTTATTGGATGAACATGCACATTCTGAAACATTATTACAATTAAAACACAACGCAAATCACAATCAAGTTGCTGCGCTCTGCGTTTACATACAGCATCTTGATCAATTTTCTTCACAAAATGTGATTGATTTAGCTACAGTGATTAACTTTCCTCATGGAAGTGAAGAACTAACCAGTTCACTTGAATCTATAGCAAAGGCAATGGAGTTAGGAGCTACAGAAATTGACTATGTATTTCCTTACCACATGTATCTTCAAGGGCAAAAACAACTCGCGTTAAATCAATGCAATTTTATTGCCCAATTTTGTAAGCAACATAAGCTTATGCTAAAAATTATTTTAGAAACGGGCGCCTTTCCTGACATCACAACTATTTACCATGTGAGTAAAGAGTTAGTCGAGTCGGGCTGCGATTATCTTAAAACATCAACAGGGAAAATATCCGCAGGTGCATCCTTATCTGCAGCATTTGCCATGTTAAGTGCGATTCGAGATGGCGGGAAATCCTGCGGTATTAAGATTTCGGGTGGCATAAGGACACCACAGCAAGCACATAATTATGCAACACTCGCAGAGTTAATGATGGGCAAACATATTAATAAAAGCTGGTTTCGCATAGGCGCCAGCAGTTTATTAGAAGAACTGTTAAAAATAAATTAATTCTCAGTTATACTTCATACGGTCGCAAAATTAATTAGTACGTGACATCGATAATCCCTATTTGCTTAGAGATAAGCACGCGAAGTTGCATTTCGTATGGGGCTCTTATCTTTATCGTGTTCCTTACTGGAGTTTAAGTATCTATGAATCGAAAAAACTTATTTAAACCTATTTTAGTACTTGTCTTTGGACTTATTTTAGCTAGCTGTAATAAAGCATTACCTCCTGGTGAATATGATTCAAATGAGGTAGGCAAGATTAAAAAAGTAATTCCGGGTACAATTATATCTAAACGACCTGTGAATTTACATCGAAATACGAGCAATGTAACTAAAAGCAATAGTTTTGAGGACAATGGCTATAACCAATCACATGGTGTTGAATATGTGATTAAATTAAATTCAGGGGGAATTATTTCTGTGGTACAAGCAGAAGATCTCAAACTGAAAACCAAGCAAAAAATACTTGTAATTTATGGAAAAAATACTCGAGTTGTTGCAGATAATGGAAGCGATATTTATTAAAATCTAAAATGAATGACCTGCGCTTTATTTCACATAAACGCAGGTAACTCAAAATAGCATTACACCTCAGATGAAAATAAGCATCATTAGGATTAAGCTATTCAAATAACAATTCGTCACCCTAAATCCTAATTGTCATCCCTAAGTTCGACCCGTTATAATGAGGAACTTACGACGAAGGATCTCCCTTCTTTAGCATAATCACTGGAGCTCCCTCGCTGTGCACGGAAGACAGTTGGGAAAAACCAACCCTATTTCAGTAACCAATGCCAACAGCCAACCACATTAATGCCCCATAATAGGTACTCACAATAAAGGCTTTGAAGCAATCTTGAGGAACTCTTTTATTAATTAGTTTTTGTTGGTAAATCAAGATAACACCCGCTATCAACCAAAAAATATAAAAGAATAAATTGATTTGATTCATAAATGCCCAATATAACCACAAACTATGAAATAAACCTTGTAACAAACCAATAATCATACGATCATAGCTAGCAAAATAAATCGCCGTAGACTTCACACCAATTCGTAAATCATCCGCTTTATCAGCCATGGCATACATAGTGTCATAAGTCAGAATCCACGAAAAATTAATTAAAAACAATAAGAAACATTCACTATTCAAATATCCATCGGATGCCACATATGCCATAGGTATCCCCATAGAAAATGCCAAACCAAGGACTAGTTGGGGGGCGTCGAGAAAGCGCTTACAGAAGGGATATAATAGAGAAATAAATAACGCAATCAATCCAAGATAAAAACAATTTCGAGGAAGCTGAATTAATATAAATAATGCCACTAAAAGTAATATTATTAATAAAAGGAAAGACTCAGGCAAACTAACTTCACCAGCAGTTAACGGTCTTAATTTCGTGCGGGCAACATGCTTATCGATATTTCGATCAGCAATATCATTGATCACGCAGCCTGCTGCACGCATAAGTACGGTACCACATAAAAAAAAGATTAACAGTTTAAGTGATGGTATTCCTTTATTCGCCAACCATAGAGCCCATGCTGTCGGATACCAAAGCAACAGGATTCCCACAGGCTTATCGAAACGCATTAATCGCCAATATGCATTCCACTTCATGAATTAATGTTCTCAAGCTCAGGTAACATAATTTCAGCCAAATAAAATGATTCTTTCTGTTGAAAAGAAAATTCGGTTAGCCGAACCCAAAGCATTCCATTAATTGAATGCAGATTCCTTTTAACCCAATAATATTCCAAGCATTGTTGATCCACCGGATAGCTTGTCCATTGAACACGATGCACTCGAACTTCATTAAAAATTAAGTTTTTTATGGATTCATTTTCTAAACGTCTAAAAAAATTAGGATCAAGCTCATAACATTTTTTAGGAATAATACTACGTGCATACCAATAAACAACATCATGACTTTTCATCATGATTTCACGCTGAAAGATCAAATTATCTTGAATTTGTAAAAGGTTTCTATCCCACCAATCCGTATTAGTCCAACATTGAGAAATAAGCTCAATCTGTGCTTCACCCTTAATTTGCTGCAGTTTATCAGTTAAGGACGCGTTATAATTAAGCCACTCTGTAAGTTGCTCCGAACTTTGTGCATTTATTTTGAAAATAGAATGGGTATTAATAGACATGTATTTTAGCTACTTATTACAAAATATAGTTCGGCATGATCTTACAAAATTAACGCATCTGCGACAAGTTATTGCTAACTCTTATTCTTCCCAGTCGATTTAAAACAATAACCACCTGTTCATGGGTATCTAGATTCATTAAAATAAAACGTCCATTGCTAATCGCTTGTCCGGGATAAGTTGAAAAGCTGATCCTCTTTGTCGAACTTGCTCCATCCCAATGCAAGTCCCAGCGAGGATGGTTCCATTGCCATTGATAAATCACTTCCATTTGATTCGTTTTTTTATTTAAAAAATTTAAAACAAGGCCATTCGACCAATTAGATGACACATCGAGCGGAGAAAGATGTACAGGATTACCAAGAATAATCGCTTGCATCTTGGCATATTGTATTGCCGTTCGAAGTTCCTCAATTATTGTTTTCTGTTCATTTTTTTTAAAAAAATAAGTATATGAACCAATCCCTATTATTGATAAACCTATGAACACTGACATCGTTATTAGTAACTCCAGCAGCGTAAGACCTGGTATTTTCATAAATAAAAAATTATTCCATTTTATTTTTTGATTTGCGAGTTACCTTATAAAATACCACAGTTCAATAAACATATTACATACTAAAGGAAAATGTTTCATCAGACTCTAAATCGCCATAATCATCCTCGTAATAAACACCCGATATCACTGTTTGCATCGGCTCATATTTTCTGCTCAATGAACGAAGCATTCGTGGATTAACTTCAGAATTCTTACTCAATAAATCGAGTATGCGTGAACATTGAGAGAAAGATAAATCCCAACGTGAAAAATACTCCTCTTTATATAAATTTTTATTGCTATTAAGCAAATCTAACAATCGACTCATCGCTTCATATATTTTCTCACTAGGATTTTTTTTAAGCTCTTTTAATAAATTGATTGCAATATGAAAAATGACATGCGTTTCATTACGAATTTTTGCAAAATGACTCAAACACTCAAACGGAGCTTTTAACGAAAAAGCATGACGTGCATAATCAAAAATCTTTTTATCAGAGCTGTCCTTAACTAAATCTTGTGATAATTTTAAAAAAATAGGATATATCGCAAGGAGGATCTTGTGATGGTCTTTTCTACTTGACGATGAGGAGGCATGGGGTATTTCATTACCAAAAAAAGTTA
The DNA here is from genome assembly GCF_977063405.2 of Legionella stuttgartensis. Taxonomy (NCBI): domain Bacteria; kingdom Pseudomonadati; phylum Pseudomonadota; class Gammaproteobacteria; order Legionellales; family Legionellaceae; genus Legionella; species Legionella stuttgartensis. The sequence goes on from NZ_CDRUHA020000022.1 coordinate 175,985, forward strand.
GTTGAGTATCATCTTGCTTAGGCGTTTTTGGGGAAGAAGTTGTGGCACTAAAATAAAGTCTCCGCAATTCCTGCGCTTGTTGCATTAACTCACTTTGATTAGGCGCACTAGATTCTTCAATTAGTCGGTACACTACTTCAAACCAGTGCCTATCACCTCGATAACAACAATAGGAAAGTAATTCACCCAGAGAACTAAATGTTGTGTACATAAACTCTTCATTTTCATATTCGTTATCCTCATTTTTATGATAACGCATATTCAAATAGTTATTTGTCTCTTGATAACCGGAATCAATCATTTGTTTTCTGGTTTCTTCCCCCACGGTAAATGATGAGGTGGATACATTATCAACATTAATTACAATGGATTGACATGCGTATTTTCTCAATTTCAAGCGATCTTTTTCCCAACCACTAGCTGGATCACTAACACCAGTTAATAATCTATAAATCCAATTTAAGACCACATTTTCTCTATAAACTCTATCCATCACACGATCAATGGCCTTTCTTTCTGGGCCGTCATCAAATTTAACAGCTAATACTTTTAAGTTATTACCATATTCTGATTCGAGAAATGTGGAGTGATCATCAAAAAAAGCCTCAGTAGGAAAATTATTTAATATACCGCCATCATTATGTTCCTCACCATCAATAAGCGTTGATCTATAAACTATAGGAAAACTGGCGGATGTTTTAACCGCTTCACTCACCTCAAAATTTGGCGAGCGAAAATAAGAGAAATAACGCGTTTTTCCCTGGGGTTTATTTGTTGCTGTAACTACCAACTCTTTTCCAATTCCACACCCTGGGCATTTTTGCCGAATTTCTTCTAAGGTTGCAAATGTGATTTTGCCTTGGGGATATGGAATTTGATATTTAGAAACAATTTGATCCAGTTTATAGGCAATCGCATAATCTAGAGCAGTCTTTAGTGAATGAGCTTCGGAAATCCCATTGATATTTATATCAAAATGCACTAAATGCTCATGTTTGAAATGTTTAAATAATGCTTCAATTTCCTCAGCTGTATATCCTAAATAACACATTAAGGCCATAATAGCTCCTGCGGAGCTACCGGCGAATTTTTCAGGATATATTTTTGCCTCGTTTAGTGCTTTCCAAACACCAATATGAGCAAAAATTTTTGCGCCACCACCGCAAAGAACTATATTTTCAATATTGGGTTTTCTTTCCCTTACTAAAATTTCATGTGATTTTAAAAACCGAAATACTTCTACTTTTTTTGTTTGATATAGTGGTACTACGTGTTTTTCTTTAATTGATTTACTTTTAACTTTTTCGTCGTTTATCCAGGGAAACAACCAAGTCCAAATGCGAACATACCATGGTTTTAAAGACATATATCGCTGCATCTTTCGATAATCATGCATTTTATCTAGGCGTTCTTGAGGATCAGACACTTCTATCGATTGCGGATGAGGGCTTTTACATATTGATTCAAAATTAATATTTTTTATATTAAGTGAGATAAGCTGATCGACTAATTTATCGGTAATAAAAACTCGTTTTGTATTTCCTAAAGGTTCTTGCTGGGAGTCATCAGGATCTTTATATTTTGTTCCAGTCCCTGGGACTAAAAATTGGTTAAAACCTATTAATGTCCCATGATGACCATGACACATTTGAATACCAGTCAATTGATAATGAGATATATTTTTTAGTGATAAATCTAAATCACTTATTTTCCAATGCTCTAAATATTGTCCCTGAAACCAGCTTACTATTCTTCCCCACCAGGTTAAAGCAACTTCAGCTGTGAAACCACGATACTCATTTACTGTTACACCACTTAAAAATGCTTTAGTTTTCTCTTTTTGATGAGGCTCCAAAAGCCATTGTTTAAATAATACTCTTTTCTCATCACTTACCCGTGTAAAATCGAACATTATTTGTTCGTTATCAAATAGATAATTACCAAAAGCAATTTTATTATCGGCGGGGGAACCATTAATTTCTAAACGGCCTAAATAGGCTGTCATAATAATTTTTTTTAATAAATCAAGATTTTGAGCATATGGGTGTGCGTCAGATTCAAGCAGCTGACTTATTACGTGTTGTGGTGTCATCACTTATCCTTAAGTTATGATAATCCATTAACCATTCAGCAATAGTCGAAGCACTCCATGCTTCCAATTGATTTATTGCTAAATTGATCTTGCTATACTTAACTCGAGTCTTGCTGTTTCCATCACCTTTTGTTCAAACGATACGATTACGATTCCTTTTTGTTTTATTATTTTTAACCATCACAAATATAATTAACACAAATTTATCAGAAATTAAATAGACTAAATTATTCGAAATGGACATACTTATAGTATTAAGCCAGAGATGGCTTTAATGGTACCTAGGCCACATTTTGAAATGTACCTAGGCTATATATAGGATTAATTTTGAATATTCTTTAAAATTTCAGCGACAACCAGTTCAGGATTTATTGCTTGTGTGATTGGACGTCCTACTACCAAATAATCACTACCTTCTTCAATGGCCTGTTTGGGTGTCATTACTCGCGATTGATCATCACTGACGTTATTTGGCAATCTGATGCCTGGAGTTACCGTGATAAATTGATTACCACAGGAACCCTTTATTACCTTTACTTCTTGAGCGGAACAAACCACTCCATCCAAACCTGCGTCCTTTGTCAAAATAGCTAATTTTTTAACATGGTCTATTACAGGGGTATTAATCCCAACTGAAATTAATTCATTTTGATTAAAACTGGTCAATACAGTCACTGCAATTAAGATGGGTCTACTCGCGCCATAAGAATCAATAGCATTCCTTGCTGCTTGCATCATACTCATTCCACCAGAAGCATGGACATTCATCATCCACACCCCGAGCTCAGCCCCTGCCGTACACGCTTTTGCAACTGTATTAGGAATATCATGAAATTTTAAGTCTAAAAAAACTTTAAATTTTCTTTTGATCAATTGCTTCACAAAACTTGTACCAAGGAGTGTAAAAAGTTCGCTTCCTACTTTTACAGCACAACTGTTAGGATCAAGCTTTTCAACTAAATTTAACGCATCATGCTCATTATCAAAATCCAGTGCAACAATTAATTTAGGCATCATTTATACCATAGCCTCTTCTTCATGAACTTCTAGAGCACTTTTTACAGCTGTAACTATTTTTATTTGCTCTGCTTCTTGCAAATAAGGATGCATAGGTAAACTAATAACCCGACTACTTGCATATTCTGCATGAGGAAAATCACCCATTTTATAACCAAGATATGCCATGGCAGTTTGTTGATGCAGGGGTACAGGATAGTGCACAGCAGTTGGAATTCCGGATTCTTGCATTGCCTTCTGGAACGCATCTCGATTACTTACTTCAATAGTATATTGTGCATAAACACTTGTATTGTAGCTATGAACGAAGGGCGTTTTTACTAAAGGTGAAAGAATCTGATCGTATGCTTTAGCAACTCTTTGGCGCATAATAATTTCATCTGGGAACAATTTCAATTTCTCAATTAAAACAGCAGCCTGAATCGTATCCATTCGCCCATTTATTCCTATGCGGTTATGGCAATAACGCGCATTTTGACCATGAATTCTTATTTCAATAAGTTTTTGAGCTAAAACATCATCATTGGTAAAACAGGCACCTGAATCTCCATATCCACCTAAAGGTTTTGATGGAAAGAAACTAGTACATCCAATCGTTGATAAAGCACATGAATATTTACCTTTATAAGTTGCACCAAAACTTTGTGCTGCATCTTCAATCACTGGTATACCGTAATGAGCTGCGATAGCATTAATTTCATCATGATCAGCACATTGACCATATAATCCCACTGGCATTATCGCCTTAGTTTTACTGGTAATTGCAGCTTCAAGCTTATTAGGGTCCATGTTATAAGTAAGTGGATCAATATCTACAAAAACAGGCTTAGCTTGACAAAGACTAATCACCTCAGCAGTAGCGAAAAAACTAAAAGGAGTAGTAATTACTTCATCTCCAGGCTGTATTTCCAAAGCCATTAAAGCCATTAATAACGCGTCTGTTCCACTTGAATTGACAATAGCATGTTTAACTCCTATAAAATCAGCTAATTGCCTTTCAAGTTGAGCAATTTCAGGCCCCATAATATATTGACCATGATCCAAAACGTTTTTAATACTGGCTAAAATTTCGTTTTCTATTATTGAATATTGTTTTTTTAAATCGATAAATTGCATCATAATCTCTTAAAAAATTAGTTAATATCCTTCCAATCCATGGACAGGTTTCATTCTTCCCCAGTTTTTACAGCTGGGACAATGCCAATGAAGATGTTTGCCACCAAAACCACAATGAACGCATCGATAAACTGGCTTATTGTCTAAAAATTTACTTGTTATATCATAAAGCATTTGTAACTTATCACGTACCTTTCCGTGAGCAGACTCAAGATGCCAATAGGTTAATTGATTTAAACCTCGTATGGATGGATGTTTACTCAAGTTATCCGCAACGAAATCTATCGCAGCATCCATATTTTTTTGTTGTCTTAAATATTCCGCTATTACAAAAATTACTGAAGCTCTAGGATTATCCTCTAAGGTCTCTTCAAGATACTTGACACACTCATCCATTGTATTTAATTCTTTATGGCATACAACTAGAGGTTCGATAATTTCTGTTAAAAAATCAGCATCTTGCTGAGGAACACGTTTTAATGAGCGAATTGCTTGTTTGTAACGCCCTTCTTTCATTTCGAGGCTTGCATTCATTAAGCTGGCTCTAACTGATTCATTATCAACGCTTATAGCTTGCTTAATACAATATGTAGCTTTATCAATTGCATTGCTTTTTAATGCCTGATTGGCCATTTCACAATAATAATGAGCCGCTTGATTATGAAAACTAGTCCCTGTTGAAATTTCAAGCTTTTTAATTACATCCAAAGCTTTTTCCCAAGCTTTTTCTTGTTGATAAATGGCTAACAAACCATGCAAGCTACTGGTTTCTTTAGATCCCCCTAATTCTACAACCTCCAAAAAAATTCGCTCTGCACGATCGAATAAACCAGCACTCATATAATCCTGGCCTAAGGCCATTAATGATTCTTTTCTTTGTAAAATACTTAATTGAGGTCTCGCAATTAAATTTTGATGAATACGTATCGCTCTATCAACTTCACCACGGCGCCTAAACAAACTCCCTAACGCAAGATGTGTTTCTACCGTATCACTGTCAACCTCTAGTAATTTAATAAAAACATCAACAGCTTTATCAGGTTGCTCGTTTAAAAGATAATTAAGTCCTACAACATATTCACGGGATAAACGGTTATAAAGAGTGGGGTCGCTCTTGGATTTACTACGATTTGCCAACCACCAACCAGACCACGCAGCAGCAGGCAATAGTAATGGCCATAAATCAATCATTATTACCCTCCCCTCTGCATGTTAGACTTCATAATAACAAAAAAATTAGTGTTGATCTTGCAATGGAATTGATCGTAAGTTTTTAATTTCTTTTTCAGTTAATTTTAATTGGTTTTTAATTTTGTGGCATTCAGCTTTTAAACGCCAATATCTTCCAATAAAAAGTATAAAACCTACTAAAATCCCAATACCTAACATGATTGTCATAAGAACAGAGATAGGCATTGTTATTGTTTTAAAATATAAATTAACATCCACTGAAGTTGCATTTAGAGCAGCAAAACTAACGCCAATAATGATAAGAAGTATATAAATAACTAGCATTAATATGCGCATAAAATTCTTCCTTTTTTGTTTCCAGGGCAATTCGAAGCGGAACCCGGGATCTTCCAGGATGATACTGTAATTTAAACCTGAGCTCCACTTCGGTTCACACAGGTTATTAAAATATACAAACAAAAAAGCGTAGAGAAATCTACGCTTTTTTAACTAATTGACAATAAAGAAATTAATCACTCTCTTTACTTGCCATTTTTTCTTTCAGCAAATCACCTAAGGTTGTTGTTGAAGTACCTTCGGTTCTAGAGTATTTCTTAATCGCATCTGCTTCATCTTGAGCATCTTTCGCTTTTACTGAAAGAGTAATTGAACGATTTTTACGATCAACATTTATGATTTTTGCTTCAATCTCATCACCTTCTTTGACAAGAGTAGTCGCATCATCAACACGCTCATCGGACAATTCACTTGCACGAATAGTACCAGTAATATCATCGGCTAAAGCTACAGTAACTGTTTTAGCATCTACAGCGACAACAGTGCCTTTAACTATGGCGCCTTTAGTATACTCATCAACAAAACTCGCGAAGTTATCGCCTTCAAGTTGTTTTATACCCAAAGAAATACGCTCACGCTCAGGATCTATAGCAAGAATAACAGCTTCCAACTCTTGTCCTTTCTTAAACTGTTTTACTGCTTCTTCGCCAGCAACTGTCCAGGAAATATCAGACAAATGAACCAAACCGTCAATATCTCCATCCAAGCCAATAAATATTCCGAAGTCGGTGATTGAACGAATCTTACCACTTACTTTTTGGCCTTTATTGTGTGCGGCAGCAAATTGTTGCCATGGATTACCAACACATTGTTTCATGCCTAAAGAAATACGGCGTCTTTCTTCATCAATTTCAAGAACCATAACATCAACTACATCACCCAGAGAAACTACTTTACTTGGATGTACGTTTTTATTGGTCCAATCCATTTCAGACATATGGACTAAGCCTTCAACACCTTCTTCGATTTCAACAAAGCAACCATAATCAGTGATATTAGTTACTTTACCTTGTAATTTTCTGCCTATTGGATAACGTTCTACTAGATCAACCCAAGGATCGTTACCTAATTGTTTCATGCCTAAAGAAACACGGTTTCTTTCGCTATCAAAACTCAATACTTTTACTTTTACGTCTTGGCCAACGGATAATACTTCACTTGGATGTTTTACACGCTTCCATGAAATATCAGTGATATGCAACAAGCCATCTATGCCACCCAGGTCAATGAATGCACCATAATCGGTAAGGTTTTTAACAATACCATGAAGTTCTTGACCCTCATGTAAGGACTCAAGCAATGCTTGTCTATCAGCACTACTTTCTTCTTCAACAACTGCACGACGTGATACAACGATGTTGTTGCGCTTTAAATCCATTTTAATAACTTTGAATTCAAGCTCTTTGCCTTCTAAATAAGAAGGATCTCTTACAGGTCTGACGTCTACTAATGAACCAGGTAAGAAAGCGCGTATGGTACCAATTTCAACAGTAAATCCGCCTTTAACTTTTCCGGAGATAAGACCAGTAACTGTTTCATTGTTTTCATGTGATTTAGATAATTTACGCCAAGCTTCCTGACGTTTTGCTTTTTCTCTTGAAAGGAGCGTTTCGCCGTAGCCATCTTCTACAGAGTCCAGTGCTACTTCAACAGTATCACCCAAGCTAACTTCCAATGCACCATCTTTGTCATAAAATTCTTCTTTAGGTACAATACCTTCAGATTTTAGACCCGCATTTAAAATGACATAGTCACTATCGATTCCGATAACTTTAGCATTAATAATGGCACCAGGATAAAATTGAGCACCGGCAATACTTTGCTCAAACAATTCTTTGAAACTTTCAGACATGTTAATAAACTCTTTAGTAAAAAAATGAAAGATTGAGTTCCACTCATCTTTCCCCCAACAAATAATTAAGCACAGTACAAACGTTCATTAATTAATTTTAATACAATATTAAACACTTGTACAATGGATAATCTGGTTGTATCAATTTGCACTGCATCATCTGCAGGCTTCAATGGCGCATGCGTACGAGCAGTATCCCTTACATCACGCTTAGCCAATTCTTCTACAACCTGCGCGAGGCTAACATTAATTCCCTTTTCTTTCAACTGTAAATAACGTCTATTTGCTCTTTCTTCTTCATTAGCATATAAAAATATCTTTAAAACAGCATCAGGGAAGACTACGGTACCCATATCTCGACCATCAGTAACGAGTCCTGGAGATTGTGCAAAATTACGTTGCCGCTCGAGTAAAGCATGTCTAACTTCTTGAATCGCAGCAATTTGAGATGCGTCTTGGCCACATTGCTCACTTCGAATTTCAGAACTGATATTCATCTCATCCAAAATGGCTTGTGCCCCATAATCATCAGAAGATTCAAAGCGTAAATTTAGTGAACGCGCTAATGCAGTCAATTTATCTACATCGTGAAAGTCAATTTTATTTTTCCTAGCAGCATAAGCGAGAACACGATAAATAGCACCACTATCAAGCATATTCCATTTAAGATGTTTCGCAAGTAATTGGCATAAAGTGCCCTTACCAGTGCCACTTGGTCCATCTAAGGTTATAACAGGTACTGTGTCATTGTACATTATTAACAGTTTCCTCTATTTGTAATTGAAGCTCCTTTGCTGTTTCCACAAACAAAGGAAATGAGGTAGCTACATTGACACAATTTTTAATAGTAACAGGTTCTTTAGCTACAGCCCCAGCGATTGCAAAAGACATGGCGATACGATGATCACCTCTGCTTTCAACAGTACCTCCGTTTAAGGTTCCTCCTTCGATCAGTACTCCATCGTCTAATGCATTTGCATGAATACCTAATTCTTTTAGACCATCAACCATAGCAGCAATCCGATCACTTTCTTTAAGGCGTAATTCACTTGCGCCGTGCAGCGTAGTTTGTCCTTGTGCACAAGCTGCGGCAATAAAAATTACAGGGAACTCATCAATTGCAAGAGGTACCATATTTGAATCTATGTTAATTCCTTTCAATGGTGCATATTGAACTCTCAAATCAGCAACCCATTCTTCTCCAAGTTGTCGTTGGTCTAAAAGAGTAATATTAGCCCCCATCTCCAATAAAATATGCAGTATTCCAGTACGCGTTGGATTAATACCTACATTTCGAATGAGAATATCAGAGTCAGGAATAATAGTGGCTGCAACAATGAAAAATGCCGCAGATGAAATATCTCCAGGAATATCTATCTCAGTGCCAATGCATTCACTCTCTGAGTTAACAATTAAAGTATTACCTGAACGATGAACAGGATAAGAAAAGTTTTTGAGCATTAGTTCTGTATGATCACGGCTCACACCTGCTTCTGTGATTTGGGTCTCCCCTTCAGCATAGAGACCAGCCAATAAAATGCATGATTTAACCTGGGCACTCGCTTCGGGCATAACATAATGAATCCCTTTAAGTTTTTTGCCGCCTCTAATTGTGAGCGGAGGTTTTCCATCTACAGTAGTAATATCGGCACCCATTTGTGTTAATGGTTTACTAACCCGCATCATCGGTCTTTTTAATAAGCTCTCATCCCCTGTTAGTTGACTATCAAAAGATTGGGCAGCTAATAATCCTGCAAGCAGTCGCATACTGGTTCCAGAGTTTCCACAATCAATAACCTTATCAGGCTTTTTCAATCCATGCTTGCCAACCCCATAGATTACCACTTGTTGTTCATCAGGACCTTCTATGGTTACTCCCATTGCTTGGAAAGCTTTTAGGGTTGCCATGCAATCATCACCATCAAGAAATCCATTAATGATCGTTGTTCCCTTAGCTAAAGAACCAAAAATAATGGAGCGATGTGAAATAGATTTATCACCAGGTACAGTGATCTCACCATTGATTGACCGAACAGGTTTACTGATAAAATTATGTATTCTCACTAACTATTTTCCTTTGCAAACTCAGACATGAACTCTATAAGCGCATCAACGCCGGTAATGGGCATTGCATTATATAGACTCGCGCGAATTCCACCAACGAATCGATGCCCCTTCAAAGCATATAAACCACGTAGCTGTGCCAAATGTAGAAATTCATTCTCTAATGTATCATTCTTAAGTGAGAAACAGACATTAACTATAGAACGAACCTCAGGATCTACATGAGTTGTATAAAAATCGCTGTTATCCAAATATTGATATAATTTAGCTGCCTTTTGACAATTGAGACGGTATATTTCTTCAATTCCACCTTGCGTTTTTATCCAATCAAACATTTTATCCGCTAAATAACAATTAAATACTGGTGAGGTTGCAAAAAGCGAATGATGCTCGACTTGAATTTTATAATTTAACATTGTTGGCACTTGGGGAATCGGCATTTTTTCTAATAAATCATCCCTAATAATTACTATTGTTAGCCCGGCGTTTGCTATATTTTTCTGTGCTCCCGCAAAAATTAAACCATAATTTTTGACATCGATAGGTTCACTAAGCAAAGCAGACGTCATATCAGCGATTAAAGTAATATTTTTAGTTTTGGGAACAGAAGGAAATCGCACCCCATTCACAGTTTCATTGGGAGTGTAATAAACATAGGATGTATTTTCTTTTATGTCCCAGCTTCGTACATCAGGGATTGTTTTATAACCATTTTGTTCATCACTGGCTATACAATATGCTTTTTTTAAAAGTTGTGCTTCAGAAAAAGCCATCTGTGACCATATACCGGTGACCAGATAGCCTGCTTGATCTTCTGGACCCAATAGATTCATTGGAATCATAGCAAACTGAGTACGGGCAGCCCCGCCCAAAAATAAGACATGATAATTTGAAGGGATAAAGAGTAATTCTCTTAAGGACTGTTCCGCGCGCGATAAGAGAGTTGTAAACTCCGGGCTCCGATGCCCAACCTCAAGAACAGAAACGCCAAGATTTTGCCAATCTAGAAACTCTTCTTGTGCTTCCTTAAGAATAGCCTCAGGAAGCATTGAAGGGCCAGCACCAAAATTATAGACTCTAGTTGTCATCGCCATTTTCTTCAATTTCAGTTATGTCATCGGACTCATTAGAATCCTCGCCTAAATCTTCAATCTTTTGCATACCCACTACTTTTTCCCCGGGGCTAACATTAATTAAGCGAACACCTTGTGTATTTCGACCAATCACAGACAACTCATCGATCTTAAATCGTACCAGCGTGCCTTTATCGGTAATCAACATTGCTTCATCTGCATCAGTAACCTGCACTGAACGGACAACTTTACCATTACGCTCACTTACCTGAATGGAAATAACACCTTGTCCACCACGTCCAGAAACTCGATACTCTTCGATGGAGGTACGTTTTCCATATCCATTTTCTGTTGCAGTCAATATGGTTCCATCTGGATGAGCGACAACTAAGGATATTACTGCTTGTCCCTCTTCGATGCGAATTCCTCGTACCCCACGGGCAGTACGGCCCATAGGTCGGACTTTACTTTCATCAAAGCGTACTACTTTACCCGCATCAGTAAATAGCATGATATCCTTACTACCATCCGTAATATCAACTCCAACCAAACTGTCATCTTCATCAAGATCCACAGCAATAATTCCATTAGATCTTGGTCTGCTAAATGCATTTAAAGGTACTTTTTTAACCGTTCCTTTTTTCGTAGCCATAAAGACATAGAAACCTTCTTGGTACTCTCTGACGGGTAGCATGGCGTTAATTTCTTCGCCTTCAGCAAGTGGTAATATGTTAATAATCGGACGACCCCTAGAGATACGACTGGCCAAAGGAAGCTGATATGCTTTTAACCAATAAAGTTTTCCGAGGTTAGAGAAGCAAAGCAATGTGTCATGCGTACTTGCAATAACTAAACGAGAAACAAAATCCTCATCTTTAACATTTGTTGCGGATTTACCCTTACCACCTCGACGTTGAGCTTGGTATGCACTAAGAGGTTGGTATTTTACATAGCCTTGATGCGATAGAGTTACTACTACATTTTCTTCAGTAATTAAGTCTTCGATTGTTAAATCTTCTTGTGATGCAGTGATTTCAGAACGACGTTCGTCACCAAACTGAGTTTTTATATCAAGGAGCTCATCACGTATTACTTGCATGAGTCGCTCTGGAGAGGCCAATATTTCCAATAGCTCACGAATTAATTGCAATAATTCTTCGAACTCACCTAAAATTTTATCTTGTTCTAAAGCGGTTAAGCGATGAAGTCTTAATTCAAGAATAGCTTGAGCCTGAGCCTCTGATAATTTATAACCATTAGCCCCTAATCCAAATTCAGCGGCCAAATCATCAGGCCGAGAGGCATCAGAGCCTGCTCTTTCCAACATCGTTTTAACCATGCCTGGTTGCCATAGCTTAGCAAGCAATGCTTCTTTAGCGTCCTGAGGGGTTGGTGATTTTTTAATCAAATCAATCATTTCATCAATATTTGCTAAAGCTATTCCCAAGCCTTCTAATAAATGAGCGCGAGCACGTGCTTTTTTCAGATCAAAAAGGGTTCTTCTAGTTACAACTTCTCGTCGGTGTTTAATGAAATATTCAAGAATTTGTTTCAAGTTCAAGGTACGCGGTTGGCCATCAACCAAGGCAACCATATTAATTCCAAACACATTTTGCATTTGGGTATGGGCGTACAAATTATTTAAGATGACATCAGCCACTTCATTACGTTTTAGCTCGATTACAACTCGCATACCTTGTTTATCAGACTCATCCCTAAGTCCTGAAATTCCTTCAATCTTTTTATCTCGCACCAACTCAGCAATACGTTCAACCAAACGCGCCTTATTTACTTGATACGGGAGCTCCGTGATAATAATGGATTGTCGCCCTGAATCTTCATCCGTTTCAATTTCAGTTCGGGCCCGAATAATTGCGCGCCCTTTTCCTGTACGATAGCCTTGTATAATTCCAGCTCGGCCATTGATAATTGCGGCTGTTGGGAAGTCTGGACCAGGAATGATTTCCATAATGTCGTCTAAACTAAGCTCAGGATCATCAACCAGAGCAATACATGCATTAATCACTTCAGTAAGGTTATGGGGTGGAATATTCGTCGCCATACCTACCGCAATACCAGAAGAACCATTAACCAATAAGTTGGGTATACGTGAAGGCAAAACTACAGGAGCAAATTCTGTTTCATCATAGTTCGGGCTAAAATCTACCGTCTCTTTCTCAAGATCCGCTAATAAAGCATGAGCTACCTTAGACATTCTTACTTCGGTATACCGCATTGCCGCAGGCGCATCGCCATCTACGGAACCGAAGTTACCCTGACCATCAACCAAAAGATAACGCATTGAAAAAGGTTGTGCCATACGAACAATGGTGTCATAAACTGCTGTATCGCCATGTGGGTGGTATTTACCGATTACATCCCCTACGACACGTGCCGATTTTTTATAGGGTTTATTCCAGTCATTGCCTAATTCACTCATTGCGAAAAGTACGCGTCGATGAACCGGTTTCAGCCCATCACGAACATCAGGCAAAGCCCTGCCTACGATAACACTCATCGCATAGTCTAGGTAGGATTGTTTTAATTCATCTTCGATATTAACTGGCAAGATTTCTTTAGCTAGATAAACCATAGTTTGGACGTATCCTTGACGATAAATTTTAATGATAAAGGATACCATACAGACGGATTTAATTAAATCATCTACACTAAAATGTACCCTAAGTACTGCATTGCCCTCAGTATTTTCCTAGTCTAAATGATAAAATATGCCCTAAATTTTGATTCTCATCACAACAGAGATAAATTTGTTACTTTTTTACTGTCATTCTTTGAAATTCTAAACCATAATAAAATTGACTGTAAGTGCTCATTTTGTATATAGTGCCACGCACAAACAAATGAATCCTTTATCAGGAGAAGCAATGACAAAAAAAACAGCGAAACTTAGCCTTGAAGGCCAAGAGCCACTTGAATTACCGGTATATACACCTACGTTAGGAAATGATGTAATTGATATCACACAACTGGGTGCGCGTGGCGTTTTTACTTTTGATCAAGGTTTTTTATCGACTGCCTCCTGTGAATCTAAAATCACTTATATAGATGGTGATAAAGGGATATTACTCTATCGAGGCTATCCAATCGAGCAATTAGCTGAGAAAAAAGATTTTCTGGATGTAAGTTATCTTTTACTCAATGGCGAGCTACCTAGTGCCGATGAAAAGAAAAAATTTGTTAATTTAATTAACAACCACACTATGGTACATCAACAAATGTATCAATTCTTGAATGGTTTCCGACGTGACGCACATCCAATGGCAATTATGGTCGGAATGGTTGGAGCTTTATCTGCCTTTTATCATGACACCATGGATTTGAATAATGCGGAAGACCGATTTATTTCTGCAATACGCATGGTTGCTAAAATGCCTACTTTTGCGGCAATGAGTTATAAATATTCAATAGGATTACCCTATATATATCCACAAAATAAAATGTCTTATGCGGAAAACTTCTTACATATGATGTTTAGCGTTCCTACTGAAGAATCAACGCCTGATCCTGTTCTGGTACGCGCTATGGATACTATCTTTATTTTACATGCGGATCATGAGCAAAATGCATCTACCTCCACTGTTCGTCTAGCTGGTTCAACAGGAGCAAATCCTTTTGCATGTATCTCTGCAGGAATCGGTGCCCTATGGGGACCCGCTCATGGTGGTGCGAATGAGGCTTGCCTGAATATGCTCAAAGAAATTGGAAGCGTTGATCGCATTCAACATTACATCAAGCGCGCAAAAGATAAAGATGATCCATTCCGATTAATGGGATTTGGTCACCGTGTTTACAAGAGCTATGACCCCAGAGCAAAAGTAATGCGCCAAACCTGCTATGATGTATTGGAAGCAGTTGGTGCAAAAGATGCTCCGTTATTCAAGCTTGCTATGGAACTTGAACGGATTGCTCTTGAAGATGATTATTTTATTGAGAAAAAACTTTATCCTAATGTTGACTTCTATTCCGGTCTGACTTTAAGTGCTATAGGAATTCCAACAAATATGTTTACAGTAGTCTTTGCTTTAGCCCGTACTGTTGGTTGGATGAGCCATTGGATGGAAATGGTTGCCACTAAATCAAGAATTGGTAGACCACGCCAGCTTTATACTGGTGAAAAAACAAGAAATGTTCCTTAAGCTTGGATTCAGGTTCTTACAGTCGTTAAGTAAAGAATTGTCGTTCCCGCGAAGGCGGGAACCCATTCTAAAGAATGTTTACCCTTTTATTTTTTGCAAAGCCTTCCTCCAGCCACGATAGTCCTGCTCAACTTGCTCCAAAGCCCTTTGCGGTTTAAGTGATTGCTCTACATCCCAAATTGCGTGCAGCTCATCCAAAGAATTAAAAATTCCGCACCCCAAAGCCGCTAATATAGCCGCACCCTTTGCAGTTGTTTCAATATCTTTAGGTTTTTCTATCTCTAATTGACATTGATCTGCTAAAAATTGCAAAAACCACCGATTAACTGCCATCCCACCATCAACTCGCAATAAGGATAAATCCAATTGGCTGTCCTCTCTCATACAAAAACATACTTCACGAGTTTGATAACAAACCCCTTCTAATGCTGCGCGAGCAAAATGAGCTCTATTAGTGGATAAACTCAAACCGAACATGGATGCTCCAGGGGCAGATAACCAATGTGGTGCACCTAACCCTGTGAATGCTGAAACTAAATAAACTCCATCATTTCCATTCAAGGAGCTTGCCAGGGCCTCAGTTTCATCAGAACTTGTTATTAACTTCATTGAATCGCGTAGCCATTTTACAGTTGTACCTGCATGATAAATACTCCCTTCTAACCCATATACAGTTTTTCCTTGAATCTTATAAGCAATTGTGGTTAGGAGTTTATGCTGTGATAATACTGGTTTATTACCCGTATTTAGCAATAGGAATGCACCCGTACCAAAGGTTGCTTTTACCATCCCTATTTTAAAACACCCTTGACCAATTAAAGCAGCTTGCTGATCACCAGCAACTCCCGTAATTGGTAATTCAATACCAATCCATTGCTTATCCATCATCCCAAAGTGGCTATCACTTGCACAAACCTTAGGTAAAACAGACTCGGGTATTTTGAAATAATCAAGTAAATCTAAATCCCATTGTTCTTTTTTAATGTTAAACAGCATCGTCCTCGATGCATTGGTCACATCGGTTAAATGCAAATGCTCCGTAGTTAAACGCCATATTAGAAAACTGTCAATGGTACCGAAAGCTAAGTCGCCTTTACCTGCAAGCTCTTTTGCTTCTTGATTGTTCTCTAAAAACCATTTTAATTTAGTTGCAGAAAAATAAGGATCCGGAATTAAACCGGTTTTTTCTTGTATCATCGATGCATCAATTGCTAACGTATCGCAGTATTTGGCCGTTCTCCGATCTTGCCATACAATTGCAGGAGCAAGACATTTGCCTGTCTTTTTATCCCAAATTACTGTAGTTTCCCTTTGGTTTGTTAAACCACAACAAACTATTTGATCGGCTGAAACTTTAGCTACAACATCACGCATAGCAATTAAGGTTTTTTGCCATATTTCTTCTGGATCATGCTCAACCCACCCTGTTTGAGGATAATGTTGAGTAAGCGGATATTGACTACTAGCAACTAACTCACCATAAACATCATATATCATGGCTCGGGTACTACTCGTTCCTTGATCAATTGCAAGTAAATAATTCATTGTTGCAGCGTTCCTTGTCCCAACTATTAGTGTATATTGATAGTGTATACTTTTTTTCTGGAGACCAAAATATGAATTCGGTTTTTGATGTTGCAATTATTGGCGGCGGCATCAATGGCTGTGGTTGTGCTGCAGATGCAGCATTAAGAGGATTATCTGTGGTGCTCTTAGAACAAGACGATCTGGCCTCAAAAACATCCTCCAGCAGTACCAAGCTTATACATGGCGGATTAAGATATTTAGAAAACTATGAATTTAGTATGGTTAAAAAAGCAATTATTGAACGACAAAGACTTTTAGACCTGGCACCACATCTAGTACATCCCCAAGCTCTGGTTCTTCCCTATGAAAAACATATGCGATCTGCTTGGTTTTTACGTTTGGGGCTATTCATTTATGATCATTTAAGTGGCAAAAATCGTCTACCTAAATGCAAAATGATTTATAGGAAAAGTAAAAAGGATTATTTTTCCTCCCTAATAGATGAGCTGAATATGGGGTTTCTCTTTTATGACGCAGTTACCGATGATGCTCGTTTAACTATTGTTAATGCAATCCAGGCCAAAAATCATGGAGCAAGCATACGAACTCACTCAAAAGTAATTCATACTGAAGTTGTCAATAACTTATGGCAATTAACAATACAGCCTAAAACGGGTCCAAATTATACACTCTATGCTAAATCAGTAATTAATGCAGCAGGCCCATGGGTTAAGTCAGTAGAAGAGCTCACTAAAATTCCAGATCGGAAACAAGTTAGTTTAATTAAGGGAAGTCATATTATCGTACCCCAAATTTATGAAGGGAATCAGGCCTATTTATTACAACATCAAGACAAACGTATTATCTTTGTCATTCCTTATCATGGATTTAGTATGATCGGCACAACTGATATCCCCTTAACGGATAATCCCTGTGAGGCGAGCATTAGTAATCAAGAAACTCATTATTTAATAGATTTAGTTAATTCATATTTCAAATCCAAGATATCAGAAAGGGATATTCTCTACACTTGGAGTGGTGTACGTGCTTTACTTGCTGAGGACAATAAGGAAGCCAGAGCCTTAAGCCGGGATTATTCATATGAAATTCACCATACTCCCGCACCAATCGTTACAATTTATGGGGGTAAAATTACTACTTACCGTCAATTAGCAGAAGAAGTCATAAACCAGCTTCATCAAACCTTTCCACAGATTAGTTCCTCACTAACAGCATTAACGCCCTTACCCGGAGCCATTTTTGAAGGAATGAACTTTGATCAGTATGTGGATTATGCTAAAAAGAAATACGGATGGATGGATCCAAACCTACTTAACCATTATTTATATACTTATGGAAGTCGCATGGAACTATTTCTTGCGACTTGTGACAATCAAGAATCCTTAGGAAAAAAATACTGTACTTACCTCTATCAAGTTGAAGTTGATTATTTGATTTTAGAAGAGTGGGCACAAAATTGTGATGATATACTAAGACGAAGGACCAAACTCGATTTAATCATTGATGAAAAAGGCAAGAAAGAACTCGCAAATTATTTATCACGAGTTACTTCTTTTCCTTCTGTTGAAGTTCCTCTTTTATTGCACTAACATCAACAGCTACTGCTTGTTCAACCAACTCTTTTAAGGTGGAAGCTGGCATACTGCCAGCATTTGAATAAATGACAATTCCTTCCTTGAATACCATCAGATGAGGAATCGAGCGTATTTCAAAGAAATCAGACAATTGTTGCTCGGCTTCAATGTTAACCTTCGCAAATTTGATATTTGGAAAATGCTCCGCTACTTGCTCATAAACTTTAGAAAATTGTTTACATGGGGCGCACCAGTCAGCCCAAAAATCAATGAATACAATGCTATTTTCTTCAATTAATGATTGGAATTCTGCACTGGATACATTGATACTGGTCATATTGCTTCCTTAACTTCGATGGAATTAACAATCTTTTGAAAAACGTCATCTACATCACCAGTACCACAAATACTATGAAACTCAGGAGCACTATGATCACCACTCTCAGCCCATGACTTATAGTAGTGAACTAGAGGTGCGGTTTGACTGCGATAAACTTCTAGACGTTTTCTTACCGTTTCTTCTTTATCATCTTCACGTTGGATTAAAGCATCTCCAGTAACATCATCTATTCCCTCGCGTTTGGGGGGATGGTTTTCAATATGATACACACGCCCTGAAGGTTGATGGATCCTTCGTCCACTGATTCGTTTGATAATTTCCTCATCATCCACAGCAATTTCAATAACGTGATCTAAATAAATTCCCGCTTGCTTTAGAGCATCTGCCTGCACAATTGTTCTGGGGAACCCATCAAAAAGAAACCCATTAGCACAATCACTCTTTTTTAAACGTTCTTTAACTAATCCAAGAATAATCTCATCGGATACGAGACCACCTGTTTCCATAATTTTTTTAGCACTTAGTCCTAAGGGCGATCCCTGTGCAATAGCCGCACGCAGCATGTCACCAGTGGAGATTTGCGGAATTTGATAACGTTCAATCAAACGCAAAGCCTGGGTTCCTTTTCCTGCACCCGGCCCACCCAAAAGCATTAATCGCATTAAAAACTCCTTAGTGATCTATATCAGTTTTAATTACTGAATATATTATTACTTATTAACTTATATAAATTCAAATGCAACCCTGATTCTATTTCATCAATCCAAAGTTGCCACCTTTAAAATTCTAAAACCAAAATCGTGATTTTAATGATCTTTTACACGAATTAAGTTGCATTGCGTAAAGTTGTGAACGTGCTTTTACTTTACGTGCAACAGGTAATAACCATGATTTTCTCAAATAAGTTCTACGTTGATAACCACCTATACCTTCATGATAGGCTAAATAAAGCGCATAAGCATCTGTGCGAGGAATTCTTGCTTTTTTATAAGCTTCATTCGCATACCAACCAATAAAGTCAACACCGTCAGCAAAATTATCACGTGAAGAGAACCATCCACCACAATTTTGTTTGTAATGACTCCAAGTTCCATTTAATGCTTGGGTGTATCCATAAGCTGATGAAGGTCTTTTCCAGGGAATGATACAAAAGAGTTTCTTGCGTGGTGGCTTAGCTCGAGCATTGAATTTTGATTCTTGGTGAATAATAGCCATTTGTACAGGAATAGGAACCCGCCATCGACGCTCAACATCCTTAGCGTCTTTATACCACTTTGGATGCTGTCTAAATATACTACATACGTTGTTTATATCTGCAGGGGGATGGCTAACACATGCAGTAAGAAAAAAAGTAATCAACAAAAAAACGATGCGTATCTTGTTAAAAATTTGTAATAATGCGTCCATGAGCAACCAAACAATAAAAAGATCATTTTAACAAATTTACTAACTACAATCTACGCTTGCATTATATCCTGATGAACCCAAGTTATACTATTGTTTCTAAAAAATAAACTACTACTTCCCTGCTTTACCACATGTTAAGATATAGTTCATTCAAAATTAGCTAAGCTGAACCATGACCATTCTTGTATTCGATATAGAAACAATTCCTGATGTTGAGGCAGGCCGTACTTTATATGACTTAGATGGGCTCTCTGATAAAGATACAGCAGAAGCAATGTTTGCCTTGCGTCGAGCGAAAGTAGGAAATGATTTTTTACCTCATTATTTACAAAAGGTTTGCGCTATTTCTTTAGTGATGAGTCATGGCTCACAAATAAAAGTTTGGTCTTTAGGCGATGAATCTTCTGATGAAAAAGAACTAATAACCCGATTTTTTTCTGGAATTGACAAACATACTCCAACTTTAGTCAGCTGGAATGGCAGTGGCTTTGATTTGCCTGTATTACACTACCGCGCCTTGTTGCACGGAATTCCCGCACCCACCTATTGGGAAAACGGTGATAATCAACAAAATTTTCGTTGGAATAATTACTTGAGTCGATTTCATTACCGACATCTTGATCTCATGGATGTGATTGCAGGATATCAAAATAAAGCGTTTGCTCCCCTGGATGAAATTTCCAGCATGCTTGGATTCCCTGGAAAAATGGGCATGAGTGGTTCTAAAGTATGGGAACAATATTCATTAGGTCAACTAAAAAGTATTCGTGATTATTGTGAAACAGATGTACTCAATACATACTGTGTTTTTTTACGATTTGAACTAATGCGCGGTGTGATTCAAAATGATGAGTATAGCCATGCACTCGAATTACTCAAAACATATTTGAAATCCGAACGCGAGAAAACACACCTACAAGAGTTTTTAAATAACATGGCATAATTTGTAGATACTGTCTTTAAAAGAAAGCTAAGTTTTCATTCGAAGGGTACTTGCTTTTAAAAACAGGAGTCTACGACGACGGATCCCTGATTGACTCATACCCATCTTCTGGAGATCCCTCACTACGTTCAGGATGATCTATCCTTCGCTGTTGTAGTCTGGGCGATGCAAAGCGGAACCCAAGAATACAGGACCGCTTATATCCCAGGCTCCGCGCACTTCACTCTGGCTACATTGATTTAAAAAGGTCGATGACCAGTAAAAGAAGACACTAAACGATCGGCCTCAATAATCTTGAGTGCATCCTGATATTCTTTACTCTGCAAATGCTCCAAAGTTTTTGCAAAACGCGCTATCCCTAAGTTTTTATACTCATCTATACTTACAGATTTTGCTTCATTTGCTAATTGAGTCCAGGACCACAGGGTAATCCACCACTCCACAACAGGTTTATAAGCGGTATACCATGCCAATATTGAATCTGAAAGTTCTTCTTTTCCGAAATATGCTGTTAAATATGCTAATTCTTGCTCCTTGCTGAGCTTAGCCTCTATAGCAAAATAAACAAGGTCCCAAATAAAATCGTTGTTGCTTGAATATTCCCAATCAATTTGATAGATTTTTTCTTGTTTTTTTGTTCCCCCAGGTACCCTCAAATAGTTTAAAGGTGTCGAATCATTATGGCATGGGGACATTTCAATTTTATAAGAAGAGAATAATTTCTTTAAATAAGACATTTGCTCTATTACAAAATCGACTTCCGCAGAAAAAGTAAAATTTTTAATTTTTAATTGTTCCACCAATTGTTCATTACGTTCAAATACGGCAGTGTCATTGTCAAATCGTTCTGAGGTATGTAGTTTTTTTGCCATCTCAGCTAAGATTTTTAATATATCAATTCGTTGCAATGTTTCCTTATCTAAATTCTGAGCACCCTCGATGTATTTAGTGAGTTGTAATCCCTTCGGTCCATCATGCTCTATAGGGACGTTAAGTCCTAATATGGATGCCTTACGTGCGTTTTTCGCTTCATCCTTCCGCGATACTGAAAATAATGATACATCTCCTGGAATTCGTAATACCCATCGTGCCGGTTTTTTACTTTCAATAAGGTCAGGATCGATCCCGGGAATTTTTGAGAGGAATTTAGAATAGTCTTGTTCTGTTTGTATTCTATAAACAACATTTGTCATTCCACCTGACATTAATTTTAATCTTAATACATCGAGCCCCACTTTAGATAACAATGGAATTTGTTGAGTCGTTGTCAATAAATTCGTGTATTTTTGAGTTAAATCCACCATTTTTTTCCATTTATGATTAACCAATGACGCCTTGAACTGCGAGGTTGGATCAAGTAGACTAAGGATGTAAATCATTAAATGTTCATTAATTCTGGGTTTGCCACTATCATCACCAAAAAAATGCCATTTCATAAGAATTGATTCGCAAAATTGAACATCAAAAGAGTATATAAAATTTAGACACAGAATTACAAGATAGCACACTTAAAGAAAAAATTAATCAACCGGGCTCTTGTTATGACTGAACCCCTTATTCCTATAACTAAAAAACACGCGTTAATATTTGCCTGCTTTTTTGTCATGTATGAGTTTCTAACTTATATTGCAAACGACATGATCATGCCCGGTATGGTTCAAGTTGTTCGTTCCTTTAATGCGCCAGAATCGGCCGTAGCTACTTCTTTAAGTGTTTATATTCTCGGAGGCGCAAGTTTACAGATCTTCTTAGGTCCAATTTCTGATAGTTATGGGCGCAGACCGATGATGCTCCTTGGAGCATTTCTATTTTTTGTTTTTACAATATTTATTGCTTGCTCCAATTCGATGAGTCAATTTTTGGTCGCACGTTTTTTTCAAGGTATGGGCTTATGCTTTATTGGGGTAATAGGCTATGCGACCATTCAAGAAATTTTTGAAGAAATGGATGCGATTCGCTTAATAGCCATTATGGCCAATGTTGCAATTCTCGCCCCATTACTTGGGCCACTTATTGGCGCCATCATCATTCATTATACGTCCTGGCGATATATCTTTGTTGGCATAGCGCTAGGGGCCCTTGTTGTATTATGGGGGTTATGGCGATATATGCCTGAACCGATAGGTCAAATAAAGAGAAATGGAGAACTAACCCCAAAAACTAAATTCTCAGCAAACAAAGTTCTTCAGAACTATAAAGACTTATTTACTAATAGAGCATTTTGTTTTGGAACTTTAGCAGCAGGTACAGTTGGTATCCCCTGTATTGCTTGGATTGCATTAGCACCTATTATTTTTATTGTTGAGGCGAAACTTACAGTAATCCAATATGGGCTTTGGCAACTTCCGGTATTTGGCGCGACCATTTTAGGCAATTGGTTTTTGCACAAATTAACTTATAAATACAAAATTAAACAAATCGTTTTTCTAGGTTGTATTATTCTGGTTATTGGAACAGTTTTAACTTCTTTGCTTCCTTACCTGTTTGGTAATGCATATTATTATTTACTTCCAGGAACGATTATTTATTTTTTTGCACTAAGTGTAATTAATGCACCTTTAAACAGATACTGCCTCTTTGTAACCCCAGTAAGCAAGGGAACCGCCTCTGCATTGGTTAGCTTATGTGTGATGGTTGTAGGCGCAATAGGAACAGAAGGAGCTAACTTCTTCTATAAGCATCATAATAATCTTCATTTTGGGCTTTACTGTAATGTAATCGAGCTGATCTTCCTGATTTTCATAGGATTAACCTTTTTATCTAAAAATCCGATTGCCGATGAATCAAAGCAGATATGAGTAACATTATTTAACATAGCAACCCCCTGTTTTTAAAATGACAAATCCTTAAGATAAACTTTAAACTGACTTGAATTTTTATTAAATTCATATTAAATCTATTAAGTTATCCGATGCACGATATTGCCAATACTCATTCTTAAGGATAAGAAATGCTAAAGAAAATCCAAATATTCTCTTTATTAATAGCAACCGCATATTTCCCTTTTGTTTCGGCAGAAACATACAGAGTTCCCGCCACAAAAGACACCGTTACTCTTGGTCTTTTTTCACTGGATAAGAAACCTGCTGTTAAAGTTCACTCTGGAGATTCAGTATCTTTAGAAACGTGGAACAGTTGCTTGCATGAAATGGTCTTTAATAAAACAACGCCCGCTGAAATTGCAAAATTCTATACAAAATATGACATTCAAAAAAGACGGGGTATGCACAGCTTAACCGGTCCTGTTTATATTGAAGAAGCAGAGCCAGGAGATGTCCTCGAAATTCGAGTCTTAGATATCAAGTTGAATGATTTTGGATACAACTTTTTGAGCCCTACACAAGGGATTTTATCAGAGTTTACCAAGCCAAGAATCATGTACTTCAAATATAATAAAGAAAAGAACACCACCGAGTTTGCCAAAGGAATTTGCTTACGCTTGAAACCCTTTCCGGGGGTTATCGCGGTAGCCCCACCTACAGATTGGCCTGATGGCTGGCCTGTGAATTTAGAAACTCATATGGGCCAACCCGTTCCAGGACAATTCAACTCAGTTCCTCCCGGTCCTTTTGGAGGTAATTTGGATCAACCAAGCCTGCAAGCAGGATCCATTCTTTATTTGCCCGTTTTTCAAAAAGGTGCTTTAGTTTGGACTGGTGATTCCCATGCGATGCAGAGCAATGGAGAGATTGATGTCACAGCACTTGAGACCTCTTATGAAGGAATCACCCTGCAATTTATTGTACGAAAAGATTTAAAAGCAGAAGGAGTATTTGATAAAACCAAACGAAATGGGAGTAACTTATTCACCTGGCCTATCGTAGAAAATGCTGATGAATGGATAATAATGGGTTTACATGAAAACTTGTTTGAAGCGATGCAACTTGCCTCAAAGAATGCCATTGACTTTTTAGTGCGTACTCAAGGATTTTCACCACAAGAAAGTTATCAATTTTTAAGCATGGTAGGTGATTTCAATATTCCAGAAGCAGTAAATGTTATTAAAAACGTAGCTGTTCATATTCCTAAAGAAGCCTTCATACACAATGGGAAGACAACCACGCTTAGCTCTGGAGGCAAGTTTCCCTTAACATCACCTAAGAGTAATGAGCAGGCAACCTGTGAGCCCCAAGAGGGAAAAATTGTTGAATAATCTTTAGGTGGAATAATGAAAAAAATTTTGGTTTATTTATGTTTATACTTCATGGCTTCAACTGCCTTTGCTACGCAAATTATGCTTGATAATAAAACCAATTACCCTGCAAAAAATAATCTAAGCAAAATTGCAGTACAATGGGGAGAATCAGCTGAGGCCATTCAGGAGAGCAATAAAACCATCGTCAATGGTGCAAAATTGGATTTAAGTTCCCTAATAACGCTCTCTCAAAAAGGGCAAATCCAACTTACTCTACCTAATCATGCTCATTACTTTAGAGTGCTCGTATGGTCAACTGACAAAAAGGAACCTGATTTACTGACAAACTGGGTCGATGTTATCCCTAATAAGACCTATACTCTAAACCAAGACCAACTTGCATCAGCAATACTGGTGTCTGGAGCTGGCTGTTAGTCTTTCAATAATCTTTTAAGCTTGTAGCACTAAATAGTGCACAAGCTTAAAAATTTCTTCCAAGCAAAATGTTTCTTCTTTCCTCATCTGCTTTTTTAAGTAATCGATACAGTACCATTTTACACAGTTGCTTTAAAACTGTTACTTAATACTGGAGTATTTGTATTCAATTTAGGATAGAAAATATTGAATCTATCTTTAGAAAAGTATATGGTAAAAGATGTTATAAAACAGATACATATTAATGCTTTTAAAAGAAAAATTATGATCCGATCACTATTTTTTATCTTATTTATTCTTATAAATTGCATTGATATTGTGAATGCAAAAACTTCTGAAACTATTCCAACAACATCATCTAAACCTAAGTATGTAACCGACAGCTCGAGTATCAGCTCAAACCCCGCTGCAGTCAATGTGACTACAGGCTCGGGTGCAATTCAACGCTATATAGAGAAAAAACTAGGTATTGAAAATAATCATGGAATTATGGTTCAAGGAGCCTGGATTGGTGACACCAATAAATTGTTTTCAGGAGGAATACCTGATGCTGACCGTGTCACATCAAACAGTGTCTTTTTATTAGATCTGACAGTAGACACCGAACAATTTAATGGATGGAATGGAGGGTTATTTAGCGCTCAGTTTCTGCAACAAAATGCACAGAATACTAATGCTCAAGCAGGGCTTATTCAAGGGTATAACTCATTACCCGATGTTTATCCTTTTAATCGATCTGAACTTTATGCTCTTTGGTATAGGCAAGAACTTTTTGATAAAAAAATGTTTGTTCGAATTGGAAAAACAATTACTACTCTTGATTTTAATAATGTAATCAAGCCCGCCCCTCTTCGCTCTGATGAGCCCAATATTCCTGCAGTAACAAGCTTAATTTATACTCCGATTTTTATTAACCCAGCCGTAGATGGAGTCATGCCTGGCTACACGAATACTGCCTATGGCATTACTGCGACTTTGGCTCCAATTGATCAATGGTATCTTTCCTACGGCATATATGATGGTAATTTAGCCAGTGGTAAACAAACAGGTTTAAGTGGGCCCACATTCAATGGAAACTATTTCCAGGTAAGTGAAACGGGTGGCGCCTGGACTATAGGTAAAAATCATCGACCTGGTACGGCAGGAATAGGAGTTTGGCATCAGACTGGTTTGATTCGTCAACACAATCTATCCGAAATGGGAGCAACTGGTGCTTACTTATTTGGTTCTCAACGTTTATGGTATCGCCATCCTGGATATGACATCAGTGGTGTTTCTGCGTTTTATCAATTAAGTATCAATAATTCCAGTGTTTTACCCATGAATCGTTCTATTGGTGCCGGCTTTACTCTATTCGGCCTTATTGCAAATCGTGAAGGCGACTCATTAGGCGCTGGATTTTCTCTTGCTTGGCTTAATCACAGAATATCCAATCGCTCCTCAGAGTTAATGTATCAAATTTATTACCAAGCAAAATTAATAACTAATGTCTATCTCGAACCGGCACTTTCATACATACCTACCCCAGGACAAGACAACAATCTACAACCTGCTCTCGCTGGAACATTACGCGCTATTGTGCTGGCTTAAAATTTACTGCTTATAATTAAGCATCAAACAGTATATTCATTGCATTGACGGGCACAAAAAACACCACAAGATCAATCATTTGACACGAATAATAATAAATGATTAGTATTGAATTTTAATTAACAAGAAGAATCATTTTGCTTCCACTCCTTATGTAATTTAAGTATCAAAAAACCAAGTGCTATTAGGGATATATTTTAAAGGGAATAAAAATCATGACTGTTGAACTCATACAAAAAGGAGAAGAAGATACAAATGATTACGAGCAAAGTTTACGAGAGTTAGGTTATACCAACTTAGACAAACATCTTAAAGAAGATGTTATTGCCATCTGGAAATTTTTTTGCAATCAAGAACTGGTATACAATGGTTTGGGAAAATTTGTTACAGACTATTTCGCATTTACCAAACAAGGCAAAAAATCTTTACGCCAATTTTTCGATGAATGGGGCAGTAATAATCATTTTAATCAGCCGGAATGTTTTGAGATTAGTAAAGAGTTTAAAACCAGCCCCCAATTCCAATACCCCAAGCATACACCTGTTTTGTATGGTGAACTAACAGCAGACTTATTTAATAACATTCTACTAAAAAATGGTTATTTATCTGCTGATGCGGGCGCAGGTCCCAAGCATGGCAAGTGGGCTCACTCCATTCAGTTTTTTCTTTTAGAAGAAGCACGTAAGGAAGGTATTTTGCAGTTGCATTCTCCAACGGTGTGCAAATTTGTACAAACAATCTCACAAATTAAAGGTTCTTTTGAATCATTAAGTTTATGGGACATTCTGTTTGACTCTTTTGAGGATCATATTTTTACTTACCCTAATAATATAACTACGGTCTTATCCAGTTCCTGGCACGGTTCAGATGATGCTAAATTCTTAGCAGCAAAGTTAAAAGCTTTTGACGAAAAATTTAATCGGATTGCCCAGGATGAGCATTGCTATAATGCCTATGCTAAGCAAAAATATTTAAGTAGATTAAATGAAGCAAGTTATATTTTTTATAAAGAAAAATGTGGTTTATTATGGTTTACACCGAAAGATAAGCAAGACACATCTGCCTCAAGTCTATTGAATCCACTCTGTAACCTTCAGTTAGGTTCTTGAGAACAAACCAACTCATTCTTACAATAAAAAATGAGTTGGTTAAATAAGAATTAATGCTTCTGATGCGCTGGATGAGACTCTTTGAGTAAGCAGCTTGCAATAAGCAAACTGGCTAAAAAGCATATCGGCATTACCATTAGGGCAATTTGATAACTTGCAACACTATATACATGCGCCCCATTCACTACATGCCATAAGTTAGTATGCTGTAATATGTAACCTACCAAAGGCTGGAATATTGCACCACCTATCACTACGGAAAGGTTATTAAAACCTGAAGCTGTACCTACCAGATCAGGTGCATTATTTTCTTTAACTACTGCAAAACTTACCGTTTGTCCACCCGCTCCTAAACCCAACACAAAGAGTATAAAAGGCGTCCATCCATAAGATAATCCAGGAAAATACAAGAGGATCAGTGTTGCAAATAGCCCTAAAATTGAACTAAGAATTAGAGCGATACGTCGACTTTCAATCTTATCACTAAACCATCCTAAAAGAGGACTCCCTACACCTATTCCAATCCAAATCATACTGCATAATCCTGAAGCAGCAACCACACTTATTTGAAATTTTTCTTGTAAATATGGAACACCCCAAAGTGCGGCAAAGACTGCGATGGGGGCCCAAATTGTGAACGCATATGATCCTATTATCCAGGTATAACTATGTTTGCATACGGCAAGAAGTCGCTTCCATTCGTCACGCAAGTAATGTTCAGGAACTGATTGACTCTTCTGGTGTGGATAATCTCGTATATACAGCCAAAAAAATGCTGCTAAAATAAACCCAATAATGGAAAGAATAAAACTTGCATTACGCCATCCAACTGCTTGAATTAAATAAGCAAGAGGCATTTCACCAAAGATAGCCCCTACTGAACTCATCAGTTGAGCAACTCCAGCCAAAATAGCAAAATAATAAGGAGGAAACCAACGTGATAATAGAACCAGAACACCGATAAATGAAAACGCAGAGCCAATTCCAATAAGAAACCTTCCAATACATGCTGTGAGCACACTGTCTGTTGATGCAAAAAAAGCAGAGCCTAATGCACATAGGATGATAGCGAAGGTCATTAGTTTACGCGGACCATAACGGTCATATAATACACCCGCAGGTAATTGCGTGGGCGCATAGGCATAAAAATAAAAGGCAGATATAACCCCAAACCCTTGACCGGTAACCCCAAAAGTTTTCATCATGGATTCAGCCATAACGCTAGGAGCTACTTGCAAAATAAATTCATATAAATAAAAAGATGCGGCAAGGAAGAATATAAAATAAGCGGTTGCAAGACTCGTGCTCGCTCCTTGATTTGTTTTATCTGTATAATGTGCGCTCAATTTAAGATCACTCCGTTTGAAATTCCACATTTAAGCCTATACGTATTTATTTTGTCAATACGTTCTTAGTATATAAAAGACATATAGAAGATAATATTGGGCAAGTTTTTATGTTTAACCCATGTTTTGCTGCATCGCACCCAAATTTTGCTTTAAAATTATTTGGTTACTGGATAAATTGCCCCCAAAATTGCAGGGTGTCGTGAGCCAGTAATAGTACTTAAATCCACTGGAATACGATTGATCGTTTGAGCAGCCAACCAAGCAAACATCATCGCCTCCACATAGTCGGGACTAATACCTACTTTAGCAATACTCATAACACTAGTTTGAGGTAATAATTGAGCAAGCATTTGCAATAAAGCTAGATTGTGGGCACCTCCACCACACAAGTACATTTTTTTGATATGCTCTCGTTCATTTAATACTGTATCCGCAATTGTTTTAGCAGTAAAGGCAAGCAGAGTCTTTTGTATGTCTACAGGTCGATACCCTTCCTTTAAATAGTGCTCTAGCCATGATAATGAAAAATATTCTTTACCGATACTTTTGGGAGCGAAAGCAATAATGAACGAATCAGACATTAATGTTTCAAGAAGCGGTTCAATCACTTCTCCTTGTTGAGCCCATGCCCCCTCTGCATCATATGATGCTCCTTGGTGTTTCATAATCCAAGCATCCATTAAACAATTTCCAGGTCCTATGTCCCAGCCTTTAATTGGTTCATTTGCATTAATAAATGTAACATTGGAAATGCCACCAATATTTACTACAGCAATATGGTCATTTACATCGTTAAATAATTGCTGATGATAAAGAGGAGCAAAAGGTGCTCCTTGTCCCCCCAGCACCAAATCTCGAGTCCTAAAATCCGCAACGACAGTGATTCCAGTTAATTCTGAAATAGTATGGGCACAGCCTAATTGTAAGGTATATGGAATAGTGCCACTGGTATTATGACATACTGTTTGCCCATGACTTCCTATTGCAGAAATATCACTGGCTGATAATTTTACTTTCTGCAATAATTCATTAACTGTATTCGCAAATTCTCTTCCAATTAATGTGTTCAGTTGGCAAATAGAAGCTAGACTTAAATCGGCACCAGACAGCAGTTTATCTATATGTGTTTTAACTTCTTTACTGTATTTTTTAGTGACTCCACAAAGTAGTATATTTTTTGATACATCAACAAGCGCGGCATCAATACCATCCATACTTGTCCCAGACATCAAACCTATATACAAAGTCATTGATTGATCCTCACTTCATCACTAAATTATATTAAACACATAAAGATTGTAGGATAGATTATAACCTAGACGAAGTGAATCGAAACCGAGTTTCGTTATAAGGCATTTCCCTGGTACGCCTCATCCAAGCTACGAAAAAAACTACAATTTAAAACAAGTATAAAAGTTATTTGTGGTAATTTCAGCTATCTCAGCGTAGGACATGTTACGAAGCTCTGCTATCGCTTCAGCCACGTACTTAACAAGCGCAGGATGATTTTGTTTGCCACGATAAGGTACTGGTGCTAAATAAGGTGAATCCGTCTCAATCAATATCCGATCCAACGGCACTTTTCGTGCTACTTCTTGAAGTACAGTTGCATTTTTAAATGTAACAATTCCTGAAAATGAAATATAAAAATTTAAATCAATGGCTTTATGCGCTATGTCAAGACTTTCAGCAAAGCAATGCATTACGCCACCAATTTGTTGTGCATTTTCCTCTGCCATTAAGGCTATGGTATCTTCTGCCGCTTGCCGAGTATGAATAATTAAGGGCTTCGAAACTTTTAAAGAAGCTTTAATATGCTCTCTAAAGAGATTACGCTGCACCTCTCGCGCTTCTTCAGTATGGGTGCGATAATAGTCCAAGCCTGTTTCACCTATCGCAATACAAGCTGGATTCTCTGCTAAGTCACATAACATTTGTGATGTCACAGGATATTCCATCTCCGTATTTGGATGGACTCCCACTGAAATACTGATATTAGGATATTCTGCGGCAAGTTGTTCTAATTGGGGATAATCATTAAGTTCAACACACACACATAAAAAATGCTGCACGTCATTTGCTTTTGCTTGTACCAAGACATTAGCCATATCATTATTAAAATCAGCTAGATCAAGAAAATTTAAATGACAATGCGAATCAACTAACATGGAATGACCTCATAAAATTTTGATCAATTCAGTATAAGATAAAAATCTTTTTCTCAGATTGAATTAATCTACATGGTATCGGTTAACTGCGAAGATTTTAACATGCCTGCTAGATAGGTCTCTATTTTATTACACACATAGCGGCTATTTTCTCCAATAAATTGCACGCCGACTCCGGGCACTTTGTTTCCCTGTGCTCCTTTAGGGGTAATCCAAATAACTTTACCCTCAACGACATAAAGCTCATCTTCATCCATTAATTTAATCAAGAGCTTAACTATGGAACCGAATAAATAATTCGTGTTAGTACGGATAAATAAACCGCCTCCTTTCACAAAAGGCATATAAGCCATATAAAGTGTTGATTCATTAAGAAACGAGCAATTAATCTGTTCTATAGTATCCATCATAGATCTCCTTTAAACATCCGGATTTCCTATCAAATCAAATCATGTATGCATTCTTTTTTATGGGAAAATCTTAGATTCACTATGCAGTCCTATCAATAAATCCTCTAATGCCAAAGTTTGATTTACATTCATATTATGGCTTAATTTTCGTTGTAATGTATTTATTTTGTCGATTTGACAAAAAATCGTCATGGAGTCTATTTGAGACATTAGATGGTTTAATTGGTGTATAGCGGGACCACTAGCTGCTGCACCATTAATTTGCATTATTTGTATTTGCGCATATGCTAAATACAGAAACCACAGTAACACACCAAATTCAAACTGACTCCATTGAGCTGCAACCTTACTTGGATGTTCCTTTTGCTCCATTACAGCAATTACCCCATTTAAAATAAATTCAGCTTGTTTGATAATCATCGCATGTTCGGATTCTTCGGGAAAATACTCAGCCAATCGTAAAAAATTATTCTGTAACAAACCCTCAGGCGATGCAAAACGTACTATCTGGCATCTACTTAAAACTGTAGGCAATAAAGTGCTTAATTGTTGAGCCAAAAGTAAAAATATGGTCTGCGACGCCGGCTCTTCTAAAATCTTTAGTAATGAATTTGCAGCAGCAATGTTCATTCGTTCGGCCGATTCAATTACAATCAAGCGATGCTTAGCCCGCTGAGGAGTTAAATAGGCATAGCTTTGTAGTTCCCTGATCTGATCAATTTTAATTGGTCCGCCACTTTTTTCTGGCTTAACCCATTTCACATCAGGATGTTCACCACGAGCAACCATTTGACAATCCGCGCATTCAAAACAAGGTTCACTTCCTTTCCTTTTACAGAAAAACAATTGAGTTAAGTTTCTGACAAAATCATTAAAGGCATAATCGAATGCTCCCACACATAGCATCGATTGAGGTATACGATTATTTATCCATGCAGATTGAATTTGATTCCACTGTGATTGATATCGTTTCTTATCATCCAGGGAAGAACGGTTCTGCGACTCATTGATGTGACTCATTGCTGCAGCTCTATAAACTCATTCATTACATTTTGAATGGATTGTTGGACTTCGTATAATGGTCGTCGCGCATCAATGGTTACTGTATTAGCACACCTCTCAACATAATGAATATAGCTCTCATGGACTCTATGGAAAAAATCAATTGATTGTTGCTCAATCCTATCAACTTCACCTCTTGATTTAACGCGTATCATTCCTTCTTCAGGGCTAATATCCAAATATAAAGTCAAATCCGGTTTAAATCCTTTCAGTGCAAAAGAAGATAATTGATTAACCATCGTTTGATCTAATCCCCTTCCACCGCCTTGGTAAGCCATAGTTGATAGTTCAAATCGATCCGCAATAACCCATATTCCCTGGCGTAATGAAGGCTTAATAACCTCTTCAAGAAGTTGAATTCTCGCTGTATAAAGTAATAACAATTCGCTTCGATCATCCAAAATATCCCTGTATTCTGGATTTTTAATCAGATCACGCAGAATCTCACCTATCACTGTGCCACCAGGCTCTCGAGTTGTTATAGTTTTGATATGTCTTTTTGCTAACAGTTCTATAACTGTATTTATTGCAGTGGACTTACCTGCCCCCTCCAATCCTTCAATAACAATTAACTTCCCGGTTGAAGACGCCATTAGAAATCCTTGCGTTTATATTGATTAATTGCTTGCTTTTGTTGCTGATAAGTTTCTGAGAACTGGTGTGTTCCATCACCTTTAGCAACAAAATATAAATAATTGGATAATTGAGGGTGGGCCGCAGCATCTAATGACTCTTTACCTACCATGGCAATAGGTGTTGGAGGCAATCCTCGATAATGGTATGAGTTATAAGGCGAATCGATTAGTAAATCATTATGCGAGAGTTTTCCTGTATAGGCCGCCCCTAAACCGTAAATAACAGTCGGGTCCATCTGTAAAGGCATGTTCTTATTTAAGCGGTTGAGCATGACACCAGAAATCAGCTTACGCTCTTGTGGAACAGCTGTTTCTTTTTCAATAATTGAGGCCGCTATTAGTAATTCATATGGATTTTTATAGGGCAAATTTGGTGCTCTATTGACCCAACTTGTAGTCAAATAATTAATTAAATTACGATGTGCATGCTCTAACAAACTTTTACCAGTACTTCCACCGAGATATTGATAGGTGTCAGCAAGCAATAATCCTTCAGCATTAGGATGATTCTCTTTGATGGAACTCCAATCCTCTGGATGATAATTCAAATAAGCCGCTTTTAGTAAATCTTGAGAAATTTTTTGCTGGGTTGTCCCTGCAATAATTGTAAAATTTTGCGTTAAGACATCTCCCGCTACCACTCGATGCAGTAACTGCATTGCAGTTTCGCCTGGTTTTACTTGATATACACCAGCTTTGAGCTGAGAAGACACGCCTGAAAAACGAATTATCATTAGAAGCATTGAACTGGAACGTATTAAATTTTTATCTTTTAATATTTTTACAAATTGTGAGGCAGTAGCGGTTCGATCAAGGGTAATAACAACCGGAGAACTCTGCTTAGGAACAATAGGTTTAGTAATTTGAATATAAGTAATCAAAAAGAACATAAAAAAAGACATAAAAAACAGTACAACAAGGAGTGTCAGTTTTTTATGTCTTGGAAACGTCATTTATACACGCTTAAATAGTAAGCTACCATTTGTTCCGCCAAAACCAAGTGAGTTACTCAGAACATAATTAATAGCTCGTTTTTGAGCTGTATAGGGCACATAATTCAAATCACAGCCCTCATCTGGATTATCCAAATTAATAGTTGGTGGAGCGATTTGATCTCTAATTGCTAAAATACTAAATATAGCTTCAACAGCCCCTGCCGCACCAAGTAAATGACCTGTCATTGACTTTGTAGAACTCACAGCTAACTCATAAGCGTGTTGTTTAAATACACGTTTAATCGCTTTTGTTTCATTTAAATCATTAAGATACGTTGAGGTACCATGTGCGTTAATATAATCAACTTGCTCAGGATCGATACCTGCATCATGTATGGCAGCTTCCATTGCGCGAGCAGCACCATCAGCATCATCGTCAGGAGCAGTGATATGGAAAGCATCTCCAGACATACCAAACCCTACAAGTTCAGCATAAATTTTTGCACCACGTGCTTTTGCATGTTCATATTCTTCTAATACAAGAATACCTGCCCCTTCGCCCATAACAAAACCATCCCTATCTTTATCAAAAGGTCTTGATGCTTTTTCAGGCTCATCATTACGTTTAGATAGAGATCGCACTGCAGAAAATCCTGCCAAGCACAGTGGAGTTAAGGTCATTTCAGCCCCACCGCATACCATAACATCAGCATCGCCATAAGCAATCATTCGCGCAGCAAGGCCAATATTATGTGTTCCAGTAGTGCATGCAGTAACAACAGCAATATTGGGACCTTTAAGCTGATGTCTAATTGAAATCTGTCCAGCAACCATATTTATGATACCTGCCGGAATAAAAAAAGGAGAAACTTTTCGGGGACCACCCGCCATTAGTTTATCCTGATTATTGGTAATTGTTTGGATGCCACCAATACCTGCACCCACAGCAACACCAATACGATTTGATAAATCTGCGTCAATCTTCAAGCCCGAATCACGCATTGCTTCATCAGCCGCAGCAATACCATATTGGGTAAATGCATCCATTTTACGCGCATCTTTAAGTGGGACATAGTTCTCAATATTAAAATTCTTAACTTTAGCCCATATGCGTGTGCTGTATTCGTTGACATCAAATTCATCTGCCAAAACAACACCACTTACACCCGCTAATATATTTTGCCAAGTTTCTTCTACATTAAGACCGACAGGGGTAACCATACCCATACCAGTAATCACTATACGCCGCTTATTCAATGAAAGCTCCTCGTAAAACATACCCGTTCCTCTCCCAGATGAAGGAGAGGAAGAGATAAAAGCAAATATTATGCTTCTTCTTTATTTAAATTAGATTCAATATAATCAATCGCTTCTTGAATCGTGGTAATTTTTTCAGCTTTCTCATCAGGAATTTCTGTTTCAAATTCTTCTTCAAGAGCCATAACCAATTCCACAGTATCTAAAGAATCAGCACCTAAGTCATCAACAAATGATGCATCAT
The DNA here is from genome assembly GCF_977063405.2 of Legionella stuttgartensis. Classification (NCBI taxonomy): domain Bacteria; kingdom Pseudomonadati; phylum Pseudomonadota; class Gammaproteobacteria; order Legionellales; family Legionellaceae; genus Legionella; species Legionella stuttgartensis. Next base: position 212,024 of record NZ_CDRUHA020000022.1, read on the forward strand.
TCTTTAGCTCTTCTTCTTTAACGCCTAGTTGTTCAACAACAATTTTGCGAACACGCTCTTCAACTGTACTCATAACTTGATTTTCCTCTTTCGGTTGATAGAAATTTAAAAAAATTTCGGGTTATTACCATACTACTTCCACTTAACTTTGCTTGCTTGGTCAATGAACCAAAATACATTTGTAACTTAATCAATTACTTATATTAAGTAATCCCAAACAACCAAAGTTAAATGGAAGTGGTATAGTTTATTCATTTATACAGATAACGCAAGTGCATTTAGTCCATATACATGCCGCCATTGACATGAATTGTTTCACCTGTGATATATTTCGCACTATCTGATGCCAAAAATGCTACTGCTTCAGCTATATCCTTAGGCTCTCCTAGCTTGCGCATAGGAATTCTCTTTAACATTTCTTCCTTTACCATATCAGGTAAAGCAGCTGTCATGTCTGTATCAATAAAACCAGGTGCAACAACATTAACAGTGATTCCTCGGCTACCAACTTCTTGTGCTAAGGATTTACTGAAACCAACAATACCCGCTTTTGCTGCGGTATAGTTTACCTGCCCTGAGTTTCCGCTTGAACCAACTACTGATCCAATAGAAATAATACGTCCCCATCGTGCTCTAAACATAGGTTTAATACAAATTTTAGACACTTTGTATATTGAATTCAAATTCGTTTCAATTACCTTATACCACTCATCATCATCCATACGCAGTAATAAATTATCTGATGTTATTCCTGCATTGTTCACTAATATTGAAGGAGATTGATTCTCATGAGTCAGTTCGCCAATTACGTGCTCTATTTGTTCCGAATTGGTAACATCCAGAACCAATCCTTTTCCAGATAGTTTTTCTTTTTCAAAATAGGCATTAATCGATTGAGCACCTTGTTCTGTAGTCGCTGTACCAAATACAAAAGCACCTTGCTGCGCTAATTTAAGGGCTATAGCCTGACCTATTCCTCGGCTTGCCCCAGTAACTAAGGCAATTTTTCCCTCTAGACTCATCATGTATTCCTCAATAGAAAATGTTTATTTTTTAGGTTGTACCTTTGGACAAATTATGCAAATTGCTCTTCAACCTGATCCAGACTAATAGTATCGTAAACACTAATAGTATTTAAGCTTCTGTCTATTCTTTTAGTTAATCCGCTCAACACTTTTCCTGGGCCACATTCTAAAATAAGTTCTATGCCATTATTTTTAAAGAGCTGGATTGTTTCAACCCAACGAACTGGACTATATAATTGCTCTTTTAGCTTTTCACGTATGTGTTGTACAGAATGATAAATGCTTAAATCAACGTTACTTACTACATCTGTCTTCGTGTTTTTAAATTCAATTTTAGCCAGATATTCAGCAAAGGATGCCGCCGCTTCAGACAATAAAGGACAATGACATGGGACGCTTACTGGAATTACTTTAGCCAAACGAGCACCAGCTTCTTCAGCTAATCCTAATATTCGCATCACAGCAGGGGTATGTCCCGCAACAACAACTTGTCCGATTGCGTTATAATTGGCTGGTGTCACAACCTCATGCCCTTGACTCGCTTGCTCACATAAAGTTTTTACTTGCTCATCAGTTAAGCCAACAATCGCAGCCATAGCACCTAAACCCAAAGGCACTGCATTTTGCATAACCTGTCCCCGACGGGCAACTAAACATGCCGCATCAAATAATGACAGTGCATCAGCACAAACCAATGCAGCATATTCACCAAGACTGTGGCCAGCCATTATCATGGGCTGAGCAATACCATGTTGCATCAATACTCTATATACAGCCACATCAGCAGTAAGCATTGCGACTTGTGTATGTTCTGTTTGATTTAGTTTTTCTTCCGGTCCATGTTGCACAAGTTTCCATAAATCATAACCTACTGCTTCTGATGCCTCCGCAAAAGTTTTTACAACAATAGGATACTGCAACTCAAAATCAGCCAACATACCTACTGATTGTGAACCTTGCCCAGGAAATACAAATGCTGTTTTTACCATTTAAAAATAGCTCCGAACTAAAAATTTAATTCAAAAAGTTGACTCAAATAAATTATTAATAACGAATTACCATTGCTCCCCAAGTCATTCCACCACCGAAAGACTCAATCAATAACAACTCATCTCTTTTAATCTGATTGGTCCGAATAGAATGATCCAGAGCCAAGGGAATAGATGCAGCCGAAGTATTACCCTGGCTACCGATGGTAACAATCACTTGTGACATAGGCAGGTCAAGTTTTTTAGCAATGGCCTGAATGATACGCATATTTGCTTGATGAGGAATTAACCATTGAATATCAGATTTTTTCAGATGGCTCACCTCTAGAACTTCATCAACAACATCGCCCATAATTTTGACGGCAATTTTAAAAACTTCATTACCACGCATACTAATCGTAGCACGTTGATTATCAAATGTTGCATTACTAAGATTCAATAATTTTTCAGCATCATAAGAAGCATGTAACACACTTCCCATAATACCTTGTTTATCACTCGCACTTAAAACCACTGCTCCGGCACCATCACCAAATAAAACGCAAGTTGAGCGGTCAGTCCAATCTACTGCTCGGGACATGCTTTCACTACCAATGACGAGCACATTTTTTGCTGCACCGGATGAAATATACTGTTTTGCAATATCCATTACGTAAACAAAACCACTACATGCAGCCCCGACATCAAAAGCAGGTATAGGTCGTTTAATTTTTAACGCATGTTGAACATAGCAAGCCACGCCTGGAAAAAAATGGTCAGGAGTACACGTAGCAACCAGTATCAAATCGATTTCATCCGCATTCAAATCTGAGGCAATCAACGCTTGCTCGGCAGCTTTGGAAGCCATATACGAGGTTGTTTCGTAAGGTTGCGCGACACTGCGGCTACTAATGCCGGTTCTGGTAACAATCCACTCATCAGTAGTGTCTAACATTGACTCAAGTTCAAGATTAGTAAGTTGTTTTTCAGGAATATAACTTCCAGTACCACGTATTACAGCATTTTTCATAACAGCAATCCCTGATTTATAAAATCATTTATTTGGACACGTACTAAATCTACTACGTTATTTTTAACCTCAAGAACTGCTTGCTCAATAGCATGTTGAAACCCTAGTTCATTAGCACCACCATGGCTTTTAACTACAATACCATTCAAACCAAGCATACTTGCGCCATTATAACGAGAAGGATCAAAGCGCTTCTTAAGATGCCTTAATGCCGGCCGGGCAATTAAAGCAGAAAGTTTGGTATACCAGTTTCTGTTGAATGCCTCCATGAGTAAACTCACAAATAACTTTGCAAGTCCTTCACTCGCTTTTAAAGCTACATTACCCACAAAACCATCACAAACTACCAGATCTACCTCTCCGGAATAAAAATGATCACCTTCTACATAGCCTACATAGTTCATAATCTCGCATTCAGCAAGCATATGAGCTGTGCGTTTCACTTGATCATTTCCCTTCATTTCTTCCACGCCAATGTTCAATAAGGCGATTTTAGGTTTAGGCTTATTCGCTACCGCTTGTACTAATGCAGAGCCCATAACTGCGAACTGAAATAAATGCTCTGCACAGGAATCCACATTAGCACCCAAATCAATGACCCATGTTCTACCTTTCATTGTGGGTAGCTCAGAAACAATTGCGGGCCTATCAATTCCTGGTAATGTTTTTAAAACATAACGTGCTGTAGCCATTAAAGCACCAGTATTCCCAGCACTAACACAAGCCTGGGCCATACCTTCTTTCACCAAATTAATGGCTACTCGCATGGAAGAATCTTTTTTATTTCGCAAAGCATGTGAAGGCAATTCATCCATAGCCACTACTTCAGAAGCATGAACTATGGAAAATTGATTTGAAGACGCTACACCCTGTTTTTTTAGAGCAGCATTAATCTTGTCGTGAACGCCGACAAGAATAAGTTTCAAATCAGGATCATTCTTTGCTGCACGAATACAGGCAGGAATCACAACATTTAAACCATGATCCCCACCCATCGCATCAATTGCAATGGTGATATTTTTCAAGAAAATTACTCTTGTTCGTAAACTGTATCAGTGTCAATAATTTTTTTACCACGATAATAACCATCGGGAGTCATATGATGACGAAGATGAGTTTCACCAGTAGTTTCATCGACAGACAGTGTTGGCTTGGTCAAAGCATCATGCGAACGACGCATGTCACGACGTGAGCGTGACTTTTTATTTTGTTGTACAGCCATTGTATTACTCCTAAACAAATTGCATTCATAAAGCGGGAATATTAGTGTTAATTCGATAAAATTTCAATAAAATTCATTTTTTCCCATTAAAATTTGATTTATTTCACTGCTGCAATCTTCAATTTTTGGATGAAATTGTGGCGCATAGAGATGTAACTCATCAATTAGTACATCTTCCAAGCTCACCTGCAAATTTTCGGAAACAATACATTCGTAATGTTCTAATATCTGTTCTGCCCTTTCATCATTTCGACATACAGCAATTACAGTCATATTATCATATGGAAAAGGAAATTCGTCCAGACAACGCTGACATTGAATGGGTAAATCACCTTTAACATGAAGATGCATTAAATAAAAATCTTCTTTAGCTTCAACATGATAAGTAATATCCAACTGACAGGGTGAAGTAATGAAATTAGGTAAACGCTCACTGAGTGTCACCTTTTTAGTTTGTTGGCCTTGTTTAACCATTTCTTGTAAGTGCAGCATTATTGTCGTATCCTAAAGGGTTATATTTTTGAACAATACTATTATAGAACAGCAGTTTGTGATCTATTTTTATCTTCTCAAGCTACGGTTCTAAAAACATAGGATATTAAGCGGTATCTTAATTTTATGAAAGCTAAAGTTATAGTTGGAATGTCTGGTGGAGTTGACTCATCAGTTGCAGCGTGGTTACTACAAGAAGCAGGTTATCAAGTTGAAGGCCTGTTCATGAAAAACTGGGAACAAGACGATAAAGACGGATTCTGTCCCGCAGCCCAAGATCTTGCTGATGCTCAGGCCGTATGTAATCAATTACATATTCCGCTGCATACTGTTAATTTTTCTGAAGAATATTGGCAAAGAGTATTCACGCATTTTTTAAGTGAATATGAAAAAGGAAGAACACCTAATCCTGACGTGTTGTGCAATAAAGAAATCAAATTTAATGCTTTTTTAAATCATGCATTAACACTTGGAGCAGATTATATTGCAACAGGACATTATGCTAAAAATAAAATAGCAGGAGACGTTGGACTCTTATACAAAGCAAAAGATCGGGATAAAGATCAAACCTATTTTTTACATGCAGTCGAGCCTAAAGCTCTAGCAAAAACCCTTTTTCCAATTGGCGATTATACAAAACCAGAAATTAGAGAGTTCGCTAAGAAATTGGGTTTGGTTACTCAAGCAAAAAAAGATTCGACGGGTATTTGTTTTATTGGTGAAAAACGTTTTAAATCTTTTCTACAAGAATTCATTCTAGCCCGACCTGGTGAAATAAAAAGCACTGATGGTAATGTTCTAGGAAGGCATGATGGATTAATGTTTTACACTTTAGGCCAACGGCAGGGTTTGGGCATTGGTGGTTTACAAAATTCAACCGATGATCCTTGGTATGTTGTCGATAAAGAAGTATCTACTAACACTTTATATGTAGCTCAAGGCAGTCAACATCCTATGCTCTATGCACAAGGACTAATTTGTGGTCCAATTCATTGGTTAGCTGATTGTAAGGAGAATTTACCTCTTACCTGTTACGCCAAAACACGATACCGGCAAGCGGAACAAGGCTGCATCATTTCACCTCAGAATGAGAATCAGCATTATGTGATGTTTTCTAATCTACAAAGAGCAGTTACCCCAGGACAATATGTAGTTTTTTATGATAAAAACCAATGTCTAGGCGGTGCTACTATTGAACAAATTATTCGATAATTGCGTTATAATTTATATGATACAACGGGAGTTAACATGGCTGCTATTGATATATCCCCTACTACCAGCGACATCCACTTTTCTGTCAGTGCAGCAGATAAAGTGGCAGAGCTAATAAAAGAAGAAGATAATTTAAACTTGAATCTCCGTGTCTCCATTACAGGTGGCGGTTGTTCTGGATTTCAGTATGGATTTAGTTTTGATGAAGAAATCAATGAAGATGATACTGTAGTCGTTCAGCAATGTTCAGATGGTGTCTCTTCAGTAAAACTTCTTGTTGACTCAATGAGTTATCAGTACTTACATGATGCTGAAATTGATTATGTCCAAGGGATACAAGGCGAACAATTTGTCATTCGTAATCCAAACGCCAAAACTACTTGCGGATGTGGCTCGTCATTTAGCATTGATGATGAGGATGAGTATTAATACTCAATATGATTTTAGTGTAACGAAGCAATTTATTTTGCTTCGTTACTCCCGATCTTGCAGAATTAATATGGTTTAACAATAACCTTAGTCCCTATCCTAATAAAATTTTTGCTTAACCATTTCGCATCACCCGGATGTACTCTAATACAACCATGGCTCGCATTATAATTTGGGACATCATAAGAACCGTGTATCGCATAATACTTTGAAAAAAACATGCAATATGGCATAGGTGATCCGCCACGTCCTACAGGATAACGACTGGATACACATCCAGGCCCCCCCTTACTCCATATAGTAAAAACACCACTTGGTGTTTTACATCCTCTATGGATATCGGGGCAATATTTTTTGCCGCCCGATCCTTTCCCTATTCGCACAACTTTGCCATTTGAATCAATAGCCTTCCATGTCAAGGAATTTGGATTGAAGACAAAGGTGTTTGCTAACGCTGTGGAGGAAGAAAAAAGAAAAAAGAATAGAGGAATAAATAAAAAATAATTTAATGATAATAAAATAGAACTTTGTTTTTCCATAATATTTCCTAATGATTTATCCATCTTCACCTTAATATTAGTATATTTTTTGACCAACACAAATTGTTTTTACGCAAAATAGAAATATTTGTCCTACTATTTAATGGAAGGATATTAAAAGGTACTCAATCATGACTAAACATTTGCTTACAAGGTTGTACATTTTGTTAGGTTGTACATTTATTTCATTCTCAATAAATGCTGAAGATACATCCAGCAGTGCTGGTGGCACTTCTTCTACTAATAATGCCTCTTCTAATGCTACTTCTAATAACCCAGTTGATATAACTAAAGACAGTTGGCTTAAATCAGTTACCCCCTTATTGCCTGATCTCATATGCAAAGGATTTGAAAATGATCCTCAGCTAAAAAAGCGACTTGATGAAATTAAAATGACTTACGATCAGTGCGCTGCTAAGATTCCAGATAGCGTCAGTAAATGTCAGCAAGAACTTTATGGCAGTATTCCTGATAAAATCAACAGTGATAACGCAGGTATCTGGGGAAAAGCGCTTGGAGAATGTATTGGTAAAGATTTTGCGATAAAATTCCTAATTCCCAAAAGCCCATAGAAGTTAAAATTAATGAATGACGATGGATACCAGGTCCTAATTGGACCTCATCCATCAGTTTTTACTATAAGAAATCAAAAAAAGACGTTCTCAGGATATCAATTTTCTTCCCAATGATTAATTCCTGACTTCTTACTCAGAAACTCAACAAAAGCCTGATGTAAATCAAGTTCCTCATGCGCTGCAGGTAATACAATAGGGTTTGCTAATTGAAGGGCAGCAATTTCTTGGGTTTTGACCTTGGCATGAATGGATGTTTCTTCAACTTCTGCAAACAAGCTGGTTTGTCCCCCAGTCATTGCCAGATATACGTATGCTAAGATCTCAGCATCGAGTAAAGCGCCATGAAGTTCACGGTTAAAGTGATCTATGCCAAATCGTTTGCATAAAGCATCTAAACTATTTCGCTGTCCTGGATATTTTTCACGCGCCAAAACTAACGTATCAACAATATTGCAATAATCTTCAAGCTTTTTGCTCCATTTAATTAACTTTAGCTCGGAATTTAAAAATCCAACATCGAAAGGAGCATTATGAATTATTAATTCAGCCCCAACTATAAACTGCCAAAATTCCTCCGCTTTTTCTTCAAATAGTGGTTTGTCTTGCAAAAACTCATCACTTATTCCATGAACACGAAAAGCCCCCTCATCAACCTGGCGTTGAGGATTGAGATAAACATGAAAATGTTTCCCAGTTAATTTTCTTTCTACTAATTCCACACAGCCTATTTCAATGACCCGATGTCCTTGCTCCGGTCCTATACCTGTAGTTTCTGTATCTAAAATAATCTGACGCATCATTTACTCACTTAATTCTTCAATCGCCTGATTTGCCAAGGCATCTACCAAATCATTTTCTACATGACCAGAATGCCCTTTTACCCAATGCCATTTTATTTGATGACGAGAAGCCAATACATCTAATATTTGCCAAAGATCTGCGTTTTTAACAGGCTCCTTTTTAGAGTTACGCCAACCTTTTATTTTCCAGTTAGATAGCCACTCGGTCATTCCTTGCCTAAGGTATTGCGAATCAGTATACAAATCAACGGAACAAGGACGCTTTAAAGCTTCCAAGCCTTTAATTGCGGCCATAAGCTCCATACGATTATTCGTAGTATGCGCTTCCCCACCATATAAGGTCTTTTCTTGTCCTTTATAACGAAGCAAAACACCCCAACCACCAGGACCTGGGTTTCCTTTACATGCGCCATCGGTATAAATTTCAATAGTCACTTTAATTCCTAATCTTTATCCCATAAATGGAAAAATGGAGTAACAAATTCCTCATTTAAAATCTTTTGCTTGATTATCGCAATGTCAGGTGCAAAATACCGATCGGTATCATAAGCTGCAACATCAGAACGAATCAGCTGATAAATTTTCTCTAATAAGGTAGATGATTTTAATGGCTTACGAAATTCGAGTCCCTGCCCCGCTGCTAATAACTCAATAGCTAAAATTGTTGCTGTGTTATCATTCATTTCATGTAAACGTCGCGCAGCACTGGTTGCCATGGAAACATGATCTTCTTGATTCGCGGAGGTCGGAAGACTATCTACTGAGTGCGGGTGAGCTAAAGCCTTATTCTCACTTGCACAGGCAGCGGCCGTAACATGGGCAATCATAAATCCGGAATTTAAACCACTTTCTTTAATTAAAAAAGCAGGCAATCCACTGAAATTTTTATCAATTAACAAAGCAATGCGTCGTTCAGAGCTCGCTCCTATCTCAGCTATAGCCAAAGCAAGATTATCAGCCGCCATGGCAACTATTTCTCCATGGAAATTACCTCCTGAAATAATTTGCTCTTGCTCGCTGAACACAAGTGGGTTATCTGAAATCGCATTAACCTCAATATGTAACGTTTCTCTTACAAATCGTATTTGATGCAGTATGGCGCCCATAATTTGAGGTTGGCATCTTAAAGAATAAGGATCTTGAACTCGAGAACAATGTCGATGAGCCTCGCGAATCTCACTTCCAGCTAACAGCTCCCTATAGTATGCTGCTACATTCCTCTGCGCCTCATGTCCTCGTACTTTTTGAATTCGATCATCGAATGGCACATCACTCCCATTAGCCGCATCAACAGATAAAGCTCCAGCAATAAGGGCTGTTTCAAATAGTTTTTCTGTAGTAAATAAAGCATTTAAAGCAATTGCAGTAGAAGTCTGCAGTCCATTGAGTAAAGCAAGACCCTCTTTAGCCTCTAATTCAATTGGTTTTAAACCCGCAATATTCAATCCCTCAAGGGCACTGATTACTTTTCCTTGATGCCTAACATCCCCAACACCCAGTAAAGGTAAAGACAAATGGGCTAAAGGAGCCAAATCTCCAGAAGCACCTACGGATCCTTTCGCTGGAATACAAGGATATACTTTATGGTTAAATAAAGAGATTAATGCCTCAATTAGCTCTAAACGAACGCCGGAATATCCTTGAGCTAGATTATTTATTTTAAGCAATAAAATTAAAGCAACAATTTCATCAGATAGTAGTTCGCCTGTACCACACGCATGAGAAAGTACGATATTTCGTTGTAATTGTTTCAGATTTTCCTCGGAAATGGTCTGATTTGCTAAAGATCCAAAACCAGTATTGATACCATATACTGTTTTTTTGTTTAGAATTACTTTTTTAACTGTTTGATGTGATGCATGAATCCGCTCAAATGCCTCTTTAGCAAGAACGCAAGTTAATTGTTTTGCTAAAATCTCTTTGATTGAATGCAAGTTCAACTCACCTGGTTGAAGAATAAAAGACTCTTGCATTAATTTACCTCCTTAAAAATAGGTTGGGTCTTTGACCCAACCTGAGATCAAACTCGAATTAAGATCTTTTATTGGGTAAAACCCAAACTACAAAATCTATTTTAGGTTTCCATAGGCAACCAAAGTGAGTTTTCCTTAGCGCATTTCTTTGCAAGGTCATACCCTGCATCAGCATGCCGCATAACTCCAGTTGCGGGATCATTATGGAGTACTCTTGCCAGACGTTGTGCCGCTTTTTCTGTTCCATCAGCGACAATCACAACACCCGCGTGTTGTGAAAATCCCATGCCTACCCCACCACCATGGTGGATGCTAACCCAAGTGGCACCGCTAGCACAATTTAATAACGCATTAAGTAATGGCCAGTCCGATACAGCATCACTACCATCAATCATACCTTCTGTTTCGCGATTTGGACTTGCTACTGAGCCAGAATCTAAATGATCACGACCTATTACAATAGGAGCTTTAACATCACCATTACGAACCATTTCATTAAAGGCCAATGCTAAACGTGCTCGATCTTTTAATCCAACCCAACATATTCGTGCAGGTAACCCCTGGAATGCAATTTTCTTCTTCGCCATATCCAACCAATTATGCAGATGCTTATTGTCCGGGATTAATTTTTTAACCATTTCATCAGTAGCATAAATATCTTCAGGATCTCCTGATAAAGCAACCCACCTGAACGGTCCAATTCCTTCACAAAATAAAGGTCTAATGTACGCAGGAACAAAACCTTCAAATTTAAAAGCGTCTTTTTCTCCTGCTTCAAATGCCATTTGTCTTATATTATTCCCATAATCAAAAACGGGGATTCCTCTTTTTTGAAATTCAAGCATTGCATGAACCTGTAGCGCCATAGATTTTTTCGCTGCAACAACTACCTCTTCAGGGGCAGTTTTACGCATTTTTGACGCTTGTTCTAATGTCCATCCAGCAGGTAGATAACCATTTAACGGATCATGAGCACTGGTTTGGTCAGTAACTAACGCAGGAGAAGCTCCTCGTTGAATCAACTGTGGAAAAATTTCAGCGGCATTTCCTAAAACGGCAACTGATAGAGGGATTTTCTTTTGACAAGATTCATTTATCCAGGCTAAAGCTTCATCTAAATCTGGTGTATAACGATCTAAGTACTTGGTTTTAATGCGTTTTTCTATCCTTGAAATATCACATTCAACCGCTAAAACACTTGCTCCTGCCATTGTACCCGCTAAAGTTTGCGCTCCCCCCATTCCTCCTAAGCCACCTGTTAATATCCAACGCCCCTCCAAACTCCCAGCGTAGTGTTTCTGAGCTGCAGCAACAAAAGTTTCATAAGTCCCTTGTACAATGCCTTGCGAGCCAATATAAATCCAGCTTCCTGCAGTCATCTGACCATACATCATCAAACCTTTTTTATCTAACTCATTAAAATGTTCCCAAGTCGCCCAGCGTGGAACTAGATTGGAATTGGCAATAAGCACACGAGGAGCATCCTCATGAGTAGTAAAAACACCTACAGGTTTTCCTGATTGAATTAATAGTGTTTGCTGATCATTTAATGTCTTTAGCACTTCTACAATTTTATTGAAACATTCCCAATTACGAGCGGCCTTACCCAAGCCACCATAAACGATCAGAGCATCTGGATCTTCTGCTACATTGGGGTCAAGATTATTACATAACATACGAAGTGCTGCTTCTGTAAGCCAACTTTTAGCTTGTTTTTCGCTGCCTTGATTTGCTCTAATGACACGGTTTGTTTTAAATTCTTCCATTAACAGTGCTCCATAGCGAACTAAAATAAAAGCATAATACACTAGAGCTATTTCAGAGCATAGATATCAATTTTAATAACTAAATGAGATAAGTTCTTTAATTCATTATGATATTTTATAATATCCGCACAGTTTACTTTCGAAAACATCAAATTTAAATCAACATGCCCAATAAGCAGGCACTCTGTCTATGCTGGATAACATTACTATGTTATAATTGGCCCATGTTAACCTATCGATCTAAATAAAGTGCACACTAAATCTGAAAAACACCCAAAGTCACTCCGTATTTTTTTCGCAACTGAGATGTGGGAACGATATGGTTTTTATGTAGTACAGTCACTTTTAGCACTCTATTTAGCCTTGCATTTCAAATGGCCAGACAAACAAGTTTATGCTTTGGTTGGATCATTTACTGCATTGACTTATCTTTCCCCTGTAGTAGGAGGATGGATTGCGGATAAATTAATAGGACAAAAACGAGCTGTTTTGCTCGGTGCAGTTGTACTCTTTGCAAGCTACTGTGTTCTATCATTAGTAGATAACACAACTGTTCTTACCGCATCTCTTGCGGCAATTGCCGTGGGAACAGGATTATTAAAGCCAAATATCTCATCTCTATTAGGGAATGAATACCTTATGGGTTCCGCGCGTCGCGAGAGTGGCTTTACCATTTTTTATATGGGAATTACCACAGGTATTATTTTAGGGACCACACTACCAAGTATTTTGAATGAGTACTTGGGCTGGGTTTCCTCATTCACAAGCGCTGCAATGGGTATGATTGTCGCCTTTAGCGTCTTTTTATATGGCATCAGGAAATACAATATTAAAGACTATAATCCATTTGTTTTTCAATATAAAAAGATTGTTGCAGCTCTTTTCTTAATGATATTTCTATGGTCCTTATCGTTCTATATTTTAAATTCTCCTGAATTAGCTAATATTATATTTGGGCTTGTTGTGTTATTTTCAGCTGGATATATTTTATACTCTGTCAGTCGAGAAAATGCCAATCAATCACGACAAACTCTAGTAATTGGCTTGTTGTGTATCATTTCAGTAGTGTTTTGGTCTTTTTACTTCCAAATGTTTATGTCCCTTACCCTATTTATTTCACGCGTTGTTGAACCAACATTTTGCGGCATTCAATTTCCAGCCCCTTATTATGTAACGATTCAAAGCGTGGGAATGTTAATTATCGGATTTTTCTTAGCAAAGAAAAATCCAAAACTTAACATAGTCGAACGCGGATTAAGTATTGGGAAAAAATTTCTACTCGCAATATTTATTACCACTGCAGCTTATGCTGTTATTGCTTTTGTCAGTAATTTCACTGATAAAAGTACTTTGCTCACGCCACTTTTAATTATTCCGGCTTATTTAATGTTTTCCTTAGCAGAACTCCTTTTATCTCCAGTTGGATTATCTGCGATCACCCTTCTTGCAGATAAAAACAAAGTAAGTACCTTAATGGGTATCTTTTTTGTATCTCTGGGAATAGGTGGATTTTTATCAGGCAAGCTGGCTTCATTAACAGCGATTCCATCCGGTGAAACCAATATTGTTGTATTAAAAAATCTATATGCTGTGGCATTTACTCAACAATTAGGAATATTATTTATCGCGGCTTTATGCTGTCTGGTTTTATATGCAGTAATTAAATTTTTATTAACTAATGTTTGTGTAAATGATTATTCAGATTCAATGGTAGAGCCTATGCTCCGCATGCAAATCGATGAAAAGTAATTTGTATTTTTTATTAACCTGATATTTTGTCTTTAAATGAATTGAGTGTATTTGCTATAGCTCTTTTTATATAGGCAAAATACTGTTATGATTCAGCGCCTTTTATAATTGTTAGCTTATATATGTTAGATAAAAACCCAATATTAACGAAACTATTGCACCTGCTTGATGATAATCAGGCCATCGATGTAAAAGTAATTGATGTTAAAAAACAAACAACCATTACAGACTATATGATTATTGCTTCAGGGCGCGCCTCTCGGCATGTCAAAGCCATTGCACAAAAAGTCATGGAGGATATGAAAACTTCCGGGACTCCAGCGATAAATTGTACTGGTCTAGAAACCGGTGATTGGGTTCTTATCGACTTTGGTGACTTTATTATCCATGTCATGCAACCTGAATACCGACAATACTATAATCTAGAAGGTCTTTGGGAAGAACACCCCGAGAATTAATATTTTTTAAACCGTTATGTTAAAAATCACCATCATTACTTTAGGCAATAAAATGCCAAATTGGGTTACCCAAGGTTCAAATGAGTATGCCAAACGACTAAATGATGGTGTTCAACTCAAAATAATTGAAATACCTTTAATTCGCCGCAGTAAATCATCAGACTTATCACGAATATTAGAGAAAGAATCTGCTCTTATTAAAGATGCATTACCCAGTAATGCACGAATTATTGCCTTAGAAATTGAAGGCAAGACATTTAGCAGTGAAGAATTAGCACTTAAGATATCTCAATTACAACAAACAACGAGTCATCTTTGTTTTATCATTGGTGGTCCAGAAGGTCTCTCTCAGGAAATACTTAGATTATGTGATGAACGTTGGTCTTTATCAAAACTCACCCTTCCCCATCCCTTAGTACGTATTATTTTGTTAGAAACTCTATATAGAGCATGGTCTATTATTAATAATCATCCTTATCATAAGTAGCTTTTATGGCAATTGTATTCACTGCCACCAAGTGTAACAACAAAGGACCAACACCAAATCATTACTGCATTTCATCTAGACTACAAGGGACAGAAACCTATAGTAAACAATTCAATTTTAAGTTACTATGCGGGTCTTTAAGTCCAGCTTAACTGACTGTGCGTCAATGAGTCGAAATCAATCTTTTAAAAATTATAGGATGGAATCTCAGCATCAACTTTTTAGAATTAATTTGTTGGTTGCTTTTCTTATTATTTTATCTTTAATTCTTGTTCTAAGACTGGCGTTTTTACAAATTTCTGAATTCAAAAAATATCAAACCTTATCTCTAAAAAATCAAATGAGCATTATCCCTATTGCTCCACCAAGAGGCGTAATCCTTGATAGAAATGGGGTCCTGCTCGCAGAAAACATTCCCGTTTACGTTCTTGAGATAATCCCTGAACATGTTAAGAACATGGAGCAAACCTTAGCCGAATTACAAAAACTGATTCCTTCGATCACGGAAGAAGACGTACAAAATTTCAAACGAATACGAAAACAAAACCGTTCTTTTGTCCCTATACCTGTTAAATTGAAATTAACTCAAGAGGAAGTCGCGATTTTTGCCATCAATCAATATCATTTTCCAGGAGTTAGCATTAAAGCACGTCTGATGCGCCACTACCCCTTGGGTGAAATTACAGCCCATGTATTGGGATATGTCGGTAGAATCAACGTTGAAGAATTAAGATCGGTCGATCCAACGAATTATCGTGCTACAAACTTTATTGGTAAAGCAGGTGTCGAAAAATATTACGAAGATGTACTCCACGGTAAAGTGGGATACCAAATGGTAGAAACTGACGTAAGTGGACGCACATTAAGAGTTGTCAATAAAATTAATCCTCATTCAGGATCAAAACTCTACTTGAGTATTGATGTCAGACTCCAACAAGCGGCTTACGAAGCACTCAAGGATAAAAGAGGTGCTGTGGTCATGATTAATTCTAAAAATGGCGAAGTTCTAGCCATGGCGAGCTCGCCAAGCTTTGACCCGAATATTTTTGTGGGTGGCGTAAGTTCTAAAGAATATAAGAAACTGTCAAATACCTTACAAAGACCTTTATTTAATAGAGCTGTACGGGGAGTATATCCACCTGCATCTACAATTAAACCATTTGTTGGTTTAGCAGGCCTGGATAAAGGATTTGTTACTACTGCAACAACAATTTATGATCCTGGTAAATATAAGCTTCCTACTGCAAGTCATATTTATAGAGATTGGAAAAAAACAGGGCATGGGATGATTAATTTTAAAAGAGCGATCACCGTTTCTTGTGATACCTACTTTTATCAGCTAGGTAATAAAATGGGTATTTCTAATATTGAGGATATGCTCGTAAAATTTGGTCTGGGCCATTTAAGTCATATTGATCTCTATGAAGAAGCCTCAGGTATCGTTCCAAGCTTACGATGGAAAAAACAAACCAAAGGCGTTCCGTGGTATCCAGGAGACACCTTAATTACTTCAATAGGCCAGGGCTTTATGCTCGCTACACCATTACAAATGGCAAATGCAACTGCTTCGTTGAGTCAACATGGACAACGATTCAGACCTCATTTATTAACAAAAACAGTAAATAGTGACAGTGGTGAGACAGAGCGATATAAACCTGTCGAAGAATATCCAATTTACCTTAAAGATGAAGCAAATTGGGATATCGTTGCTGATGCCATGCACAACGTTTTGATCAGCAATGAAGGTACAGGTTATCGATTTGGACGAAATCCACCGTACCCTGTTGCTGGCAAAACAGGGACAGCACAGGTATTTAGCGGCAGACAATATGAAAAAACAAAATATGAAGATATTCCCGAAGCATTACGCGACAACTCATTGTTCATTGCATTTACTCCGGTTGAAGAGCCTGAAATTGCTCTTGCCGTTGTTGTAGAGAATGATGTCGCGGCTTCAATGGTTGCACGCAAAGTACTTGATACTTACTATCAACTTTATCCGATGAAAACTCATGAACAGACGACACAGTAAACCGGTTTATCGCTTCACCGCAAAATCACTCCATTTGGATTTTCCCTTATTGGGACTATTGCTTTTATTAATTTGCTTTGGTCTTTTAATTTTGTATAGTGCATCGAATGCCAACTCAGGGATGATTTTACGTCAATCAATGCGACTTATTTTTGCATCACTCATTATGGTTGTGCTCGGTTTTATCCCTCCCCATAAATATAAAATATGGACTCCATGGATATATAGCATTGGATTAACTTTATTAATTGCCGTGATGCTTATGGGAAAAATTGGAAAAGGTGCTCAACGTTGGCTTGAATTGGGCTTATTTCGCTTTCAACCTTCTGAAATCATGAAATTAGCTGTCCCCATGATGGCTGCATGGTACTTTGATCGACAAACGCGTCCTAGTAGTTTTAAATCTCTTGCTATAGCGGGACTTATTATTTGCGTCCCTGCGCTCCTTATTGCAAAGCAACCTGATTTAGGTACTGCAATTATGGTTGCTGCAGCAGGACTTTGTGTAGTATTTTTAGCTGGAATTCGATTTAAAGTTATTCTGTTGCTGATACTCCTTGTTGGGTCTGCTATTCCAGTTGTCTGGCATCTAATGCATGATTATCAAAAGCAACGAGTGTATACGCTTCTTGATCCGGAACAAGATCCACTCGGAGCTGGTTATCATATTATTCAGTCCAAAATTGCCATTGGCTCTGGTGGTTTAGCTGGTAAAGGTTGGTTACAAGGTAGCCAATCTCATCTTAACTTCTTGCCTGAACATGCTACAGATTTCATCTTTGCAGTAACCAGCGAAGAATTCGGCTTTGCAGGAGGATTTGCCATTATCGCACTCATCGTTTTGGTTTCACTGAGAAGCTTGAATATCGCATCCAATGCGCAAACTACATATACTCGCCTCTTAGCCGCAAGTCTTGCAATGTCGTTCTTCATGTCTGGTTTTGTAAATATAGGAATGGTTATGGGGATTATTCCTGTTGTTGGCATTCCCTTGCCTTTAGTCAGCTATGGAGGCACCGCAATGGTGACCTTTTTAGCAAGCTTTGGGATATTAATGTCTATCAGCTCACATAAAATTTTATTTAATAGTTTAAGGTGATTGTAAATAGCCGCTGGATCCGATAGTTGAGTCAACCCCAACGAAGTCCTTCCAATTCACCTTAAGTTTTATTTGACTTGGTACCCACCTCCCGAAGCTTGTCCGTGGGATCGTGGTATTGAGGCACTAAGCTCGCTTTTTCCTGGATGTTACGATCAATTCGTAGCACGCAGGGTTCAGTGGTTGTCAAAGAAAACTTAATGCGCTAAAACGATATAAATTAAAGCAAGGCGGCTACTCGTTCGTAGCTTCGACGATGGATCATACAAGGGCCGAGTCGATCTAATGCTTCTCGATGAGCAGCTGTGGCGTACCCTTTATGCTCTGCAAACCCATACCCAGGATAGATCGCATCAAACGCTACCATCTCTGCATCTCGCAACACCTTAGCAAGAATTGATGCGGCACTAATTTCGGGAATCAAATTGTCTCCTTGCACAATTGCCTTACAAGGGATACTTAACTTGGGTATATGTATGCCATCTACCAAAACTTGATCCGGTTTGATTGGCAAAGCATCAATTGCGCGTTGCATGGCCAGCAAAGTGGCATGATGAATATTCAGGCTATCGATTTCATCTACTTCCGCCCTTCCATAAGCATAAGCAATAGCCTGTTCCTTTATTTGTATAGATAACAATTCACGTTTTTTTGCACTTAATTTTTTTGAATCTGCAAGACCCTCTATAGGTGCTCTTAAGATCACGGCTGCGGTTACAACCGCACCAGCTAAAGGACCTCGCCCTACTTCATCCACTCCAGCTATAAGCATAATATTATTATTCCCTGTATCTAAAATCAGTGTATTCATAGACATAATGTTGGCCAATAATACTCTTTTAAAATTGATTTATCATCCAGGAAATGCGATCATTCGCGCAAATAATTAACATATATATGAATTATAAATGAATAAAACTCGTTGTGCCGTGATTGGTGTAGGTTATCTGGGTAGATTTCATGCACAAAAATATCAACTTCTTCCAAATGCAGAGTTAGTAGGAATTTGCGATCTGAATCCCAATACAGTAGAAACTGTATCTCAAGAACTAAAGGTGACAGGTTATAACGATTATCATGATTTATTTGACAAAGTTGATGCAGTAAGTATTGCAGCAACAACAAACAAACATTTTGAAATCGCCAAAGTCTTTTTGGAGCATGGCATCCATGTTTTAATTGAAAAACCAATTACTGAAACTGTAGATCAGGCAAATGAGTTAATTCAACTTGCTAAAAAGCATCAAGTAAAACTACAAGTTGGACATCTTGAGCGTTTTAATTCCGCACGATTGGCTTTAGATGACTATTTAGAAACACCTTTATTTATTGAATCAGAACGATTGGCTCCGTTTAAGCCACGTGGAGCAGATGTTAATGTAATCCTTGATTTGATGATCCATGACATAGATTTAATCCAAAATATAGTTAAGAGCCCTATAGTATCAATTCTGGCCCAAGGTACGCCTATACTCACTAAGGCAATTGATATAGCTAATGCTCGCATTACATTTGCCAATCAGTGTGTAGCTAATCTTACTGCCAGTCGCGTAAGTTTTAAAACAGAACGCAAGACCAGAATATTCCAAAAAAACTCCTATCTTTCAATTGATTATCAGAGTAAAAAACTTGCTGTATTCAAAAAAGGAACAGGCGAAATGTTTCCTGGGATTCCTGATATAGTTCGCGAAGAAACCGCGTACGAACAAGGAGATGCATTATTTGAAGAAATAAAATCATTCATCCAATGCATCCAAGAAAATAGTACACCGCTGGTGACTGGTGAAGATGGTCTGCAAGCACTGGAAGTTGCAGAAACAATTACTTCTCTTATACACAATAACTTAATTGAACGTCATGCAGAAATTTAAACGCATTGTTATTATTGCTGGTGAAGAATCGGGAGATGTTCATGCATCGGTTTTGATTCGCCAATTAAAAGCCACCTACCCTAATCTTGAGATTAGTGGAATTGGTGGTCGACACATGCAAGAAGCTGGGGCTGAAGTTATTTCAGACTTGGCACACCTTGGTGTGACAGGACTTACAGCAGTTATTCGTAATCTTCATGTGATTCGCAAGGCATTTCTGGCAATTAAAAAGCATTTAAATAAGCAAAAACCTGATCTACTGATCCTCGTAGATTATCCAGGCTTTAATTTGAGACTAGCTAAATATGCAAAGCTAAAATTAGGTATTAAGATTCTGTATTATATTAGTCCCCAAATTTGGGCATGGAAAGCCAATCGCATTCACCTTATAAAAAAATGCATTGATCGAATGGCAGTTATTTTGCCTTTTGAAAAAATTTTATATGAAAAAGCCGAGGTTCCAGTAAATTTTGTTGGTCATCCTCTAGTTGAAAAAATAGCATCTGTTGATGAAAGTCAATCACAGCGTACAACATTAGGGCTTCCCCAAGAGGCGAACATTTTTGCTCTTCTTCCAGGAAGTCGAGCGAACGAAATTAAATATCATATGCCCGTTCTACGGGATACTGCCCTAATTTTGCATCAACGCTATCCAAATTTACATTTTGTAATTCCTATTGCAGATACAATTGACCCAGAAAAAATTAAACACTATTTCTCGAATGTAAATTTACCTATTAGCTTTGTACAAGGCCAAGCGCTAAACTGCATGGCGGCAGCAAATTTCATTATTGTTTCTTCAGGTACGGCATCTCTTGAGTGTGCTTTATTAGAGAAACCTATGTGTATTATTTATAAGTCTTCATTCCTATCCTATGTGTTAGCGATGAGATTTATTAAAGTTAAATTTTTTGGTTTGTGTAATCTATTAGCAAACAGAATGATCGTCCCTGAATTTTTGCAATATGATTGTAACGCTCATGAATTAAGCCGTTATGTAGATCATTTTTATAAAGATCCAAGCCAACCGGCAAAAATGATTTCCAATTTAAATAAAGTAAAAAATTCATTGTCTTCAGAAAAATCCGATCGCACATTATTTAATCTTGTGGTGAATGAATTGCTCGAAAAAAATGCATAGTTTTCTCTTAAAAATATAGAATATCAATTATGCTTCATGTACAATTAATTTTGCTTTCATTTTGAATGTTAGCAATTGGAATGTGTGATTTAATTAATAATAAGGAAGTTAAGATGACTGTCATTGAAACACCTGAAGCTACTTTAAGCATAACTAAACAAGACCAAGGTCTCCAAGATTTAGTCTACAATCTAGTCTCTCGTTTTCTCGCTGAAAACAAAAGCAAAAACATTGACGATCTTTACGATATGATATTATCTGAAGTTGAGCCTCCTCTACTGCAAGCAGTAATGGAAAAACGTCGTGGCAATCAACTGCAAGCTGCTAAGATGCTAGGCATTAGCCGCGGCACAATCAGAAAGAAACTCCAAAGATATTTTGGAACTAAATATTTTCGTTTAACTGACGAATAATAAATTTTTAAATCACAATTTACTTATGTTTCTCAAAAAAGGCTCGATATTCGAGCCTTTTTTTTGCAGTAACGTTTCATTGTTTTTAAGGATAATTATGTCATGAAAAAAATAATGTATCTCACACCCTTACTAGCGCTTCTCATTACATCCTGTGTGACTGACAAGCCTGATGTAATTGCAGATGATACAGGTCAATTACATTACACAACACCCTATCAAGATGATACAAGAGGCAGGAATGTTTTTCCCATGAAACAAGAGGTCCATGGCAAGAAACTCTTTATTTTTGACCCTAAGGCCTATGCATGGGCAGCTTATGATGCCCAAGGTAACCGGGTCATGACTGGTAGTGCTTCTGGTGGAATGGATTATTGTGATGATATTCATGAAAAGTGTCGTACCGTTACAGGTATCTATCATGTGTTCAATAAAAAAGGGGCTGACTGCAAATCCAATGAATACCCTATTGCCCGTGATGGTCATGTAGTGGGTGGTGCTAAAATGCCATATTGTATGCATTTCCATGATGGATATGCGATTCATGCCGCTTATGAAGTTCCTAAATTCAATAGCAGTCATGGCTGTATTCGTGTCCTCCCTGGCGCAGCCAAATGGCTAAACGAAAATTTTATTGATGTGGGAACCACTGTATTAGTACTGCCATATGCTTAATGCGCCACATAATCACGCCTAATAATCCTGGAACTATTTTTCAGGATTATTTATTTAAAAATAACGCTTATTGACTATTAAATGAACTTGTATAAAATGTATTAAAAATTTGCGTGGAGAATTCGAGTATGTCCCTATCAAAATTAAATATCCAACATATAGTTGAACAAAAGACTTCTGACTACATTTTTAGTCATCTCACAGACTACTCTGGCCTACGCAATCCCTGTATTCTCGCATCACCTGTTAGGGCTGTGATTGAAGAAGTTAATAATCAACTATCTGAAATGCTTTCACTTGCTAAAAAAGAATCAGCATCCAAACTAATTTTAGATGCATGTAATAAGCAGAAACAACAAGATTTAATGGAGAAAGAAAAGGATGAGCACGAAAAACGAGCGGATTGGCTCGTATCAACTCAATTAAAAGGCAATTTACAATTCATTAATGAGGAAGTAGTAAAAAATGAGCACGAGATAGAAAAAGAACACGAGTATATTCAACAACTCCAACTTCATTTAAAGCGGGTTGAAGAACAAATTACTATAAATAATCAAAAGAAAGAGGAGGCAACTCATCATCATTCCCATGCTGAAACAGAAGCATCTACTACTCATAACCATACTCATCCAGAAACATCAAAACAGTATCATAGAACAGAGCATTCACATCCTGATGAAAAAAAACACGAAGCAACTATCCATACTCACCAAGAAACTGTTTCTCCTTTGCAAACAACTCATAGTCATCCCAATACTATACAACATGGATCTCAAGCAACGGATCTTGAGTTCGAAAAAAAAGAGCTCATTCAGAAAATAAGTTCACTCCAAATTGGTTTAGAAAGTAAAAAATTACATTATCAACAACAGTTAGAACAGCAAAAAAAAATAAACAAGCAACTCTTTGAGCTTCCCCAAAAGGAGCAACAAAGAATGGAACGTGCTCATACACGAGAAACTAGAGAAAGAGCTCGTTTGACTAGTGACCCTACTTTATTACAACTCTCGCAAAAAAACCGTGATTCAATGGAAGCTGCAATTAAGTTAACACATCAAAATCTAACCCAAGAAAAAGAAAAACTAATGCAGGAAGCAAATGAGATAAGTTATCAAATTTACCTCTACAAACTTGAAGCTCTTTTATTCTCGACAATAAAGTTAAATTACTCGGAGTATCAGGCGCTAACACAAATAGTTCAGATCATGAAAGCATATCTTGTAACAAAAGCGGAAGAGAACGCTAAAAAAGCCATCCTGGATGATAAGCGGAGTTATAAGAGTCGATTAGAAGAACAAATGCGTGATAATGAAAAAAATGTCGAACAATTTAAAAAGTCAAATCCGGAGTTGGTATCTTCTAATTTAACTTTAGCAGCTACAAATAAACAATTAGAAATCTCCGTCCAAAATTCACAAAAAACCAGAAATAATCTTGCAAAAGCAGGACTTTTTTCTCTTCTTTTTACAGGTGGGGCAGCCGGAACTGGACTAGCTATTGAAGGAGGCATAGTTGTTCTAACCTCTTTAGTTCTTGCACCTGCTGCAGTACTTGCTGTTATTACCCTCAGCCTTTTCATTGCAGCATTAGTTTATGCAATCAAAGCAAGTGTCGAAAACAATCAATTAGACAAAAACAAAAAAACAATGGAAGAAAATCGCGATAAGATTGATCAACAAACTAGTAAAATAATTTCTTTGGAGGATACGGTAATTCCGGATTTAAAAGGTAAAATCAGTACTGCTGAAAAAGAGCTAAGAGAATTAAATAGAGACTATTTGAATTTAAAGCAAAAAGCAGATTTACAAAGAGAGCAGGCAAGAAGAGTAGCTGTTATCTATCCAAGCGAACAACGATTCACTAACCTACTACCACCTCAAGTGACAAACAGTGATGCATATCAAGTTTCTATCCAACCAACAGCTCCTTCAATGGAGGAATTCACTGGACAACCGTTTACCTATAATTAATCAAAGTCATTTCATTAATTTAAGAACTAATATCTTACCTATATCCCACAATACGTACGGGATATAGGTAAGACGTTATAAGAAATAAACCTATATTAAACCGCAGACGAAACCAATAATTTGTTTATTCGATTTACAAAATCTGCTGGATTATCTAATTGACCACCCTCAGCTAAAACAGCTTGTTCAAACAACATGGTGACCCATAATTCAAATAAATCATCATCTTGAACATCATGTAAACGCTTAATGATTTGATGATCAGGGTTTATTTCAAATACAGGTTTACTCATTGGAACCTGTTGACCAGCAGCCTGCAAAATACGTTGCATTTCTAATCCCATATCTTGCTCATCGGCAACCACACAAGCAGGAGAATCAGTCAGTCTATTTGTCACTAGAACATCTTTAACTCGCGCATCCAAAACCTTTTTAATATGGTTTAACAAAGGCTCCAGTGTTTTTTCCTGTTCTTTGATTTGTTCAGGGGACTCATCACCTAGCTCCACTTTACCCTTTGAAATAGAATGGAGTTTCTTTCCATCATACTCACTCAGATAACTAACTAACCACTCATCAACTTTGTCACTGAGGAGCAATACTTCAATTCCTTTTTTCTTAAAAATTTCCAAATGAGGACTATTTTTAGCCGCGTTGTAACTAGAGGCAGTGATATAATAAATCTTATCCTGTCCTTCTTTCATGCGACTTATGTACTCATCCAAAGTTGCTTCTTGCTTCTCAGAATTAGTTGCTGTAGTGGCAAAGCGTAGCAATTTAGCAATTGCCTCTTTGTTAGTGAAATCTTCAATGGGGCCTTCTTTTAAAACCAATCCAAATTCATTCCAGAACTTTTGATAGGTTTCTTTATCGCCGGTGCTCATTTTTTCAAGCATGGATAAAACGCGCTTCGTACATGCAGAGCGGATACTCTCTACTTGTTTGTTGTCCTGTAAAATTTCTCGTGACACATTGAGTGGTAAATCACTTGCATCAACAATACCTTTAACAAAGCGTAAGTAACGAGGTAAAAATTGGGTGGCATCATCCATTATAAACACGCGTTTTACATAAAGCTTTAAGCCATGCTTTGTTTCTTGCTGCCATAAATCAAATGGTGCATGAGCCGGAATATACAGCAAAGAAATATAATCATTTTTTCCTTCCACATGGTTATGTGACCAAGTCAATGGGTCCTGGAAATCATGTGATATATGCTTATAGAGTAATTTATATTCTTCGTCAGTAATATCTGACTTTTGCATGGTCCATAAAGCAGTTGCTTTATTTACCGTTTCATATTCTGTTGATTCCTTATCATCTTCAGATGCTTTTTTCATAACGATGGGCCAGCAAATATGATCTGAGTATTTGCTAATAATGCTGCGTAAACGCCAATTACTCAGGAACTCATCATTATCATCTTTAATATGTAAGGTGATTTCGGTACCACGAGTGACTTTTTTTTCAGAATCAATGGTAAACTCGCCTTCTCCCTTAGACTCCCAAATTATTCCCTCTTCAGGCTTCAAACCCGCACGTCGACTTTTAACAGTTACCTTATCAGCAACAATAAATGCAGAATAAAAACCCACACCAAATTGTCCAATTAACTGAGAATCTTTTGCACTTTCTCCTGTTAAATGGCTCATAAACTCTTTAGTACCAGATTTCGCAATGGTACCTAAATTTTCAACAGCCTCATCCCAACTTAAACCGATACCATTATCTTTAATAGTTATCGTTTTTAACTTTTCATTAACATCGATAGTAATTTTTAAATCAGAATCGCTTTCATAAAGCGAGCCGTTTGATAAAGCCAAAAATCTTAATTTATCTAATGCATCCGAAGCATTAGAAATTAACTCGCGTAAAAATATCTCCTTGTTGCTATAAAGCGAATGCACTACCAAATGCAACATTTGCTTTACTTCTGTTTGAAAGCCCATGGTTTGTTGCTTACTCGACATTTACCTACTCTCCTATGACAGACACATTTTCTTATGATTATTGTCATATAGGGTTTCAATCAGTAAATTTCAAGGGGCAAAAGAAAGGAAATTTATGTCACTACTTATTTATAATCAAATCCAGGCATTGTTAAAGTACCCCCAGAATGAATAATTAGTACATTACCTTTTAATTCTTCGGTTTTAATATAGTTCCTAGACTCAAAAAATAGTTTGGCAGCATAGATAGGATCTGCCAAGATACCCTCCTCTCGTGCTAAACGTTTTACTTCATTTTTGATGGTTTGATTCACCGAACCAAAGGCTTTAGCCGTGGTAGGATAAAAGCAACGAAAATTTGGGGGAATTAATTCAAGCCATTGTTTTAATTTACCATGAAATGTTGCCTCATCATCAGCTAGCAGCAATACATGAATCATTGCTGAGTGATTTAATCGAGCCATCCCTTGAATGAGTCCCGCCGCAGAAAAACCTGTTCCTGCATCAATAAAAATATGTTGAAAAGAAACTCCCAAAGTATGCTCATTTACAGAAATGTCATCAGCAAGAGTCAAAGCACCAGTCATTGCTTGCGGAACACTCGCTCCTTCTTGCAAAATGAACCCAGGTTCATTTTGCGTCTGTAGATACTCAGAAGCCAGTTCATTGACTTTTGGCCAATCATCACGAGCAATCCAGACAATTTCCTGTTCCTCAAGAAATAGACGACTTAATTTATAATTTCCTCGCAGTTCCAATTTCCAAGGTTGAATCAAAAATGCGGTGACTTTTAGTTTAAATTCTCGGGCTAATTGCAATGCAGCAAGTAAATTATTGGATTGAGGTCCTGCGATAATAATAAGGTGTTGAATCCCTTGCTCTATTAAAAAAGGAAAAAGGCTGGCATATTTACGTAATTTTGATCCACTAATACCACAACCTAATTCATCATCTCGTTTAACATAGCAATCCACATTATCACTAGGAAATTGATTTAAACGATGAATTCGGCTGGATAAATTCCACATAGATTTGAATAAGTTGTGTACCTGGGTGGAACGCATAACCCGGGTGTATGTATAAAATTTATTTTCCCCGGGTTATGCTGCGCTCCACCCGGGCTACAAATAATTAATTGTCGTACTAATGAGTATCTCTAACGAAATCTAGATGGCTATCAGTTGAGGTTAACTGATGGAATTTATAACCCAACTCATTAAAGTGTTTCAGTTGCTCTAGATCGTCAAATTGATTTTGCATGAGAAACTTAGCCATCGTTCCACGTGCTTTTTTGGCGTGAATACCAATCATTTTCAACTGATCATTCTTTTTTTCATAAAAATTAATCGTAATCAATGGATAATTTAATCTTTGTACATCCACTACCTTAAAATATTCATTTGAGGCCAAATTAATCAGAACTGGATTTTTTTGAGCCGCCAACTCCTGATTTATTTCGTGCGTTATAGTTTGTTGCCAAAATTCGTACAAATTCTTCCCTGCAGGATTCTGTAAATGAATCCCCATTTCAAGCCGGTAAGGTTGGATATTATCCAATGGCTTTAACAGGCCATAAAGTCCAGATAAGATTCGCAAATGATTTTGTGAATAATCAATCGTCTTTTGTTCCCAGCTTGCTGCTTTTAATCCTTGGTAAACATCTCCCTGAAATAGAAGTAATGCTGGATATGCATGCGTAGAGACTTTATTCACAGAAAAATCTTGGTAACGTTTATAATTTAATTCAGCCAAATCCTTGGACAAATCCATCAAAGCAGCTATATCAGCAACCGATTTAGATTTCATCAATTCGACTAGAGTATTGGTTTTATCAACAAACAGCGGATTGGATGTCGTTCCAGAATATGGCTTGAAACTATTTAATAATTTTTTAGCTGGTGATAATAAAATTAGCATAATCAGTCCGTAGAAATTTAACGTGGAGCCGTGCCAGGAACCATACCTACCCGTGGTCTAAAAACATAAATTGTGATAGGTTCACTCTTATCAATCACATTTCCCTCAGCATCCATAACTTGCACTGCTAAAGTATGAGAGCCCCTATACATCCCTTTTATTTCAAAGACTAGATTAGTTTGCGGTTCACCAAGAGGGTCACCATCGTAAAGCAGTTGTAATTGATCTCCGCGCTGCAAATCAGGCTCTATTTGTACCGTCACCATGACAAAACCTTCGTTGTTACGAATCGTTGCACCACTCGCAGGTTCAGCAATTTCTATATTGGTATAAGAATGCTTTAATTTAACCGTGTCGGAGTGGTTTTCTTGTTCCGGTTCTTGCGCTGGCGTCTTAGAGGTTGAAGGAGTTGGTGATGAAAAACTTTGTGAATCAGGAATAATCACCGTTTCAGCTCCCGGATGAGGAGTATCACTGAAATGAACATTACCTTGACTGTCAGTCCATCTGTAAATTTGCGCAGCATAAGATGCGCAAATTACCATCATCAATGAGAGAGAAACAAAAAATTTACTCATCACCATTATTCCTAGAGACTGTAATATAATTCAAACTCATAAGGATGTGTCAGACTTCTTATCTTGTTTATTTCTTCTTCTTTCATGCGGATGTAATTATTAATGAAATCCTGAGTAAATACATCACCTTGTAATAAGAAATCATGATCCATTTGCAGATTTTCCATAGCTTGTTCCAATGAAGCACAAACAGTAGGTACATCGACAAGTTCTTCTGGTGGTAAATCATAGAGATCTTTATCCATAGCTTGACCAGGATGAATTTTTCTTTGGATACCATCCAATCCTGCCATCATCATAGCGGCGAACGCAAGATATGGGTTTGCTGTAGGATCAGGGAAGCGTACTTCAATACGACGCGCCTTAGGATTATTCACATGAGGAATACGAATCGCTGCAGAGCGGTTCCTTGCGGAATAAGCCAACAGGACAGGAGCCTCAAAACCAGGAACCAATCGTTTGTAACTGTTAGTTGATGGGTTAGTAAACGCATTCAAAGCCCGGGCATGTTTGATTATTCCACCTATATAATAAAGCGCGGTTTCTGAAAGACCACCGTATTGATCACCAGAAAACAGATTTACACCATCTTTAACTAATGATTGATGGCAATGCATACCACTTCCATTATCACCAACTAAAGGCTTGGGCATAAAAGTAGCTGTTTTTCCGTAATTATGTGCTACGTTGTGAACTACATATTTTAAAATCTGTAATTCATCTGCTTTTTTAGTCATTGTATTAAATCGAGTAGCGATTTCACATTGGTTCGCTGTAGCTACCTCATGATGATGCGCTTCAACAACTATTCCTAATGATTCAAGAGTCAAACTCATTGCAGAACGCATATCATGGGAGGAATCTACGGGTGGAACTGGAAAATAACCGCCTTTTATCGATGGGCGATGTCCTATGTTACCCCCTTCTAACTCTTTTCCAGAAAACCATTGTGCTTCTTCTGAGTCGATTTTATAAAAAGAACCGCCAATGGTTGTTTCCCATTGTACACTGTCAAAAACGAAGAATTCAGGCTCAGGTCCAAAAAGAGCGGTATCCGCAATACCCGTAGATTGCAAATAAGCTTCGGCACGTAAAGCTAATGATCGAGGACAACGTTCATATCCCATCATTGTTTTGGGGTCGACTACATTGCATCGAATAAATAAAGTGTTGTCTTGAAAAAACGGATCAGGCTTGATTGTTTCTAAATCTGGCATTAATGCCAAATCGGATTGGTGAATCTTTT
Organism: Legionella stuttgartensis; assembly: GCF_977063405.2. Classification (NCBI taxonomy): domain Bacteria; kingdom Pseudomonadati; phylum Pseudomonadota; class Gammaproteobacteria; order Legionellales; family Legionellaceae; genus Legionella; species Legionella stuttgartensis. Next base: position 241,640 of record NZ_CDRUHA020000022.1, read on the forward strand.
GCCAACCTTTAAAAGAAGATCCATCAATCATTTTTCCATTTTCAACAAAATCATTATCAACTGCTGAAATTGGCATTGTTATATGCTGCTCTTTACCCCGTATATCGGTAAAGCGTAGGTCTATTAATTTGGCATCATGTGCCTTAATCGCCTCTAGTACTGTATTTTTGCTCATTATTGCTCTCCAGGATAGTCTGGTTGTATAGTGTACCTTAAGTGACTTATTAATCCCAATAGATTAAACTCTATGTTTTAACATAAACCATAAAAAATAATGGGTGCTTACCAATATCAGGCGCTTCAAAAAAATGGCAACACAGCAAAAGGCGTGCTCGAAGCAGATTCTGAACGTCATGCGCGCCAACTGTTACGTGATCAAGGATTAATTCCAACTCAAATTCGTGTGTTGACTCAGCAACGCTCAGGTAGTCAAACTAAAAGCAAAATTTCTGCAGCTGATCTTGCTCTGTTTACCCGTCAGTTGGCTACATTGCTTGCCGCCGGTATCCCAGTTGAAGAGTCATTACGCGGAGTGAGTGAACAAACAGAAAAAGATAAAGTGAGAGAACTCATTATCGGTGTGCGAGCCAAAGTACTTGAAGGTTATGGATTAGCCCAGGCTATGGCACAATTCCCCCATGCCTTTCCGGAGTTATATCGTGCAACTGTGGGCTCAGGTGAACAAACTGGGCACCTTGATGTGGTTCTAGAAAAACTGGCGGACTATACTGAGAATCAACAGCAAACGAAGCAAAAAGTTCAGCAAGCATTGATTTATCCTCTCATTATGATCATCGTTTCCATTGCTATTATTTGTTTTTTACTCAGTTTTGTAGTACCCAAAATTATTGAAGTATTTACAAGCGGCGGACAAACCCTGCCTGAAATGACGGTATTATTAATTAATATAAGTCACTTCATTAGAGATTATGGCCTTTACACTTTGATTGCTCTTATTCTCATATTCATTGCCTTTAAAAAAAGTCTCGCTAATGAAAAAATCAAAACAGCTTGGCATCGTCTATTGTTGAAGTTGCCTATAGTCTCGTACTTAGTAAAAACAGTTAATGTTTCGCGTTATATACATACTTTTGGTATACTTTTCGCAGCAGGAGTGAGTGTTCTAGAAACCATGCGTGTTGCAGCAAGTCTAGTAACCAATGTCGTTATGCGGCAAGCTTTTGATACTGCTACTGTAAAAGTTAGAGAAGGATGTGGTATTAACGAAGCGTTAAAAGAAACGAGTTATATTAGTCCTATGGCAATCCATTTAATTGCTAGCGGTGAAAAAAGTGGACAATTGTCAAATATGATGGAACGTGCAGCCGTTCATCTTGATAATGAAGTCAAACGGTTAATTGATACGTCATTAACCTTATTGGAGCCGATGGTAATTCTTTTGATGGGTGCAATCGTTTTATTTATTGTTTTAGCCACCTTATTACCTATTTTTTCAATGGAGCAGTTAATTACTTAAATTTTAAAACTTGTAGTCTGGCGAAGCATTAAATTGTACGCTTCACTCATCCAATCTACGTTTAAGTCGGAGTAAAAATGAATAGACAAAAAGGATTCTCATTAATTGAAATTATGGTAGTGGTTGTTATATTAGGCATTCTCGCCTCTATAGTAGTACCTAAAATTATGGGGCGCCCTGATGAAGCACGAAGAGTTAAAGCCAAACAAGACGTGCTTGCCATACAAAATGCGCTGGATTTATATAAACTAGATAATGGAAATTATCCTACTACAGATCAAGGTTTGTTGGCCCTTGTTGAAAAGCCCTCATCCAATCCAGTACCCAATAATTGGAAACAATACCTCAAGTCGCTTCCTAAAGATCCATGGGGTAGAGATTACCTTTATTTAAATCCTGGACAACATGGCGATGTCGATATATTCACCTACGGTGCTGAAGGACAACCTGGTGGAACAGGTATTAATGCCGAAATTGGTAACTGGGATGAACCAAAACAATAAACTTCTTTGGAAACTCACTACAGAGAGCGAAGTGCGAAGAGATATGGAGCACGAAACAGCGGTGAACATGCATGTACAAGGGGATTTAAGTGCTTTCCCTTCTGCAGTTGAAGTTTCCGAGAAATCGCATCAAGGCTTTACCTTGATTGAAATTTTGATTGTTTTGGTGATTATAGGCATTACCTTTGGTTTTGCCTTAATTGCTTTTGGTGACTTTGGTGAAAGCCGTCGCCTCTTATTTTCAGCTGAACAACTAGTGAATACGCTTCGTTTGGCCCAACAGCAGGCTATTTTAGAAACCAGCACGCTTGGTTTGCGTATTGATAATACAGGTTATCAAATACTCCAATTAAACAACAACGCTCAATGGAAGCCGATTTCTGATAAAGGGGTATTTAAAATGACTTACTTTCCCCAGGACACACATATTACCCTAAAAACAATTAATTCAACTCCAATAGGAGCCCCTTCCATTATTATTTCTTCCTCTGGAGAGCTCACTCCTTTTACATTAAATTTTGGCAATAAAAAGGACAATAATTTAGCGGTGCTTATTGGCAAACGAAATGGGGATTTAACCTTTAATGTGGTACCCACTAAATGAGTGCATATCATCATAAATCAGGATTCACACTAATTGAGGTATTATTAGCTCTTTCCATAATTGCGATTGCCTTAACTGCTTTGCTTAAAGCGATATCCCAAAATGTCGAAACCACACGCCGCGTGAAAGAGAAATCTGTAGGTCATTGGATTGCCATGCAAGGCGTGGCCATGATTCAACTCAATTTATTACAGATTAATCAGAGTCAGGAAACAACTCAAGATACAACAATGTTGAACGAGCATTGGTACTGGCGAGCAAAAGTCAGTTCTACACCACAAAAAAATATTCAAAAAATAGTCATTTCAGTCAGCACGGATAAAGCAGGACCATTTAGAGAAGAACTGCAAGCATTCAGGTTTGTGCCATGAAAAAAAACATCACTTCAAAAAAACTCAATGGATTTACTCTGATTGAAATTTTAATTGCACTTGCGGTATTCGCCATTCTAGCAACAATCACTTCATCCGTATTATATAACGCATTTACAACTCGTTCTCGAGTTAATGCTCAAAGTGAACGTCTAAATGAACTACAACTTGCAATAAGTCTCATGCAACAAGATACTACTCAAACAATAGAACGCCCTATTCGTAGTAATGAGATGCGATTATTACCCGCATTTATCGGTCAGACAAATTACTTTGAGTTCACTCGTGACGGTAATATAAATCCCAGCAGCCTGGAAAAACGCAGTACTTTAAAGCGAGTAGCTTATCTCTGTCAGCAGGGAACACTAATCCGTAGAACTTGGAACAGTCTTGACATAATTGATCAGAAAATCTATGAAGATAAACTCTTATTAAAACATCTTACTAATTGTCATTTTGGTTATTTAAATCAAAACTTACAAATCCTTACTGAATGGAGAGAAGAAGCAGTAAGCTTGAATCAGCGTAAAGAGCCTTTTCCTAAAGCAGTACAAGTTAATATGACTTTTCGGGATCAGGGCGAAATAAATTTACTTTTTATTCTACCAGGTGCACTTTATGCCACAAGTTAAAATCATAAAAGGGAGTGCCTTACTCACAGCGCTTTTTATTATGACGCTGGTTGCGATTGTGGCAACGGCTATGAGCACCAAAGTTCAATTAGATATTTATCGTACTCGACTAATCATTATTCACGATAGAGTCTATCTTGCCTCACAAGCAGTTGCGTTCTGGGCACTTGGTGAATTAAGTAATAAAAATAATAAATTTACCAAAGCTAATACTCAAGGAGTGGTAAGTTTATTTCCGCGTAATATGGAACATATTGACAGCACCGTTACCTTAATAGGTGCTCTTTACGATTTACAGTCTCTTTATAATATTAATAATTTAGAAAACAGAAAATCAATGCTCGGATTTGTGAATCTCATGAATGCAGCAGCACAACAAAATGCCGAAGCAGAAAAGGTCAAGTTAACCCTTGCAATCAATGATTGGCTTTCCTCCTATGATCTGGCACGGGGTAAAGATAATTACCTATCTTATTATATGAGCCAGAAGCCGCCCTATTATCCTAGTCATCAACTCATGAGTAGCAAATCAGAGCTACGTCTGGTCAAAGATGTGAACGCATCGCTTTATTTGGCTCTGGAACCATTGATTACTGCATTACCCGAATCCACACCTATTAATATCAATACTGCTTCCATGAAAGTACTCAAATCCCTCAGCAGTACAACCAAGGAAACGCAACTTAATGAATTAATTAAAGCGAGAAAGGAACATGGAATAAAAAATCTAGGCAAAATCGCGGAGATACTAAAAAAACTAAATATAGCAAATGATCAAGTAACCCTAGAGAGTAGTTACTTTCTCAGCGTTGCTTCGGCAACGAGTGAGAACCTTAATTTAACTGTATATACCTTATTTAAACGAAGTCGTGATAAAAATGGAAAAATTTCAGTCAATGTCCTCAGAGAAAGCTTCAATGTTTTTTAATCTTGAGCATCCCGATTACTCGTCTTTTTTAGTGGGTTGAATTGTATTCTGATGGAGTATTTCGTCGGCTAACTCATTACCAGCTTGAATGTCCGACTCAGATAGTTTATTTTTTAGTAGCTTAAGTTCTCGAATCGCCTCTTCATTTTTATTTTTTGCAGCAATCTTAAACATAGCATATGCTTTAATCCAATCTTTATCTACACCCAATCCGGCAAGATACATATAACCCAATTTGGCTTGGCCGACCGGGTTGCCTTGTACAGCAGATTTTGTAAACCAGTAAACAGCTTGTTGATAATCTCTAGGTATACCGGTTCCTGTAAGAAGTAACTGCCCTATTTCAGCTTGTGCTTCAGGCTGCCCGCTTTGTGCAGCTGCCTGATACCAATAAGCTGCTTTTTCCGGGTTTTTCTCAACTCCATATCCTTTAATGTAGTAATAAGCCAGATAGGTTTGCGCTTTAACATGGCCTTGATTCGCTGCTTGAGAAAACCAATAAAATGCTAATTTATCATCTTGCGCAATACCTTGTTGTTGACCGGTATATAACAGACCTAAACTATATTCAGCCCTAACATCGCCTTGATCGGCTGCCTGTTGGTACCAATAAAATGCCTTATTGACATCTTTTTTGGTACCTTCTCCCATAATGTAATCATAGGCAAGATTCACTTGTGCCTTGCTGTATCCTTGTTTTGCAGATTTTTCAAACCATTCAAATGCAGTCTTTTTATTGGCTGGAACACCATCACCTGATACATACATTAAACCAATATTTCTTTGCGCAATTGCATTACCTTGATTTGCTGATTTCATATACCACTTAAAAGCTTCAGAGAAGTTTTGCTTTACCCCTTGGCCCAAGTCATACATAAAGCCCAAACTGAGTTGCGCTAAAGGATTATTTTTCTCGGCTGACTTTTGGTACCAATTTATTGCTTGTGTGTAATTTTTAGCAACACCTTCGCCGTATTGGAACATACGGCCAAGTAAATACATTGCCTCGATATTTCCATCTCGGGCAGATTGCATTAAATAAGGGTAGGCAGTACTATAATCTCCGTTTTCATATGCAGCGAAACCCACAATCTCATCTGCGAAAGCAGTATTCATTACCAGCAATGCTGCTAAAATCACCCTGCGCATGCGGACTCCAATTCAATCCTCTTATCTAAAGCGTAGAATAAAGAATCAACAAAGCAAGTGCTTTGACCAAATTAAGGGCAGTATGTTCTTTGAATATTATCTAAAAAATCGAAAAATACATGATAACAACTTAAATTTTTATCTGTCTATTTTGCTTATATTATGGAAGATATTTGACGGTTTACTTCTTTTTGTATGGAGTCATCGGACATTCTAGATTATATAATTTAACCTTAAAGTAATCCCTGCAATAAATACAGGGATTCTTATTTCTTTTACTTACCTGCAACCATCATTTTTTCAATGAGTACTGAACCACATCGTGTCGCAACATTTGGATTAACATCATTCCCCACAGCAAGAATGGATCTAAATATATCTTTTAAATTTCCAGCAATCGTAATTTCATCAACAGGATATTGGATTACTCCATCCTCAACCCAATAACCACCAGCACCTCGTGAATAATCACCTGTTACAATATTTATTCCTTGTCCCATCAATTCAGTGACCAATAATCCTCTGCCCATTTTTTTTAATAAGTCAGTAAGATCACCTGCTGTTGGATCAATTGTTAAATTATGGACTCCATCGGAATTCCCAGTTGTTTTTAATCCCATTCTACGTGCAGAATAACTACCCATTACATATTGCATTACGCGACCTTTTTCAACAATTAGATTAGGACGTGTTGGGACCCCTTCGCTGTCAAATGCTGAGCTTCCTAAAGCACCTAACAAATGAGGCTGCTCATAAATACGAATAAACTCAGGGAAAATTTGTTGTCCTATAGAATCCAACAAAAAGGTATTTTTTCTATAAAGATTTGAACCACTAATAGCATTGATAAACGTTGAAAATAAACCACTGGAAATTCGTGATGAAAAAATAACTGGGATTGCTTGCGTCGCAATCTGCTGTGCCCCCAAACGATTTACAGCGCGATCCACAGCATTTTTAGCAATTACATGAAAATCAATCAAATCCTGAGGGTTCCGGACTGTTGTATAGTCGTAATCGCGTTGCATTTCCTCTCCATCCTTCGCGATTAAAGAGCAACTTAAACTGTGACGTGTACTGTGAATAAATCCAGATCCACCATTTGTATTAGCAAAACCATGGTGCGATTCATAAGAGGATACATTCACGCCATCTGAATTGGCTATTCGCTTATCCAGTGATAAAGCATAATTTTCACACTTTAATGCCATATCAATTGCTTGTTGTGGGCTTATATCCCAGGGATGAAATAAATCAAGCTCGGGATGATTTTTAGTCATTAACTCTTTATCTGCCAATCCGAAGCATGGATCTTCTGCACTTACTCTTGCGATATCACAGGCCGCTTTAACCATCGCCTCCAAAGCAGCTGGTGACGTATCGGTACTACTTGCGCCACCTTTCCGTTGACCAATATATACAGTCAAACCCACACCTTTATCCTCACTAAATGCGACGGTTTCAACCTCTCCCATGCGCACATCAACAGAGAATCCTTTGTCATTATTCACTGCGACCATCGCATCGGTTGCACCTTCTTTTTTTGCCAGTTCAAGCACATCATTCATCAAACGAGTTAAATCTGTTGTTGACTTATGTACTTCACTATTGTTATGTTGCGTTCTAATTTGCATAAGAGATTCCGTGGTGTTGAATGATGTACATAAGGATACAATAACATGTCTTCACAAACCAATGTTTATCCTGCAAACAAATCATATTTGTTCCATTTATTATTTGTTCTTTGCTTCATTTTCGTCCCCCTTCATTGTTATGCTGAGGGCTATTGGCGAACATTAAGCCCAGGTATTGAATATCAAGATCTTGCTGGGGGAATACTTTCGCCCTGGGCGCATATTTATGCATTCCGTATCGATCTAAATAAAAATAAGCTGGCTTTAGCCAGTGCAAAAAAATTATCTTTAAAAAATGCCTCTGCGGATCAATTTGCCGAACACAGTAAAGCCCTTTTAAGTATTAATGGAGGCTTTTTTGATCATGAGTTTAATCCCCTTGGACTTCGAATAAATAATAAAAAATTGATTAATCCTTTAAAGCGAATTAGTTGGTGGGGAATTTTTTACATAAAAAATAATAAGGCCTATATTTCAAGCCTCAAACATTTTAACCATGATAATGATATAGAATTTGCTATTCAAAGTGGTCCTCGACTATTAATTAAACAAAAAATACCCTCTCTAAAACCTGGTATTGCTGACCGATCTGCTCTGGGAATTACAGGTGATGGAAGAATAATTATCCTTGTTTCAACCAATGCGGCAATGACCACCAATAAACTTGCGCAGCTACTCAGATCGCCCCCTCTATCGTGCATCGATGCAATCAATTTAGATGGAGGCAGCTCCAGTCAACTGTATGCACATATTGGCTCGTTTCTACTAAATGTTCATGGATTTTCTAATGTCAGTGATGCGGTTGTCGTGAAAAAAAGATAGGTCGGATACTATTTACCCTAACCATATGAATGTAATGCAGCAGAAGACGTATTGAGGAACTTCATAAAAAAAACGGATTCCACCAGCTTCCCTTTAAGAGACTAGTCACTTGTGAATAAACCCACAACTTATCCACAAAATACTCCCATATTATTCTCTTGACCATTTCTCAAAAACACATTATCTTGTTGTTTAGCTTCAAATCAAACCCAATATATTGTGCTATAATCCAATTAACAGTTAATAAATTTAACTGACTGTTAATAATAAAATAATAACAAAAATGCGTGGAGGAAAAATGTCCGCAATTCTTGATCCGGTAAATGATGTGCCGCAAACCAGTCAACTGGAATTGACCGCTAATGCCCCTGGTTTATTAAAAACCATTAAACGCAATGGTAAAGTAGTAAATTACGATGATACGAAAATTAAAGTCGCAATTACTAAGGCATTCATTGCAGATGAAGGCGGTACAGCTTCCACATCAGATCGTATTCATCAACAGATAGAAGAACTTACTCGTCAAATAACTCAAGTGTTCAAACGCCGCTTACCCAGTGGTGGTGCTGTTCATATTGAAGACATTCAAGATCAAGTCGAGTTAGGGCTCATGCGCAGTGGCCACTATAAAGTTGCTCGCGCTTATGTATTGTATCGAGAAGAACATCGTAAAGCACGCGAGAATGAATTAAAACAACAGGCTAGTGATAGTAAAGTCTTATTAATTACTATGCCCGATGGTGAATTAAAGCCATTAGACACAGAGCGCATGAATACGATTGTAGATGAAGCATGCCGTAATTTAGAACATGTTCAAGCAGAACCTGTTATTAAAGATGCGATGCGTAATCTTTACAATCAAGCAAAATTTGCAGACGTGCACAAAGCGTTGATCATGGCTGCACGCACATTGGTCGAAAAGGAGCCAAACTATACTTATGTTAGCGCTCGCTTATTATTAGACAGTTTGCGTATGGAAGCATTGAATAAATTAGAAATTCAAGCGGACGCAACTTTTGATGAAATGAGCAAGCTTTATCCTTCTTACTTCAAAGTGTATATCGCTCATGGCATCAAACAAGGAATGTTAGATTTAAAAATGGCCGACTTTGATTTAGAAAAACTCGGCAAAGCGCTATTACCTGAACGTGATATGCAGTTTAGTTATTTAAGCTTGCAAACCTTATATGATCGTTATTTCATTCATGATCAAGGGGTACGTTATGAGTTGCCTCAAGCATTCTTCATGCGTGTTGCTATGGGACTGGCTTTACGTGAACACGATAAAAATGAAAAAGCCATTGAGTTTTATCAATTACTGTCTTCATTCGATTACATGTCATCAACACCTACCCTATTCAATTCAGGTACTGTTAGACCTCAGTTATCCAGTTGCTATTTGACTACCGTCCCTGATCATTTAGATGGGATTTACAGTGCAATTAAAGATAATGCCCTACTTTCAAAATATGCTGGAGGTTTGGGTAATGACTGGACGCCAGTTCGTGCAATGGGCTCACATATCAAAGGCACCAATGGAAAATCACAAGGTGTAGTTCCGTTCTTAAATGTTGCTGATGCTACTGCAGTCGCAGTAAACCAAGGCGGTAAACGAAAAGGTGCTGTTTGTGCCTATCTGGAATGTTGGCATAAGGACGTAGAAGAATTCCTCGAGTTAAGAAAAAATACGGGAGACGATCGACGTCGCACACACGATATGAATACCGCGTTGTGGATACCCGATTTATTTATGATGCGTGTACGCGAAAATGGGGATTGGACTTTATTCTCGCCTGATGAAGTACCCAATTTACATGATCAGTATGGAAAAGGTTTTGAAACACTCTATCGCGAATATGAAGAAAAGGCACGCCAAGGCCTCATCAAAAACGCAAAAACACTGTCTGCAGTCAAACTGTGGCGTAAGATGTTATCCATGCTGTTTGAAACTGGCCACCCTTGGATGACCTTTAAAGATCCTTGCAATTTACGCTCACCACAACAACATGCGGGTGTAGTTCATAGTTCTAACTTGTGTACTGAAATTACACTCAACACTTCAGAAGAAGAAATTGCCGTGTGTAATCTGGGTAGTATTAATCTTCCCGCACACATCAAAAAAGGCAAATTGGACGCTGAAAAATTAAAACGTACCATTAGAACTGCAATTCGTATGCTGGATAACGTGATTGATATTAACTATTATTCCGTACCTCAAGCACGTAATTCTAACTTGAAGCATAGACCTATTGGTTTAGGCCTAATGGGATTCCAAGATGCATTATATGAGTTAAAAATTGATTATACCTCCCAAGAAGCAGTAGAGTTTGCTGATTCATCTATGGAGTTGATCAGCTACTATGCAATCGAAGCCTCTTGTGATTTGGCTAAAGAACGAGGCAGTTATTCCAGCTATGAAGGTTCTTTATGGAGTAAGGGGATATTGCCAATTGATTCAATTAATCTATTACAACAATCTCGCAATAAGTACTTAGAGCAAGATCGTTCACAACGTCTGGATTGGGAAAGCTTACGCATTAAAGTTCGTACTCAAGGAATGCGCAACTCCAATGTGATGGCAATCGCACCTACAGCAACTATTTCAAATATTTGTGGTGTTTCGCAATCCATTGAGCCTACATACCAAAACTTATACGTAAAATCCAATTTGTCAGGCGAGTTCACTGTGATTAATCCCTATTTGGTTGCTGATTTGAAAGCATTGAATCTTTGGGATGAAGTGATGGTCAATGATTTGAAATATTTTAATGGTAGCGTCCAACCAATCAGCCGTATTCCTGCTGAATTGAAAAAACGTTATGCGACTTCTTTTGAAATTGACCCCATTTGGTTAGTTGACGCTGCTTCTCGTCGTCAAAAATGGATCGATCAAGCACAATCACTCAATATCTACATGGCTCAGCCATCAGGTAAAAAATTGGATCAACTCTACATGCATGCATGGACACGTGGATTAAAAACCACATATTACTTACGTAGTTTAGGCGCATCCAATGCTGAGAAATCTACTGTGACTGATGGTGCACTCAATGCGGTTAAAATAATAGCAGAGGAACCTAAGGTATGTTCCATACTCGATCCAGACTGTGAAGCGTGCCAATAATCAGGAGAATTTAAATGTCAGAAAACATCATACAACAACAAGATATAATTCATACTGGTGCCACTGGATATGAACCGCTCGAAATGGGGGCAGCGCGCATCCATGTGGATGATAAACGCATCATTAACTGCCGCGCAGACTTAAATCAGCTCGTCCCTTTTAAATATAAATGGGCATGGGACAAGTATTTAACTGCTTGTGCCAACCACTGGATGCCTAATGAAATTAATATGAGCGCTGACGTAGCGCTCTGGAAAGATCCTAACGGGCTTACAGAAGCGGAGCGTTTAATTATCAAACGTAATTTAGGATTTTTCTCAACAGCAGACTCGTTAGTTGCCAATAATCTAGTACTCGCTGTGTACAGACATATTACGAATCCTGAGTGCAGACAGTACTTATTACGTCAGGCCTTTGAAGAAGCGCTGCATACGCATGCGTATCAATACGTCATTGAGAGCTTAGGCCTTGATGAAGCAGAGGTCTTTAATATGTATCGTGAAATTCCATCCGTAGCGACTAAAGCAGCTTGGGCACTACCTTTTACTCAAAGCTTGGGTGATGAAACATTCCATACAGGTACTTTAGCAAACGATCAGCGATTATTACGCGACTTAATTGCCTTCTATGTAATTTTTGAAGGGATCTTTTTCTATGTTGGTTTTACTCAAATTCTCTCCATGGGTCGTCGCAATAAAATGGTAGGAACTTCAGAGCAATTCCAATACATTCTACGTGATGAGTCCATGCACATGAATTTTGGTATTGATGTCATAAACCAAATTAAAATTGAGAACCCAAATTTGTGGACACCTGAATTTAAAGAAGAAATGATTCAACTAATTCGCCAAGGTGTTGCATTGGAATATCAATATGCTAAGGACACTATGCCTCAAGGCATTCTGGGAATGAACGCTGAAATGTTTGAAGAGTATTTGCACTTCATTGCTAATCGTCGTTTAAGCCAAATTGGCTTGCCAGAGCAATATCCTGGTGCTACAAATCCGTTCCCTTGGATGAGTGAAATGATGGATTTGAAAAAAGAAAAGAATTTCTTTGAAACTCGTGTCATTGAATATCAAGCAGGCGGTACTTTAAGCTGGGATGACGAATAGAGATACTTATCACTTCAAAAAACTTCACATACCTGCGTAAGGGTTTTACCCTTACGGGGTAAATTCGATCAAATGACCGATTGATTTCTTTCATCTACAACAATTACACAAGAACCGTTGTCTTTCCAATAAGAAAAAAATGTAACCGTTCAGGAGGTATACTTGCCTCTTGGGGAACGGAAGGAATGTAGGCTTCGTAGCTGGATCCCGCGAACAAGTCACAGAACGTAGGCCAAAAGTAAATATAGAAAAATACTCTTAGCTTCGTCCCAATGTTGCCTACATCAGTAGTGGGGTTTCCGAAGTTTTATTTCGCGCAAGATGTGCAAATTGTGAATAGGGCATGAACGTAAAAAAAATTAAGATGACATTTTTCTTCCCTATAGTAGAATCCTAAAGCGTTCGAAAATGCAATTTCGGCATTAATCAATAGATTTAAATTCAAATTTATTTAATCTGGTACAACACAGGAGGTGAAAAATGACCAAGAGGAATAAACAACAAGAAGATGATACCAATTATAATTTTTTACTTAAATGTATGGCCGCAATAACTGCTGCTGCCATAGCCACCGCAGGAATTATTGCTTTCGTATCACTAAAATCAGCTGCAGCAGCAGCAACTGCGGTAGCAGCGAAAACATTACTCGCCTCAGCCTTTATCTTTACACCAGCATTACCCCTCGCTATTTTTGCAATTGGACTGATGCTCGTACTCCCTTTTTTATGTAATTGTAACAATGACTCTTATACTACAGTAAGTACCACTACCCCTGGATATAGTAGTTATGGAAGTTATGGGTTTTACCCTCCTTCTTCTGTTTATAACGGCTTTCCATCTCCTGATTACGGTACCAGCTCGGTATACGTAAATAGCGATCACTCACATGGACATCCCACTAACGGAACTATTCATGGACATGATGACAATCATACGCATGGACACACTACCAGTCATACTCATAAACACTTTTAATAAATTCTTCCCTCGTTTTTGAGGGAAGATTAAAACACTTTAATCAATTGATTTTTTGTATTTTTTTATGTGACACTCCAAAACTTTAAATTTGATTTTTGACCAATTTGTACTATAATTTGTCAGATATATTTTATTAAAGAAAATGTATCTTATTATGGATCAATGAGTAAGGAGGGATACAAAATGAAAAAACTACTAACAGCTTTATTGCTAACGATTACTACAGTCGCTTTAGCTGATAATGTAATTATCACGGAAACTAAAAGTTGGAAAAGTGTTCCCATCACTGTAGATGAAAAAGCACATACTTATACTACTATTGAAGGAACGGCAGTCCCTGAAGGTGATTATTATTATACTTATCCGGGATATCGTTGCTTAAAAGAAAAAAGAGATATTGTTGGCTTAGATGCCGTTATATTCCATGCCGGTATTCCAAGTGGTGGTGATATATATTGTTACGCAGAGTAAACGCAAAACCACGCTTACTCATTTCGCAGCCTGGATGCAGCGTAGTGGAATTCGAAACAATTGTTTTAGAAATTCCCGGGTTCCACTAATGTGGTACCCAGGCTACAATTTATTTAAGATCTTTTAAACTTATCTTCTTGCGTCAATGAGATTAATTTTTGTTTCGCAATTTCTCTTGCACGTTTTCCCGTTGAATAGTCAGGTGTAGCATTATCTTCAATATATTGAGCAAACAAAATAGTATGTGAATTGTTCTCTATCCAGCCAACAAACCATCCGAGCTGCTTGTCTGTATTTCGAGAACCATCTTTCTTAAACGGGTTGCCGGCTCCTGTTTTACCGTACAGCCTCCAGCCTCCGGGCAAATTCTCAATAAAAAGAAGCTCACGGGTCATTTGCATGGAATAATGGCTTACAGGAAGCTTGTTTTGAGTCAAGGCAGACAAAAACTCGACTTGCTCTTGTGGTGAAATTTGCAACGAACTTGAAAGCCAAGCACGAACTAAGCCATTATTCATGCCCTTATCGCCAGAAACATCCTGATTTCCATAATTAAGAACATGCATATAATGCTTAAATTGTTCCATTCCTAATTTTTGCGTAATAAGCTGACTGTACCACACACAACTATGTTGTATCCAAGTGGTTGGATTATGCGGTTGTTTCCAAACATCCAGCCAATCATTGTATCCTTGTTGAAAAGGCCATTCTGGGTGAGTTTTGTCGGTTAATATCCCCTTATCAAACCCCATTAAACTGATCGCAATTTTAAAAGTCGAGCAAGGTGCATGGCGCTGAGAACATTGACCTTCTTGTTTTAGCGTGACTGCGCCCTCTTTAGCAATAAAGCAGTTATTATTTGCAAACACCATAGAATTAATTGCCAAAGAAGCAATTAAAAAAACAATACATTTTTTCATTTTATAAAACCATCCCATTAACTTGACTGTCCCAAAGCATTTTGAAGTAACTGTCTTCATTATTTATCAGCTCGTTAAAAGCACCTTCTTCAATAATCACCCCCCCTTCCATGACCACAATGCGATCCATATGGCGAATGGTAGAGAGACGATGAGCAATAGCTATCACTGTCGCATTGTTTTGCTCCAGCATGGCATTAATTGATTGTTGAATTTCTTGCTCTGAAAGGGTATCCAAACTTGAGGTCGCCTCATCAAGAACAACAATGGATGCATTTTTTAAAAATGCTCGTGCAATCGCAATGCGTTGACGCTGGCCTCCTGAAAGCTTCACCCCCCGCTCACCAACCAAAGTATCATATTTCTCAGGTAGTGATTCAATAAAGTCATCAATGTTAGCCATCACAGCGGCGCGTTTAATTTCTTCTTGGGTTGCATTCTCTTTTGCATAACCAATATTTTCACCAATAGAACGATGAAAAAGCATAATGTCTTGAGGAATAAGAGCAACTTGTTGGCGCAAAGAGTCTGAAGTTATCTCTGAGACAGGCTTATCATCAATTAAAATTTGCCCAGCTGTAGGTCTGAAGTTCTTTAACAATAAAGAAACCAATGTTGATTTACCTGCACCAGAATGTCCTACCAAACCAATCTTCTCACCAGGTTTGATCAATAAGTTAAGATCCTTAAATACAAAAGGAGCTCCTTCACGATATGCAAATGAGAGCTGTTTAAACTCAATTTTACCTTGATTTATCTGATATGCGTGTGCATGAAATGTATCTACTTCATCATGAGGCGTCGCCAAAATACCAAAAGACGATTTAAAATCTCCTATTTCTTTTAAGAAAGTGCAAAGACTACTCATAAGCGACCATAAATCAAAAGAAATGGTAATGGCCGTGAGCATGACAAATAGAAAATCGCCAGTAGAAATCTGACCGTGAATACGTAGGTAAATCATAAATATAAAAACAGCAATCAACATGAACCAATACAGCACTGAGCCGACAATATTAAATTTAAAATCATACTGATAAAGTTCAATTTGCCGTGGCACAAAATCAGCCAACATCAGCTCATTAACACGTCGATGTTCAGCACGACGTTTTGCAAAATAAAACAAAGAGAAAATATTAGTAATATTATCAGAGAAAGCACCGATTACCTGATGTTTACTTTCAGCCATATTATTAGAAAGCTGATTTAGTTTGAGCGCCATAGGTAGCATAATTGCCATAACTAATACACACCAGGCCAGCATAAAACAAAACACACTAAAATTGACCACCAATAAAACAAAAACAGAAACAATAACCACACAAAAGTGTTTGCCTACAATATGGTGAAGATTAGCAAAAACACTATCATATCCATCCAAAAGCCCTTTGAGCTTACTAATTACCGTACCGCTCGGCATATTTTGAAAATAATTATAGGAATGATGTTGGACATAATCGTACGCGGAAGACAATAATCGCTGCCGTGCATAGGGCTCGGCTTTCCACTCTGCGAAATCACTAATACGCCAAACAACATCCAATATAACTTGCGCTGTAATAAATAGCACAATAGGAAATACCAATTGATGATATGAAGCAATTGTCTCGCTAGAAAACGCATCCACAAGAAGCTTAAACGAATAGTTATTCGCAAAAATATAAAACGCAGTGAGCACCGGAGCCTGAAACATTAAGACATACCACCACCGATAAGGCTTGATGACCTGCCACAAAAAATTCCAGGCTGAATGAAATGGATATTTTAAATCTGAAGTGTCCATCATACATGCTCAAAAAAAAGGTCGATGGATTATACCACATTGAGCCAGAAAAATGCTCATAATTAACTCATTTTTAATGATTAAATTCAAAAATCAAAAAACACATTTGCGCCAATAGACGTTGTTATTTTTTCATGATAACGGTAGACTTACGCCGTTAAAGTCCCGGTGGCACAGCTGGATAGCGCAGCCCCCTCCTAAGGGGCAGGTCGGAGGTTCAAATCCTCTCCGGGACGCCAGTAAAATTCAAAGCATTATATAAAATACCTCTAATCTTTTTTATATACTGATGCAATAAGCAATTATGAGTATAGTTATAGCCTTAAAGCCCTTAATAAATGGAAGTACGCAGTATGAAGAAGTTTGAGTTATTCTTATTGTTGTTATTCTCTCTCCCTTCTTTTGCTTTTGACTGCCACCCAAAAATCAACCCTAATCTTCCTCAATATATTGTTGGCTATGGAAGTTTAATCGATGAGACCTCTAAAAAAAGAACAGATCCATATGCTGAAGAGAGTTTTCCCGTTTTGATAAAAGGATATAAAAGAATTTGGGCAGGACACGGAAATTTACCTGGTGTGAATACTACATTTTTATCTGCAATTAAAAATAAAAGCTCTTCTTTTATTGGCGTAAGTTATCAATTGGACAATCCATCAAAAATCAGAAGTTATGATAAAAGAGAAAGTATTTATTGCAGAGAGCAAATTAATCCTGATAACCTCGTTTTCCTCTCTCAATCTTCGAACAGTTCAACTCAAAAACAAGTTTGGATATACACTATAACTTCAACTGAGAATCAATTACCTTCCAAAAATTTCCCAATTGTCCAATCCTATGTTGATATTTTTCTACGTGGCTGTATTCAAATTGAAGAAAAATTTAAAATTACAAATTTTGCGAAAAAATGCATCGAAACTACTGAGGGATGGCCGGTTTATTGGATAAACGACAGAATTTTTCCTCGGCGTCCATCCTTATATCAACCTTTTGCTGCTCAAATAGATACGTTACTAAAAGATACTATACCTGGAAAATTTAAGCATATTAGCTTTGAGAACGCTGTGACCTAATCCCAGCTTTCTATATTTGAATTTAGTTTCTGTGTAATTCCAACTAAAAGTCAAGATCATCTTTTAAATACCTGACAGAACGACCAATTTTAATATGTAGGGCTTAACATGATAATCAGCTAATGGTGTACGCCTGAAAATGTAAATTTTTTGCATATAACACGTCTTTCTCTATAAAAAATTTTATATTATTTAATTTAGAGAAATTCTTTGTAGATATCCACTGAAGATTCTTTGCCAATTTTAGAAAAGTTTTGTTTCAGCCATTTTTTAGTATGTAAACGACCTCTATCTCGTAAATAGCAGAGAAAATCCCAATCTACATTATGTTTAGAAGAAACCCCATAATGTGCCATTTCCTTGTCAGCTCGAATGGAGTGTATAAGCATTTTTTTAAGTTTCAGATTTTTATCCTTTTTTAAATCGAGTAACTTTGAAACAAATGCGATAGCACGCATTTCACGCAATAAGGTTGAATTAAAACTAATTTCATTAATGCGATTAAGAACTTCTGATGCAGTGTGTGGAACTCCGCGTCTATGTATTGGATTGAGATGTACAATTACAATATCCTGACTGCCACAATTGTATATTAATGGGAAAATAGCTGGGTTACCAATGTATCCCCCATTCCAATATTTTTGACCATCTATTTCAATTGATTGAGAAAGGTTCGGTAAGCATGAGGAGGCAAGAATAGTTTCTACTGATAATTCAGGATTAGTAAAAATGCGGACTTTACACGTCTCTTCATTGGTTGCACAGATAAAGAGTTTAACTTTTGATTTTTTTCTAATGGCATCAAAATCAATGTTTTTTTCAATAATTGATTTCATTGGATTGATATTGAGTGGGTTAAATTGATAAGGGGAGAACATTTGCGTTATCAATTCAAAGTAGTGATAAAATGGTGAGCCCTCTAGATTGTACTCATGAGTCCGCATCCACGGTATATCAAACCATGAATGGAATGAAAAATAACCCAGGCTACAGCTAATATCATACCAAAAATCATGTAGTGCTTGTCGTGCTTCATCACGATCATCATTTAATAAGCCTTGTGTAAGAACTACTGCATTCATTGAACCAATACTTGTGGCACTCACCCCTTCTATATCTAAACGGCCATCTTCGAGTAAATAATCTAAAACCCCCCATGTAAATGCCCCGTGGGCGCCGCCTCCTTGAAGTCCAAGATTAATAAGTTTATGTGCCTGCCCCATTTTTATTCCATAAATCATGCAGTTATAAAACTTTAAAATAATTATAGCAGAAATTAAAAGGTAGTCTGAGTTTTAGGTAATTCATACATCAGCTAAAGGAACTCTTTCCGAATATCCACCGAAGACTTTTTTCCTATTTTAGAAAAATTGTCATGAATCCAACTTTTAGCAATAAGGCGTCCTTGATCACGTAAATGTACTAAAAAGTTCCAATCAGCATTAAGTTTTGTAGAAACATCATGTTTAGTCATTTCATCATCTGCACGAATTGAATGCATATGCATTCGTTTAAGGTCAAGTCCTTCTGCTTGTTTACTATCAATCAAATCAGTCACAAAAGCAATTGCCCTCATTTCACGCATAAGAGAGGAATTAAAACTTACCTCATTCACACGATTAAGAATTTCACCTACATGATGAAGTGTACCTGAGCGGATAATAGGATTTATATGTACAATCACCACATCTTGGCATTTACAATTGTAAATTAATGGATAAATTGCAGGATTACCGATGTATCCACCATCCCAGTAATATTGATCTTTAATTTTGACGGATTGAAATAGAAATGGAAGACAAGCGGACGCAAGTAACGCATCTACAGACAACTCAGAGTTAGTAAAAATACGAACCTTACCCGTTTCCACATTGGTTGCACAAACAAATAGCTTTACCGTAGACCTTTTTCTTAACGCCTCAAAATCGATGCTTTTCTCAAGAATAGTACGCATTGGATTGAAATTAAAAGGATTGAATTGGTATGGCGACATCAAGTGGGTAATCATCTCAAACCAAAAATAAAATGGTGAGTGATCCAAGCTATATTGATCCAAAGAAAACCAAGGGTTACCAAACCAGTGTTTAAAAGATGTTAGACTATTAATTTTACTAATTTCTTCCCAAAAATTATATAATGCTTGGCGGGCTTCATCTCGATCAAGATTCAAAAGGCCTTGCGCCAATATTGCCGCATTCATTGTTCCCGCACTAGTGGAACTCACCCCCTCTATATCCAAACGCCCATCTTCTAATAAATAATCCAAAACACCCCATGTAAAAGCACCATGAGCGCCACCTCCTTGAAGCCCTAAGTTAATGGTTTTATGTGTGTTTTTCATTTTTATTCTATTATTCAATATTGTGAATATTTTTGAACATTTTGTAGATAAAGTATAGCAGCTTTTTTCTGTGCAGTTCGAATTTATGCAGCATGTATGTTATGTCTTTGCCCTTTTTAGTTCAGGGGTAATATTTCCTAGGGACTGGTCGGAAGGCTCAAATCATCACCGGGACGAGAAGTCAATTAAACCTTTGTCGCAGCACTGACGTAGCTGCAACAAAGGTTTCTGGCTTATGAGACAATGCAAAAACGCGATGAACTACATTTCTGTTTCGAAGGTTCTGTCTGTTCTTGCTCTTCTTTCTCTCCAGCGGCATAAAATCCATATTGGCTTCGCCCAGGAGTGGATAGGCTTGTTTGTGAACTGATCGCAGGGAGCTCAGCAGGCGGAGCTTGTTCGCAGTCTCCCGCATTATCCAAATTTTTGTTTTCTCCCTGTGCTTCTAGTCCCACATTTATTGCAGTTTCGCTGTCTTTAAATGCAATCTCATCAAGACCAAGCTCCCGACAAGCGGATCTGACTCGCTCCGTTACCTCTTCCGGTACCCGTTCAGCTTCATATAAGTCTTGGTGTCTGGCAAAGTACTGAGCGACAATATTCAATAGCGTCTTGGGACTTTCTGGATGGATACATGACCTTACATAATCTTCTCGGGAAAGAAAACCCTGGTTCAATAATTCAATCGTGTGTTTTGCATAATTCAAATAAACAACACCCTCACCTTCAATACTGCAGTCAAAACTTGGCGTTCCACCATCATAGTAGTTTAAATTTAAAGTCATTCCCTTGGGAATAAGGTGCTTATTCTCTGAAAAAAAACTTTTTGTATAATCAAGTGTATGCTTGTGACTATCAAAGACATCAAAAATAATCTCTTCATCAGGATATTTGGCAGCAGCATCAATAGCTGCCTTTTGCATTTGCGCGAACAGTAGTGGTACTTTGTCACGGTCAGAGGGACAATAAGGGTGGTTTGAGCTATCAGGATTTGTGAGATCATTCCCATTTTTCACTTCTGCAAGAGCTTTTGCAAACGCTGTCCCATAGGGAAGGTTATTATAGAGATCTGCTAATAGAAAAGAATCGAAGATGATATCTAAATCGTTGCAAACAGTCTCAATTGCAGAAAAAGCAGAGCCTTTGAACCCCTCTTGATATTGATTAGCTAGATCGACCTCATAAGATTGCCTGTTGGAATAAAGAAAAGCATAGACAGAAGTATAGGATTTATTTTGTTCTTTTAATGTATCAAGAAAGGCTTTATTATGCACTAAAACTGCATCGCCTAAATGTTTCGTAAAATTTTGATGATCCGCATGGGTATAACTCATATTAAACAGTCCGTTCTCAATACCAAACGAGATATAGCGTATTGTCATTTTGTTACCTTTAAAAAATTAAATTAGTTAAATGTTAAATTGAGATGAGATTTGATAGTGCATTCACAATCCTAATCACAACGCTCAGTTGGTAAGCGTAAGTGGGTATCACTGAAAGGTATTGATAGGTGTTTAATGCAACTACTCGTTCAAAATGTTGATACAAAAAACTGATTAAACTTAAATATCTATCTCAACAGGAAATCTGCTTATTGATTTTAGTTAAGTTTACCAGCCCTCCATTCAGTACAGACAACTCGTGTAGCTTGTGTCAAGTCAACAGTTTGCTAGTTATCCGATGAATAATTGAATAATGAATAGTGATATATTCTAATAATGTTTTATTAAGGTAATATTAAAATTATGCTCTTATTGTATATTTATTACTCGTAATACATAAAATAGACTCATGACTACTTTAGCTTGGCTTAAATCAATAGTAACCAACTGATGAACAACCTCTTAAAAATAAAAATCATCCTAGTGCATTGATTAAATCAGACCATCCTAGTTCAAATAGCTAAGAAGCATATACTTCATTTCACTCTGAAATTTAAATTTGTATCTATTTTTTTCAATTTTGGAAAACATAAATTTCAAAATTAGTGGATTCTCCTAAATTAACGAATTGGCTAATATTGGCTCAGTTGATATATTTTTTTATATCATTGCCATTAATTGATACAGCTTTATCGCGAGGAAAATCATGCTTTTTGATCAACTACCACTTGAAATGAAAACCAAAATTTTAGAAAAACTTAACACATTCGATTTACAAAAAACCGCTCAAGTCTCAATAGATTTGAGAAGTGAAAGTTTACGTCTACTCCAAACAACTAATAAGGATTATCCAGTTATAAAAAAATTACCTAATACGACAAGTTACTATGCTGTGGGCGAGAAAGTAAACGTTTGTCAATCTTCAAATCCTTGGGATAAAACGTTTCCCTATCAAAAAAAGCGAGAAACAATCCCTGCTAAGGAAATAGAAGCTGCTATTCCAAAAACTGAAAAAATGAAGCTATTTCGTACGCAAAAAGAAGCCCAAGAATATGCAACCCTTACCTTAGAAGAAAGTCATTCTGTAGTAAATCGAATTGCCGCAGTTTTTCAAGTACAATTAAAGGAGTCTTTTGAGGGTATTGTCACCAAGCAATTAGTAACACCAGCGCTATATCATACTTATCGTATGGGGCCTAGTAAAACAGCAATCGAATATGTGTTAGGGGATGTTTCAAATCTCGAGTTCATCTCGGGCCAAGTTTCTAACTATCAACCTGTAGCATTAAATGATAAAAAAGAAGAGAGTTGTGCATGTCTACTCATGTGATAGTTTGCTAAAGATCGATCTACCTCCTAGGAGTTTATTCTGAAAAATGGATATTGATTAATTCCCCCGTCTAGGGGGAGCCTCCCGGACCACAAGAAACATTTGGTAAAGATATATTACTCGCTTCAATTTGTGATTGATTTAAGCATTTCTACCGTATTTTCAGAAATTTGTGATACAATTGCCCTCTAAATAAACATTTTGACCAATGTAAATAATATTATCTCCCCTACACTGATACCCAATAAATAAAGGAAAACAGCATGAGTTTTAAATCGTTAGGTTTAATTGAACCATTACTTCAAGCCCTTAACGAATTAAACTACAAGGAGCCGTCCCCTATTCAAACGCAAGCCATTCCAAATGTATTATCAGGTAAAGACGTTCTTGCTTCGGCACAAACAGGAACAGGAAAAACCGCAAGTTTCGTATTACCTATCTTACAAAAACTCAGTTCAAAACCTCGGGCTAAAAATAATAGAACTCGTGTTCTCATTCTTACACCGACTCGTGAATTAGCAAGCCAAGTACATGAAAGCATCCTTGAATATGGGCGACATCTCTCAATTCGCTCTGCGGTAGTCTTTGGCGGGGTTAAAATTAATCCTCAAATGATGAGATTACGTTCTGGTGTTGAGATTCTGGTCGCCACACCCGGACGTTTGTTAGACTTGCATCAACAACGAGCCATACAATTCGATGAGGTGGATACATTAGTTCTCGATGAAGCTGATAGAATGTTGGATATGGGATTCATTCATGATATGAAACGTATTATTAAACACTTACCCAGAGACCGCCAAAATCTCATGTTTTCAGCAACGTTTACTGATGAAATTCGTAATCTGGTTAAAACCATTCTCAATCATCCTGTAGAAATTGATGTTACACCCCGAAATACAACCGTAGTTAAAATCAAGCAAACAGTCCATCCCGTAGATAAAAGCCGCAAAGCCGCTTTGCTGAGCCATTTGATCCATAAAAACAAATGGGGTCAAACTTTGGTGTTTTCCAAAACCAAACATGGTGCAAACAAATTAGTAAAGCAATTGGCAGATGCACAAATTCATGCAGCGGCAATTCATGGTAATAAATCACAATCCCAACGTACTAAAGCTTTAGCAGAGTTTAAATCGGGGGAGTTACATATTTTGGTGGCCACAGATATTGCTGCTCGAGGCATTGATATTGATCAATTACCTTGTGTGGTTAATTTTGATTTGCCTCAAGTACCTGAGGATTACGTTCATCGTATCGGACGAACGGGTCGCGCTGGTGCTTCAGGATTAGCCGTCTCATTAGTTAGTGCTGATGAGGTCAATCAATTACACGCGATAGAAAAACTAATTCAACGTAAATTAAGCCGTATTGAAATCGAAGATTTTGAACCCAATCACAATGTCCCCCAAACCAATAGTTGTTCAAAACCTAAAAAGCCTGTTCCGGATAACAAAAAGAGAACTACCTCAACGTTTAACAAACCAGGTAAAAAAAGATTTACCAAAAGTGCAGGTAAGAATAGCTCCAAAACTTAGTATAAAAACTTAAGACCGAAATCTAATTTGGAACTATTGAGACATTGTTTGATTGCTTCGATACGAGATATCTTAATTTTTGTAGAAATTTCACTACCTATATATTTCGAAGCGAGTTCTTTTGTATCAATAGATTGGGCTGCTTGAAAAGCTTGGTGTGCTTGCTCTATTGAGGACGAGTTTTGGGTGCATAAAGCAAAAACATGTAAACAATTGTTAAAACGTTCTTTATTTTGAAACGCGCCCATGTTTGTTAGTAGGTCAAATACTCCTTTTTCATCAAGCTCTTGGATCCGGCGGAATTGCGCTAAATGCTTATTGGTTAATAATGCCAAGTCTCGGTACTGACTAGGTACATTGAATTGCTTGCAAAACTTGATTATCTCTTCTTGAGTCAAATTATGCATCAATACAGCGAAACGGATGTGAGCTGAATCTTTATGATCAGCAGCTCGTTGTAAGGCTTTAACACTAATATCTGATATGTTCATATAAGGAAATAAAATACCATCCGCACCACATTTTTTAATCACTTCAAAGAAATTTGACGGATAGGCTCCCATAAGCGCTCTTTCTAGTTCACTCCATATTCGCTCAGTACTTAATTCGCTGACTTTGCCTTCGGCAACCATCTGTTCCATGAGCATTAACGTTTCTTTTGCTACTTGGAAACCTAAACAAGCGGCAAGGCGTGCCGTTCTGAACAACCGAAGAGGGTCTTCAACAAATGCAGGCGATACATGTCGCAATATTTGTTTCTCTAAATCAGTTTTCCCACTATAAGGATCAATCAACGCTCCCAGCTCGCCTTCCTCAACCGGCATAGCCATGGCATTTATGGTCAAGTCTCGCCGTTTTAAATCATCTATTAAAGTAATCGTCGGAGAGATATCAAACTCAAAACCTCCATGCCCATACCCTATTCGCTTTTCGTATCGAGCAAGAGCATATTCTTCTTTGGTTTCCGGATGTAAAAAAACAGGGAAGCTGTTTTCTTCTTGACCATTAGAGACTGGCTTATAGCCCAATGTCAGCATATCTTCTGGAGTAGCACCTACTACAACCCAATCGTTATCTTTTGGTTTAGAACCAAGCAGTTTGTCACGTACTGCCCCACCAACTAAATAAATCTTCATATCGCGTAGAAATATAAAACCTGTTCATAGTTCGAGCATTTTATATTTTTTTGGTTAAAATATCAACAAAATAGGCAATGCTTCGCTAAATCATTAGCAAGCAAAACGGTTTGATACTTCATTCAAAATTGAGTAAATCTTCCTCAGACTTGCAATCTTGGTTAAATAGAGCGAGGATAAAAAAGTTCTCACATACATAAAAATGAATTTATAGGCTGTGACGAAAATGAATCCAATAGAAGAACCTGTTACACAAACAACATCGTCTTATTTTACGTCCCTCTTTGTGGGAGCGCAGATTTTAAGCATAATAGTTGGCGTCGTATTTCTTTTTATTGCGTTTTACATGCTTCGGTCAAGAGAAAAAGAACAAAGACGCATTCAAGATGAATTTTTGTTTTATTTAATCTTGGGACTTTTTTTCATTTTTTTCTTTTTTCTAATCGAATATTTAGCATAACTTGGGCGAAGACATAATTAAGCAGAATCATTTGCAAGCCCCCAACTTTAATAAATTCACTCATGTCACAACTAGAAACTTTAAAATTCATTTTTTCTAATTCTGCTCTTAGTAAATCACAACCAGCTGGAATTATAATATGCTCATTACACACAATGGCATTACACCAAAATTTTCTTACCTCTTGTTCTGTAACATCGATTACTTCAATTGCATTTCTTATTTGATGTTGGGAAGCTTTAGTAAATGCGCCAGGCCACCAAATGACTCTATTCTTATCTATAGGGTGCATTGCTTAACTGATGAAACAATAGGAACTGTAGTTACATCAATGCACACAAGAGCGAAAAAGCAATAATCAAATCAAAACCTGGTTTTAATTTGAGAATGATTCGTTTTATTTAATCGTATGATTTGAAAGAAAATTAGTGGATTTAAAGTTAATCATTTCATTTTTTGATGCATATAGCACTACATCTTTAATTAGAATTGTAGGCATAAAACTCCTCAATGCTATTCCAATTGGATTAATAAAATGACTCAGTCAAGTTGAGACGATATTGATATTATATATAAAAAATAGTTATCAAATAAAAGACATTGAGTAAAACTAATAACTATTTGAATCAGCCAGAATCTAAATTTTGAATATTTTATGGAGTGATGTTTGCTCTACATCTCGCATAGGATTATGCTTGGAGAAATATAAATAAAAAGAAATAAGTGGATCTTCATCGGGAGAGAAGGATGCAAGGACAAACCAATCTTCGAAGCTCATGCCGAAGATTGTTTTTTTTAATATTCATAGGTTATGCAACTTCATCCGCAGCTATTGAGCCCACCCTAGCCAATCAGCCTCCAACGGTAGGTAATTTTTCTTTAGCAACATCACAACAACCAGGCCCATTTTTTTCTTTTGGTCAAAATATTGTTGATAAAAATCAATTAATTGTTTCATTTAATCCCGATTATTTATTTAGCCAGTCTCAACAGATTTTAGATATAACACCCTCCCTACTTTATGGAATTACAGACACGGCTTCTTTATTACTCACGCTACCTGTTGTTTCGAGTTATAAAAATAACAATCAAAATTTGTCGGGTATAAGTGATTTTGAGCTTGATTTAGAATATGCTTTTTATAATCACGACAACTCAAAATATTCAGATCAAGCCACTATTATTTTTTCTCCTACCTTCCCTATCAGCAATTTAAATACAATTTCTAAAAAGCTTGATCCAAGTAGACGTGTATCCGGATTTTCAAAAAAAAATGGTCCTTCTAGTTTCGATGCGATGACCTATTTCATTGGAGCGACTTACTCTCGTACTCTAATTGATTGGTATAGTTTTATTGCACCAGGAGTTTTATTTATCAGTAAACAGGATTCTATTCAGCAAGGCACACAGTATTATTATAATTTGGGAATAGGACGTAATATCAAAAGCGTGGAAAAAAAATATATATTTTCAGGATTGCTCGAATTTAATGGTGAGTATAGTGATAAAACCAAATTGGGCCCGCATGTTGTTCCTAATACAGGAGGAAATATTATTTATGCGACTCCTTCGCTCTGGTTTTCTACACCCAAACTAATTGCTCAGGTTGGTATTTCTTTACCTGTTTCTCAATATTGGTATGGCACTCAGAGTAATATCTCTTACTATGCAAGTAGCATAATCACGTGGACTATTCTTTAAAAATTTTTAGCAAAAATGATTTTAGGCTAGATCATCTATTGTTTCATGTAGAAAACTCAAGTTAAAAAAAATCCTATATCTTTTATGACTTTGATTTTATTACAAATCAATAGAGCCTATCAAAGTTACATCCGTTCATAAATATTCATTTTAATGTCCCTTGAAACACACATTGTATGTAAAAAAACCGTAAAGAATAATCATATTTATTTAAAAAATGTAAATGCTTAAACAGTGTTAATACTGCCTTAATTTTGATCACTTAAAATGCCAGTTACTCATCCGTAAAATCTAGTTAAAGAGGTAAATTATGCAATCAAAATATCAAGGTGATATGGGGTTTGATTTTGACCCTGATGATAACCAAGAAGTAAATAAAGAGGAGAGTCGAAGTATTGGTGAGCAAACTGCGACAAATGAGCTTAAAGACAACGTTACTTCGGAAACTAACATATCAGAGAGCCCAGAAGTCAGCGGAATACCTATACAAGAATATTTCGACACAGATTATAACAAATTCGACACAGATTATACTCAAAAAGAACAAGAGTCACAAAGTTACTCTGCAGAATCAACAAGCTCTTATGAAAGTGATAGCAGTATCCCCTCAACCAGCAGTTCAGAAAAAAATAGCGATCCCTGGGCAGGAGCTAAACTTCTATTAACACCTATTACTTTTATCGCAAATATTATTTCTACTCCCTTCAGCGCATTGAAAAATACAGATTCTAGTACCGAAAAGCAATTATCAACCGATGAGATTACTCCAGAACCAGTAATCGATGATAATTTTGATGGAGTAGACTATCAGGAGCATCAAAAAGATGTTGGCTCAACAAATAAAATTTTAGGGGCCATGATTGATACGGTAAAAGGGGCTGCACAAACAAATATCGAAGAATGCAAAAAACACAAGTTTCAATATCCAGAAAGAGAGAAACTTCATAATAAAACAGGTGGTACAGAGAATATTGAAATGGTAGGTGTCAATGTCTTTCTCGATAAAAGTGGGAAACCATTATTACCAGGTGCACGTAAATCGTTAAAGCAACACGCTAACGCAAAGCAAGAATCATTAAAGGAAAATAACTCAGAAATTCATCCTCCTAGTGAAGCAACTTCTCATGCGTTAAAAGAATTTGATATTGCTCATGAATTTGGCAAAGGTGAGGATGAATATGATCTAGCAGGCAGCTTAATTCATAAAGGAAAAGGGATTGTTGAACTAGTTGCTCTTGATTTGGAACCAATTCAGGGAGGCATCACTTCTCAACCTGGTTTTGTTCCTGACTCTGCCACCATAATAAGTAAAATCAGGGAACGTGAAAAGGCGCTTAAAAAGGACAGTACACCAACTATTAGTACAACCACTACTGAAAATGTTGAAGAAGGTTCAAATGATCTTTCATCTGTAAAAAAAGTATAGGTAGATAATCATCTAATGAAGACTTTTTAAGTCTTCATTAGATTTGTACGAACATATAACTACTGTGAGAAAGCGCTCATTAGGCCCAACCATTATCGATTTGAAAAGTCATTTGTGGTAATAAATTTTTCACTATGCTAACATAATGACACGCTGTGGATGTAATTAGTATAGGAGGAATTGACTATGGACGACGCGTTTGGCGATCCAAATATTGTAAGTGAAGTTCAAAACTCTCTCTCAGTTAGGGAAGCCCCTCCGCTATTAGAATCGGATAGTGAATCAGGAATTCCTGCGATTGATTATTTTGATACCGATTATAATCAAGTAGACATTGAACTTCAGGAAGCATATGAAAGTTCGCCTAGCTTTTACGAAACAAATAACAGCGATGAGGAACATTCATCTAATTTAAGTAGTAATGAACGCAATAAAACCGAACCTCGGACCTTTAATTCATTACTTACTCCAATTAATTTCGTTTTAAATTTTGCCGCAACTCAATTCACAGCTTTGAGAAGTGCTGTTTCAACTCGTTTAGATTTAACCCACCCTCAACTAGAAGAAGATGGTCCCGAATCATCTGACTTGACTTCATCAAAAAAAATTATGACATCTCTTGTGAGCCCACAAGCTCCTTCTTCTGAGAAAACCTTTACAACCCAAGATGAGATCTTAGATGAAGTTGGTGCATCCGCTGATGAAAATGGGATCTGCTCTCCAGTTGTTAACTTATATTTTGAGAAAAAATTAGGTTTTCGAGATGATAGCTTTATGAAAGGTAGCGCTGATCATATTTATGAAACAGCTATTAAAGAAAAATTACACCAAGTTGAATTAATTCATCAGGGAAAAGACGGTTTGCATGCGGTATTTGTAGATCATAATATTCCTTATAAGAAAACACAGGTTAAAGCAAGTGAAAGTGAAAGTGAGGAAACAGTGAAAGCGTTGCTCGAGGATTACGATCAGGTATTAATCACTTATCCAACAGTCCGTAAAGACGGAGAACGAGATAGGCACCAAATTTATATGGAAAAAATTGGGAGTACTCGATGTTCTCGTTTTGATGTCAATAAGCAAGGCGGTGTCGAAGAGATGCCCTGTACGCTGTTTTACCAAAAACTTGCCAAAAAAATTGCTAAAGCACATGATGAACATGATGCTGAGGAAGTAATCATAGCAGGAATAAAAAAGTAAAGTCCAAAGGGGGTATTTCGCCCCTTTTGCATCATAATCATAATCCCGTCTAATATAATTCCCCTCAGAATATCCATAATCTAGAGTTCAAAAAAAATGTTAATTAACAGTTGAAGATTCACTACCTAAAGTATTCTAAAATAATATGAACAATAAGGAGATTATAGGGATAACTAATGGATAAAGGAAAAATCATTCTATTAAATGGCTCCTCAAGCAGTGGGAAAACGAGTACGTGTCGCGCGTTACAGGACATGATGGAGGAACAATATGTCTTGCTCGGTCTTGATGTTTATTCACAAGCAACGCCCCCAAAACAAAACAATATGGCCACTATTGAGTCGAGGTATTTTTCAGCTGAAAAATACCTCAAGGACGGCTTGGAGTACTATAATATTTCGACAGGCCCCCTTTTGGATAAAGTTATCTGTGCTTCATTTTCTTCGATCGCTGCTTATCTTGACGTAGGTATTAATGTAATCTCCGATCAGCTTTTTTGGAGCCCTTTATGGTTTCAAGCAGCATTGAATGCTTTTATTCCTTACAAAGTTTTTTTTGTAGGTTTATTTGTTTCTGATGCAGAAGGTCTCCGTCGTGAATTACAACGAAGTCAAGCCGCTGGCGCTCATGACATCCAAGGAAACGGTCGGCCAGGAGGATGGAATCGTACGAGTGCATTAGTCACTCATCAAAATATGATCTATGATTTTTCAATAGACAATACGCACCTTTCAATTCAAGAAACCGCAAAAAGGATCAAAGAAGCTTTTGAGGCCACTTCAAATCCTACGGCATGGAAGAATCTTCATGAAATTTTCAAGCAAGAGTGTAATTTCACGCAAAATTGAGCGTTCAATTCAGCTCAATTTCTCTCGTTCTCTACTCACGGGGTTTAATAAATCCGATTTAGGTACAACATGATAAAGCGCTCTTAAATCAGTGATGGGAGTTTCAGCGACATCCCAAATATTCCATCCTTTAGAATACAAATTAATTTGCATTTGCGAGCCTCGATACCATGCCTCCCAAAACTCATAGGGATTAACGTCTACCTGAGAGGAGCCTGCAAGTTCATTGATCTTGATACCTAAGTAAAAAGAATATAGAACCGGAATAACGTGACCATCAATTGAATTTTTTTCCAACATTGTTGAAGTAAATACAGATACCAAGAGTTCACCATAAGGACTTGTATCATATTCACTTAAAACATGAAGTGAGTCATGGGGCATGATAAACTCATAATTAGCACCCTCCTCTTCGCCTGGGAATTTGTAATGATTCGTTTTAAACTGCATCCAAATATGATGACCAAAACTTTCTTCGGGTAAGTGACGAAGAGCCTCGTAACGTTGAGCAAGTTGAGGATTCTTTTTGTCGCCACGATAAGGAAAAAGCCAGTTTTCAATATCTTTTTCATTTTGAATATTTGGAAAAATATCAAAACTTTCAAGATTCTTACGCATAATATCTTTAATAAGCCACTGAAAATCTCCTTCCAAGGTTTTCTTTAATTGGTTTAGGTAATGTGGATAAATATTGACAGCCTTCGCATAATCAAAAACAGTTAGAATTTTTTCGCCATCAATGGTTTTATCCATCAAGGCCGTGACCACTAAAAAACGTAATACATATTCTGCTTTTCTCGCATCAGGGAAAACTTGGGCAAAACCTAAAAGTGGTGTGTCAATTAGATGTGTTAATTGCAATTCATCTGTATGGCCAAATACCTGAGAATATACCGCATTAAGGGATGATTGTTGTAGTGGTGTTAATGACTGTTTCCCCTGAGCCGTAGCAACATCTTTCATAGCAGATAAAAGATAAAAAATTTCTTTAATTTGTAATCCCACAATTATTCCTCAGCGCCGAACTCCCTTTGTTAAGGGAAAACGATTTTAGAACTCTATAATTAAAGTTTATCATATGATGGGTTAAAAAATATCCACCACTGAGTTGGAAAATAAGTTAGATAATCACTCTATTAGTATAAGCAAAGTGAAATGTCGTGGACCTAGGAATTCTTAAACGCTCATTAAATAAAGAATTTAACCATAATTGTAAAATAATACTCGAAACAAATGGGCAAAATGTAGTAAAATTGTGCAAGTCTTTTTAATATGTGGGATACTTCTTTGGAATCGATTGATATTGAAAAAAGTTTACAGGCCTTAGAAGCGCGTGTGTCTATGGTTGAAAAAATTAATGGCATGACCTCGACTACATCGAAACAATCTAGATCTATTAAAGATAAAAGAAGTACACAAAAATCAACATCTAAACCCATGTCGGGCAATTGGTTGGGGCTTGTAGCTTCCGTTTGTTTTATTCTAGCAGCGTGTTTCATAGTAAAATTATCAATTGAATCGGGATGGTTGACTCATGAAAAACAACTTGGAGTGGCTACATTATTTGGAATGGCATTATTTACAGGTGGAATCATTATTTCCAGTGCCGATCGAATCTATGCTTGTTTTTTACCAGCTGCAGGAGCAACGGTACTCTATTTAACTTGTTTTGCCGCATATCAGTATTATTTGCTTATCTCATTCCAAACGGTTATCGCCATATCAACGATTATCTCAGGGGTTTCTATTTGGTTTTATTTACGATTTAAGCATGATATTTATGCGATCGTTGCGGCCTTAGGCGCATACATCGCCCCCCTTGTTGCTGGAGTTGAGAATAACGCTATATTTTCTTTGTATTATTTCACAATTTGTTCGTTGAATTTTGCAACACTTGCTATTTGGGTGGAGTCACGTACGTTAACCATGATTTCAGCTTATTTGGCCATATCAATAACAGCAATAGTTGGGCTAAAACTTCATCAAGATGTGTTAATTGCTACGGCACTCGTTATTAATTTTCTAATCTACTCCATTGGCACTTTATTTCATACGCAGTTGACTAAAAAACATCTTACAGAGAAAGAGTCTTGGAGTCTGTTCCCAGTATTATTAATCTTTTATGCAATGGAATATTATTATCTCAGTCGTATTGACCCCACTTTGGCTTCTTGTGTTTCCTTAGCTTCAGCGGCTCTTTTAGTCGGGCTTTATTACTCAGCTAAAAGATGGTTTCCTGAGCGTCGTTTTAATAGTCGGAATGTATTGCTAACCTTTGTAACACTTGTTTGCTTTCATTCGATTTATCTTGGCCTTCTGCCCTTAAGTTTAAAACCATGGCTTTTTGCTGCAATCGTTTTTGGGTGCACCTTTTTCTATGCAAAAATCAAACAGATTCAATGGAGTATTCCCTTTTTAATTCCATTTGTGGCGCTCTCTGCTATTTTGGGGATTGAATACCTCAGTATATTAAGTCACTTAATTAGCAGTAAAGAGCTATCCTGGTCTGTAGTGGCTGGCGCTTCTTTTGCCAGTATTTGGTTTTTATTAATCCAAAATTACCAGGAATTAGCTAAAAAAGAAGAGTATTGCTATGTTTTGTTGGCAGCTTCTCATCTCCTTGCGATTATGAGTCTTTACCAGTTAACCATTGAATACAGTACATTGGCTGTATCTGCGTCCTGGCTTGCATACGTACTTATCATATTGCGAGTTTCAACTCTGAGAAACGATGTGCTTATTGCAAAATCGACCCTTCTCGTTTTATTTTTTGCTGCAGGTAAAGCATTACTTTATGATGCCTCATCAACACCAACAATTATTCGTACCTTATCTTTAATTCTTACCGGTGTTGTTTTATATGCATCGGGGCTTTTGATTAGGAAAAAAACAAACTGGAAAAGTACGCTAGTTTAAGACCAATGGATTATCTTGATTAGACTAACTGCAAAGGAATGCTTGAGTAATAAAAAATGTCGTATTTATTCCCACAATCCAAATAGTTGCTTTCATGAGTAGCTCTATGTAATATAAAAGTCCATGATTATCAGTTTTTTGCTATTTTCTGCATTTTATTTTTTGGCCTGAATTAAAAATCGAGAATCTATATATGCATATTGAGTTTAGCCTATTAAGGCTTTTACATGTTTTTGACTATCAAAAACCCAACGGAGAACCATGTCCTCTAGAGTTGTTTCGGAATAAAATAAATCCAATTGAGTTTTCAACGTGTATGCGTCATCTCTATCTATTCTCTGTCGAACAATTAGGAATGGATGGCGAATATTACAACGAACTACTGATGAAGTTGAGAACGCCTCGGTTACATCAGAAGTTACCGCATATAGAGGCACTGGAAGGAGCCGACGTCTATCGTTTTCTTTTATTTTGGGCCATTGGAGGATTAAATAAAAAGAAACCGTTTAATGATGAACGTATTTTAGGTGATCTGAGGAAAATGAGCAGAAGCTATGAGGTTTCCACATCACCTTATAAGAGAGAAACGTGGAGACAAAATCAAGCTGTTGTTCAAGCGTTACTAACAGATGCAAAATACTTATTAAAATTAACCAAAATTGAAATGCCTTTAGAAGAAAAGAAAAAACTTCTAACAACGGTATGCGCTCAATGTGCCTGGGTCAGAGAGAATGGCTTTTTTGATATCACTCCACGCATTGACTATGCTTCATTTCTTCATCCAAAAGAAATGTGTGTTCACCTTTATGGAACCCTCGAAATAAAACGTAGAAAACTCCATACAGAATTGGATAAAATTTCTTTAGATAAAAAATCGCTGCATTTTCTATTTTCACAGACTGTTGAGCAATTACAAAATAAACTAAAAAAGATTGATCAACTCCAAGCACTTTTAATACGTGAAGAACCCTCTTTAGTCCCCAGTGAGGGATTGGAGGAAACAACCCCCGTGAGTAGTATGAGTGGGAACCAAGTCATATAAATTGGATTCGTTTTACTTCTATGAAACACTATTTTTTATTGTGCAAGAAATCGTTGTTCCAATAATTTTTTTCATTCAATTTAAGTCGATTTAATGTAATCAAACTGAGTAAAGCAATTAAGCACAGCAAGTGCATAAAAGAATAAGCATCTGTGATACCGATAACACTGGTAATAAAACTGAATAAAGCAGAACAATTAAATTGGCAGAATAACGTTAACGCCAAAGCTAATGCCATTTGCTTGGGGAATGGACGTACAACTGCAGAAGTTGCACTGGCAACAATAAAACCAGTACCAAAATAATAGATCATCATTGGTATCACAAAACAAAGATAAACCATATCCGAAAATAAATGTGACATCCACATTAAACCCGCTGAGAAAGCAAAAAAATAAACGCCGCATGCGGTCAATTGTCTACTGGTGTAATGTTTAACTAATAGGCCACAACACGCAGTTCCTAATAAATGCATTATGGCCATAGCTGTCTTTGCAAGTCCATATTGGGTGGACGTCCATTGAGAACCTTTAATTAAAATAAACGATGCTGAAGTATTGAAAGCGGATTCACCTGCCATCATTAACGCTGAAATGAATAAGTACCCCACAAAAATAGGATGACGGAAAAAGGTAGTTATTATTTTTTTAAAATTCAAACTTATTGAATCATTAGATTTGGTCTCTTTCATACCGATACTTAGAGGAAGGAGAAAAAGAGCATACAGGGCAATAATTATTGATGCAGTCTGCCAACTCCAATGGTTATTAATTAAGCCTCCCAAAAAAGGTAAAAAGCAGATAAACAGACCTCCAAAAGTGAACAACCAAGCAAAATATTTTGTTGCATGCTGTTCATCATAGGTATCGTTAATCATTGCTCTTCCCATGAGCAAAGTCGCTCCTACAGCCAATCCCTGAACAAATCGGCAAAACAATAAAATACCAATAGAAGAGCTCCATGCCGCAAGAAAATTAGAGATCAAATACAAAAATAAACCTGAAATAAATATCAGTTTTCTTCCATAACGTTCGGAAAGCATTCCCCATAAGACCATACTTAATGCTTTACCCAATAAAAAAATACTAATTGTTAATTGAGCAATATTGGGTTCCACTTCGAAATATTCAGCTAATCTAGGTAAAGCTGGAGCAAGGAAATGAATATCAAGATTTCCAAAAAACCAGGTAAGCAATATGGCTAGAAGCATTTTATTGGTCATAATGTTCTGTCAGGGTAAGTATTAGAGATATGTGGCAAAAGATTGATAAAAACTCCATGAAGCCACAGCACGAAAAAAGCAAATAAACCATAAAGACCAGCATTAATCACAAAAAGCGTTGAATAAGAAAGCCAATTTAGCAGTAGACCGCCTAATAACAAACCAATGAGATTACCTAGTTTGGCAAACGAATTCGCTAAACCAAGTGCATAGCCCGGTAAAGAATAACGATCACTTAAAAGCGCAAATAATGCAGGTAATAAAGCAGCTAACACAACGCCCCATAGAATGCGAATAAAGGCAAAAAAAATAAGGTTGCTTATGCATGCTTGACATAGCATAAGAATGAAACCTAACACACTGTAATGAATTAAATAACGATGAACTAAAGACGGATCAGACCTGCATCGATCGAACTGACGGCCACACCATTCCGAACTCAACAGCATACCCGCCGCAGGAAAAGAATAAAGTAAGCCGATAAAAATTAAATTATGAGAAAACGAATCATTAATAAATAAAGATAATCCCGGATCAGGTAAAAATTTAATGATTTGAGTTAAGGTAATTAAAAAACACAGCGCGTATATAGGCTTCGAGTCTACGTTCAACGTATCGGTTTTATGACCTAAATTTTTACTTTCAGGTTTTGGGCTGGCTGGCAAGTAATAGTGCATAACAAGTGTGATAGTGAAACAAATAACCGTTGCTACTTCATATAATCCTTGATAATTAGTCGCTGTTAAGATTAGGCCTCCTGTGAACCCTGCCAAAGTTGTAGCAACCGCCTTTGCTGATTGTAAGCGTGACAACTGTCGACTTTTATGGTGCCATTCACAAAGACTTAACGAATAGGTTTGCATGGATACAATAAAACCAGCAAAAGCGCCCTGAACAATACGAATGATTAAAATCCAATTAAGGGAATTCACAAAGATCATACTCAATTGGGTAAATACCAAAGCCCACGCTGCACGCATAAGCATGGGCTTATA
Source organism: Legionella stuttgartensis (assembly GCF_977063405.2). Classification (NCBI taxonomy): domain Bacteria; kingdom Pseudomonadati; phylum Pseudomonadota; class Gammaproteobacteria; order Legionellales; family Legionellaceae; genus Legionella; species Legionella stuttgartensis. The sequence continues at coordinate 278,758 of NZ_CDRUHA020000022.1, forward strand.
GCCATAACGATCCGCAGCAAGCCCCCAAATTGGTGTCATAATGATATTGGCAAGCATAGGAAATACCAAACTGAGCATGCTATAGAATACAGCACTCTGCATCGATATCTCCCCCTGCGATGCAATCAATAACGATAAAAAAGGATTCGTCATTTCTAAAGCCAAAATCATAAAAAATTGACTTATTAAAAGAAGCGATTGTATTGATTTAGGCATAAGCTCTGCTCAAAGGATTTCGAATCATAGAAAAAAGATCTTGGCTTTGATTTTCATGGAGTCGCATAGCAAGCAAACATTTTTGCTGCCAGGGCTGAACAAGCAATTGCTGTCGATACCAATGATGTATTCGGGGCTCAATCTCTGTTCGCAATTCCTCTAACAGATGATCTAGAATTTGTCTTACTTTTCGCCAGAGCATTGCCTTAGAAAGCTTATAATCCACACTCAAGCAATCAATCCCATAAGCCAAATTACTCAGTAAATTACCATGTATGAATTTATTGGTCAGCTCATTTAACCCAGAGCAGGTTATTGTGGAGTCTGGATGTAGTGCTGGTTTAGCCACCTTATCATAGAATGCGTGACTACAAATTTTTATACCTCCCAAATCACGCAGTACCAAACCAGAAGGACGATTTGCCTGAAAAATAACTAAAGTGTTTTGTTGGTGAGCCTCTAAAGCAATTCCATAACATAATAATAAATGCAGCTGGCTCGCTAAAATGCAGCGACAATAGTCCATAAAATAATCTACTGGATTACTTTGGTTAAGTTCGATGAGCTCACTTAATAAGGATCTTTGGCTCAGAGGTGAGCGTTTAAAAAGAGACGCAAGCGGCACAAGTTTTTGATTTAATCGAATCCATTGTAAAGGATTTTCACGAACTATAAGACCGAAATGTTTTTTTTCGTCATTAGGAATAGATGAATGTATTGCGTTGATCCCTGCTAAATCACGAGCTAAAAATAATTGCCCCTTATAATATTGATTTTGTGTAAGTAACTCATTGATCCATTGCGAGAGTGTAGACGAGTTACTTACCGAGGCTGGAGAAACAGTACGTAAAGATGAAGTAGTATGTACACCCACCGCTAATTTAAGATGAGGACCATGTTTTTCAAGCGGCATCATAGTACGAAATGACATCGATGGTTTGGTTTGTTGGTGCACTGGATTGATTATAAATTGATTTTCCTCGAATATAGATTTTGTTACTGTTTGTAATTTATTAGTCCATTGCCAGGGATGAATAGGAAATGGATAATAATCATCGGGGTTCAATTTTTTTAATCGTAACGCCTCACTCCACAAGCTGTATTCCTTGGGAAAATGATTGCTGAACAGCCAGTGAAAAGCGGACTTTGATGTTGAAATAAATGCAAGTGAATGGTGAATGGCAGCCCACCCAATTGTGACTTCGGAATTAAATTCCGGAGAATATTGCACAACCTCTTTACGATTAAACCCTATTTTGGCACGAAAGTTGGGATGAGATGGATGCCCCATGCAACCCCATTGTTCTAAAAAATTAAGTATTTGCTGTTGGCTTGAGTGTTCGATTAACCAAGACCATAAATTTGTATATCCCTTTGCCTGTTGCCGGATTGTTTTATGCCATTGATACTGATAAGCAAGAGCCAAGGCTTGATTTGCAATACTTTCATTTAACTCTTCATGTAATGAGTGCCAATATTTGAAATGAGTTTGTTGATTTTGAGAATAAATTTTCAGGAGATCAAGATAAGTAGTAATGGATGGACTCATTACTTTTTTATCAATTAATCCTTCTGAAATCGCAGATCTTCTTAGTCGATTAAAACACTGTTGATAAGAAGCGACAAGAAAATGCCCCATTTGTTTGGATGAAATAGGAAAATCAGTATTCGTTAATAATGAACGTAATTGGTAATTGAGTTCATTAGCATGAGTATTCGATAAAATCATACACACCACCCTCTTTATTGTCTTTCGATTACAGTTGTTACTCTTAGAAACAACGTTCCAATTGCCGATTTGCTCAGAACAACAAAATGAGAATCATTATCATTTGCAATATAAACGATAATGATTCTCATTTGCAATAGTTGATCGATTTTTTTGTGGTTAAATAAAGAAGATGTTGTAAGGAGCTAGAAATTTAAAATAAGCTGTAGTGCAAATGTATTAACCTTTGCAGATGTTCCCAAAATCATTTTATTTAAACCTGACGCTTGGTCTTTAGAACTGTATTCATAATCTTTAAAATACTGAAATTGCGCAGTTAGATAAGATTTAGGATATGCCGAAAGCCCTACTCCGATTCGTTGTTTAGGTATTCTTAAGGCTAAAGCCTCATAGGAATAATCATAAAATCCAATCAGTTTCATCGGCATTTTTTTTATCGTCACGTCATACCCGCTTTGAATACTAAAGGCTTGAGGCTTGGCCCCTTTTGTATTGTAACTAAGTTCTGTGCTTTGAAATCGATTAAGTGCTGTAACATAGGTCAAATAGCCCCCCATTTTTTTATAGTTCAAATTTATATATGCAGCAAAACCGGGAACTTTGCTGGGCATAGCCCTACCCAAAAAACCACCAAAACCCTTGTTGTATTGTAAAAGCTGGCTTTCGGCTAAAGAAAAAAGATAACTGCCACCGACATCATAATTTCTGTTATGTGTACCTACATTTAAATTGTAATAAGGAAGATTGGATGAGCGGATAGGTGAATAAGGAGAAAATAAAGAGACATTGATGTAATATTCTGCGTCGTATCCCATTACTGCTGCTAATTCATTGGTTTGACCTAAAGCTTTAGTGAGGGGTTTATAAATTAGATCATTTTTGTAGTTGCCAAAAGTAATCCATTTTTTTCCTCCCTCAAGATACCAATGTGAATTGGGATTTTTAAATTCGTTATACAGTTGATCAATATACAATTGAGGATTAATAGGAGTGGGCAAGGTATTATAAATTAATAATCCTTTCACTTTACTCCAATCGTTCATCTGCAATTCAGAACCTAGTTTAACATTTGATAATTGCTGGTTAAGTAAATATCTTCCCCCCTGAACTGCCGAGTTGGTCGCATTAAAGTATACATGGCCCTCATAAGTAAATCGTTTAGGATGCCATTCAAATAGTGCGGATTTTGCAAAAATGTTAAATGACACCAGCAAAAAAGCCGCAAAAGTTGCAATTATTTTAATCATAATGAATAAGAATATTGAAAATCAGCCTACATCCTAATTGATAATGATAATCATTATCAATTAGGATGAGCAAAAATAGATCTGCTTTTCTCAAACAGTTAAAGGAAACATTTATCTATAAGTATTGATTTTTCTTTACTGAGATTTAGATTTTAAAGGAAGCTACTGTAGCAAAACTTAAATTTGACGCTTTAGAAATTGATAAAGAACGAGCATCCAAAGTCGCTTTAAATAGTTTCTATAAGAAAGTCGGTCCAAAAAACAGCTTCGAAGTAAAAGTTGACAATCTAAGTTATGATTATGGTAATGGCTCTTCACCAACCACTGTTCTCAAAGGCTCTATAGGCCTAGATCTCACCAAGTTCTTAACCCAAGAAGAGAGCAATCAACTAATTCCTAGTGCCATGGAATTTTTACGAGAACTTGTAAAAAGCTATACTCAAGAATACGGTGATGCGATTTTTATCAAGGGTGTTGTTACTTCAACAACCAAAGATTCCGATGGAAATTACATCGGTTTAACTGCATTGATCTCAGCCAAAATTGACCTCGACAAACTTCCTGAAGATCTCTCTCGCGAATCAGTTATTATTAGTGATGCGAACGTCGTGGAAATGGACAATTCTTTTTTTGGGAATCTGATTGCAAAGAATAATCCTACACTAAATTATCATTCATTATCGACAGTAAAATAGGTACATTTGAGAATATTTTTTATAGCCTCAGATTTGATTTGATACACTATCGCTTATCAAACCCCTGAGGCGATATCCCACAGCGTTTGTTGCCCTCTTTGCTTAGCTTTTGAGTTCATTGACATACTCAATTAAGTCTAGAGGAAGTTCTTTATCTCGCTTTTTAAATAGCTCTTTGTTTTGGGCTACGAACAAAGCGCAATTATTTAAAAGCGATGGGATAGTCGTCTTATATCCTAGCGCCCTATAAACATTTGCATCAGCCTTCCTAAGTGAGGCATCTAATTTTCTATTCTCTTTAGCAATCAGAATAATGTTTTCAGGGTTTGGAAATCGATCTTTAATCACTTTGCGTTGCGCTTCATCCATTTTTTCGATGTCAAAAAAAGTTAAGCTAATCGATACAACACTCTTGGGAATAGCATTAATAATTTTTTCAAGATCAATACTCGATCTATTACTAAGTCCATTCCAACTCAAATTAAGATGAGTTATTCCCGACCCCTCCAGCTCAGCGAAAATGACCGCAAGTTCAGCTGCGGATTTCTCTTCTAGATTATTACTAGACAAATCAAGATGTGTTATCCCAGAATCTTTTAAAACACGTATCATTGCCGCAAGCTCAGTGGTTTTTTTGAATCCCAATTGATTCCCACAAAAATTAAGATGTGTTATCCCTGATTTCTTTAAGGCACCTAACATAGTAACTAGCTCAGCTCCAGTTATTTTGGATAGCTCATTCCAAGCCAAACTAAGATGAGTTATCCCTGAGTCCTGTAACGCATCGAGCATCGTTGCGAGTTCAAGCCCTGTTTTTTGCCAAAAATTATTCCAACTCAAATCAAGATGCTTAACTCCTGAACTTTTTAAAGCCCCTAAAATGAAAGCCAACTTAGCACCTGATTTTTGTGCTAGTAGGTTCTCGCGTAGCTTAAGATGTGTTACTCCTGAGTCTTTTAAACCACCTAACATGGAAGCTAACTCGCGACCAGATCTTTGTCCCAAGCGGTTCTCACCTAAATCAAGATGGGTTACTCCTGAATCTTTTAAAGCCTCCGGTATGATCGCTAGGTCAGAACCCGTTATTTGTCCAAGATAATTCCAACTTAAATCAAGATACTTGACCCCAGAGTTTTTAAAAGCTTTTAAAATAGTAGCCAGCTCAGCACAAGTTTTTTGAACCAAATTATTATTAGCCAAAACCAGATACCTTACCCCACTTCCCTTTAAGGCAGTAAACATAATAGCAAGCTCTGTATCTGTTTTTTGACCTAGATTATTTCTACTCAAATTAAGGTGGTGTACTTCAGCGTTTTTTAGAGCATCCAACATCGTTGCGAGCTCAATACCTGTTTTTTCTACGAGATGATTATCACTCAAATCAAGATGCGTCACTCCAGAATCCTGTAAAGCTCCTAAAATAATTGCTAATTCAGTTCCTGATTTTTTCCAAAGATCATTTCTCCCCAACCTAAGCTTTCTCAGCCCTAATTTTTGTAAAGCACCCAACATAGTAACAAGATCAGCCGTTGATTTTTGGCAAAGCTCATTTCCATACAAATCAAGCTCTGTGACCCCTGCGTCTATTAAAGCACTTAACATTGCGGCCAGCTCAGTACCTGTTTTTTCCCAAAGAAAATTATTCCCTAGCTGAAAATTCTTCACGCGAGCGTTTTTTAAAACCTCAAATAAGGGTAACAACTCTATGTCTGATTTTTTTCCAATATCACATCCGGACATATCAAATCTCATGCCCCCTGATTGTTTCAAAGCTATAATTTCCGCAGTTAGTTCATCTATCGATCTAGCAGCCATTTATCTATATTCCTGTAAAAATAAGCGCAGTTTTGTCAATTCACGAAGAGGCAATCTGTTCTTTTTGAGCAATCATGGGTAAATATTATACACAATAATAATATAGAGCACATTATTTTTGACTAATATGATTCATTATTGGTCTAGACACCTTAGTGTCTTCAAAAAAAGAGATGGTGAGAGCAACCCACAAGCTCAGTAGATGAACAAATACCTCATATTCATCACTTATGAAAAATATGCACTTGTGGGTTGCGGATTTACAGAATACTAATTCTGAAATTGTGCTAATAACTGCACGGTTTTTTCTTTAGATATCTGTCCTACAGAACTTAAGTTAGCAAGTTGTTGCCCCTCCTTATCATAAAAGAGCATCGTAGGAATACCATAAATATGGTACGCCTGACGAATTTTAGCCACTTCATCTGTCTTTTCGCTGATATCCACGCGGAGATTTACTGAATCTTGCATGGCCTCAATAACATCAGCTTGATTAAATACATGTTTATCCATGGCCTGACAGTCACTACACCACCCGGCAAAAAATTCGATAAAAACACGTTTATGATTTGCCTTTGCTTCAGCTAATTTGGCATTCACTTCTTCAAGATTATGCACCCTAATGAATGGGGCTTGTGTCACTGACTCAATAATTGGAGTAGGTACAAATGCTTGATAAGCCAAAGCCCCCGCTCCCATCATAGATAACAAAGCCAAACCTTGCAGTAAGCGTCCCCCCAAATGAGGTTCCTGGCGAAAAGCACCAAAAACCCATGCACTTATAAGCAAGACAACAACCCACGAGAGATCAATCCAAAACTGAGGCGCAACACGACTTAATAACCAGACGGCCATGGCAAACATCATGAGGGCAAATACTTGTTTGATTCGAACCATCCAAGGGCCAGAGCTGGGTAAAAAACGACCATATCCTGCCCCCACAATTAATAAAGGCAGCCCCATTCCTAATGCCAAAACAAAGAGTAATAAACCACCTTCAGCAACGCGGTTGCTCTGAGCAATATAAGTTAGAATACCAATCAAAGGTGCTGTAACACAGGGCGAAACGACCAGGGTAGACAAAGATCCCATCAAAGTTGCCGACAAAATACCATGCTGGTATTTTTGCTTAGGTGTAAGTCGTGCAAAAACAGGCAATTGTAATTCAAAAACACCCAACAACCATAATGCCATAACTATAAATAAAATACTGAAACTAGCAATAATCAGCGGCTGCTGCATTAGTGTTTGTACCGTCGACCCAAACCATGCTGCTAACATTCCTGCTATGGCGTAAGTAACTGCCATCCCCAAAACATATCCTAAAGATAATTTAAAGGCATGACGTCCGGTATTTGCTCCTTGCCCCGTAATGATACTAGATAGAATCGGTACCATGGGTAAAACACAAGGTGTAAATGCCAATAGAACACCAAGGCAAAAGAATGCAGTCAGATAAAAAATTGGACTGTGACTTTGGATAAACTGCATTGCATCGGCAGGATTCGCACTGCTAATCCCTGATGCAAAAACAGAAAAAGAAATAAATGCCATCAACAATGACAAAATTAGTTTTTTCATTTTGATTCCTTAATAAATTTTTTGAGTTTAAAAATAAAATAAGAAATCAAATGGGAGGACGATAAATCGTATCCAATGGAGAATTATATTTTGACAAAATAAGTAAAAAACCTAATAAACCAATGAGGTTTCGTACTATCCATGATGAGTTTACAAATGCATCTTGAAGCCAATAAGAAGCTGAATAACAACTACTGTTCATTACTTGCTGCACAGAACAAGGAGTCATTACGACAGAAAGAGCCACAGGCGAATTAACGCTTTGTTTTGGACAAGTCGGAAGCTTGAGTGGTGCAAGAAAAATGGCACTCATAAGTATTAAGAGGATCAGAGAACGAGATTTGTTCATTTAACCACCTTAACATAAAGATTATGAAAAAATCAATGAACATCTATTAAGGTGCTGTGCTCATAAATAGTGACGAAGTTGGAATCATTCCCATATTACTGAGCAAATATGGGAACTTTTATTAGATCATTTTGGGTTATTTAATTAGGTAGAACAAACCGCTTGCAATTCATCAGAGCCTAAATTGATGAGATTGATTTGAGTACCCGATTCTGCGCTTACAGATACACTGCTGTTATTCTTAACCCGAATTAGGGTTCCTTGACCCGTAGACAGTTTTTTCCCATTGATCACGCCACTATTTTTTATTACGTTAATTTTAATTTTACCGTTATTTTGATGCGTACATTGAACAACACATGTAGCATTGAGCGTCCAAAGGGTATTATTTGCGAGTAGTTTTGTTTCATTTGGATTGAGTTTAATTGTCTTTTGAGCGTTTGATTGAGAACAGAATAGTCCAAAGATGATAAAAAGAGATAAAGTCAAAATTTTATTCACGTTGTATCCTTAAGTACGTTAACAGAAATAATCTGATCAATTATTAAATAAACAGATCATATTTTATGCTAACAACATTAAGGTTTTATTAAGGCTAATCGTTCGCAATGCAAGAAAGGGCTCCAAAACTTAAAGCTATTAGAAGATCCTCTGCCTGGTAATCATCAAAATAATACGCTCAATCCTTGTAAGCACTGCTTTTAATCAAGTACAAATTTGCACATCAACAAAGCATAATATATAATCATATTGAAGTATTTTTAGTCAAGCTGTACAACTATGTATAAGGAGATTTAAATGAAGATCAAAGCAGCAGGATTAATACTCGCCACTACCATGCTTGCAGTCGGACCAATCCATGCGGCATGTTACAAGTATCAACCAGGATGGCATATGGTTTCAAAAAAATGTGCTATCAAACCTGCTGATAATTGGCAAGAATATAAAAGTGGTGTTTATACTCAACCAATAACTGGAAAAAGTCTACTATAAGTAGATAGATTCAGTTTCAAATGACTTTCTAAATCAATGGGACCAAAAATAGATCCCATTGATTTAATCAAAATAAAATGTAACCTTTTAACAAAAGTAAGAGTTCTAATTCTTCGAATAACTTCTTCATTTAGGAGTTAAATCATCCGCCTAAACGCTTAGCCCTAGAGAGTCCTATAGCGCTCATAGAAATTTCTTCTCCTTTATAAGGAGTCTCTGATAAAGATATGGTTTTAATACTCCCTTGAAAGGAACTATATAAAGATTCAGCTGGTCTGTAAGCCACAGCAAAATAGATATCTTCTGCAGCCTTTTTCCTATCTTCTTCAGATGTTAAATCATAGACCCTAGGTAACTCAACTTTAGCAGTTGTATTCGATACGGGAGAGCAATTAGGATCAAAAAAATAAAGTTTTGAGTTTTTAATTCCTGCAGCAGTGGCGTGTTGATAAGAACCAATAGACAAGCCTAATTTATTCTCAGAATTCTTCCCTAACTTTTCTAGCAAAATCATCAGAGCTTCTAGCGAAAAATGTGGACTTTCCCACTGGTATTCCGATTTATATTTCCCTGGTTCCGAAAAATCTTCCCAACTATCTTGCGGCTTAAAGAAGCTAGGCGATCCTATTAATACATCTCGATGCTTGTCTTTCGTACTCTTAAGACCTGCCCACTCATCCAATTGTTTTTCATGCATTTCTTTTTCATCAGAAAAGACACGGCCTTGTTGGAAACTCCTAATTACAGAAATTGCATATTCAAATTGTTTCGTTAAGGCGGCATCTAGGGAATCCCTCTCCCTGTTCCAATCCACAACCGGCCCTAAAAGTTTATAATACTCATCTTCATTATCATTTAACCAAAGCAGTAACCAGGTAGCGGCAAATCCATTACAATGGCCATTTTCTAGGCGTTTAATGATGCGTTCACACTCCTTGACATCATATCCAGTTTCATTGTCACGTTTTTTAAATTCCAAGTATTGCCTAAATTGACTTAAAATATATAACTGAGACCAAAAGCCATAAGTAATTTCTGCTCGCTTTTTGAAATCGTTTTTTTCAGGAGGTAAATTCGCGAGTAAATCAAATGGAGTATGCCCATCCTTATTTGTTATATGCCAACTTGGATTAAAACTGTCAAAATAATCATTTCTAGCAACTTTTATAAATACTGGAGATGCACCAAGTATAAAATGATGCATCAGTGTATTTCCATTATCATCAACTAAAGTAGACAGCTCTATTCTTTGAGCACTCGCATATTTTATAAGGTTAGTGAATTCCTCTACATCATTCTTTTTAAAGGCATCTAATACTTTTTGGAATAATTGTTTATCTTCATCTATTAAAGTTTTTTCATGCATAATATTTCCTGTCAATATAGACCCAATAAGTACTATTATAGTACAGGCATGTTATGCATTGATGCTTTGCGCCAACAGTGGTCATGCGCCAGTATCAAAAAACTATTATAAAACAAAAAAATAAACACAAATTAGGACTTAATTTATTCTTAATTTTAAACGATTATAATCGCATGTGTTCCCCATTAATTTAAGTCTCTAATCATGTCAGATGGAAAAAATATATTTGACTTTTTGCGTAATACAAATGGTATTAATCAAGAAATTGCTATTGATTTTATCGCTCAGATTATGTACACAGAATTACCTGAATTCGCTCAGCAACTAATATCTTTTCTACAAGATGCTGATGAAAAGGCAATAATGCAGTTAAACATTTTAGAAACGGTGTTACGGGCATTTTTTAGTCAATTACTACATAAATTTAAAGTTACGGATAAGTGTGACCTTTTACGGGACTTGAAAAATATTGGATTTAATCTCATTCAAAAAGATCTACAAGATCAACAAACCAGCATTGAATTTAGAAGAAGATTGGAGGGTATCCTAGTATATCAAACAAAAAAAATAGAGGTGGAAATACAACAAGTTAAAAAAGAATTCACACAAATTGAAGATGAGATAAAAAACATAGCTCCTATAACTTATCATGTGGTCTTTGCCACACCCAACAAAAATGAAATATATCTTCAAGCATTTCCTTCTTTAGCAAAAGCTAAGGATTTTATTTTTAAGCAACAAGATATGCATAATAGAAGCTCGACAAATTACACCGCTCAAAAATGCGATTATTTCGTTGTAGAAATACAGGCTGGGGAAGGAAGTAATGAATTTAATAAGGCTAAGAAAGCAATAACCGATTTAAATACTATTCCTTATTCACGAAACCCTCGTGCTCCTATCTGGTCAAATCGTAATATTAATAGCATTTCCTGGGTTGCCAAAAGAAAAGAGATTAAAGAACCAGATGGATTAATACCCTCACATGGAAACCACGAAATTCCAGCAGCACTGCGCTACCCTTTAGAACCGGTCAATAAAGAAAGACTGTATAATCCTAATGGCACAGATAGTGTAGCACGTGCAATTAAGCAATTAGATAGCATGATAGAACGCCTGCAAAAAACAAATTGGGTATGGAAAATAATAGATGCATTGGTAGAAGCAGTAACTAAGCGACCAAGTCTCACAAATAAGAAAATTCAAGCATTAACAATAGTTAGAAATGACGTGCTAAAACAAAAGAATGCAATTGAAAGCGAGGTCATTTCGCTCAGAGAAGTATTAAATAAAGAATTGGAAAAGAAGGTAAACCCAACAACAACTATAAAAAACATATTGCATGCACATCGCTTTTGGACCACGAGCGAAAATACTAATACCGATGATGCCTTTGATGAGTTGCTAAATGCAACACGTCCAAAACCAACATAATTATCGAAAAATTGCGCTGGTAAGTTGCACTCAGCATTAAGTACTTTGTTGTGGCTGAAAATACTAACAAATATCGCCTGTATTTAACTCCACTAAATACAGGCATTGCATATATTATGCTCGTTGAGCTTGATCCACGTTTACTGCAATATCAGCAGCGTCGTCACTTACGAGTTGAGTATCTTTACATAACTTAACGTATTCTTTATGAGTAATTAATGCATAGAAAAGAGCTGACATTAATGTGATGTAATAAATATTTTGATAAAAATAAATTAACCACAGATATGTCAGAAAAGGCGTTGATAATACTAATAATGTTGTTACTTTCATTCGTCGTGCAATTTGTATTGATCCATAAATTATCATTAAAATTGAAATGGACAAATTCATCTTTAAAAAGTCACTAGCGGGTAAAGTACTCATCATTACCCCAAGGATACAAAAGATTACTAACCCAAATAGCCTGGTATTCGGTTTAATCGCCCCCATACTAATCGGAGCGGCCATATATCCAATTAAATGATATCCAGTCACAATCACCATTAATGAGGCCCAACTATCGGAATTCCAGAGAAATATTGCAGTTAGAGTAAAATTAATGAGCAAAGAGCGACGACACAAATTATATTCAGGATGTAATTTACCAATTGTCTTCTTTGGCATTTGACCTTCTTTAGCCATAGCGTAGAACATCCGGGAAGCGCCACCTAGATAAGAGTATCCTGTACCTGATGGACTCACGATACTGTCAGCAATCAAGATCATCGCTAAAAAATTCACGCCAAGTAACATTGCCAAATTAATCAGAGGCGAATGGAAATTAAGGCTACTCCACCCACTTGCTAACATGTCGTGGGGTACAGCGCCCATAAAGGATAATTGCAATAACATATAAACAAACATCACAATTACAATTGAAAGAACAATTGATAGAGGGATATTTCGTTTGGGATTCTCTATTTCACTGGCAAAAGCCACTGCCAATTGAAACCCATTGTAGGAATAGATTAAACCAGCTGAAATGATTGCAGTAATTGCTGATCCAACCCCATATTGAGTGTTTGTAGCTAAGCTAAAATTGCTGGTGTCAAAACGCATAATTAAGAAAATGACAATCGTAAAAATCGGACTAAGGATTTTTATTACGGTGACTGTATTATTAATTTTGGCTAATAACTTAATACCAAAATAATTAATAAATAAATAAATGACTAAGATACTTAATGCAAATAATTTACCATAAAACGTAAGGACGTTATCTGTGATTAGAACATCACTTTTAATTGCAGCAGCTAAATATTGTGTCGTTGCTTGAGCTTCGGTACCAATCGTTACCATTAATCCAAACCAGTTAGCAAAGGCAAATGGCATACCAAAAATACCATTATGTGATAATGCACTAGAGCGAGCAGTTGCCCCACGAACAGGGTAGATAGATGCAACTTGTGCGAGGCATAATCCCACAGCCATAACCAACAAGGCTGCCAGAACCCATGCAAGGAAGGCGTAATTTCCGGCAATTTTAGCATTTAATTGCGCACTAAAGAGCCATCCTGAACCAACCATAGCGGTAGCAGACAATGCTGTTGCGCTAAATAATGAAATTTTGGCATGCTTACAACTTGAACCCATAATAAATTTACCTTAGAAAGATACACATTTTAGAATAAGTGAAAACAAAATATCAATTTTGCATATTTTTCAGTCAGCGTCAAGAGGTCCACTATAAAATGTGCTTAAAAAGATATGGAGAAAACCCTGTTTCAAAAAATAGAAATAAGCTACCCCCCCTATTAAGCAAATAACCTATTGTTTTTATTAAATTTATTTAAACAACATAAGAAATGGTTATTTATTGTTCTCTTAACTGCAAATTCGAAAAAAAAGAGACAAATCAGTACATCCCATTTAAACTCAAATGTCTTTAATCGCTATGAAATAAGAACAGTCATCCAAAGTTATTAAATTATAAATAAACCCATGTTGAGTTCTTTTCTTGGTTGGAATTGGTTCTGCATTCCAAGAATGACTTGGGTACATTAAAACATATACTACAGAGCATTGTTTTAAAGAGGTTGTTGCTATGAATTGGTTCTAATAATGGTCCATACCTAACAAAAAAGTTTGAGGGGCTAGATAGGGTGTAAAAAACTTTAGGGGGTTGCCTAATTATGAACCAATATGCCAGTACCAGTATATGAAAAAATTCCATCACGTACACTTATTTACAAAAAAGAAGATAAAAATGGAGCAACCTTATTTGTAGATATGCATATCACTGAATTAGGTGAACCCATGGTTATAGTTTTAACTCTATTTACTTTCGAACTGAAACAATTATGGACCCATATTTTGCGTAGAACTCGGGCTTGCTTCAGAATTTTCTTTACGATTTTTCTTCAAAATAACTGTAGGTCTACTACCATTGTGCAACCATGATAAAATAGGCCTATGAACGCTTTGATTATTTTGATTATTTTGATTATTTTGATTATTTGATTGTGCATTCCTTTGTCTGATTCTCGATAAAGCGCTGGGTTTTACAGTAGCTAATTTAGAATAATCCACACACTCTGAGAGAATTAACTTGCGCTGTTGTTCGAGTGGCAAAGCGGTTAAAACACTCACTTGCTCTAACTCAGATATTAAAAAGTTACCTTTATATCGATGGCTAACCTGTAATAGTGCGGGAAACTCGCTAAAGCCTATTTTCTCAACATTCTGTTTTGCATCAAAAGGATTGAAGCCCTCGGTAATTTGGGGATCTATAATCGAATTTTCATGTAAGTAAGGTTTTTTGTGATAATTGACCCAACGGCAGTGAGCATGGCTTGACTGAAAATAACCATTTGTTTTTGTAAAAATGGTGTTTCCAAGTTTTTGGGCCGCTGCAAGAACACATCCATTCCCATAAGTTCCTCCTAATAATAAAGTCTTAGATCCAACTCTTTGACATTCCTGATTAAAAGAACGCATTTTAGTGCCAGAAGCTATTTGCTCTTCGATTTTTTTCTGAATTAAATTATCGTTTCCCAAATAGTGACTAATCTTTAAAAATAAGGATTTTACATTGTCAGCATTATAGTGAATAAAGGCCGGGAAAGAGTGTTCTTTACACATTTTAAGACGCTCTTCAATATTATGCAGAATATAATTTATGTAGTTTCTATCTGCTATATCCTCAAAAACATCCTGAAAGGATTCAATATATAAACTATCCCATTTTGGTAAATGAGTGGCTGAGCGATAAAAATAACGATCGTTTAGCCAACATTCTTTATAAATTCTAAGAGTACTGAACAAACTATCTAACTTGGCAACATCATTATGAGATTCACTGCGGAATTGTAAATCTACGCCATAAGGAGGTAACATTGAAGTAAGAATTTTTAACCCTTTTTTGGAATTTCTTAAAAAACAAAAAGGAAGAATTTGATGCTCAATATTTTTGTCCTCATGACTCCCTGCAACCAAGAGTTTATTTTGATTCTTAATCACATCATTCATTAACGATACAAAGTAAGCAACTTGAGGAGTATTTATAACGGAAAACTCAGTTTCTTTTTTTAAAAATTCAAGAAAAGCTCCCTCGTCATGGAAGTACTGTATGTGAGAAGCCAATTGATTCAGTGCTAGCAACGCATTTTGAAACTCGTTTATAGACGCAAAGTAAGCCAGTTCCTCTAAAATAATATTTACCCCTTCATCTAAAGGTATTTCAGGCCTATTGGTTTCTTCTAGTACCTTGACTAGTTCAATCATATAATCTCTTGTGGGATTTTTTTCAGGGCTTATCTCATATCCTCTGCTTCTACTCGCCTCTTTTTTATCTTGCATAAATAACAACCTATAAACTCATTGAACAAATAGGCTACATTATATACCCTAAAGGAAAAATTATGTACGAAAAGCGGATAATTTGTTTTGGTAAAAACAAATACGGTACCGCTGAATGGGTCATCAAGAATCTTTTTTCGGCATAAGGGCTTCTAAAATTAACGGAGCAACAGCAAGTAACAACCGATGTTGTGTGGGGTAATCTGCAGCATCGTTACCCCAGAAAGTCCAACATGAGCTTTGATCCCCCACTCATCGGTACTGCATTGATTTTCAGTATACCGCCACACATCGGAGCGCATCATTATTCGATAGAAACTCTGAATCAAGCCTTTCCTTTTACGCCAACAAACTGCAGACTATATTCTGGACAGGTAATAATTTCTTCCTGATTTGGAATAGTACCTTGACCTGCTCCCATAACTCATCAGGGATTTGCCCCCGCTTTGTTCGTGTGGTTCGCCAGTGTCTAAAGGCTTGTTTGCCAGCCTCTAGTTTATTGGTGCCATTTATCATTAAGTAGCCTTCTAAATTCTTCGAAGCTATAGGCGAAACAACCATTCTGTCCTTAGTCACGCATGCTTACCGAAAGTTAACATTAAAACCTGTTCTACAATTAGAAGACAACAAAATATTTGAAAATTGACAAGATTAATTAATTTATCTCTATAAAAAAGTAGGGAATTAATTGAATATTTAATTAGGACGAAAGATGAAAACAACACGGTTAGAGGCATTTAGCGATGGAGTGCTCGCAATCATTATTACCATTATGGTGTTAGAAATTAAAATTCCCCATGGTGATAACTTCGTTAGTCTGATCCCTCTGGGTCCAATTGTTTTAAGCTACTCAGTTTTATTTATATTGGTATTTATTGGAATAACCATCATCATCTATTCACTGCCGCCAAGAGTATCTCAGGTAAAGTGCTTTGGGCCAATCTGAATCTTTTATTCTGGATTTCACTGTTTCCGTTTGCAACCGGATGGATGGGCGAAAATCACTTTACTGCGACGCCTACTTCAGTTTATGGAATAGTACTTTTAATGGCAGCTATTTCCTATTCCATACTCGTACATGTCCTTATCTCACATGAAGGCACAGAATCTCTAGTAGCAAGAGCTATTGGAAATGACTTTAAAGGAAATATCTCCATAGCCTTATATGCCTTTGCAATTCCTCTTGCTTATGTCTCTACATGGATTTCCCAAATACTGTATGTGATTGTTGCAATAATTTGGTTCATTCCCGACAAGCGCATTGAAAATAAAATAGAGTGACCATTTGTACCTAGGTTAGAAACATTTTACTGAAAATCATAAGTATTAGAATGACTCTGGAATCTCGACATTTAATGCAGAGAGCTCCTCCTCATTAAAAACCATCTCATCATTAGTTCCAAGATTGTAAAAAAGATTAGATAAGTATTCTAAAATAAAAAAACACTTCAACAATGATATATAGATGAATAAACATTAAAAAATAAATATTTATTTATCATAATGTTAAGATAAAATCAGCACATTTAGAAAGTTGAGCGATTCGGGCCAAATAGAGATATCATCATTAAACTCTTACTGAATTTTATTATCAAGCCAAGATTGGTACGAAAGAAGCATAAAGTGACGTATGTAACACTAAGACTAGGAAATGATCCATATTTTTCTCATCTTGATCATCATGCAAACAAATTGAATTTTTGCTTTTTCTTGATGTATTGCAGCCTAAGTACAGTCCAATTAAGAATTTGTTAAGATTGTTTCGGTATAATTTAAACCCTTTTAGAGTGAATAATAATCAGGTGAAGAATGTTCCAGAAACATGACCCAATGAAAGGCTTTACACTTAAATATACCGGCACACGATTTAAATATGATGATACATCTGTTCATGGAATGGAAGCATTAAGAAAGAATTTTTCCGAAATGGGGGCTTTAGCAATTCGATTGCAGTTAAGTTTAGCTCAGTTTGCTGCTTTAGTTGAGCCCGTTTGTGAAGAACACTATAAAGAAAACTCGACTGAGCATACTGCCGAAGGGAAAAATCAACTTGATTTATTTGGTCTTGGAAAAGAAATATCAACAGTGTCCCAAGAAACGAAATTCTTAGAGCAATCGAGTCATTACATTGTTGGGAAAGGAAAAATACTAAATGAGCGTAGTCAACCACTTAAGTATCCTAATACTGAAGGTTTTCGTGGTGGCGAATCAATTTGGGATACCATTCATTTTTCAGTCTGGCAAACAGGAATCAATTTAAGTAGCCATCTATCAAAACAAGGATTTCTTTATCTTTGTCATCCCCAAGGTGTGGATGCCCAACAATATCAACTCATTACACAAGAAATAGATAAAGGCGAGTTTGAACTTATCACAGAACAGGGTAAAAAAATTGTTAAAACTCGATCTGGTAGAGTAATCGAAACATCTCCAATTCCATCGAATACTAAAATCAATCTAGATTCTGAACATGCTCACACCTATCAAGACAATGGTTTTGTAATTACTGTAAATGGTCAGGAAGCGCCAATGGGATGGATCATTAAAGAGGATAATAAAAAGCTTGTTCAGCCTGAATATGCTGAAGATATAATTCGTGTTATACGAATCTCAAAAAGTGGTTTTCGACGTTTACCAGAAGACCAAGGAAAATTATTAATGCTTGGTCTAATGAAAGGAAATGAGCATATCCTACATACCCAAAATCGTTCATTTAATGCAATGGATATTCTTCTTGAAATTCTGGAGACAGAATATGGTTTTGATCCTGAAAAGCTAATGGACGCCGCTGTCACAAAACGTGTGTTTGAACAAATGCAAAAAGATGCAAAAGAAAAAGATATTGTAGAGGATCTGTTAACTATAAATCTTGCATTTGAAATGATTCAACCGTTAAAAACAACCTTAGCACAAAGTGTAAGACATCCTTTATTAAAACAATTAACGAATTCCTATCCAGCAAATCAAAATACACTCAAAGCGGTTATCTATGCTTTTGATTTAGAGAAAAGAAATGGTAGCCCTGCGCTTCATTTAAATCAGGAACAGCCGCTTTCAATAGATGAAGGATTAATCGATGTGCGAATTAATGGAGAGCTGGCGAATCCTGAATTAACGAATCCAAAAAATGCAGCTGCATTATTATCTATTGCGATTCTTGTTACAGAGCAAATGATCATCGAACAACTTTTGCGTGATGCAGTCCGTTATGGAGAGGAACATCCTAATGTGCATGCACTCAAAGTGATGTTGAATGATGATAAGTTATTTTTAAAGCTTAGGGAACAAGCTTCTCACCTACCCTGTAATGAATCTGGACCAATCTTAGGGTTACAATTTTCTTACTGCGAGGAAATTATTGCTCAACTTAGAGAGAAACTTGGTACGAAGCATCTGATTAAGATCATTCACCAATTAGAAAACGGTGAGTCTATGGATTCAAATCCTGATGCCATAATTGCTCTTAAGGAATTATTCAATGTTGGTGAACTATTACAGCAACTTGAACAAACTTCTGGGAGCAAAGCACACTCTAGAGGAATTAATGGAGGATTAAGTGTAGTGATCCAAACTCTAGCTCCTTCACTATATAACGAACTTTCCAGCAGAATTCATTTTGATTTACCGGATTATTCTTTAATGCCTACAGAATCTAAGAAAGACGAAACATCGTTCGATGTATGTCCTTTCCTTAGCGGGAAGTTAAAAGACCAATCATCTAAAAATCATCATCAACCAAAAGAAGTGGAACAACAGGATTTCAAAAAAGAGCAAACTGTTGAGTCATGGTGTGGATTCTTTACCAAAGTGGTAGTTACAACAGGTGTCGCCGCTGCTGCAGGTATTTATCTTGGCAGTCAGATACTCTAACGAATCACCTCGATAGAATATATATTTTTGTTATTCAAAGCCCAAAAAGTTACAGGGCTTTGAATAAATCCAATATAAAGCAGCCCATTAAATTCAGAATGGTACATTTCCCACTTTCTTAAATTCAAATCTATAATAAAAGAAATTATCTAACATGGAAGGCTCTTATGAAATTTATTTATGGACTGCTTATAATCTCTTCCTTAATTTATCAAAATGCCTATGCGGAAAAAGCCCTCTCTCCTCCTGCCGGCCAATCATCTCAATGCGAAGATGCTTATGAACATTCTGGACAAATTAAAACCATTGGTAATGTTTTTAGCAGCTTATCGAACAATTGTTATTCCGCTGGTGGAATGAAGTTAATGCATAAAATATTATTAGCGGAAAATTCAAATGAGCCAACGGGCGTTTTATTTACATGTTCAGGAAGTGATTTAAATTTTGTTGTTTTTACTTGCCTCTTTTCAACAAATTAATTTATATCTGAAATAGAGGCTTGAAAACTCATAATCGACAGTAAACAATGTAACCTTCTTTAAGATACATTATCTCTGGGGGGTTACGCTTCTTATTTGATTAACAATTATTTTTAAAGAGCAAAATGGAACATATGCAGCATCATTGAATTCCTTAAAGTTTACAAGACTTTGACAGACTATGAACAGATTTATCCACAGAAAATGTGAATAACTCTAAAGGACACAATGCATTTAAAAAAGAAAAAAGATAGCAAGAGCAAAGGCTATATTAAGTTGCTCGAATTTAATTTAATAAGAGATTGAATAAATATCCACAAGAATGGAGGTATGAAAAAACAAATTAGCCATGGTTATCTTAGCAAATAAAAAGTTAAAAAACAGTCTTGACTCGAATTATTTTTTTTATTTAACCTCCAATTGATAAGTTTTTCTTCAAAAAATAAAGTATCCTCGACTTCAAGTTATTATTAAGATAAAATAATACGCAAGTTTTTATTATTTTGGCCGCTTCGACTCGAATTTAAACCATGCCTTCCTTAACGACAATCAGTATTTATATTTATTTTATATTTTTTTTGGTAAGTGCCCTTATTGAATCGATTTCATTTAATGCACTGGATCCATCGGCACAATACATTGTAGCTACTCGAAAAAAACTTCCTTTTATGACTGATTTAAACAGTATTATTAAGGTGTTTTTCTTTTCATTCACCATTATCTATATCACTCCTTGGCAAATGCAATATAAAACCTATTTATACAGTAATGCCCAGGAACTCATTTTTATCTATCATGTTTTCATGATTTTTTTTATTGTCGCATTTGTCCCCATCATCAAATACCTACAAAGCGATATAAGAAATGAACGTTTACCCAAATGGTATCTTAAAAATATATTAATTGGTGATTACATTCATCTCTGGGGTATTTTATTGGCATGTTATGCCTCAATTCCTAATTTTTAATTAGCGATTTAGACATATCTAAGAGGCATTCACCCCACCACGTAATCTTGAGGAGTTTAGGGCTAAGAAACTCCAGATTTTTACTCATAACCATCCTCTGGAGCCCCCTCACTGCGTTCGGAATGAGGGGACGTCGTTCACGGGATGATGTATCCCCTCCGCTACACGACACCCAGACTACAACTAGACTCCGCTATTCGATATAGAAGAAGATGGAGTGTTCATTTTCTCGTTGACAATCCGAGTATCCGGAAAAAAATTAAGACCATGAACGCTGCTTTCCACATAAAGTGATGGAGACTCACGTAATTCCAATTGCTTCCGAGGTCTAATTTTTAGCAACCCCATTCCACCATTCCTTTGTAGAGGTGTCTCATAAGTAAAGTGTAACTCCAGATGCTCTTCTGCCGTAAGTTCAAATTTATAGGTTGCAAGCATGCGGAATAACGCCATTATTTCCGTCATTACTATTCGAAGACCAGGGCAACAACGAGCCCCAGTTTTAAATGGTAATAATTGTCATAAAACGCGTTTGTAGTTGTTTTTTTGGAGCAGGATTTGTTCTTAAAAGGGTGATATCTTTTATTAATGAAAGATAGCTGATTGCTGAAGGATAGGTGATTTTTGCAGCATTAGCATTTTGATATAGCTGATACATTTTCAGAACAAAACCAACGCCAATAATAAATAAAACATAAAAAAGCCTATCGCTCCTCATTTAGAGTTAAATTTGTATTTTATTTGATAAATTTATGAGCTTTTCTGTTACATAAGATCTCCTGGATAACACCAAACCATGCATCCAGGAGGTATTGGACAAAAAATGAATTTTTAATTCATATATTAAATTACAAGGGGAACTATTTTATAAGGAACCAATTCACAATATTTTTTCCAATCATGGCCATATTTAGAAGAACATCGCTTATCATCACGAAATGCTCTATCAAATAAAAGAACAGTTAAAAAGCAAAGATAAAAGTACGGTGCAAAATTGTCAAATAAAGCAGGTACAGACCAAAAAAATGTACCAGCAAGCTCTGGAATATAATGGAAATGTCGCGCTATACCCCACCACCCTGAAGCAAGTAATATGGTTTGTTTTTTATCCCCTTCTGTAGTCTCATAACTGGCCAACACCGTTACAGGCTTTTTACCCCAAATTTTACATTCACCTTGTGTAGCCCGCGCAATAAGTCTTTGTTTGTCAGCAAGATAATTAATAATAATACTCGCTAAACCCAAACCCAAAATGAGGGTTGCCCATACAAAAGATAAGTTAATTGGATGAAGCACAAGATACATACTTGGAGAAGTATAAACGCAAGGTACCCATACCATACAACCCCAGCAAATATAAAAACCTGCACGATCATGCATGATATCTAAAGAGCGTAAATAGCCTTTTTCCCACATATAAAATTTGCTCAGATAGACGAATTGTAATAATACAGAAATTAACATTGAGTTGGATAATCCCCCTAGCTCTGCTTGCTTAGCGCAATAAGAAATAAGAAATAGCCCCCAACTCATCATACCAAAACGGCATGTAATAAATTTTTTAATACTCCATCCCAGGACTTGAGGATAAAGTTCTGTTCCCCAATAGTAATCAAACAAAATATTATTAGTTATACCTGAATCTGTAGATGAAGGAAAAAATCGTCCTTTAATATACAAAAAAACACAGAGGATAAGACTAAACAAATTTAATGCGCCAAAAAGAGCCCCGAGATTGTCATAAAGAATAGAGGCTGAGAATAAATTAAAGCCAAACGATGCGATGCAAAAGGTTGCCATGGTGACGATAAATGCTAAAACACCATTATCTTTGTAAACAGGGATATTCCCTTTGGGAGTAATAGGTCCTTCAAATTTTTTTCCTGGCAAAATACGCATTAAAGCCAGTTCAAACACAGTAAAAATTAAAATAATTTTCCAGGCAATGGACGAACCCCAAAAATAAGGTGTCCATACAGTGTATACAGTGTGATAAAAACCATTTTGAATCATTAAATCCCACAAAGCAGACAAGGACCCTTGAAGCTGAGTATTGGTGTACCACATCAACATGACAAAAACAGGGCATGAAAGAATGAGAAATAAGGGGCCTAAAGTATTCCTAATATTGAAATTCATAATGCTTCCTTACATATTTAAAAAGACTAAAGAGGATTATGATACAGGAATTTTTAGTATTTAGTATCTCTTTATATAGTGGCCAAAGTGAAAATTGTAACGATTAAATGCTATTAAAAATTTATCTAATAAAAATAAAAGCTTACCTATTTGCGATGAGCATTTTATTCGTATGTTATGCATCAGTTCCTAATAGGTAACCTTTCCTGCTTCTACAACAAGAAAGGTGTTTACATTAACAATTTCTTTAACCGCCTATTCTAAGCTTGTTGGAATAATTTTCTTCGCATTCTTGCGCTTTACTCCTTATAAAACATATCGCATAATTTATGTCTTTGATCGCAGCAACCTCTTCCGGCATAAGCAGTCCCTCTTTTAATGCATTAAAACCATCAGTTATAAGATAAAGAAGATGATTTGGACTTGGCATCTTAGCTACTTGTTCGAGTGTGATTAACCCTTCTCTTAATGCAACAAGGCCGTTTTTAGATAAAAGATTAGAGAAATAATTACTGTCTGATGGTATCTTTGCTGCTTGTTCGGGTGTGATTAATCCTTCTCTCAATGCAATAATGCCTTTTTTAGATAAAAGGCTAGAAAGACAACCTCCATCTGGTATCTTTGCCGCTTGTGCAGGCGTAATTAATTTCTCCCTCAATGCATCCAAACCTAATTTATTCGATATTAGGCACAAATGAGTTGATGTCGGCATAGCATTCACTTGCTCAAGTGTAATTAATTTTTCTCTAAGAGCAATGAGTCCATTTTGAGTTAGCAATGTTAAAAAATACTGTCCATCTCGCATAGTTGCTGCTTGTTCAGGAGTAATTAATTTCTCCCTCAATGCATCCAAGCCTAATTTCTCCCATATCAGGCACAAATGAGTTGATGTCGGCATTTTAGCTGCTTGTAACGGCGTGATTAAATTTTCTCTGAGTGCGGTAAAACAATTTTCATTGAAGAATAAAGTATAAAAATAATCATTATTTTTCATAAGAGCAGCATCTTCAGGTATGATCAATCCCTCCTTAAGTGCTGCAATATGGTCCCTAGACAAAATTGTCTTAAAATATTCTTTTGGCAATGCTTTAAATCGATCATGTGCTTTAAGTTTATTATTGCGTTCACGTACATCTGATAAATTTAATATCGCAATAATTTCCTCTACTTCAGATAAATTATATTGATATCGGTTACTTAAAATTAATTTCCGATATGCTTTAGGCAACTTTTCCATTCGCGTAACAAAGTCATTAAAATCTTTTACACCAAAAGTTTTCCATACGCTGTTATCTTTTATAATCGTATTCATATCTTTCGATACGGATAAAAAAGCACAAGCCGCTCTTAAAGGAAGTTTTCTAAAAATAGAAAGTATCATTTCACTAGGTAACTGTTGTATTGATGTTGAAAAAAACATATATTTACTCCCGACTGTATATTATTTATGCAGATCGTAACACGTCATGGGCAATATATGATCATTTTGATGGGTTTTAAGTATTTCTACGTACTGTTTTGTTTTATCTAAATCCATCGAAGAGATACAAAAAGACAATAGAGTTTTCCGCATGGAATGTGTGTAAGTACAAGACTTACGCCCAAAAATGAAAATTAAAACGATTAAACAGTATTCAACGTTTTTTTAGTAAAAATAGAGTCTTAGCTATTTGCTTTAGATGCTACTTTGATATTTACTTTAATATATACACCTTCATAGAAGTGATATCATGCCTCAATATCATATTGCACGAATGACACGAGAAGAAGTTACCATTGCTATAGAGTGGGCACGAAAAGAAGGATGGAATCCAGGCTTAAATGATGCAGAATGTTTTTATCAAACTGATCCACAAGGGTTCTTTGCGGGTAAATTAAATGGTCAAATTATTGCTGTTGGTTCCGCTGTAGTTTATGACGAGCATTTTGCTTTTTGTGGACTTTATATCGTTGATAAAAAATACAGATCTCAGGGTTATGGAATTGAGTTAACAAATGCCCGTCTTAGATATGTTGATGATCGCAATGCAGGTATTGATGGGGTGCTTAATATGGTCAATACCTATGCGCAAATAGGTTATCAGTTTGCGCACAGCAATGCTCGCTATGCTTTAGAGCATACCCGTTTAACCCCTAAACGTGATCCTAATTTGGTAGATCTAAACACGGTACCCTTTGAACAGTTGATTCAATATGACAATCACTATTTTCCCGCACCAAGACCCAAATTTCTTTCAGAATGGATTAAACAAAATACTGCTTTAGCACTCGGTTTTGTTCAGGAAAAGCAATTAAAAGGTTATGGAGTAATCAGAAAATGTTTTGAGGGATATAAAATAGGCCCTCTATTCGCAAACACACCTGCTATTGCTGAGAAACTGTTTGAACAATTAGTCGAATATGCTCAAGGAGAAATTGTCTTTTTAGATATTCCCGAGAATAATCCTTTTGCCGTTAATTTGGTTAATAAATATAAGATGTCCAAAGTGTTTGCGACTGCAAGAATGTATTTGAAAGGAACACCTAAACTGTCTATCGAAGGTATTTATGGTATTACTACGTTCGAACTAGGATAAACATGCGTGATTTATTAGGTTATGGCCCTGAAGAAAAAAATATTTCTTGGCCCAATAAAGCAAAAGTTGCCATCAACTTTGTAATAAATTATGAAGAAGGAGCCGAATTAAGTCCTGTCAATGGCGATGCACAGGCGGAAATTAGTGGTGCAGACTTCCCTTTTATGCCCAAAGTCAAAGGAGAACGAAATCTGAGTATGGAATCGTTTTATGAATATGGAAGTCGTGTAGGGATATGGCGCCTACTGCGTTTATTTGATTATTATAAAATGCCACTTACTTTTTTTGTTACCGGACAAGCATTGATACTTAATCCTTTATTTGCCGACTATCTGGCAAGACAAGATCATGAAGTGGCAGGTCATGGATGGCGTTGGATAAACTACACCAATGTTCCCAGAAGAATTGAAAAAAAACATATTCTTTTATGTGTTGAAACTCTAGAAAAACTAACAGGGCACAAACCTAAAGGATGGTACACTGGTCGGCGAAGTGAAAACACTCGAGAATTATTACTTGAACTCGGAGGGTTTCTCTATGACTCAGACAGCTATGCCGATGAATTACCTTATTATATTGAAAAGCATTTAGTAATTCCCTACTCCCTTGATTGCAATGATTTTCGATTTACCATAACACCTGGTTTTTCAGAGGCTAACGAGTTTTATGCGCGATTAATGAATACATTTCATTATCTTTATCAAGAAAAACGCCTAGCAATTATGACTGTGGGCTTACATCCACGTCTGAGTGGTAAGCCAGATCGATGCCTTATGCTAAAACAGTTTTTAGATCATGTAACTCAATATCAAGATGTTTGGATAGCAAGACGAATTGATATCGCTCAGTTTTGGTTGAAAACCTCACCCTGTAAATCCTAATTCAAATTCTTCTTAAGGTATATGTACAATAGCTGAGGACACTTCATCTCGATCGGAGGTATTGTCACTTTTTTGTGTCATCTTTCGGATAATTAGTGGGCAAATTGATTACTTTTGCGCAGGTGGAATCTCTCCATCAAATTATTCCTTACTTTGTTGGTGAGATGGATTCCCGCCTTCGCGGGAATGACATCAATTGCGATTCAATTCTATGGTTTTAGATTAAATGAAATTGAAAATAGATAATCCCTGAATCAGCACAAAACTTTGCTGTGCCACTTCTAAATTGTACAATTCCTGTTTGAACTCCGTTGCAGCGGCTAAAGGATCTACTTCTTGCAAGCGCTTTAAAATAATTTTGCTTTGCTCAATTAAATCGGCATTTGCTGTTTCGGCATGTTCTAACTGGTTTAAACGCGCTCCCAGATTTGCTCGTGCATCTAGGATAGTGCTCAAAGCACTATCTATTTGTGCCAACATTTGATTATTTATAGTTGTGGCTGCTGCTTTTTCTGTTGCAGTTGAATAAGGTTGATTTAAATTGTTAATCATATCTTGTATGGTTGCAAAAACCGATTCATTTTGAGATGGAGTAATTGTAAAAGAATCACCGGCATTCGGCACTCCCGAAAAGGCCATTTCCATTCCATTAAAGCTGATACTCATCCCTTCTTGGTATAAAGGTGCATCATCAGGTAAACCCGTAGGAGGAATTACATTACCACTGCTTGAGCCACTTACCATGACGACCAAATTTCCCTGGGAATTCAATGCAAAACTCATTGTGTAATTATCTGGTACATACGCAGAAGGAGTAGTTACTGAACCCGTATTTAATGAGGCAGTTCCAGTATTAGGCGTCCCTGTTTGCTTTATTGAAAAACTGCCATTTCCATTGGGTATACGCATAAAAAGATCGTCCCCAGGATCATTAATAGCCATTTGTAGGCTACTTGCCACCAGCTGAAAACGTTGAGTACTATCACCATTGTATACATATTGCCCCGAAGCATTGACTGAAAAAGGCAGCGTAGTGGTCTGTCCACCACTGAACATATAATCACCATTAATATCTTTTGTATTTGCATAGTCCAGCAATTCTTTCAAAATAATATTTGCCTCAATTGCCAATGCTTTACGATCCTTTTCTGATAATGTTGCATTGCCGGCTTTAACCTGGATTTCCCGCAAGCGTTGTAAACTGATGGTGCAATCATTTAAGATAGATTCCTCCATACTCAACGCACTATCAGCACTTTCACGATTTTTTTGCAGAAGCTGCGTGGTACTTATTCGTTGATTCATGAGTTCAATCTGCGCGAAAGCGATAGGATCGTCTGATGAGTAACGTACCTTTAAAAAATTTTCGTCGAGTTGCTCTTGAAGTTTCGCTACTCGTTCTTGTTTATTCAATAAACTATTCAGACTATTCTGATAAATTTGATTCGTCGAAATACGCATTTATCACCTCATAATTTCAAAAAGTAGTTCCATCATTTGATTGGCAATTTCCATTAGCTTTCCTGCAGCTTCATAAGCTTGTTTGAATTGCAATAAATTTTCCGCCTCTTCATCCAGATTGACGCCACTTATACTTTCTTGATAATCCACCGATTGCTTATATAAAACTTGAAACGCATCCGCTCGATTTTTAGCCTCATTAGTTTGGCTTCCTGTTTCCGAAAGTAAATCAGAATAAACATCAAAAATCGTTTCGTTACCATTAGAAAAAATATTTTGTTGTTGAACCCCGGCTAAAAGTAAACCGTTACGGTTGTCACCATACCCTCCCTGGTTAAACTGAGCGGCAAACTGATCACCAGTATTTGGGGCACCAGATAATGTAATGGAATACGACGGATTGATGTTATCCGGAATCTGAATCACATTGTCTGTATTTGGCACAAACGCGATTGGGCCAGTTGTAATACCATCTGTAACGTTAATCAAATTGAATTGGGTTGGCGAAATAAAATCGATCGTATATTGTTTTGTAACCTCACTGGTATTTAAAACAGCCCCTAAATCAATTTTTCCCTGCCCTGTATTATTTATGGAGGCACTAGTTTGTACCGGTGAGGCAAGGGCTAATTGACGAGGATCACTCATCATTAGAGAAAAATTCGCAGCAGCCCCACGTGTTGGCATGATTGTAAAAGTATCGTTATCAGCTAAATTAGCAATGTTGTCGACAGTAATAGTCATTCCATCGACTACAATTTGTCCCGCAGGGGGGGCTGGTGGGTTACTGCTCCAATTTAAAGTTACGGCAGAACCATCAGAATCACGAATGAGTGCTATCTGATTTGTTACTGCGTCAGTGACAACTAATTGGTAATCACTTATTTTTGTTTGTGAAATATCAGTAATATTCACTGACAACACCCCAGACCCAGCATTTGTTGCTGCTGCAACTGAACGATTTAATTGTAACGCTTGGCTGTTGTAATCCGTAAAAATATTCTGTCCCAATTGATTATTCAAATCCATACCCAAGCGATTTTGAGCATTGAATGTCTGTGCCAATCCAATCGCCATTTGTCCAATTATTTGACTGGACTTAGACAGAATATTTCTTTCATAATTCAATAAACCACCTAAGGTTCCACTGACTAATTGATTCGTAATATCAGTTTGTCCTGCACCTGAATCCAACGTAATATGGGTCCCCTGCGCTGTAAGTTGATCATAACTCACAGACAAAGCTCTTTGAGTCGTTCCAATGACCAACATTTGACCACTGCCAATACCCACATTTACCATCCCATTGTCTTGTTCAATTACAGTTAAATCGGAGAATTCAGACAATTGTTTAAGTAATTCATCTCGTTGATCCAACAACTCAGGTGAGTTTGGTGAGTTCATTATCTGTTCGTTTACTGCGGCAAGATTGGCAGTTATTTGATTGATTTTACCTGCTATTTCCTTGATCTGCGACGTTGAGTTTTCTTGATATTGATCAAGATTTTGCTGTAGGAATAAAAACTGACTTGCTAACAATTGGCTTTGACTCATGGCAACATTTCGTGATGCGACACTGTCTGGGGCATTATTTAGCTGACCTAACGAGTCAAAAAAAGACTGTAGTGATGAAGATAGACTACTACCATCTTGAGAAAGTAATTTATTAATTTGCAGGGCTTGCTGATAAAACGTATCGTATTGGGATTTAATGCTTAATGTACTTCTCACTTGCGCATTAGCAAATTGATCGACGTTGCGATAAACATTGTTGACAGCGACCCCAGTGCCTATAAAAGAGCCCGCAAAGCTCCGCGATGGGGTTGGAGTGAATTGGATACTCTGTCTTGAATAACCACGAGTTTTGACATTTGCAATATTATTTCCAGTAACGCTCAATGCGTTTTGAAAAGCACTCATTCCTGAATAAGCAATACTTAGTATTGACATGGTTACTCACTCCCCCACTGCTATTAAGTTAAGGAAAAACTGTCGTTCCCGAGGACGGGAACCCATTTCTAGGAAGGCGCGGTGCCAATTTAAGAATAGATTCCCGCCTTCGCGGGAATGACAAAAATCCTTCCTTTATGGCTTTGACGCACTCCCTGCCCCATATTCAAATGCCCTACAACTTCTCATTTAATAGTTTATATACTTAATTCAACATCATTCTTAGTGCAATATTTTTCAAACTTGCTCCGATAATTCACAGCGTTGGATAGCCTGGTTTAATTCCTCGCCATGATAAATTGATAAAATCTTCGCACCATACTTAGGATCAGTCGCATACCCTGCTTTATGTAATTCATTGACATACAGCTCAGGGTTTCCAGTACTGGCCAACGCATTTTGATAACGCTCATTATCTTTGATTAAAGAGATATAATCATTAAAACTATGTTCCGTTGATGAATATTTCCTAAATGATGCGTTTACCTTAATTGGAGTATCTGCGATATATTCTGTTGTTTTAACCTGTACAGCATCAAGTTCACTATTCCCCGATTTAATGTTAAATAAATTGTTACTGCTACTGCCATCAATATCTTTGGTAACAAATTTCCCCCATCCTGTTTCCAATGCAGCCTGTGCAATCAATATTTTAGGATCTAAACCAATAGCTGATGCAGCTTGTTTTGCTTGGGGCCAAATTGATTTAACGAACTCATCAATAGTAGTTGTTGGCGCATCTGGTTGTACTTGAGTAGCAGGGGTTGCAGGTAACGAAGAAGGATTCTCTATTTTAGCAGGTGTCATTTTTACTGGTTGTTCGGTTGTAGGCAAATTATGCTCCATTTGTCGTGCAAGCATGTCCGCCAAACCAATACTCTTGGAGTTTGCAATAGTACTTGCATATTGAGCATCCAACATGTCTTGGAAGGTTTCCCGGTCTTTACCTCTAAATGGACTAGACTCTTCAAGAAAATGCTGCCCCATACGCATGCTTTTCAACATAGACTGTAGAAATATTCCTTCAAATTGCTTCGCTGCCTCAGGTAGTGCTTCTTTCGCATTATTTTGAGCTTGAACTTTTAGTTCATTTAATGCATTGAAATCACTGGTTGCAATCCCTTGTACCGTCATATTTATCCTTTATCTTGATGGATCAAATCCTTTCATCTTCATGACTTACGAACAGATCGAAATCTTGCATAAGTCCTGATATGTCACCCTCTTATATCACGATTAACGTAGCATTTAACGCACCGGCTTGTTGTAGTGCTTCAAGTATTGCAATCACATCAGCTGGTGTTGCGCCCACAGCATTAATACCTCTAACAATATCCTTTAATGTTACTCCGGGTGGCAGGACAAAAGCA
Organism: Legionella stuttgartensis; assembly: GCF_977063405.2. Lineage (NCBI taxonomy): Bacteria > Pseudomonadati > Pseudomonadota > Gammaproteobacteria > Legionellales > Legionellaceae > Legionella > Legionella stuttgartensis. Next base: position 309,717 of record NZ_CDRUHA020000022.1, read on the forward strand.
TGATTATTTTTCTGATCAATGGATACCTGTGATTGTTGTGTTGAAACTGTCCGTCCATTTGCAAAAGCATTAGGTTGGCTTATCACAGGGGTTTCCGTCACACTAACCACCAAATTACCATGTGAGACCGCGGCGGATTTAACAACCACATTGGACGAAATAACTACAGTTCCTGTACGTGCATTAATAATAATTTTAGCGATTGCCTCAGCAGGCTTGAATTCTATATTTTCCAGCACTGAAACATAATCCACTCGCTGCGACATTTTTGGGGGTGCAGTAACCACTACTGATGCAGCATCCAAAGCTCTGGCAGTTCCTGGTCCCATCATTTCATTAATGGCATCGCTCATACGTTTTGCAGTTGTAAAATCGGGCGAATGTAAGTTAAAGGTTAATTCTTTGGTAAAATAAAAAGGATTAGGAATATCCGCCTCAATTGTTGCACCATTAGGAATTCTTCCTCCGCTAGGAACATTTACCGTAACGCTTGAGCCATCACTCCCCGCTGCACTCACACCAGATACGATCACATTTCCTTGGGCTATTGCATAGACTCGCCCATCGGCTCCTTTTAATGGAGTCATTAACAAAGTTCCACCTAATAAACTTTTCGAGTCACCAATCGACGAAATATTGACATCCATAGCTTGTCCCTTTTTCATAAAGGAAGACAAGCTCGCGGTCACCATGACTGCTGCCATGTTTTTTGAATTAAGTTTGGTTCCTGGTTGTATGTTGACACCTAATTGGGTAAGCATGTTTGCAAAAGTATCTTCAGTATACCGAGTCCCTGTTTTATCTCCTGTACCGTTTAAGCCAACAATCAAACCATAACCAATCAACTGGTTCGTGCGAACACCAGCAAGGGTTGCAATATCTTTAATACGTTCCGCATAAACGTGATTTGACATCAGGTTTATTATCAACATCCATGTAATTATCAGCAATCGCCGCATTACGATTCCTTAAATTAAGAACTCTTATTAAATGCAAATCCTATCTTCGTCTTTTGCTCTAACGGGTAAATCAAAGTTGATCATCTAATATTTTCTGAACTCCATCGTATCAGATGATCAATCAGATTAGGTTGGGAACAATGGTCCCCACATAAAGCGCGCCAGCCATCCTTGAGCATTCGTATTGTTCACTTGTCCTGTACCGCCATAAGCAATACGCGCATTGGCCAAACGATCTGAGGTTATGGAATTATCTGCACGAACATCCTGGGGTCGAATAATTCCAGAAACACGTACATACTCCTCGCCTTGATCGATTTTAACCCATTTTTCACCCTGAACTAACATATTTCCATTTGCCAACACTTCAGATACGGTGACCGAAATACTTCCCGCCAACTTATTATTCTGTACCGCTTGTGCCGAACCATTGAACTGTCGCTGGTTGTTCAAATCAAAGTCCATACTGTATCCACTACCAAAAGAGATTGGCCTTCCTAAAAAGAGTTTATTTTTAATTACGTTTGTATCAGTTTTCATCTGTTGTAATGTCGCATTTTTGGATGCGTTAGTACTTTCAACTAAGAATACTGTAATGATATCACCAGGATGTCTCGCTCTTGGTGTTTCAAACAGAGGTAACGCAGTTTCAGCACTATAAATAGCACCAGACTCTTTCCTCAACTCCTTTGGATCGGGGGTTGTAGGATATGTAGGTGCATACTCAGGATCTTTCCCGCGTTGGGGAGGATTTAACAGTTCACACCCACTCAACAGAACTGCGACTGAGCTTATAACAAGCAAATTAAATAATTTCATCAATGAAATCTTCTTAAACAGTTTGATTTAAGTATTGCAGCATGTTATCCACTGTCTGAATACCCTTTGCTGTAATCTCATAGCTTCTTTGGGCTTGAATCATATTAACTAGCTCTTCAACTACATTCACATTAGATGCTTCAAGAGAACCTTGCAACAAAGTACCTACACCTGACGTTCCCGGATTGTTCAGCGTTGCTGCGCCACTTGAAGCAGTTTCTATAAAAAGGTTCTGTCCTATAGGTTGAAGTCCGGTTGGATTGGTAAAATTAGCTAATTGGATGCTTCCAAGTACTGTTGGCGTATTGCTTCCAACCACTGTAGCACTCACTACTCCGTCAGTACTTATGGTTACCCCTAATGTTTGACTAGGAATATTTATCGCAGGTTGTAGAGGATATCCATTCATATCAACAAGTTGACCCGTGCTATCCACTGTAAAAGTACCATCACGAGTATAGGCTTGCGTACCATCTGGCATTAAAATGGTAAAAAATCCTTGCCCCTGGATCATCAAATCATAAGGGTTACGCGTATTTTGCACACTTCCTTGTTCAAATATTTTTTCTGTGGCTGCTAAATGAACCCCGGAACCTGCATTTATTCCTGTTGGAATTAACGAGTTCTCTGAAGATTGAGCTCCAGCTTGACTTGAATTTTGATAAAGTAAATCTTGAAATATTGCCCTATCTTTCTTAAATCCAGTGGTATTGACGTTTGCTAAATTGTTAGCAATTGTAGCAATATTTTTTTCTTGTGCTTCCAAGCCTGATTTACTGACCCACAATGCTGGTTCCATGGAGATCCCTCCGCAATTATTCTTATTTTTTCACTAAAATGGTAATCATACCTGCAATACTTGTGCCAATTTCTGGAGATTGTCTTCAAGCGTAGAGATCAATTTCATATGAGAATCATACTCCCGTCCAGAAGTAATCATTTCCACCATTTGATCAACGGCATTCACATTAGATCCTTCAATAGCTCCGCTTTTAACTTTGACACTCCCATCAGCAGCAGTTGGAGCGCCATTTTTTAATTGGAATAAACCTTCCGAGTTTTTAACAATATTATTTTTATCCAGTGTAACTAGCTTAATCCTATCGAGTATGACCACGCTTTTAGGATCCCCACCCTGAGGAACTATGGTGATCGTCCCATCCGCTCCTATATCGATTGATTGAGCTGGAGGAATAGAAATGGGACCTCCATTCCCCAAAACGGGATGCCCAGATGCCGTAGTTAATAAACCATTAACATCCAAGCGCAAGTTTCCCGCTTTAGTATACGATTCTTTACCTTGACTATTACCTACAGCAAACCAGCCATTACCTTCTATCGCTATATCTAAATTACGCCCCGTTGTCATAATTTCTCCAGGACTTAAATCTACTGAACTCGGGTTTTGGATTGTAAAGGCTGGTCCACCATTGGATCCATTCATATTTGCATACAATGTTTGTGCTTGATACAGATCGGCTTTAAAACCTGGAGTATTCACATTCGCCAAATTATTGGCGATTATCTCCTGACGTTTAAAACCAGTTCGACCACCACCTGCTGCATTATATAAGATAGGATCCATGGGTTATCTCCTAACGCATATTAATAATTGTTTGGGTAATCGTATCACCCGCACGAATTGACTGTGCATTCGCTTGGAAATCACGTTGAGCACTAATCAAATCAACAAGTTCGCTGGTTAGATCAACATTCGATTGCTCCAACATTCCGGATTTAATCGCACCTAATCCTCCAGTTGTGGCAACACCAATTAAAGGTTGCCCGGAAGCTGAAGTTTCACCCCAGCACACATTTCCCATATTTTGTAACCCTGTAGGATCAGCAAAATTAGCTAATTGAATTTGTCCCATAGCCATTGACTGACCATTGGTATAAATACCCAAAATAAGTCCTGAATCATCGATACTTAGGCTAGCGAGACTTCCTGTTGTATAGCCATTGGGGGCACTAGACTGAACAGAAAATGGACTTCCGAACTGTGTACTGTCTGATAAGTCAATATTTAAACTTAACGGATTGGCACCATTATTCAAGTTTAATGATAACGGGATCAGATTATTACCAATAGGTACGCCTCCTGGGCTAGCAACTCCAGCAAAAGATCCATCCGTATTAAAATTCACTTCGAACAAGTTCGTAGTATTGTCTGTGCCTACATTCGTTGGAACATTCTGGTTATCAATTTGAAAAGCAACATACCATTGATTCTCTGTACCTGCAGGAGTTGAGGCATTAGGTTGCCCGGCTGCTGCTGCAGAATCTGCTTTGATAAAAAACATACTAAGCACATGAGAATTCCCCAAACTATCGTAAATAGTCAATGCGGTGGGGTTATTATAAGAACTACTTAGAGGTGAGGCACCACCAACCCAATCAATTGCTGGAGGAGTGCTTTGTGAATTTAAATTAACCCCAGTCGTCACCATAGTGCTCGCCTGTGGAGTTATATTCTCCGTACTTATCTGTAAATTCCCAGACGTTCCGGTAATATTACCTTGGCCATCAGCAAGCAGTCCAGTAAGATATTGTCCATTAGCATTTGTAATATAATTTTGATTGTCCAAATTAAACTGACCCGCACGGGTATATACAGCCCCACCACCGGGATTGTTTAAAATAAAAAATCCAGAACCATTTACAGCAAGATCCAAACTGTTTGTGCTATTCGTTAAATTTCCTGAAGCAAATGATTGCTGAACTTGAGTCAACATTACGCCACCACCAATGGCAGTGCTACCAGAACCAAAGCTCCCATACCCGCCAAAAGCATAAATATCACCAAAATTAGCGCGAGATCCCTTAAATCCTATAGTTGAAGAGTTTGCAATATTATTACCTATAACGTCTAAGTTACTGGTTGCTGCCTGAAGTCCACTTAATGCTGCGTCAAAAATCATATTAGCCTCCTGCTTTTAAACTGAAATTTGTCTTACCTGATCCAATGATATTGGTCCAATTCCTGCTACATTCAATTTTAAGCCCTCTCCATTTTGACCAAGGCTTACACTATCAACATTTGCAGAGGTCATCGTTTTTAATGATACTTCCTGCCCTCCATAAACAGCATGCACTTCAATTTTGTATTTACCTTCTTTAACTCGATTGCTGTCGTTTCCTGTACCATCCCAATTAAACTGAAAAAATCCAGGTGAGGGTTGGCCTAAAGGAATCGTTTTTATAAGTTCACCGGATTCGGAATAAATGGATGCATTCAAATTACTAAGACCAGGCGGAATATCAACCGCTGCTTTCGTATCGCCTTCGACCCCAAGTTGGAGTGCATTACTATTTACCAAAACCTTACGGCCAACTAAAGCTGATGCCTGTAAAGCCTGATTTGATTGCAAAGAAGTTGCCATTTGTTGCAATGATTCTTGCATTTTAGCAACTCCATCATTAGTACTAAACTGAGCTAATTGTGAGAGAAACTCCCCATTTACCTGCGGTTGCATAGGATCCTGGTTTTGAATTTGAGCCACCATTAAACGTAAGAAATCCTGTTGTCCTAAGCTTTTCTTCGCTGTAGCATCAATTTGATTAAATGATGGATTCGTTGTGTTAGTTCCATTAACTGAATTTGTAGGCATTCCCTTTTCTCCCTTACTCACCTAACTTTAAGGTCCTTTGTAAAAGTTGTTTTGTTGTATTAAGCAATTCAACATCCATTTGATACGATCTTGATGCAGAAATTACGTTCGCCATTTCTTCGACATAATTCACATTCGGTGAATAAACAAATCCCTTTTGATCCGCTTGGGGGTTATCAGGAGCATAATGCTTTATAGGATCCAAAGTACTTTCATAAGTGCCCTTAAGTTGGACTCCCCCAGAGATTTGTTCATCCATCCATTGATTTGCATGTTGCTGTACCGCTTTGAATATAGGATATTTTGCTTTATAAACCTCATCAGCATTACCTGTTTCTACGTTAGCATTACCCATATTCTGAGCACTCGTTGTTAAACGAGCTGTTTCAGCTGTCAATGCCGAACCTGCAATATTAAAAACTGCACTTAATGTCATTGTTATTCTCCTTTTAGTGCAAGCATCATGGATTTGATTTTATTATCGAGAAAACTCAAACTGGCTTGATAATTAAGCGAGTTCTTTGCAAATTCTGTGGTTTCCAAATCTTTGTCCACGGTATTTCCATCTAAAGACATTTGAGAAGTAACCCGATATTTCAAACTTGCTGCAAAATCTGCGTTTGTATCAATATGATTCGGAGAAGTAACATCCATCTTCTGAGCACTGCCCGCCATACTGGCTGCAAGAAACTCATTGAAATCGACATCTTGAGCTTTATAATTGGGTGTGTTTACGTTAGCTAAGTTATTCGCCAACTGCGAGGCCCTATGATCACGCGCGACTAAAGCTTTAGCATGTATTCCAAAATATGAATCCAAATCTAACGCCATATGTCCCCCTTTTTAAATAAGTACAACAAGAAAAGCAAACATTGTGCCAATTTCAAATAAGTGAGAAAATAAGAGAGTTATTACCTGGGGAGGCTCAGCCATGTCAAAAAACCATACTCTTCCTGAAAACGCTATAGAACAAGTTAAAACCTATCTGCTACAGTTACAAAATACAATTTGCCCGCGACTTGAGAATCTTGATGGTAAAGCTCAATTTATTGAAGATTCCTGGAAACGACCCTCAGGTGGTGGTGGAAGTACTCGCGTTTTAACAGGAGGTTCAGTCTTTGCAAAAGCTGGTGTCAATTTTTCTCATGTCTCAGGAGCTCATCTTCCTGCTTCAGCCAGTGCACATCGTCCCGAATTAGCGGGCAGAAATTTTAATGCCCTCGGTGTATCATTAGTCATTCACCCAGATAACCCTTATGTACCTACATCGCATGCGAATGTCCGCTTTTTTGTTGCAGAGAAAGATGGAGCAGAACCCGTTTGGTGGTTTGGTGGTGGATTTGATTTAACGCCCTATTACGGATTTGAAGAAGATTGTACCCATTGGCATCAAACTGCTTTACGCGCATGCGAGCCTTTTGGCCAAACGATTTACCCTAAATTTAAACAATGGTGTGATGAGTATTTTTTCATTAAACATCGAAATGAAGCACGCGGAATTGGTGGCTTATTTTTTGATGATTATAATGAAATAAGTTTTGAGCATAGTTTTGCTCTAATGCAAAGCATAGGCAATCACTATATTGAGGCTTATGCCCCAATCGTATCACGTCGCAAATCCCATCCTTTTGGTGCAACAGAAAAAGCTTTTCAAAATTACCGAAGAGGACGCTATGTGGAATTCAATCTCATCTATGATCGTGGCACATTATTCGGTTTACAATCGAATGGCAGAACAGAGTCAATTTTAATGTCATTACCACCCGAAGTTACTTGGGAATATAATTGGCAGCCCGATGCAAATAGCGCAGAAGCAAAACTTTATACTGATTTTCTGCCTCCTCGTGATTGGGTATCACACTTGGTTTGTAGCTAGAGACTAAGTAGCCCGGGTGAGGCGCAACGAAACCCGGGCCCACTATTATAATTACTAAAGCTCCGTAGTCCCCCAGACTACAGCCAACCCTTACTGTACTGGTAGAGGCACTCTCTTTAAATAAATCCGAGCTAACAATGCAACAACCGCATTTAATAAACTCAAAATTAAAAAGATCTGTGGAATTGCAGCACTAAAGTGCAATAAACCAATGACCATAAACGTCCCTGTAACCATAAATAGCGAATTATAAATATTATTGGTGGCAATAACTCGAGCTCTACCATGAGGCGGACTCGCAACCTGTAAATAAGTATACAGGGGAACTAAAAATAAGCCTGAACTAAAAGCCAACATGAATAAATCAAAAGCAATACGCCAATGCGCAAAGCGTGTAAAAAAATTACTTAAAGAAAAGAGAATTCCTTGTTCTGTTGTAGGGCTCGCCCAATACAAATCCATAGAAAAGCAAGTAAAAGCGAACATGGCCCAGGGGACCATAGGCAGATTGATTCGTCCCTGAAAAATAAAGTTAACTGTCACTGAGCCGCATGCAATTCCCACTGAGAATAAAGCAAGAAATAATGCGAAAACTGCATTATTTGCTCCTAACACATAATTCGTATAATCAGGTAACTTGGTTAGGATTACTGTCCCTAATAACCAAAACCAAGATAAAATCAAAATAGCTAATAAAATACCGAAATGCTCTGTCGCCTGCTTCAACATCTTATAGGTCACTCGCCAAATCTGAGTATCAATTATTATTTTTTCAGACGAAGATGGAGCCCGAGGTATAAACATACTTGAAGTTAAACCAGCAAGGGCAACAAGTACCGTCAAAAAAACAGCCATGTATGGTTTTGGGCTGTTCATTCCAATCGACAATGAACCCATTGTAGTTCCCAATAAAATAGCTATAAAAGTACTGGCGTCAATTAAACCGGTTGCACCTAATAAATCTTTTTTGGGCAAATGGTCTGGTAAAATGGCATATTTTATTGGTCCAAAAAATGTTGAATGGACTCCTAAACCTGTCAAAGTGAGCATCATCAGAAAAATATTGCCCCAATAAAGAGCAAAGCTACCGATAATCATTAAAAATACTTCTAATATTTTAATCACCCGGGTTACTAAAGCTTTATCGTATTTATCTGCTAATTGCCCGGAGGTAGCAGAAAGAAGAAAGAATGGAGTTATAAATAAAGCACCTGCTATAGCCTGGTAAAATTCTGATTGAGCCTGATCATGGGTTAAATGATAACTAATCAAAGTAAGCATTGCTAATTTGAAGGCATTATCGTTGAATGCACCAAAAAATTGAGTCAGAAAAAAAGGCAAAAATCTACGTTCTCTTAAAAGGTAAAAAGCACCAGTGCCCATCGGCAAAACTCCATTGATAAATATATAACCGTTCATGTACCACTAGAATGTGAATACTACACTGAACGGATACATAATTCTGCATTTAATATCAATAAAGTACTTGTAAATCTGATCGATTAGTTTTAAACGTTGAAGGGAGAAGATGATTATGCTTTAATATCAAATCTTCAAGGTTCTGATGAGTCTCCGCCTCTCGAACGAGCTGAGACAGGCCTGTTTCTGAAATTCTATTATCTGACAAATCTACATATTTTAAATTAGTATTTAATTTTAATGCTTGTGCTATATATTCAGCGCCTGCATTACCAATTTTGTTACTCCTAATATTAAGATGAGTCAATGATTGTGATTTAGTTATCATAGCGGCAATTTGTTTCGCGCATTCTTCGTTCAAGTTATTGTACGAAATATCCAAAATTTTTAATGAAGGATGTCTCACCACAAAATGATGCAATGCATTCATTCCAGCCAAGCTAAAATCATTACAGCTTAATACCAGTTCATTTAAGTCCGTATTCGTTTCGAGTGCGTCTAATAAACACTGTACCCCTGTATCACGTAACCAGTTTAATGATAAATCCAAAACATTCAATTTCTTATTGTTTAGAAAAGAAAAAAAGTGAGTAGGAATTTTCTCTCCTATCCAATTATCTACACATCTGATTGTAGTCAGTCTTTTATTAGGTAACGAATCAAATAAATAAGTGAGGTGAACCGTATCAATATGATTTGCATAGAAGGAAACCTCACTCACTTTTGACGATAATTTCAGGATGTCGTGGAGTGCACTATAATCTTTATCATCCAAAGTGGAGTGTTCAATGCTAATTTTTTTTATTGATTTACATTGTCTTGAGCCTTTTGATTGCAAATAGCTCTTAAGATGTGGGAGCGCCAAATGGTGTTGTAGTTGAAAAAGCTCTATCGCCTCTAATGTCCCATGCTCATGTTTTAGTCGAATTGTCATATCACATCCTCTGTAAATTGATCACTTAATTAAGTGTAGATGATATTTTTCTTCAGGATGTGATGAGGTATAAAATTTTATTTATTAATAAAATATCCCCATAAAACACTGTGCATTCATAGGGATATCCGCTTTGAGAGTTATTAGATTTGTGTTACTAAACGGCTCAATACATTTCCAGGACCCACTTCAATAAAAACGGTTTCACCTTGGTTTTTCAGATAACGAATTGTTTCAGTCCAGCGAACAGGATGAGAAATCTGCTTCACCAAATTGTCTTTAATCATTTTATCACTATATGGCTCTGCTGTAACATTAGCAATCACTTGAGTTTGGAGTGGAGCAAATTCAAATGGAGCTATAAATTGTGCAAATTCATCAGCTGCTGCTTGCATATAACGAGAATGAAAGGCACCACTGACTTTTAATGGCACACACATCAATGCTTCGTTAGCAAGCAGTTCATTCGCCTTGACAATATCTGCAGCAAGTCCTGAAAGAACAATTTGTTTGGGTGAATTAAAATTAGCAAAATCTATAGAATCCAATCCATTGACTTTCAGTAAAAACTTAATGCGATCTTCAGGTAAATTAATTACTGCCAACATTCCCCCACCACTTGCTTGGGCCATCAATTCACCACGCTTTTGCACCAGTTTTAATCCCGTAACAAAATCAAATGCTCCTGCAGCAAATAAAGCAGCATACTCACCCAAACTATGTCCTATAAGATATTGCGGTGTCGGCTCTTCAGCAGCTCTAGCTAAAAAAGAAAGTGCTTCAATAATATATAATGCGGGTTGTGTATATTTAGTATTCCCCAATTCCTGTCCGGGATCATCTAAGCATAATTCCTTTATGGAATATCCCAAAATCTCGTCTGCTTGTTTTATCTGCTCAGGAAAATGTGAAAATAATTCGATCCCCATCCCTTTTGCTTGAGATCCTTGTCCAGGAAACATATAGATTGTCATAGATACTCCTTTTCTAATACGATCATTTACTAAATAAAACACTCATGATAAAGAGAACCACGAATAATGTCATTAAGTAAATTGAATAAAGAAAACAAATGTAATTACGCTGGATTATTTTTTATTCTATACAAATAATGTTTCGCCAAAGAATTGACTGGGTCAATTTTAGGATGAAGGAAATCACCCTGCTTATCCCGAATCATCCCAAGTTTTTCCATAACACGTTGAGAACGTATATTGTCAGGTACTGTAAAAGCAACTACTTCACTTAATTTTAAAATCTTAAATGCATAATTCAAAGCAGCTTGAGCCCCTTCAATGGCATAACCCTTACCCCAAAATGAAAATGCCAAACGCCAACCGATTTCCACGCATGGTGTAAAATGTGCTTCCCAAGTTGGATTGTTTAAGCCGATAAATCCCATAAATTGGTGTGTGCTTTTTTCTTCTACAGCCCATAATGTATAACTTTTTTCAGCAAGCTGTGCATTCATTCGCTCAATAAAGGAAGTAACCATATCCATGGTCCAAAAATTAGCAATGTACTCCATTACCTTTGGATCTTGGTTCATAGAGAAAAATGGAGCGATGTCTTCATCGCTCCATGTTCTTAATAAGAGTCTTGATGTCTCTAGAGTGTTCATGGCAAATAAATTGTCCCCTCTAAGTAAAGATGACTTGTTCCATACAAAAAGACTCGTCCTTCTTTAACTTCACACTCTAATTTCCCCTGACGGTTTCCACCTTGCATGGCAGTAATATTCGATGTACCCAATTGTTCACACCAATACGGAGCAATAACGCAATGTGCTGAACCGGTCACAGGATCTTCTGGGACGTTACATCCTGGATAAAAACATCGTGAATAAACATCTGTATTTTTACCTGGCGCAGTTAAAATGAGTCCTCTGTAGTCTAAACCCGCTACTGCATCCAAATCAGGTTCAGCCATCATTACGTCATTCTCATTCTCATAAACAAACATTAAATCGAATTGACTTTTTAAGACTTTCTGTGGTTTTTTTAAATTGAGTTGCTGTAACTCAGGGGTGAGTTCGATTGGATGATAAGGCAATGCGGGAAAATCCATCATAATGCCACTTCCATTTTTACGAACAAAGAGTACCCCACTTTTGCAATTAAATTTTATTTCTGTTCCTTTATAATTTAATTGTTCAAAAATCACATGCGCAGTAGCAAGAGTTGCGTGACCACATAAAGCGATTTCTTCATTTGGAGTAAACCATCTTATGTAATACCCATCTTCTTCAGGAACAAAAAATGCTGTTTCGGATAAATTATTTTCAGCAGCAATATTTTGCATTTCTTTATCAGTTAACCACTGATCTAAAGGACAAACTGCTGCAGGATTACCTTCAAAAAGAGCAGATGCAAATGCATCTACTTGATACATAGACAAACGTTTCATACAAATCCCTTAACATAAAAATTAACAAATACGAGGGATATATATGAAGATGTTTTTGCAGAATTCAAGATCTACATTATTATCTTATGAAATTTAGATAAACAAATAGAATTGACTAACTGCCACTTTCCCTATATTTGTAGATTCTAGCTCATAAATAAATTTTACTAGAACACAAAACTCCTAGATCGTAGCCATAATCAAAAAAGTCCATTGCATGAGAAGTAAACCCAGGTTATGGCAAATCCTTAGCCCAGGTTAAACTTAACACGCAGCGATAGCTGAGAATATATTATGCGTTACTTTACTGTTCGGTAATTATTGTAACGTCTTGTGCTTTTAACCCTTTAGGTCCTTTATCAAGCACAAAGGATACTGGATCATTTTCATGGAGGGTCTTAAATCCAACACCTTGGATATCTTTATAATGAACAAAAATATCGTCACCATTTTCATTAATGATAAAACCAAATCCTTTTTTCTCATTGAACCATTTTACATGGCCCGTTTCTCTTTGCGACATTAGCTATCCCCTTTGTCTTAAGCTTTACTATCCAACTATTACAGATGTTTATTTTTAACTCAAAAATATTTACTATTAAAACCCTGAGTTATAATAAACATTCACTATACGTAAGAAATGTTTCCTTACATATAGATTAGCATAGCAGTTTTTTGTTGATTGTTAAGAATTTTTTAAAAAAAACAATATCTTTATCTTTTTTTTTTCTATTGGAAATACACAATGAATCAGATGAAATCAGCTTTTATAAAATTAGCGCTTGATTGCCAAGTTTTAAAATTTGGTGAGTTTACTTTAAAGTCCGGACGCATTAGTCCTTACTTTTTTAATGCAGGATTATTTTATCAAGGAAACGCTTTACGACAATTAGGACATTTTTATGCAAAAACTTTACTTGAACATCAAGTTCAATTCGAACATTTATTTGGCCCCGCTTATAAAGGCTTGCCTCTTGCTACCGCAACAGCTATAGCTTTAGCTGAGTTAGGAAAAGAAACTACAGTTACTTTTAACCGTAAAGAAGTAAAAGATCATGGTGAAGGAGGCCAATTAATTGGCGCCCCCCTATCCGGAAAAACTATTGTGGTTGATGATGTTATTACTGCAGGTACTGCTTTTAGAGAATCACAAGTTTTAATTAAGGAACATGGAGGCCAATTAACTGGAGTCATTATCGCACTAGATCGATGTGAACGTGGATTAACTAAGGAATCAGCGTTATCTGAAATTAAAGCTCAAGGTATTGACGTCTATTCCATTATCACTTTATTTGATTTGATTGATTACTTAAAAAGTACAAAACAAAATGAATATGTTAAAAAACTTGAGGATTATCACTCTGTATATGGTTGTTAATCCCACATATCTGCTTAAGCTGGCTCATAATCTAGGAGCGTAACGCTTTAAATTCCTTCTCCCCCAAAGGAGAGAAGGTGTCCCTTAAGGCGGATGAGGGTATACATTATATCACCCTCACTCCTACCTCTCTCCCATTGGTGGGAGAGTGTATTTTTTTAACTGCTCTCCCCAAGCTACGACTTCTTTACTTCAATATATTTCGCTTATCTACAATTTTTGCATTGACAGTATGAAAAATAGCCATTACCATTGTTTTAATGTTCTAACACACTAATACATTAATATGAAAACACATACCACAATAAAACATTCTGCACTCCCTGATTTAATGCATGTAATCAGTTTGCTTGAGAACAAAGATGAAGCATTGCAATTTTTTACCGATTTATGCACTCCAGCCGAGCTCGAAGCAATGGCCGATCGGTGGCAGGTTGTTCCTTTATTGAGGCAAGGTATTCCCTATCGCACTATTCATGAGCAAACCGGGGTCAGCGTCACCACAATAACTCGTGTAGCACGCTGTTTGAGTTTTGGTACTGGCGGTTATGAACTAATCGCGAAAAAATTGGAGTTGTCGTGAAAAATCGTTTACGTTTAGCTTTACAGAAAAAGGGGCGCTTATCAGAGGAGTCGTTGAGTCTTTTACAACGATGCGGTTTAAAGTTTCGTATCAAACCAAATAGCTTACTCACACATGTTGATAACTTCCCCATAGATTTACTTTTTGTACGCGATGATGACATTCCTGTTTTAGTATTTGACGGTTTATGTGATGGCGGTATCGTTGGTGAAAACGTCTTATTAGAGGCCTCACTTGCTAATCCACAAAAAGGATACAAAATAACCGCTACGTTGGGTACGTGCACCTGTCGCTTATCCATTGCTGTACCTGAGTCCATGGACTATCAAGGACCAGGAAGTTTAGATGGTAAACGAATTGCTACCAGCTATCCCAATTTATTGAATCAATATTTACGTGAAAAAAAAATATGTGCTGAAAGCCTTGTCTTATCGGGTTCAATTGAGGTTGCCCCGCGAATGGGTATGGCTGATGCAATTTGTGATCTGGTTTCAAGTGGCCAAACGTTGGAGGACAACAAGCTCAACGAAGTGGATACAGTACTTTCAAGCCAAGCCGTATTGATTCAAGCTGATCAACACTCTCCCAACATGTTTCAAGACCTATTTGATATGCTTGCGCGAAGAATTCAATCAGTACAACAAGCTCAGGAACGAAAATATATTGTTTTTCATGCCCCAAAATCCGCCCTCGAAGCAATTGCAGAAAAACTACCTGGAGCTGAATCGCCCACAATTCTACCTTTGCCAGGAAATATGGACAAAGTAGCGGTTCACGTAGTTTCGAGCGAACGCGTATTTTGGAACACTTTAGAAACCATCCAAACCCTAGGCGCCAGTTCTATATTGGTTTTACCCATAGAAAAAATGTTGGAGTAGTATGATGTTATCGATTAAAAATTGGCAAACCATATCTCAAGATGAAAAAAAACTCTGTTTAACTCGCCCCATGCAAACCTCATCCGTAAAAAGCAAGGTAGACGAGATTATTAAACAAGTGCGAACGTTTGGAGATCAAGCCTTATTTGCATTTACAAAACAATTCGATGGTGCTTATTTAAAAAGCCTGCAGATCCCAACGAAGAAAATTGAAAACGCATCCATCAGTCGGCAATCTCTAAATGCCATTAATGAGGCAATCAAAACCATAACTGCTTACCACCAGGCCCTACTCCCGGAAAACAAAAATATATGTACCGCAAAAGGAGTGAATATCTACAGCACCTATAGGCCAATACAACGCGTGGGATTGTATATCCCCGGAGGCAACAAAACTCCTTTGGTTTCTTCATTGTTAATGCAAGCGATACCAGCCTTGGTTGCAGGATGTCCAACAAAAATATTATGTACACCTCCTGATGCATCAGGTTCGATTAATGAGCATTTACTTGTGGCCGCACGTTTATGTGGCATAGACACTATTTACGCAGTCGGAGGAGCTCAAGCCATTGCAGCTATGGCTTATGGGACTGAAACGGTTATTAAAGTGGATAAGATTTTTGGACCAGGAAACAGCTATGTCACAGAAGCAAAAACTTTGGTTGCCTCAGATCCATTGGGTGCGGCTATCGATATGCCAGCTGGCCCTTCCGAAGTGATGATCCTTGCAGACAATCAAGCAAATCCAGCATTTGTTGCTGCTGATCTACTTGCCCAAGCAGAACATGGAGTCGACTCTCAAGTAATTTTGATTTGCGATACACTTCAGTTCGCAGAACAGGTAAATCAACAGCTACAAGCCCAGTTTACCCGCTTATCAAGAACTCAAATAATCAATAAATCATTAGCAAACAGTGTAATTATTGTTTGTAACAATAAAACTGCACAATTAAATATGGTCAACATCTACGCACCAGAACACTTAATTATAAATCGTGAAGATGGAGGAGATTTACTCGATAAAATTCATAGTGTAGGAACTGTATTTCTTGGTTCCTGGGCTGCTGAAACGCTTGGTGATTACATAACCGGGTCGAATCACGTGCTACCCACCAACGGTTACGCCAAAAATCATAATGGCCTAAGTACACTCGATTTCCTAACTCGCTTTAATGTGCAATCGATTAATGAGGAAGGAATTAGAACATTAGGACCTGCCGCAATAGCACTGGCACAAATTGAAGGGTTGGATGCGCATGCACAGGCTGTAGCCATTAGGTTGAACTCATTGGAGATTTAAATGTCTGTACTTAACTTAATACGCCCTGAACTATTAAACAACAAACCTTATGTTTCTAATGGTGCTCCTAGATACCGATTACATGCCAATGAACTTCCTTGGTCTGCATTAAGTACGGATATTGATTTAAATTTTTATCCAGAAAAAAATCTGCTCGACCAGTTACAAGAACAATTGGCAAAACGCTATCAGGTTGATGCAAATCAAATGGTATTAACTCGCGGCTCGGATGATGGAATTGATTTAATCACTCGTTTATTTTTAAGTGCTGGTCAGGATGCATGTATGCAATTCGCTCCTACCTTTTCCATGTATGCATTTTATGTGTATTTACAAGATGCTCAACTTATTGAGTGCTCTTTAAATCCACAAAACAACTTCGAACTGTCCTTAGCAGATGTGCGAACCAGTTGGCAAAAAAATTGTAAACTCATTTTTTTGTGCAATCCTAATAATCCTACGGCCAACCTAATCGATCTGGATTTTATAGCGACTCTTTGTGAAGAATATAAAAATCGTTCCATTATTGTCGTTGATGAGGCATATATCGAATTTGCTCAAGCCCGAAGTGCAACGTCATTAATTCCCCAATTTGATAATTTAATTGTTTTACGTACTCTTTCCAAAGCCTATGGCCTAGCTAATCTTCGTTTAGGAATCATTTTAGCGCAAGAAAATTTAATCCAGGCCTTTAATAAAATCATGCCTCCCTTCCCGCTTTCCAGCGTAGTGATTGATTTAGCACTGCGCGCATTGGAAAAGCCAGAATGGTTTATTCAGACGATTAGCACAATTAAAGAATCTCGAACCAAGTTAGTGAAGGAGTTGCAAGCTTGCCCTGCAATTAAAAATGTCTATCCGACTGAAACAAACTTCATTCTTGTTCAAACCGACTATGCAATTGAATTAACTTCTTGGTTGGCCAATCAAGGCATAGCCATCAAAAGCTTTTTAACCAATTCATTACTACATGAGCATTTACGGATCACCGTTGGTGATGAGTCGCAAAATCAGCTATTGCTGCGTGCTTTATCTTCTTTTCAAAACAATGTTTCAGGATGTTAAAATGCAAAAAATCTTATTTATTGATCGTGACGGCACTTTGATTGAAGAACCTTTTGATTTTCAAGTAGATTCTTTAGATAAAATCAAACTCACGCCCCATGTTATTCCTTCATTACTGCAATTACAAAAGGAAGGATTTCGCTTTATTATGGTAAGCAATCAAAATGGTATAGGCACTCCTTCCTTCCCTGAAGATGATTTTATGATTTGTCATGAATTTACTTTGGATCTTTTCTCTTCTCAGGGAATATTTTTTGAAGAAATGTTTATTTGTCCTCACATGCCTGAAGAAAATTGTTTCTGTCGGAAACCAAAAACAGGGTTGGTGGATCAATTTTTAAAAGAAAGAGTAATCGATAAATCATTCTCCTGGGTTATTGGTGACCGAGAAACCGATCGACAATTTGCAGATAATCTCGGTATCAAATTTCTGCCTATCTCTCAAAAAAATGGATGGGATCAAGTTACCCAAACCATACTGAATCAAAAACGCACTGCAGTAATTCAAAGAAAAACAAAAGAAACTGATATCTCACTAACCTTAATTTTGGATAGGGATCAAAATAGTGTCATAAGCACACCGATACCATTTTTTAACCACAT
Organism: Legionella stuttgartensis; assembly: GCF_977063405.2. Taxonomy (NCBI): domain Bacteria; kingdom Pseudomonadati; phylum Pseudomonadota; class Gammaproteobacteria; order Legionellales; family Legionellaceae; genus Legionella; species Legionella stuttgartensis. Next base: position 327,548 of record NZ_CDRUHA020000022.1, read on the forward strand.
GCTGGAGCAAGTAGCCAAACATGGCGGATTTAATCTTGAATTATATGCCAAGGGCGATGTAGAAGTTGATGATCATCATCTTATTGAAGATACCGCCATTGCTTTAGGAGAAAGCCTAAAAAAAGCACTTGGTGATAAATGGGGTATTAACCGTTATGGCTTTACCTTACCCATGGATGAAGCTTTAGCTTCTATCGCTATTGATATCAGTGGGAGAGGCTTTTGCGAGTTTAAAGGTGAATTTACCCGGGAATTTGTGGGAGGTATGGCAACTGAGATGGTACCTCATTTCTTTAATTCATTAGCCACAGCACTTGGTGCAACTATTCACATTGAAGTTAAAGGCCAAAATCATCACCACATGATCGAAGCCTGTTTCAAATCATTAGGTAGAGCGCTAGGTCAGGCCTGTATGAAAACAAACAATGCGTTACCATCGACCAAGGGGGTATTATGATCGCGGTTATTGATGTGAGTGGCACAAATCTAACCTCTTTAGTTAATGCATTAAAAAGGTTGGGATTTAACTATCAATTAACGCACGATGCAAAGGTAATTAATAAAGCAAGTCATGTGATTCTGCCTGGTGTAGGTACCGCAGCTTATGGTATGAATGCACTACGTCAGTATGATTTGATTGACGTCATTACCTCATTAGAACAACCCTTGCTGGGAATTTGTCTCGGTATGCAATTATTGTTTGAACACAGCGAAGAAAATGATATTCGTTGTCTAGGAATGCTACCCGGAAGAATAAAACGTTTGCCCCGGCAGGAAAATTATCCGGTACCTCATATGGGGTGGAATCAGTTGCAATGGTGCACAGAATCATTCTTACAACACGGATTAAATAAACAAGATTATGTTTATTTCGTTCATAGTTATGCCCTTGGTGAGAGTGAGTATGCCTTGGCTTATTGTGAATACAGTGAACCTTTTACAGCAATAATTCAAAAAAATAATATTTGGGGCATGCAATTTCACCCAGAAAAATCAGCAGAAACCGGAATGACGTTACTGAATAATTTTTGTAACTTAAGGCTAGCTTAGACTGAACAGCCCTAGAGCGCCACCCACTAAATTTAACTGACTTAAAATATGGAGGCTGTATGATCCTTATCCCTGCAATTGATCTCCAAGCAGGTCGTTGTGTACGTTTACGACAAGGACAATTCGATCAAGTCACACAATTCGATACACTACCTATAGACCGTGCCACGTATTTCTCCCAATTAGGAGCGGAACGTTTACATATCGTTGATTTAGATGGCGCCCAAACAGGAGCGATGCAACAACTGTCTTTAATCTGCGCCATGCAAAACACTGGGATCACGGTGCAAGCCGGTGGCGGGATTCGCTCTTTAGAACAAGCCGCTTTATGTTTTTCAGCAGGAATATCCAACTTGGTTTTAGGCAGCGTTGCCATTACCAATCCGGTACTGACTGCACAAATCATTAAAGAGATAAATCCACAACACATTATCTTGGCTTTAGATATTCGAATGCAAAAAAAGATCCCTATACCCGCTACTCATGGGTGGCAAACCACATCAAATAGTAATTTATGGGATGTTGTTTCTCATTATCTGCAATTGAATGTCACCCAAATACTCTGTACTGATATTGCTTGTGATGGAATGATGCAAGGACCGAATTTTGAGTTATATAAAGAGGCTGTAGAACGTTTTCCACAAATTAAATGGCAAGCCTCAGGAGGTATTCGTAATGCAGAAGATATTGATCGATTGGAAGCATTGGGAGTTAGCGCAGCGATTCTGGGATTAAGCCTCTACCAAGGCACTTTAGACTTGGAATCAATGTTATCGGTGTAAGTTGTAGCCTGGGTAAAGCGCAGCGGAGCCCATGGCATTAATTTGAGTATAAATTATGTTAACCAAACGAATTATTCCATGTCTTGATGTACGCGATAATCAAGTCGTCAAAGGAATTAAATTTCGCAATCATCGCGTTGTTGGGAATATCCTTGAACTTGCAGAAGAATATTCCGCATCGGGTGCAGATGAGCTTGTATTTTATGATATTACTGCAAGTTCTGAGCAACGCTTAGTTTGCCCGGATTGGGTAAATCAAGTGGCCGGAACAATCAATATTCCTTTTACCGTAGCGGGTGGAATTCGTTCTCTTAATCAGGCAAAATCGGTATTAAATTCTGGAGCTGATAAAATATCCATTAATAGCCCAGCGTTAGAAACCCCCGACTTAATCAATGAATTAAGTCGGAATTTTGGAAGCCAATGCGTTGTAATCGGGATTGATAGTCAATGGATAGATAATGATTATTATGTCTATCAATATACCGGAGATGAGAAAAAAACGCTTAACTCCAGGCGCAAAACAAGAGAATGGATCAAGGAGGTACAAGATCGGGGAGCAGGAGAAATTGTACTTAACTGCATGCAATCAGATGGTGTACGCACAGGTTATGACCTACATCAATTAAAATTGATGCGACCTCTATGTCAGGTACCATTAATTGCTTCAGGAGGTGCTGGGGCACTAGATGATTTTACTAAAGTGTTCCTTGAGTCCCGAGTCGATGGTGCTTTAGCAGCCAGCATTTTTCATGACAAAATTTTGACGATACACGAAATAAAATTAGCACTTAAAAAACAAAAGATTGAGGTACGATTATGATTCATATGGAAATTAATTCTTTAGATTGGAAAAAAATGAATGGGCTATTACCAGCCATCATTCAAAATGCTGAAAACGGTAATGTTCTCATGCTCGGTTATATGAACCAGGAGGCTCTAATAGCAACCCTCACCACTGGCCAATTAAATCTCTATAGTCGAAGCCGTAAACGCTTGTGGCGTAAGGGAGAAACCTCAGGTAACAGCATGTCGGTACAACACATCAGTGTTGATTGCGACAATGACAGCCTGTTAATTCAGGTTCTTCCTAAAGGTCCTGCATGTCATTTAGGATACACAAGTTGCTTTCAACCCGCACATCACACCAACCTTGGATTTATTCATGAGTTAATTGAATTGATTAACGAACGAGCGGATTCAAAAAATGAAAACAGCTATACAGCAAAATTATTAGATTCTGGACTCTCGAGATGCGCTCAAAAAGTAGGAGAAGAAGCGGTAGAAACAGTAATTGCTGCTGTAAATAACGACCGAGAAGAATTAGTTAATGAATGTGCTGATTTAATTTTTCACTTATTTGTTTTGTTAAAAGCATCTGAACTGAGTTTTTATGATGTATTGCAATGTTTACAAGATAGAGACCGATCGGTTCATACCTAAATGGTATCATTAACTATTGGTGCAGCCGAATCCTCTATAAACCAATCCAACCCTATTCCGACGTCCCGCGGCTTGTCCGCGGGATGCAGAAGATCTGCCCTAAAACAATGGACCACGGACAAGCCGCGCTGACAGTGAGGTGCAGTCAGAGTCTGCTGCATTCAGGCTGCAAAATCGATTATACAACTGCCAATAAAACCGCAGTAAGATAATTTCCTTCTGGGAAAGACGCTAATGTAGGATGACAACTTGATGGGCCATACACCCCTAAAATCCGTGCTTGTTTCCCTACAGCTCCGGCTTGAGCACTCACCAGAGAGCAAAACTCCTGGGACGAAAGTGCTGAAGAACAATTACACGTCATTAATAAGGAGCCTGTTTTCATGTACTTAAACACTTCACGATGTAAAAACCGATAATAGTTTTTAGCACGCTCAACGTGCTGTTTGGATGGAACCAATTTAGGAGGATCAAGAACGACTACATCATAGTCCCCTGCTTTTGTTAAATACTCTCGTGCATCGGCTTCAATCCATTCAATTTGAGACACTCCATTTAATTCCGCATTCTTTTGAGCTTGCCCTATTGCTTGAGCAGAACTATCAACTGCAGTGACCTTTAAAGCACCTGCTTTCGCAGCATGTAATGCAAACCCCCCACTATAACAATAGAGATCTAAAACATTTTTTCCTTTAGATAATTGCGCAATACGTTGATGGTTCTCGCGTTGATCAAGGAATAATCCTGTTTTTTGTGCTTGAGCAAACTCAACTTCATAAATAACCCCTGCTTCAAGCACCTGGGTATTATAATGTTTCTCTTGAACTGTAATTTGCTTCCAGCCATCTTGTCCCAAGGGTTTACTTTGTGGCAACCATATAATTTGATCTGTGGGAAACAAAGTTTGTAATGCTTCAATAATAAGTTCTCGATTGAGCTCAACCCAATAAGCAGAGCTTGCAACCACACATGTTTGATTAAATCGATCGATGGTTAAGCCAGAAAGACCATCTGCTTCACTATTAAATAAACGATAGGCTGTAGTTTCTTCATTAGGTAAATTTAAACACTCTCTTACTTGCTTCGCTTGATTTAAGCGATGGGTAATCAAAGTGCGCAAATTACTTATATCAATGGATTCATTGGTAAGCGCCAAGACCCTGACTCTGTAGAGAGAATACTCATTATAGGCACCTACACCAATAAGTTTCTCATCTGCATTATAAATATCAACTAACTGTCCTGTAACTAATCTACCCTGAGTCTTCGCAATGGCCTTGGGGAATATCCAGGGATGACCGCGTAATACAGTATTTTGTTTTGCTGCAAGCAAAATAACTTTTGCATTCATTTTTCTATTTCCCAAAGAACAAAAATCGGCTAATCTACACAAAGAACGCTAGACCTGCAAGAGTTCGTAAATTTATAAAACCTAAGAAAAATCATTCCTCCTCCAATTAACTGGTGGAAAAATAAAAGTTAGGGACAGTATAGCAAATATGAAAACACTCTTTATCGCCCTTTTTGCTATTAATTTAGCAACGCATTCTGGTAATTGATATGGAAAACACACACAAGTTCTCTTATGGTCTCACCCTTGGGGCTTTAGGTGTTGTCTTTGGTGATATAGGAACCAGTCCTTTATATGCTTTAAAAGTAACTCTGAATAATATTGCTATTACTCAATCACATATTTTAGGCGTGCTATCGCTAATTTTTTGGTGTTTGATTCTTGTCATTTCATTCAAATATCTAATTTTGATTTTTCGGGCCGATAATGATGGTGAAGGAGGAATTCTCGCCCTTTTGGCACTAATGAAATATAAAAGCACCCGATATACGCCATTATTTTACATCATCGCAATTTTTGGGGCTGGATTACTCTTGGGTGATGGCATGCTGACGCCAGCCATCTCCGTAATTAGTGCTGTAGAAGGTCTTAGCACTCTTTCAGACACCTTTACTCCCTATATCTTACCTATAGCGGTTATTATTCTCATTCTCCTTTTCACCTTACAAGCAAGAGGAACCGGGAGTATTGGCAATCTATTTGGACCCATTATATTAATTTGGTTCTTTACTATTGCCATTCTTGGCATCGCACAAATTATTAAAGCTCCTATCGTGCTTACCGCAATCAATCCTTATTACGCATTCGATCTAATTCGCGATACAGGATTAAAAGGGTATTTGTTATTAGGCGGTATTTTTCTTGTGGTAACCGGAGGCGAAGCCCTTTACGCCGATATAGGACATTTTGGGAAAAACCCTATTCGTGCCGGTTGGTTTGCAGTTGTTCTCCCTTGTTTGATATTAAATTATTTTGGTCAAGGGGCTAACTTACTTATGAACCCTAATGCCATTAACAATCCTTTTTACATGATTGCCCCTGAATGGTTTTATATTCCATTAATTATCTTAGCTACTATTGCGACAATAATCGCGTCCCAAGCGGTGATTTCGGCAACCTTTTCGTTAACAAAACAAGCTGTTTTGCTGAGTTTATGCCCTCGTATACCCATAGTACAAACATCTAAGGAGTTTTCCGGACAGATTTATGTTCCACAAATCAACTTTATTTTGTTTATTGGAACCTTAACTTTTTGCATTGCCTTCAAAACTTCAGATCGACTTGCTCATGCATATGGAATTGCTGTGAATGCAGATATGCTTCTCATTGATGCAATGGTTGCTTATGCTGCATTATCCATTTGGAAATGGTCCAAATTTAAAGTTATCGCTATATTTGGATTATTCCTTACTATAGATTTTGCATTTCTTGGTTCAAATTTACATAAGTTTTTGACTGGTGGTTGGGTCCCTGTTACGTTCGCTTTAGCCATAGCAACCATTATGTATACCTGGAAGTTTGGCTTAGAATACTTGCGCGAAAATTATTACATGAATAAAGATGATATTTCCAAGATTCTCAGGCAATTAGAGTATAAAAGCTTAAATCAACTTACTGACTTGACTGCGGTATTTATCACCGATGTTTATGATAAAAGTGGCGGAAGCTTTCTACATTTCCTTAAGTTAAGCCGCGCTGTTCCCGAACGCGTGCTTATTGTGAATTATGTAGTAGATAACATCCCATATATACATTACAGCCAACGCTATGAAATTACCTGCTTACATGAGAAGGTATTCAATCTTACTTTGCACTATGGATTTATGGAAACTATTTCTATCCCCAGAGCTTTAGAACGTGCTTCAAATAAAAATCTTTTCCCCTTTAAGTTAAATGTTGATCGCGCTACTTATATGGTAGAAATACCAAATATTACAGCATCAAAATCAAAAAAATCATTAACCTTTTATTGGCAAGAAAAGTTATTTGCTTTTTTAATACGCAATTATTCGGCCAATTTAAACATCGACTTTTATAAACTACCATACAATAGAACGATGGCAATCGGTACCTATTATATTATGTAATCTTAGGAGTTTTTTATGTGGTTTAACAATGCACTAATCTATCAATATGAGTTGGATGAAGCGAGTGATTTAACAGCATCTCTCGCAGAAAATATCCTAAAGCCTTGTCCACCTCATGCTCGTTTTGTTTATGGATGGCTTCCTGCTTTTGCAGACGAAATGGTTCAAGAAGTTGCTGGGAGCTCTCTAATTTGTATGGGTAAAGAAGAACGTTTGCTGCCACGTGGTGTGATAAACAAAATGCTCGCTGAAAAAGTTCAAGCACTTGAAACCCAACAAGGCCGCACGATTAAACGTGCAGAGAAAGCACAAATGGCCGAAGATATTGAATTTGAATTACTACCCAAATCGTTTTGCGTCCAAAAAAGAATGCTTGCCATTTTGGATAGCGCGAGCAAAAGAATAATAGTAAATGCTTCCAGTAATAATCAAGCGTCGCAGCTTACTTCTCTGTTACGTAAGTCAGTAGCAGGAATTACGATTGAACCGTTAACCCATACTGAGAATTTAGCTTTACGATTTGCAGAATGGATTCACTCCCCGAATACTCTTCCTAACCATTTTCAATTAGCATCGGATTGCATCCTTTTTGCTCTTGATGATGAAAAAAAACGAGTGCATTGTAAGGGCTATGAGCTTCCTGCTGAGGAAATTATAACCTTACTATCACAAGGCATGGCAACCGCCGAAATTTCGTTAATCTGGAAAGAAAGAATTCAATTTACATTAACCCATGATTTTACATTCAAAAAACTTAAAAGCCTTGAATATCTTCTCGATGATTTTAACGACATCAAACAACTTGATGAAGAATATCAACAACGTGATGCCGCACTTACTTTATTAGCAGGTGAATTACGTGAGTTAACTAATGATCTTTTTGCAGCTGTCGCAGTGAAAGCAAAAGAACCTGAATTAGAAGAAGCTCTATAAATTTAAAATAAAAAGGGAGCGATGGCTCCCTTTTTTTATTCCTTGTTTCCCATTTAATTTGAGTATAAGACGAGGCGCCTCTTAAATTAATGGGGCAGAAACTTAAAAAAAGTATTATTAAGTTCCATTGCATTATATCTAACATCATACTATCTGATTTATATGCATCCAAGATGCCTTTTTCATCATTAAGGAATTAAGAAATTTTTTCCATCTTGGCAGTATGATAAGTTGCTTTATAAACAGCCAGAGCTTCTTCTGCAGCCTGATGAAAACCTAAAGCCATATTTGCATCATGCATAACCACTAAAGCTTGTTTTACACTTGGAGCTTGTGGATAGTTTTTAACAACGTAACTTGCTCTATTAATTGCTGCAACATACATCTGACGCTTATAATAGAACGTCGCTACATTTAGCTCATGCTGTGCGAACATATTACGTAAGTAAGTCATCCGTTGTAATGCATTAGCTTTATATTTGCTGTCTGGAAACTTTTGAATCAAAATACCGAAATCAGAATAAGCCTGTGTTTGTGTTCCAGGATCTCTCCATGATTCATCTAGAGGTAAAAATTTTGCAAAAACCCCACGGCTTTGTTGGAAATTAGCCATTCCACGCATGTAATATGCATAATCTACGTTTTTTGCGCGTGGATAAAGATGAATAAACCGCTCTGCAGTTGCTGCAGAAGAAGGATAATCTTCATTTTTATAATATGCGTAGATTAATTGCCGCTGCGAATTTTCAGTATAATCACTAAACGGATACATTGTTTCAATTGCTTCAAGATGTTTTATTGCAGTTGCATATTCCTTTTTGTGTAGGTCCTTCTGAGCCGCGGTATAAAGCTGTTCAGCAGTCATTCCTTTGTAAGGATTATTATCTTCATCATCCTTACCCCACCATGTTTTACATGCAGATAAAGAGACAATAAGACCGATTAGGAACAACATTCGAATTCGTTTCATAAACTACACCTATCTAAATATATATCTGTTGCATCCGCACAACAGCCACAAAAATTTGAAACATTATACCTAGGACTATTTAATTTGCGAACATTCTTCTGTTTTTTTTAAAAAATGGAGCAATTTAAAACAACAGTCTAAAAAAATGACCTACGACTGCCTAGAATATAAAAAAATATTTGCAAAAGCAGAGTTGTTAGGATAGTATTCTCGGCTGTCGGAGAGATGGCAGAGCGGTCGAATGCGGCGGTCTTGAAAACCGTTGAAGGGCAACCTTCCCAGGGTTCGAATCCCTGTCTCTCCGCCAAGTCTTAAATACCCCACTCTTGATAACCTATTAATTCAAAAAAATAAAGTTCTAATATCGCTATCAGTTTCCTTTCAAATAATATAAGTTCCTATAATAAAAAAAGTTCAATATTGAAATTATATGGGCCGTTGATATAGTAAGGCCATCTATTATTTTTGGAGAATCCGTATGTTAAGGAATACCGTAAAGCGGTTTGGTACTATGACAAAACTACTGCATTGGTTAATTTTTATTTTAATAACCGCACAATTTTATTTTGTCTGGTCTCTTAGCGAAAACTCCCCTCTCACAGGCCCTTATATCATGTTACATAAGTCTGTTGGCATGACCCTCTTAATATTGGGGATCCTATTTTTCATTTGGCATATCTTCAATGTGAAACCTCTACCCCCAGAAACTCAACCACGATGGCAATATATTATTTCTAAAGCGGTCCATCATACCCTGTTCCTCCTTATAATGCTCATGCCAATTATTGGTTATCTATTAACGTGTGCTGATGGAAAACCTATTAACTTTTTTGGTTTGTTTACCATACCCTGTCTTATTTCAGCGAATGAGCATCTTGGAGGCATTATGTTTTTAGCTCATGAAACACTTGCGTTTGTCATTCTATTTTTGGTGGGGGTTCATATTCTTGCAGCTTTATATCATCATTTTATCTACAAAGATAATGTATTGAAGCGTATGCTTCCATTTACGTCTAATGAGTAAGTTTGGATAACGAAGAAAGGCAAAACAATGACTTGATCAGGTAAAGATTAGACTTTACCTGATCAAAAAACCTCTTAGACTATTGATAAGCTGGGTACTCTGGAGGAGCTGAAGGCCGTAGATTCAATGTATGTTCAGAATATGACGGTGGTGGTTGCTGCGAATAAAAGCTTGGTGTATAGACAGGTTGTGGGATAGGTTGCGGGAGCCTGCAATCAAAACGCAAATTACCCACATCAACAATACTCATCTCACCGCGACGTAATTTCCTTAACTTTGTAAGTAATTCATTGACTTCACTTCCATTTTCATCAAAATAACGAGTGAAAAAAGAAGGGATTGGCTTCTCATTACCTAACACATTCGCTATTTCCGCACGCAATGCAACCATAGCACATTTTACTGCAATGGGATCAATTGTCTTTTGTCGTAAGGACTCTTCTTCTGCAGCGGTTAATTGAAATCGCTGTGGATCTTCAGGGTCCATAGACTCTTTATTCGCTGATGTATTAATGGAATCATACATCATACTCATTGCCCAACATCCAATACCAGCACCTATTGTTGTAAACAATACCGCTCCAAGAATCACAATACCCACAGGATTGAGCCCTGCTGCCACTGCAAGAGCAATAAGAGGCGCCGCCGCGAAATTAAGCGTTAAAGAGGCAGAACCTGCACCAAATGCAAGAGAAGTTGCAAACATTAATGCACCCTTCAGCCATCCTTCGCCATAATAAAATCGTTCCATACTGCTTGCAAATTCATCCACCATATAGGCTAGAGCAATGAACGCTAAAACAGCCGCAATCGCAGCTAAAGCGATAACAAGTAAAGCTAGAATTAATTTACCTAAATCATCATTTGAAGATGAACTGTGTCCGTGATGATTAGAAGGGAAACAACAACTTGAATCATGATGGCGAGCATGATGGCGAGAATCGAGTACGTAGCTCAAAATCAGCCAATTGGTGAGTGTTGAGTCGTGATGACTATAGTTATTGTAAATATTCGTTTCATATTTAACTTGCGGGTTAAACTTAGGCGGTTTAGGATTAAAATCGCGTTGTTGGGTGGCAGTCAGATTTCTATAGAACGGTAAAGCATAAAATATTTTATTAAAAGCCGCATACACTTTAATTTTTTCTTCTCCGTCTAGAGAAGATAGGGAGCTATAAGGCGACTCCAGGGAATACTGCACTGCACCATACATTTCATAATACATGGCAGTAGCATCAAGATGACGGTCCATGCAATGTTTATAATGATTTAACATGTGACCATATAACTGCTTCAATTTAAGATCGGTAAACTTCGTACTTAAATCAGACATACAGAGACTCCTATTATTGGGGTAACATCGGCAAACATTGCTATTTAGCTTCTAAATAAAACCTCTAACCTAAAAACTATCCAGCATGTTTGTCCAGATCCTAATGCCTCACAATTTGTGCGCGACTAATTAAACTTTTTTCATACAAGTCATAATCCATCATGCCATAGCTTGCTTCAATTTGTTGAATTAAGCTATCTTGTTGCTCCCTGTCTAATGTACTCAATTTCCCATCATGAATCTGCTTTAATCTCACTACCACATAATCACCATTTGGCATCACAAGGCCATCGCGACTTTCTGGTCGTAATAAATTGAACGCCGTATCATTAATATCGGTATCAACTTTATCATTATCTCGTGTTGACCGAAGTTCTGATTTCCATACTAGATGGTTTGAGTGGATCAACTCTTGCTGTTGTTTATCTTCAATCGGACTTAATAAATTCATGCCAACTTCTTTAGCTTTAGCTTCAGCACTTTTCTTAACTAAAATTTTATTAATTTGATCATGAACAGACTCCAAAGACTGTTCTGTTTCATCCCAGTGACGATTAACCCGTACCACTACTACCGAATCATTATCAATTTGTATTGGTTCACTATTATTACTTAAATCAAGAACATCATGACTGAATGCAGCATTTATTACCTGTTTATTCTTGGTAATATTTTCGACACCATCAGCTCTTGAGAAAGGCTTTGTTGTTTCGATTTTTAAATTTAAAGCGTCTGCAACTGGCTGAAGCGAATCAGGAGATTGATAGCTCAAATCAGATAATTGTTCCAAAGCTTGCGTATATTTGTTTTGGGCTGCTTCAGCAATCAGTTGTTCTTTAATCGATTGCTCTACTTCAGAGAAAGATTTTGTAGAAACTGGTTTATAAGCAATTACTTTAAAAATTTCATAACCATGTTTCGTTTTTTCAGGTGATGATATCTGACCTGGTTTGGTTAAATTAGATAAAATTTGATTGTAATCATTCTGTCCAGCAGTGATCCAAGGCAGAACGCCCTTATCTGCTATAGAAAGTTTATCGTCTGATAGCGTTGAAACAAAATGGTCAAATTGCTCCGGATTTTTTTGTAAGGCCTGATATGCATCATTGGCTTTTTTCTGAATTTTTTCTAAATCAGCTTGGTTTGCATCTTCTGGAACAGCAAATAAAATATGGGCTACTTGCCAACTCGCAGGTATTAAATAACTATTTTGGTTTTCTTCATAGTAACGTTTTACATCATCATCAGAAATTTTAATTTTGTTTTTAATATCATGCATCGACAAAGAAACATAATCCAAACTAACTTTTTCTGGGGTCATGAATTCTTTTTTATGGTTTTTATAATAACTAGTTATTTCCTGTGGAGTAATCTGTATATCCTTCTCAAAAAGTGATGCCGGGATAGTTAAGTAGTCATAGTCTCGACTTTGCATATACAGACTTACAAAACGATCGATTTCATCAGGTAAAGCAAAAGAACTTCCCATAAAAGCAAATCGTTGTTGATTTAATAACATCCCCTGTTTTACTTCATTTTGAAAACTTGATTGAGTGAATAAGGCTGCATTTAACGCTTGCTGATATTTTTGAGCAGAGAAATGACCGTCTTCCTGGAACTGAGGAATACTCAAAATTGCTGCATCTGCTTGATTCGAGCTGACATCAAATCCATTTTTTCGAGCCGCTTGCACTAAAACTTCATTAGTAATCATTTGCTCGAGAACTTGATTTTGCAGCTTTTTCTCATCTGCAGCAGTCATCTGTTCAATATCTTGCATAGAACGAGCACGTCTATAATTAGTCTCAAAAGCCTGCATTGTTAAAGGCTGACCATTGACAACAACCTTGGAGTTTGTTGTTTGACGTGATTGTAGATAGTAATCCACACCAAAAAGTGTGAACGTAATACCGATTAAAATAACTACTAACCAAGCTACAACACCCTGTATACGTTCATTTAACTTTTGTAACATGTCCCGAGATCCATATATTAATTAAGGGTTTATTTAATTTAGCGAGGCCGATTATACCCCAGACTGAAAAAAATCAAAACAAAAACAACAGCACACTTATTTTGCAAAATTTTTCTTTCCTGATCAGCTTGAAAATTGGTGAAATGGGTATGGAGTTTCATTTTCATAGCATCACCTAATCTTTCTCTAAGTAAAAAGAATCAGAAATGAAAGGAAATATATTTTGACATAAACAATCATTCAAGATAAAAAAAACGCGCCTTTCGGCGCGTTAATCTGGCGGAGTGGACGGGGCTCGAACCCGCGACCCCCGGCGTGACAGGCCGGTATTCTGACCAACTGAACTACCACTCCATTTCTTGGTGGGTGCTGTAGGGATCGAACCTACGACCCTCGCCTTGTAAGGGCGATGCTCTCCCAGCTGAGCTAAGCACCCAGAAAACTTATGCTTCTTGCACCGCTTCTTTCAGGTTTTTACCCGCTTTAAACTTGGCTACTCGTGACGCTTTAATTTGAATAATTTTACCAGTTTGTGGGTTTCTACCTGTTCTAGCTGAACGATTGCCTGTTGAAAAAGAACCGAAACCAGGTATTACCACTTGATCACCATTTTTTAAAACATTAGTAATAGTATCAGTAAAAGTTTCGAGAACTCGGCTTGCGTCAGCTTTTGTTAAACCCGAACCACTTGCTATAGCATCAACTAATTCGCTCTTATTCATTGCTTCCCCTATACTGTTAATCTTCCATACTTCTAAGTTAATTTAACTAAACTTATTAAACTAACCGGTCGAGTAGTTACTTCCTTGCAATGCCCGCTAGTGGCGGGCTACGAAACGAAATATACCTCTAATTAATGGGTATGTAAATCATTATTTTTAATTTTTTTTGATTTTTTACCTACTAAACCCTCAGACTGTACATTTGTTGGCTGATCTACCCAAGGAGTGCGTTGTAAAGCCAGCTCTAAAACCTGTTCTATGGTCTTTACAGGATGTATTGATAGCTTACGTAAAACATTATCTGGAATCTCTTCCAGGTCTTTTACATTCTCCTCAGGAATAATGACATGTTTAATTCCGCCTCGATGAGCAGCCAATAGTTTCTCTTTAAGACCACCTATTGGTAATACCTGCCCTCTTAGTGTTATTTCCCCTGTCATTGCTACATCCGCTTTTACAGGAATATGTGTCACTACAGAAACTAACACCGTACACATACCTATACCCGCACTGGGACCATCCTTGGGAGTTGCACCCTCTGGAACATGCACATGGAAATCATTCTTATCATAAAAATCATCAGCCAAACCTAATTTTTTAGCTCGACTTCGGACAACAGTCATTGCTGCATGGATAGATTCCTGCATGACCTCGCCTAATTGACCTGTATGAGTCACTTTACCTTTACCAGGCATCATGGATGCTTCTATTGTTAGTAATTCCCCACCAACACTTGTCCACGCCAAACCTGTAACCTGTCCAACCTGGTCAAATTCTTCAGCCAAACCATAACGGAATTTTTTCACACCTAAATATTTTTCAATATTACTGGTGGTTACCGTCATTTTTTTAACTTTTTTATTGGATAAAATTTCTTTTACGACTTTTCTACAAACACTAGCAATATCCCGTTCTAAGTTACGAACACCTGCCTCGCGTGTATAGTGCCGAATTACCTCTCGTATCGCTCCTTCACTAATATGTATTTCTTGGTTACTCAAACCATTCAAGACAACTTGTTTCGGAACAAGATATTTTTCAGCAATACTTACTTTTTCATCTTCTGTATATCCTGCAAGTCGAATTACTTCCATTCTATCTAATAATGGGGCAGGAATTTCTAACGAGTTTGCTGTCGCAATGAACATCACGTCACTCAAATCATAATCTACTTCGAGATAATGATCATTGAACGTGTGGTTTTGCTCTGGGTCCAATACCTCAAGTAAAGCTGCAGCTGGGTCCCCACGGAAATCCATAGCCATTTTATCCACTTCATCCAACATAATAAGTGGATTTTTTACTCCAGCCTTACACAATTTCTGAATAATCTTACCTGGCATAGAACCAATATAAGTTCTACGATGGCCACGAATCTCTGCTTCATCTCGAACACCACCCAAAGCAATACGAATAAACGTACGCCCCGTAGCATTTGCAATAGATTGTCCTAATGATGTTTTACCTACTCCTGGAGGTCCAACGAGACAAAGTATAGGACCTTTCAATCGTTTCACACGTTGTTGAACAGCCAGATACTCAATAATGCGCTCTTTAACCAGCTCAAGCCCATAATGTTCTTTATCTAATAATTTTTCTGCCTTAGGCAGATCAAATTGAATTTTAGTTCTTTTTTTCCAGGGTACAGCGAGCATCCAATCAAGATAATTACGAATGACCGTCGCTTCAGCAGACATGGGCGACATCATTTTCAACTTATGAAGTTCTGCTAGTGATTTTTCTTTAGCTTCCTTAGGCATACCGGCTTTATTAATGGAATTTTCCAGTTGTTCGATTTCACTCCCTTCTTCACCCAATTCGCCTAATTCTTTTTGAATCGCTTTCATTTGTTCATTGAGATAATATTCTCTCTGACTTTTCTCCATTTGTCGCTTAACCCGGCCTCTCACACGTTTTTCTACGTGCAATAAATCAATTTCATTTTCTATAGCAGACATTAAGCGTTCAAGGCGCGTACCCACGTCCATTGTTTCTAATAATTCTTGCTTATCATCAACTTTCAAAGTGAGGTGCGCAGCAATGGTATCGGCTAACCGTCCTGGTTCTTCTATACCCGCAAGAGGCGATAAAACTTCAGGTGGAATTTTTTTGTTTAGTTTAATGTATTGCTCAAATTGCGACATCAAGGAGCGCATTAAAATACCAATATCCGGCTCCTGAACTGCAGCATTTTCATCCTCAAGCAATTCTAGATCCGCTTCTAAATACCCTTTTGCCTGATTATATTCTTTTGCTTTAGCACGCTTCTCCCCTTCAACTAAAACTTTCACCGTTCCATCAGGAAGTTTCAATAGCTGGAGAACACTGGATAATGTGCCAACGTGGAAAATATCCTCTGCCCCTGGATCATCGTTTGATGATTTCTTCTGTGCGACTAAAAAGATTTGCTTACTATCAACCATAGCCGCTTCTAAGGCTTTAATTGATTTTCCTCGCCCAACAAATAGAGGAATAACCATATGGGGGTAGACCACTACGTCTCTTAATGGTAACACAGGTATACTAGACAGTTTTTCTGTCTCATTCGAAGTCTCTTTAATTTCAGTGGACATAATGAACCCTTATTCAATCGGAAAACTTTAATATTTACGTGACTACTAATTATAATTTAAAAGGAAGGGAGAGTTATTGCAAGAAATCAAAGCGTTATAATTAAGAAAGTTTTAAAGAACTTCTCTCCCATCATAAAGATAGGAGAGAGATAGAGCAAAAATTTTACTCTTGGCCACCTGCTGCACTCTTCATCCCATCTTGTTCATAAATAAGGATGGGTTTAGATGAGCTAGTCACCGCACTTTCATCTACCACAACCTTAATTACTCCTTCAAGAGAAGGTAATTCATACATGGTGTCTAAAAGAATATTTTCAAGTATGGCACGCAAACCTCGTGCACCCATTTTTCTTTCTAGAGCCTTTTTAGCTATAGCGTTCAATGCTTCTTCTCTAAATTCAAGTTCCACTTCTTCCATTTTGAATAAAGACTGGAATTGCTTGGTCAAAGCATTTTTAGGATTCGTTAAAATATCAATAAGAGCGGATTCATCCAATTCCTGTAAGGTAGCAACGACAGGCAATCGACCAACGAATTCGGGTATTAATCCGTATTTAATCAAATCATCAGATTCAAGCTGGTTCAATACTTTGGATATTTCATCATTGTTTTCTTTTTTATTTTTTAATTGAGCAGAAAATCCAATACCTGACTTGTCACTACGCTCTCTTATTACCTTTTCTAATCCAGCAAACGCACCACCACAAATAAATAAAATGTTAGAAGTATCTACTTGTAAGAATTCTTGTTGTGGGTGCTTACGACCACCTTGCGGCGGAACTGAAGCAATTGTACCTTCAATCAGTTTTAAAAGGGCTTGCTGAACTCCCTCACCAGAAACATCGCGAGTAATTGAAGGATTATCTGATTTGCGTGATATCTTATCAATTTCATCAATGTAAACGATACCATGTTGTGCTTTATCTACATCATAATCACACTTTTGTAAGAGCTTCTGGATAATGTTCTCTACGTCTTCACCTACATAACCTGCTTCAGTAAGAGTAGTTGCATCTGCCATAGCAAACGGAACATTGAGAATACGAGCTAATGTTTGCGCCAAAAGTGTTTTTCCACTACCAGTTGGGCCGATAAGTAAAATATTACTTTTACCAAGTTCAACCCCATCTTCACTTTTATGTTGTAATCGCTTGTAATGATTATATACAGCTACGGATAAGACTTTTTTGGCATGTGATTGCCCGATGACGTACTCATCTAAGAAGGTTGAAATTTCTTTAGGTGATGGCAAGCGTACTTCTGTCTCTTCATGAGATTCATGTGTTTCTTCACGAATAATATCGTTGCATAATTCAACACACTCATCACATACAAACACAGAAGGACCAGCAATCAATTTTTTTACTTCATGTTGGCTCTTTCCACAAAAAGAACAATACAAAACTTTATCGCCACTTCCGTTACCGGATTTACTCATAACCAAACCCCTTCTTACAACGATTATCGGAAAAATAGATAATATATGTAAAATATTAGTCAATCAGAAAAAGATATGCCACTGTTATTCACAGCAACTATTTTTTAAAAACAAAGCGAAATACGAAGAAGTAATAATGAATCAATCTATAAAAAGGCACCTCGCATTCCTAGCCTGGGTACAGCGAAGCGGAACCCGGTAAACCTGAACCCTAACCCAGGTTCCGCTTCGCTACAGCCGGGCCATCATACATTATAGTTCAGTCTTTAAATTTAATGTAAATAATTACTCTACTTTACTTACTGACTCACGATCATAAAGCACTTGATCTACTAGGCCATATTCAACAGCCTGTGTCGCACTCATAAAATTATCACGCTCTGTATCGCGCATAATTTGGTCAGGAGTCTTTTTCGTGTGCTTTGCCATGATGGTATTTAATCGTTCTCTCACCGCTAAAGTTTCACGAGCATGAATTTCGATATCAGTTGCCTGACCACGATAACCACCTAGAGGTTGGTGAATCATGACCCGTGAGTTTGGTAAACAGAATCTCTTACCATCTGCGCCAGCACAAAGTAGTAAGGCAGCAGCACTTGCTGCTTGCCCTATACATAAAGTACTTACATCAGGTTTAATAAACTGAATGGTATCGTAAATTGCTAAACCAGCAGTTACTACCCCTCCAGGAGAATTAATGTAGAGAGAAATATCTTTTTCAGGATTTTCAGACTCAAGAAACAACAATTGAGCAACAACTAAATTAGCCATATGATCTTCAACTTCACCCAATAGAAAGATAATACGCTCTTTCAATAATCTTGAGTAAATATCATATGAACGCTCACCACGTGAGGTTTGTTCAATAACCATTGGGACTAATCCACTGGCATTGCGAATTATGTTCTCTGAATAGCCCGACATATAATTACTCTCCTTTTTTCTCAGTCGCATCAGTCTCTGGCTTAGGATTCATGACTGAATCATAATCCTTATTCTTGTATTTAACTTTTGCATCCTCGGCAATTTTATCTGCAACCATCTCTTCCATAACAAGAGCTTCAATTTCCGCCATATGTTCTTTACTGCTTTGGTACCACGCACGTAACTCATCAGGATTTTCATAAGCGCTAGCAAATCGCTCAATAACTTCCTTAACTTTATCTTTATCAGCTACGATTTGGTGTTTTTTAACATATTCTGAAAAGAGTAAACCAAGATGAACACGACGTTTTGCTTGTTCTACGAAAAGTTCACGAGGGAAATCAGGAATTTGCTCGTTCTCATGATGTTCATGTCCAAAAAGACGATGATACATGTCATGTTTCAAATGTTCGATTTCTTTGTCAATTAAAGCCATTGGTAATTCAACAGTATTAACTTCCATTAATTTATCAAACAATTTTTCTCTATTCATCATGCTAACACGACGCTCTAATTCACGAGCCATATTCTCTTTAATATCTTTTTTCAGTGCATCTACGCCACCTTCTTTGATATTAAACTTCTCAGCGAATTCATCATTGAGCTCAGGAAGCTTTCCTTCCATTACATTATGAATAGTAATTTTGAATACAGCCTCTTTACCTGCTAATTCTTTATGACCGTAGTCTTCGGGGAAGGTTACTTTAATATCAAAAGCCTTTTCTTTCTTATTACCAATAATTCCATCCTCAAAACCAGGAATCATTGATCCAGAACCAATAACTAATTCATGGCCATTAGCACTTCCACCATCAAAAAGCTTGTCATCAAGAAACCCTTCGAAATCGATAACAACTTTATCGCCTTTTTTAACAGCTCGAGAAACATCATGCCATTCTTTATTTTGTTCACGAAGTTTATCCAGCATGTCATCAACATCTTTATCAGTGACTTCTGAACGTGCTAGCTCAACCACGGCTTGATTTAATTCAACAACCTCAAATACAGGCATTACTTCAAATATTGCTGAGTATCTGAAGTCTTTACCCTTCTCAAGTTGCTCAGGCTCTACAGAAGGATAACCAGCTGGAACCAATTCATTTTTTTGCAATGCTTCATATAAAGTAGATTGTACCATGTCGCGAGCGACTTCTTCACGGACACTTTGAGAATAACGACTAACAACAACATGCATCGGTACTTTACCAGGACGAAAACCATCCATTTTAGCTTTGCGAGCAAGATTCTTGAGACGTAAGCTCACTTCTTCCTCAACTTTCTCCGCAGGTACAGAAACTGTCACCTTACGTTCCAAACCTTCTAGGGTCTCAACAGAAACTTGCATTAATGTCACCTCTTGGAATTTATAATGATAATGGTGCGAAAGGAGAGACTCGAACTCTCACGGGTCGCCCCGCTGGAACCTAAATCCAGTGCGTCTACCAATTCCGCCACTTTCGCAAATCAGGTTGGATTATCAATCAGTAATTCGGTCTTGTAAAGACTCAGATAGAATCTTTAGCGATAAACCATTTGTTTCTCTCTCAAATGGGGTGAACGATGGGACTCGAACCCACGACAACCGGGATCACAACCCGGGGCTCTACCAACTGAGCTACGCTCACCATAAAAACTTTTACCAGAAATTCTTATGATAAATAAAATCTGGGCTGGCACGCCCGGCAGGATTCGAACCTGCTACCCTCGGCTTAGAAGGCCGATGCTCTATCCAGATGAGCTACGGGCGCAAATTTGGTCGGGGTGGAGGGATTCGAACCCCCGACATCCTGCTCCCAAAGCAGGCGCGCTACCAGACTGCGCTACACCCCGTTAACCCGTCCCAAGGACAGAGCGCAGATGATACTAGGTGCTTTCATCAAGGTCAATATCTTAAATCATTTAATTTTAATTAATTTTATTTTTGGGGGTTAGATATTTATTTGGCTTGAACAACTAGATTTTTTTTAAACCACATAGCCAATCATCGATACAAGTACCTTAATTTTCCCTACTCGTATCTTCATCACTTTTCAGCTAGCATTGGGAATTATAATTAACCTCCGAATGAATTTATGAAATTTAAACTGCTTCCTATCTTCGACAGCATGAATTTTCTTCATAAAAATCATGAACACGTCGTATTGCCTGATCCACGTTTTCGAAATGATTTTAATTATGCTTTGAATTTTCTGAAAAGTTATACTGGTAGCCAGGGAACATTTAATAGTTATCGCAGAGAAACGGAACGTTTGTTGCAATGGACGTGGTTAATAAAAAAAACCACATTAAATGAATTAAAACGTGACGATATTGAGCAATACATTCATTTTTGTCAGAACCCACTCAAATCCTGGATTAGTTTGAAAAAGGTGCCTCGCTTTATTGAAAAGGATGGGACTCGTATTCCCAATGAAGAATGGAGACCTTTTGTAGTTACGGTAAGTAAATCTGCAATAAAAAATGGCCATAAACCTGAAATAGACCAATTCAATTTGTCGCAAGGAGCCATTCAGGAAATCTTTGCGATTTTAAGTACTTTATTTAATTTCTTAATTGCTGAGGAATACCTGGTTTCCAATCCAGTTGCCCTTATTCGTCAAAAAAGTAAATTTATTCGTAAGAAACAACATAATGCCCCCATCCGTCGACTTAGTTTGATGCAATGGAGTGCCGTGTTGGACGCTGCTGAATCTCTTGCCGAAGAATCGCCTATGAAACATGAGCGTACTCGTTTTATGCTAAGCATGTTATTTGGTATGTATCTCCGTATCTCTGAACTAGCAGCCAGTGATCGGTGGATCCCCAGTATGAATGATTTCTCTAAAGATAGTAATGGCCACTGGTGGTTTACAACGGTAGGTAAAGGAAATAAAGAACGCCAAATCGCAGTAAGCGATGCGATGTTAGAGAGTTTAATGCGATGGCGATCTTTTCAAGGCTTATCCCCTCTTCCATCTCCCGCTGATAATAGCCCTCTTATTCCAAAAATTCGTGGCAACGGCCCCATGAGTGATACAGCACCAATACGTAGAATTATTCAAGGATGCTTTGACTTAGCTGGTGAGCAACTTCGAATAAAAGGCTATCAAGAAGAGGCAGATAATTTGGCTGCGGCCACGGTGCACTGGCTTAGACATACAGGAATCTCTGAAGATGTGAAAATTCGTCCCCGCGAGCATGTGCGTGATGATGCCGGTCACAGCTCCAGTGCTACAACTGATCGCTATATAGACATCGAGAAGCAAGCTCGTTATCAATCGGCCAGGAAAAAAACTATAGAGCCTGAGCCAAGTTAAACGGATTGTGATAAAATTCATAAAATGTTTGTGGTTCGTAGCCAGGATTAAGTATCTGTCTCTTGCCGTACTATCTACGCCCTGCCCACGACTTGTTCGCGCATTATCGCAGTTCATCTGGATTCCGCGGGCAAGTCGCAGAACGTCGGAGATCAAAATTAGACACTTTTTTTGAGACGTGTTTATTTTAGGTGCACTTGAGCAAATCTTTCCCTGCGAATTCATAATTTTTGTACCAACTCTATTTATGGCTAAAGATTTATCATGCTTACTCTTCGTCAAATTACTCTAAGTCGTGGCAATAAAGTTTTATTAGACAAAGTCAATGTCACCCTATATGAAAAACAAAAAATAGGTCTTATCGGTCATAACGGCTGCGGAAAATCAACATTATTTGATTTTTTATTAGGAAAATTGACTCCCGATACAGGTGAGTTTTTAATTAATCCGCAACTAAGCATAAGTCACTTATCTCAGCAATTACCTGACAGCGATGCAAAAGCATTAGATTTTGTCGTAGGTGGCGATGATGGTTATATGAAATTGCTCCAACGCTTACAGGAAGCAGAAGAAACAGGTAACGATGCTGAAGTATTAGCTTGTCATGAAGAATTAAGTCATACGGGTGGTTACAGTAAACCCGCTCAAGCAGCTACGATTATGTCTGGCCTGGGTTTTAGTAGTGCGCAGCAACAGGCTTCCGTAAATAGCTTTTCCGGAGGCTGGCGAATGCGTTTAAGCCTTGCGCGTTGTTTAATGAAGCCTGCAGATTTGCTTTTATTGGATGAACCTACTAACCATTTGGATATGGAAGCCATTTTTTGGCTGGAGCGTTTTTTAAAACAAAGCCCAAGTACGATTATTCTTATTTCTCATGACCGTGAATTTCTTGATGCCTTTGTCACGCATATTTTACATATTGAAAAACAAAATCTATCACTTTATGGTGGCAATTACAGTTGTTTTGAAAAAACGCATGCACAGCAATTGGCATTACAACAAGCTATGTATGAGAAGCAACAAACCCAAATTAATCATATGATGTCCTTTGTAAATCGTTTTAAAGCTAAAGCGACTAAGGCAAAACAAGCGCAGGGACGTCTTAAAGCCATAGAAAGAATGGAAATTATCGCCGCAGCTCAAGTTGACTCCCCTTTTTCTTTCGAATTCTTTCCATGTCCCCGTGCAGGAAACCCGCTAATACAATGCAACATGGTTGACGCAGGATATCAATCAGAAAAAACGATAATAAAAAGAATTAATCTTTCTCTCAATCCGGGTGACAGAATCGCGTTACTGGGTCCAAATGGCGAAGGAAAATCAACATTAATTAAGACCTTAACTGGCTCTTTAGCTCCATTAAATGGCATCATTCACCGTTCAGCTCATTTAAAGATTGGTTATTATGCACAACACCAATTGGAACAGCTTGATTGTAATTTAAGTCCAGTAGAAACGATCCAAGCCCTATCGCCAGAAATACGTGAACAAACCATTCGTGATTTTTTAGGGGGCTTCAATTTTACTGGTGATATGGCAGTTCAAACTATCACTCATTTTTCCGGCGGTGAAAAAGCACGCCTGGCTTTGGCCAAACTTGTTTGGCTCAAACCCAATTTGCTCCTACTTGATGAGCCGACAAACCATTTGGATCTTGGAATGCGCTCTGCTATTGAACTTGCATTACAAAGTTATGAAGGGGCATTAATTTTGATTTCTCATGATCGTCATATGCTTAAAACCACCGTAGATAATTTCTATCTTGTTTATCAGCAAAAAGTTCAACCTTTTGAAGGCGACTTAGACGATTATTATTCTTGGCTTCAAACTAAAGATTCAATTAAAGAAAATACAGTAACTGCGTCTACAAATGATTATAAAGAGAAGAAAGCATTACAAAATCGTCTGAAAAAATTGGAACAATTAATTGAACAATATCACAGTGAAATTTCCAAACTGGATCTACTACTCGGCGATGCCAGTCTTTATGAGGACAGCTCCCAACAAAATAAACTCAATCAGTTACTCCAAAAACGCACTGATTCACATACTTCATTAAACGAAGCTGAAGAAGAATGGTTAGAAATTAGTAGCAGCTTAGAAGATTTAAGTTAAATTTATAGCTTAAGTGTCGCTCTTTTGGGGCTTAGGATATCTAAATACCTTATTCCTAGACTCCAGAGCGCTGCATCAGACTAAGATTTGCCCCACAATTTGCCTTTTTAAACTAATCGATTTTTTATTACGCCCTGAAATTATTTTTTATAGCCTATAATTTAATCACATAGTATTTAATTGAGGCTATCATGGAAGCAAAACTACTCGAGAAACTCAAAAAAATAAATCCTTTAAATGAACATGGTATTCCCAAAAGCCAAGGAAATTGCCATTGGTGTGCTATTGAAGGGGCTCGCGTACTATTACAAGGTGTTGAACCCAGGGAAATACCCGATTATGAGGGGGGCAACGATCCTGTAGAAGGTCTAGTTCATAAAGTACATGACAGTGAGGAAGTAGAAGACTTGGATGAGTTTTTTAAGAAAATACAAGAATTAAATAAAGGTGAATTACTGTTGGTAAGTCTTGAAAGCACAAGTGAAGATGAAGATGACGATTTAGATCACACCTACATCATCTATGTAGATGCAAATAATGAGGCATATCTTATTGACGCAGATAGGCAAATTTTTGTTGAATTAGATGAGCGAGAGGATTTTCACCAACAAGTTAAAGGCTGGAAAAACATTAATACGATTAACTACTTAAATGGTCAGCTCAATTCCGATTTTTCTGACAATGTTAAAGTTTGCGTCTGCAAATTGACCAAAGAAGCTGTTCATGAGGTTCATGGCGAACCGTTACCTGAATATGGAACTGAGGTTCCAAGTTTTCGTTTTTACTAGATTTAATGAAGTTCATTTTCCAGCTAACTACTCTCCTTTTTAGTAGGTAGCTGGAAATCATCATGAGTGATTATAAATTTCAACGGCGACTCGGCTAACATCTTTTTGAATTAGAAAAGCATCCTCTAGCGTTTCCAAAGGCGTATTAGAGACTGCAATGATAAACGCAAGCAAATGCCCGTTCTTCGTTTCAATATATCCTGATAATACCTCTGAAAAAGAATAAAAACGTTGGTTTGCAAAGTCATATGATAGTGAGGTGCCTGTTTTTCCGTGAATTTTACCTACGGCAGGAATATTCTGAGCTGCTTTTGCAAGACTACCATCTACACCAAGTATGGGTAAGGCATTATAGAACACTTTAAATTGGTTATCCGGCAGCTTGTGCATATAGGTTAATAACTTAATAGCAGCCGAGGGAAGAATCCTGTTTGTATCCCCACCAGCACCGTCACCGAATACAAACTCATTTGCAGTCAATCCTACGGTATCACGCAAAAATTTTGCAATATGGGGCAAACCTTGAGCAAATGAAGTTTCGTTATAGTGTTGAGCTAATAAAAGCGGTAATAAATCGGCGCCTATGTTATGACTTAATTTTAGAATGACTTTAACATACTCAGAAAATGGTGGAGAAGTATATTGGGCAATGGGTGTAAGTCGATTATAGACTTCTGCGTTTGGTAACTGATTATTTTTATTATCGAGGTGTACAACAATACCTTGTTGTTTTAATGCTGCGATAAATGCCTGTCTGGCAAAAGAAGCGGGTTTAAGAATAGGCGATACTCTTAATAGTTCTTCGGAATTCGCAGCAATTTGTCCTTTTATAGTCAATACGGTGTCATCATTATTACTTGAGGTTTCAATATTGTTTTTTTCACCATCACTTACAGTTATAACCTGGTTATCAATAGAATAACCAGGAGCTTGTGGGCGCCATTTTATTAGGGCTTTCTGTCCCACAGTTGTAGGTTTAATTTGAAAATCAAATAAGTTCTCATTAATCATAATCGGAGAAATAATGTAATTGCGTAAATATTCAGTTTTGAATAAGCGGTTATCTACTAATACATCACCATTAATTTTTGTAATACCTTTGGCTTTGATTTGTTCAGCAAGACTAATCAATCCATTCAGTGGGTTTTCGGGAGTAATTCCTGCACCCGGTAAATCATTTGCATAAATATGATCAATATACCCATAAGTGAGTTTATCCTCATGAACACGGCCCCCTAATTCTAAATCGCCTTTACCAACGAGAATAAGGTTGCCGTTTAAGATGTTATTATCTTTCTGCCCTATAAAATAAACCGGTGTTTTAAAGCGATAGTCATTACCTAAAACATTCAAAGCAGCGGCAGAAGAGAATAATTTTGTAACAGAGGCGGGCATTAATAAATGGTTGGAGTTTAATTGGTAAATGTTTTCTTGGGTATTCAAATCTTTAACTTCAATCCACCATTGCGCATTTTGGTAACGGGGTTGGTGCATAACATTGAGCATGTCCTGCGGTAATAATTTAGTCGCGTTGGATGAAGTAACTGGTAACAAAATTAAAAGAATGGTGAGCTTGTTGAACAATATTTTTATTGTTTTAAGTTTAATGTGCACAATTTACTCCCTATCTAACTAATAGTCCTTTGAGAATAAATTGTCAGATATGAATCATTATATCAAGTTTCTTAGGATTTTCTTTTTCAACATCGTGTTAAAAATAAGAGGTTTTAGGATTTATCAAAACTAATTAAATGCATAGGAGTAAAGTAAAAATGAAAAATGAGCTTCTCTAATGCGGAGAGATCAGAACAATTAAGTGAGTTCCTCACTCAAGGTATGCCAATCCCAATGTTGGTTCTCAAATGACTTTGAGTCAAACTATGCAATGAAGTAAAGTGATTACGTAGAGCGTAATAGTTCCAACATTAATTTTGCAGATAATTGTTCTGCTTTTCTACGGTTAGAACCTTGGCCATAAGTTTGTTGTTTTGTCCCCATCACCGTACAAGTTATATAGAATATTTGATTGTGCTCATCTCCTTCCACCTTAGTCAAAGTGTATTCAGGAAGAGCCATTTTTTCAGCTTGCAAATATTCTTGTAATTGAGTTTTGGCATCTTTTAAACAATCGTTTAAATTAGAATCTTCAAGTCTGGAGCGATATAATTTTAAAATAACCTCTTTAGAGGCCTCTATTCCCCCATCCAGAAAAATTGCTGCAAAAACAGCTTCCATAGCATCAGAAAGGATCGAGGCTCGGCGAAAACCACCACTTTTCAACTCACCTTGTCCGAGAAAAAGGAAATCACCCAAATCAATTTCTTTAGCCAATTCAACCAGCATCTCGCCCCGAACTAAAAATGAACGCAAACGACTTAATTGGCCTTCGCTTTGTAACGGAAAACGATGAAACAATTCATTGGCGATCACAAAACTTAAAATTGAATCTCCAAGAAACTCAAAACGCTCATAGTTTACACTCCCAACACTACAATGCGTTAAAGCTTGTTTGAGATAGGCAATATTATTGAATTGATACTTTAATCGCCTGCATAACCTTTCTAAATCAACTTTCACTGCCAGCTACAACCTCTTCAGTATGATCAAAATCAAATAATAAGCTTATATTATATACTAAGGGCTTAATCACTTGATATTTCACTTTTACTCTAAATTTATTGGTCCCTATGGGCTCAACCATTAACTGATCATCCTTTAAACTTTCCACACCATTGATATTTAGGCGTTTATCCATGGTACTCTTTAGCACATTAACATCTGCCATGGGATCACCACTTAATGAGGACAGAGGCAATGCATTCAACCCTTTTACCGATTTGATAACTGAGTAATACTGCAAATAAACTGGAATAACACGCATTACAACGATTGCAGCCATAACAATCAAAGCTACTGTAAGTGTCATTCCTATGAAAGTCATTCCCTTTTGTTTCTGCATTTGCCATTCCTTTCAGCTTTATCGTCAGTGTTTTTGATCAGAACATAATTAAAAATACGATATTAATTTACGGGATCAATTTCCCTATTCTAGACCAACGAACGTTATCCGTTTTACCATTCCAACTCATCCAAACTAAAAACGCTCTACCTCGCAAATAGGATTCCGGTACAAATCCCCAGAATCGGCTGTCCGCGCTATCATCACGATTATCACCCATCATGAAATAATTCCCCTCGGGCACCACGATGTCAAAATCTACAGCTGGAACATCTGTTCTAACGAAAATATTATGTATTGTACCATTCAAGTCTTCTTGATATTTAGCTACAGCTTTTCCGGAGCTTTCATCAATAGTGTATTCAAGAAAAGTCTGTTTTGCTTTTCTTCCGTTAATGGTTAACACTTTATTATGATAACTAATTTTATCGCCAGGTACTCCAATTACCCTTTTAATGTAATCATATGAAGGATCTGGCGGCCAGCGAAATACTGCCACCTGTCCTGTTTTAGGGTCAGAAATCGAAACCACTTTCTTTTCCCAAACAGGAAGTCTTAATCCATAAATAAATTTATTTACTGCGACAAAATCACCAACAAGCAATGTCGGCTCCAATGAACCAGAAGGAATACGGAACGGTTCAATTAAAAATGAACGTAAAATTAATACAATGAAAAATACAGGAAAAAACGATCGTGAATATTCAATAATACGATTTGGTTTTTGATCCTCAGCACGTTTTCTTGCCCAAAAAAGCACATCTAAAAGATAAATAAAACCGCTGATGAACGATAGGACAACCAATATTAAAGCAAAATTCATAAATTATATCCTAAACTTAGTTTCGTAATAATACATCTACCAGCAATCATAATGCCCTTGTACTATTTCTTTTTATCTGTTTGGAAAACAGCCATAAACGCCTCTTGAGGTATTTCCACATGTCCCACTTGTTTCATACGTTTTTTACCGGCTTTTTGTTTTTCCAATAATTTTCGTTTTCGAGTCACATCACCACCATAACATTTTGCAGTAACGTTCTTACGTAATGCCTTTACTGTTTGTCTGGCAATAATATGGCTACCTAAAGCGGCTTGAATGGCTACATCAAACATTTGTCGTGGAATTAAGTCACGCATTTTTTCGGCGATTAATTTTCCACGAGTATGCGCTGAAGAACGATGAACAATAACAGAAAGTGCATCCACCCGTTCACTATTAATTAAAATGTCCATTTTAACTAAGTCGGCTTCTTGAAACCGTAAAAAATTATAATCAAGCGACGCATAACCACGGCTTACTGATTTTAAACGATCAAAGAAATCCGAAACCACTTCACTCATAGGAATATCATAAGTTACAGAAACTTGACGACCACTATACGTCATATTGACCTGTACACCGCGTCGCTCAACACACAAACTAATTATTGAGCCAAGAAAGTCCTGAGGCACCAGTATGTTTGCTCTCACAATAGGTTCATACATTTCTTTAATTTGTGGCAGTGGAGGTAATAGAGACGGATTATCAATCAACATAGTCTCGCCTTTTTGGGTCAAAATTTGATAAACCACAGTAGGCGCAGTAGATATTAAGTCAAGATTGTATTCTCTTTCTAAACGCTCTTGTACGATTTCCATATGCAACATACCCAAGAAACCGCAGCGAAAACCAAAACCCAATGCTTCTGAAGATTCAGGTTCATAAAATAAGGAAGCATCATTTAAGCTTAGTTTAGCTAGCGCTTCACGGAATGCCTCAAAATCATCAGAACTAATAGGAAATAAGCCAGCATAAACTTGGGGTTTCACACGTTGAAATCCCGGAAGCGGTTTATCTGCTTGAGTTTTTTCCAAAGTAAGTGTATCCCCAACAGGAGCTCCTTGAATTTCCTTAATTCCTGCTACTAAGTAACCTACCTCACCAGCGTTTAAAACATCAAGTTTCGTACGTTTAGGCGTAAATATGCCAACTTGGTCGACTTCATATGAGCGTCCAGTAGACATAACTCTCATTTTATCCCCTTTACGTATTGAGCCATTAACGATGCGTACCAAGGAAACAACTCCCAGATAGCTATCGAACCATGAATCAATAATTAAAGCCTGTAATGGTGCATGAATGTCCCCCTCGGGTGGAGGGATACGAGTTACTAAAGCTTCAAGGACATCGTCTACACCCAGTCCACTTTTGGCGCTGACTCGTATTGCATCATGGGCATCAACACCAATAATATCTTCAATTTCCGAGATAACGCGTTCGGGTTCAGCTTGTGGCAAATCAATTTTGTTAAGAACTGGCAAAACAGATAATGATTGGTCAATCGCGGTATAACACACAGCTACAGTTTGTGCTTCTACACCTTGGGCTGCGTCAACAACAAGAATTGCCCCCTCACAGGCAGCCAGGGAGCGAGATACCTCATAACTAAAATCTACGTGCCCTGGGGTATCAATAAAATTCAAGAGATAGCTTTTACCATCTTGCGCAGTGTAATTTAAAGAAACACACTGTGCTTTAATCGTGATACCCCGCTCTCGTTCTATATCCATCGAGTCAAGTACTTGAGCACTCATTTCACGTTCGGATAAACCACCACAAATTTGGATAAATCGATCAGCCAAGGTCGATTTACCATGATCAATATGGGCAATAATTGAAAAATTACGAATTCGCTTTAAATCACTCAACTGAAATAACCTTTTTGCAAATAGCGCATTCTAGCTTAAATATGCGCGACCTTAAAGTATTTGCTAATATAGTGCATTTTTAATAAGATTTATCATTTCATTTATTAGGGTGCGCTATGCGACGAATACCAGGTTTGGGGTTTATTGCAATAATACTGCTACTTTTTTCATTCTCAACTTATTCAAATAGCGCATTTACGCAAAGAAAAGATGTGCAGCTTTTTATCAAAAGTATGGTCAAAGAGCACCACTTTAATGCCAAAGAGCTTACAGCAATAATGAATCAAGTTGTTATTCAACCTGATATTATTGAATCAATGGAAAAACCATACGAAAAGAAAAATTGGGATGTCTACAGAGATTTGTTTCTCACTCCCGCACGTTTAAAAGGTGGATTGGACTATTGGATTGCTAATAGAGAAGCCTTAGACAGAGCACAAAAAAAATATGGTGTTCCACCAGAAATTATTATTGCAATTCTCGGGGTAGAAACCCTGTATGGAGAACGACAAGGGGATCATCGAGTTTTAGATGCATTGGCTACATTGGCTTTCAACTATCCCAAACGCTCCCCCTACTTCACAAAAGAGTTAAAAGAGTATTTGCTTTTATGTCGTGAACATGGCGTCCCTGCAACTCAATACAAAGGATCTTATGCTGGAGCCATAGGGCAACCACAATTTATGCCCAGTAGTTACCGTAATTTTGCTGTCGATTTTAATAACACCGGCAAACGCGACCTGGTTTCTAATAATGCTGACTCCATAGGAAGCATCGCAAATTACTTTCATAAACATGGTTGGAAACCAAATGATGGGGTTGCCCAAAATGCTAAATTAGTAGGTTCAATGCATAAACGCATTCAAATGAATCCTAAAAGGACAAATTATTATTATTCGCAACTCATTGCGCATGGAGTCAAACCAATAACCGCCGCGCACAATCATCCTTCTCGCGCTGCATTAATTGAACTGGTCACTGCAAAAGGAAATGAATATTGGATTGCTTATCCTAACTTTTTTGTTATAACTCGGTACAATTCCAGTCCTCAATATGCGCTTGTAGTCTATTTGTTAGCACAACAATTGAAGCAGCAGTGGACTGCCATGAATATAAAAAAACTTAGAGCATTTGCTTAGGAATGGACACTCTTTTTCTCTTTACAAAACATCTTGATGAAACAGGGTGTTTTTGCCTTAAACTAAATGAAGGTGGGACCTTAATTCTCCCACCTGCACAACGAAGTTTTGCTGAAATTAAATCATTGCAAACCGAATGTAACACGTTGGTGATTGAAACATGTGAGCAAGTTAGTCTTCTCAATCTGGAGCTCTCCTGGCTTCCTGAAAGAAAAGCAAGAGCTGCAATTCCTTATGCTTTAGAAGAAAAGGTAGCACAACCTGTAGATGAACTGCATTTCGCTTTTGATAAGGCAAGGTATCAAAACAATCAATACCTTATTACTGTGATAGGCAAACAGCGAATTCGATATCTGATGCAATTACTCAATGAACGAGACATTGAATTTATCACAATTACTGTAGATTGGTTTGCCTTGGAACCAGAGGAACTATGCATCAGTGAAACCACTTTACTCATTAATACAGAGGATTTCAAAGGTGCTCTTTCTGGGGAGTTAGCTGATATCTATCTAAAAAACCACCCACAGTACCACCCATTACTGTTTACAGATAGCGCAATTCAAATTGATACATCATCTACTAAAAACCAGGAAACATCGTATACCTGGATTGCTCAAAGACTATTAAGAGCAAAGTTGATGAATTTATGCCAAGGCGAAATGCAACATGGGAATAAAAGTGATTTAATTAAAAAAGGATATCAGCTCGTCGGTCTCCTTTTCTGTATCTGGTTAATTTCTCTACTCGTTGTTAATGGAATCAAGTTGCATTTATTAAATAAGCAAACTCAGAAAATTGATGAACAAATCGCAGTGATCTATCATGAGTTTTTCCCTAATGCGAAACAAATTATTAGTCCCAAATTTCGCATTACACAACTATTAAAAAGTAATAATGCAGAGGAACAGAATCGTTTTTGGTTTTTACTCAATCAATTGGCTAAAGTAATAAAGAATGATCGTAATACCGTAGAACAATTGCGATATCAAAACAAAACTTTATCTGTAACTATAATAAGCATGGATTTCGCCAGTTTAGAAGAGTTGGAAAATGAATTAAAAAAACTCCAACTCAAAGTAAAACAAACTCAAGCATCAACTCGTGAACAACAAGTTGCTGCCACTTTGGAGTTAATGTGAAGGCGTATTTAAGTACTCTTAATGAAAGAGAAAAATGGATGTTGATTGGAGCAGCCCTATGTCTTTTGCTCTATGTTTATTATTTGTTTTTATATAGCCCGTTGAGCCAAAAGGTATCCCAAAAATCAACTCAGCTCGTAGAAAAAACGGCTACATTGGCTTGGATGCAAAAAATAAGACAACAAAGTCAGGTTAAGCAAACAAAGAAACAATCAGTAGATAACAGTCAACTCCTAACTACGCTCGCAACCAAACTAAAAAATGATCCGACGCTTAAATTCCCTTATCAGTTACAACAAACTGGTTTAGGAGATATTCAACTTACGTTCGACGCCGTTGCTTTTAACTTATTTATTGCTTGGTTGGAAAAATTAAATCAACGCTACGCAATTACAGTGAAACAGTTTGAAGCAGACCGGTCAAAAACACCAGGCGTCACTCGTTTAATGATTCTGATTAGTTCTGCTTCTAAAGCAACATAGCCTCAATTGCCCCCAAATTAAGATATCAATTAATTTGGGGGCAATTGTTCCGCTTATTGTTGTACATTACTCCAGTTAATTACTGAAGCACTCCCTTTGATTTCAGGTGGTAATGAGTTTAACGCTTTTTGTGCTTCTTCTGCAGAACTGTAAGTTCCATATACACCCTTGTAACGTGTTTTGCCATCACGTTCATATTTGATCTGAGCCATCCGATCTTTTTTAGGAGCCTTATAAAGAACTTGTGCTACTTGAGATGGCTTTTCACCCTCTGTCAACTCAATAGTATAACCTTGTGGATTTTGGCTATTTACCCAAGTCTGATCTCTATCCTTAAAAGAAACAGGAGAATGTAATTCGCCAACATGATACGATTGAGGAACATTAACTTCACGTCGTTGTTGATACTTATAGTCATAATTAACCATACGGTAACTATTTATAGCATATGGTTCAGTAATGTCAGTGTATGAGTAAGCGGGATATGTGAGGTATTCACTGTCCTTGGCACAAGAAGACATAATAAAAGCACACACTACCATGAGTGCTAAGTTTATTTTCTTATCCATTGTCATTCCCCTAGTTTATAGTTCTTATTATTCACTTCTTGACTACTATATCTACATAATTAGAAAAAACTTTAGAAATTTGTGTTGTTAAAGAACAAATTTTGTCTTACAGTAATTATTTTTTTATTCCTATGGCAAAAACTTATGTGGACACATCGACGTTCTGGACAAACAAATCAAAGAGGGAACTTGGATCATCGAGATCCTTATGAACGAGATCGAACACGAGTAATTCACTGCCCAGCATTCAGGCGACTGCAAAGAAAAACTCAAATTTTAGGCACTGACGAAGGTGATTTTCATCGAACTCGTCTAACCCATTCTCTGGAAGTCGATTCTATAGGACGGAGCATAGTCCACAATCTATTGATGAACCAAGAAAAACACATTGGCCTGGCCGGCTTATTGCCCAATGATGATTTAATCTCTGTTATTTGTTTACTTCATGATATTGGTCATCCACCTTTTGGCCATGGTGGCGAAGTAGCGCTGAATTACATGATGCGCGATTATGGAGGATTTGAAGCAAACGGCCAAACTCTACGATTACTCACTAAAGTAGAAAGCAGCTATGGAACCTATGGTCTTGATTTAACCCGACGTGCACTGCTTGGTATTTTAAAATATCCTGTGAAACGTTCTACGGTTGTTGCCCCCAAACAAGCGCCCGTTCATGAATCCATCCATAAAACCATTAAGATTAACGATTGGTTACCGCCCAAAGCTTATTTTGATTGTGAACAGCCTGAGATCGATTGGTTGTTATCCCCTTTTTCCAATAGTGATAAAGAATTATTTCAATCGCTGTCACAAAAGCCTCAAGGCACAAAAACAGGAAAATCGGCTTATCATAGTTTTGATTGCTCTATTATGGACATCGCAGATGATATTGCTTATGGAGTTCATGATCTTGAAGATGCGATTCATTTACGTCTAATCAATCCCGCTCATCTAGATACACCTGAGTTTCGGCAGTTATTAAACAATACATTGTTAGCCGGACGTCAAAATCAATTAATTGAGTCATTATTTTCCTCAGATCTGTATTCAAGGAAACAAACGATCGGAGAAATGGTTAATTATTTTATTACTTCAACCCAAATCATAACAACCAATGAACACTTCGAAAATAATTTACTTAAATACAATCTAGCCCTTACTCCTGAAGCAAATGCACTTTTGAATTATTTAAAACAATGCATCTATAATAATGTCATCGACTCTCAAGAAGCCCGTACTTTTGAGTTTGGAGGCCAAACCGTGGTATTAAGGCTCTTCGATGCCATCAGTTCAAATCCCGGTAGTTTATTAGATAATAAAAACAGAGTTTTTTTTAAACAAGCTGAAGATGAAACGACTGCTTATCGAATCGTTTGCGATTATCTGGCTAATATGACAGATGAGTATGCCTATAGGATGCATGAGCGCTTATTTGGATTTAATACACGAACAATTTTCGAAAGACTTTAAAGCAGTATCAGAGTTGTTTTGTTCATATTAAAGGTGGACGAAATGACTCTTTGAACGCTTCAGAATAATTGAATAAAAAAAGAAACTATAGAATGAACAAATATGTGGCGTCCCCAAGGGGGTTCGAACCCCTGTTACCGCCGTGAAAGGGCAGTGTCCTAGGCCGCTAGACGATGGGGACCTGGATCTTTATATTTTATACTTCTTACTGCTAAACTACAACACCAATAATGGCGTCCCCAAGGGGGTTCGAACCCCTGTTACCGCCGTGAAAGGGCAGTGTCCTAGGCCGCTAGACGATGGGGACCTTGAACATTTCTCCCATCAACATCAGAGATGTTGATGGTGGAGCTAGGCGGGATCGAACCGCCGACCTCTTGCATGCCATGCAAGCGCTCTCCCAGCTGAGCTATAACCCCAAAATTAGGTTCGCAGTTTAATGAGCTACCTAAGATCTGTCAAGTAAATTTTGCACTTTTCCTAAAGAAGTTTATTTTGTAATTGAAAAAATTGAGGAATAAATTTTTTAAGTTGCTAATTAAAAGAAAAATCAAAACGCCTGGTTATTATAGACCGAATAAAAATGCGAACTTCTGTGCAATATAATCTTCTAAAATGCATTTATTAAAATAAAGCCCCTAATGAATAATTTATTTACATATCGCATTGTATATATTCGTTTTTTCTCACTATAATATGCCTCACTATTAGCTAAATAAAAAAATATTCATTGCATCTTTAACGCTTAATCTCCTGTTAATAATAACCATGTATTCTTTTATTTCTTTTAATTCTAGGAGTTTTGCTGTGCAACAATACTCACAAAACAAATACATTCAATCCTTACTAGAAAATCTAATTACTTCATACGAAACTGAAATAAACTACACTCCTTTACAAATTGAGCTTGATTCAAAACAAATCGTTGAAAATGATATTGATAGCCTGATCAATTTTCTTAACGATGATCGTAAACGACTATTTATTTTTAAAATTCCAGAAAACCAACAAACATCAA
The DNA here is from genome assembly GCF_977063405.2 of Legionella stuttgartensis. Taxonomy (NCBI): domain Bacteria; kingdom Pseudomonadati; phylum Pseudomonadota; class Gammaproteobacteria; order Legionellales; family Legionellaceae; genus Legionella; species Legionella stuttgartensis. Next base: position 363,822 of record NZ_CDRUHA020000022.1, read on the forward strand.
ATCGACTCGGACTTCTTGCACGTCGAATAGTCTTAAATAAAACAGCAGAAACCTTGCTTAAAAACACATCAAGCGAACCCAAAATTAACCCATTAAAGTATGCGTTAAGTTCTAACTCCCCTGCCGTTCGTGCCCGCATCCAGATTCAAAAAAGCATTGTTTTACCTGCGCCCCCCAGTGCCCAAGAAGTGATTCATCTCGAACAGAGTGAACATGTAGGAGGCCCGGAGCTCAACCTTGTACCGATTGAATCAACTGAGCTTCCTGAATTAATCAAACAACTTAAGGCATTAGGGATTGACAACCTACAAGAATCCGCACTTCCTTTAATAAAAGAACATTCTTATGCCTTTGGTGACGGTATTATCCCTGGCAATCTTCCTAAAGGATTTCATATAAACAAAGACAAAAAAGCACTTTGTTATACTGATGCACCAAGAAAACTTCCCTCTGCTTTAGCTCCGGTACTAAAAAAACAAGAATCATTAACATTACCTTCAATTGAGGAAATAACCGCACTATTACCTCATCTTCCTCAAAATACTCTTTCTATGCTTGTGGAATCTAAGTATTCACCTGAACAAAAAAACACGCTTCTGAGTCTTGTCCCTGCAAATGAAAGCGAAATCAAAACGTTTTTACTTCAACTGTATAAATCAAATGGGTCGATCTCCGCCACGCAGCAGGATGAATTCATTATTCCATTACTTTGTAAGCAATATGTACTTGGAGGTGAGGCACATACTATTTTATTGGTCAGACTGCTTATTGCCTGTTTGAATAAAAAAATTGACATTGAGTTCCTTAAAAACCCTGAAACACAAAATTCACTTTTGAGTACACGTGGGATTAAAAATCTACAAAAATTAATTCAACTCCCTGCCGAACAAAAAGAATGGTGGAATACACTGGTTAAGGCGCATCTAGAGTATGACAAAAGCAGTTTTGATTTTAACACTTTTTTTGATGCCTATACTCAAACTGTTCTCCCTCGCATTGCAGAAAAAAGTCTTACACTCCCTAATCCGTGCCCGATTCATCATAAGGGGCATTTTCTCATTACATTAAATCGTGTATTGGATGTAATAGAACATGCTAAAAATCCACAAGAACAGTGTCTCTCTTTATCGGAACTTAATTGGGGCTCAACAGGCGTACATTATGCCATGTTACAAAAGCCAGCTTCAGAGCAATTTAAGCAAGTTGCTGGATGTATGTACATTGATAACCCTGAAGATACCATTACAGATCCTGAACCCATTTATCAGAAAATCGACACAGAACCCTACGATCTTAAACCTTGGCTATTTCGATATATGGGACAACATTGGAAGTCAGAAATAAGATTAACTGACATCCAGGCTCAACTTCGTGAAATTGAAAAACTTGCTTCGTGGACCTCAGTTCAGAAAAATCAATTAGCTTTTATTTTAACCTGTACTTTTGCAAATAATGCTACCTTAGAAGCGGTGCAATGGAAAGAAACTTTAAGTCACTGTATTCATTCATTACAAGGGCTGGATTCAAACGATCGTACTGATTTACTGCAAGCATTCTCTCGATGTTTTGCATTTAAACCTACCCCTTCATTGATGCAAATCAAAACATTAATGAAACAATGTATTGAATTTAAAACTGCGTCTCCTAATAAAAAACTCAAAGATGATTTCATTGTACCCCTGGTTTCCTGCTTGGAAAATGAAGGGTTTGAATTACTAAATACACTACAAGAGCGTATTCAAAAAACTGCACCAGACGAAGTAGATCAATTTTCTTTGGAAGTTACCGCATCCTTTTCTGCGATGCTGCAAAAAAATCGTCAAGACTTATCTCCTGAGATCATTAAATTATTTGCAAAACTTAATGAACCTGATTTAACTCAGGAAAATATTGATAAATTATTATTAACAATTAGAAGTATACAAGATAAGAAAGGCGACCTCTTTCATCACGTTGTATTAAGTACTTTAAGTCAAATTAATATTTCAAAGTCGCAAATATTACCTAAAGCAGAACAAATTCAAACTCTTCTGGAGTTACTGGCGAATTCAGCAGATGCAATCCCTCCTGAGTGTAAAACCTTAGAAAAGCAAGAAGCATGGTTAAAAGCACTCATCATTGAACACAATCCTTTTCCGGGCTGTGTCCTGGGAAATGGAGATATTTCTAAGCTCGATGATTTAATTGTTGATGCTTTAGTTGATGCAATTAAAAAAAGAAGTGCCGTATTCAAAATAGATGTACTTAAAGAGGCATTACAAAAAAACCTAAACAATTTCATTGTTCCTCAACAATTACGCGACCAACTGAATGCTGAACTAATACCACTTTTTGATGCAGTTAATGAGCTTGTCATTCTGCTCCAAACCCCCAACCCCAAATTTCCCGAGGTGATTGAAAAACTCCAATTTTTCGAAGAAAAAAAGCCTATATTACTCGAAGGAATGTATAAGCTATTCATTGGAGAGACTAAAGGGGAATATATTTTAAGTTTCCTCCTTACTGGAAAAAGAAAAGCTACCGATCAAACAACTAATAAAGCATTCGCTGCAGTTTTAGGCCCTGTGCATTCGCTGTTTGTATCTCAAATGAAATCCTTTTTTGACAATCCGCTGAATGAACAAATTGTCAAAGATTTAGATTTGAATACGTGTTTATCATGGATGGCCGCTTTTAATGATACTCACTCTTTAACGTTCTTCTTTAAAGAGGAACTGATTCAGAAAAAAGTATTACCTGCTCTGAAAAAAACATTGCAACAGTTAAATACCCAAGATGTTGAATTTGAAAAAAGCATCCTTGATGAAGCGGCTTTAATCGATGAAAATGCTCCGGCTGATCAAGCACTTCAAGGTTATAAAAATAAAATTGAGTCGATAGCAAATTATCTCAACTTACTTATTGAGATCAATGATCGCCTTCCTCAACAATTTATTAAAATCTACAAACAACTCAACACTGGAAGCCTAGCTCGTTTAAATTATCAGCAAAAGCATACTTTAGTTAATAAATTAATTAGTAACAATACGGAAAAACTCGATCTTTATTTAAAATTAGCAACCCAAACTTTAGAGGAACATCCTAATGCGGATAATGCTGCAATTGGACGGGCTGTAGATGGTCTAGTTGATCTCTTTAATCTTCCCGACCTTGAGCCCGAAACTCAAACAATGTTCTTCAAAATGAGCATGGCTCATAATTTGAAAAGTACTACATCGTTCCCACTTGCTGCATTAAATAAATTCAAGAATTCGGATCTCCCAGAACAGACCAAATCATTAATTATCAAGCAAATTATTCAGATTTTAGCGGGGCTATCCACTACAGACTCAGGACTCATTCAAGAGTTGGTTGAAAAGACCCAAGTTTTTTTAACTCATAATATCGATCAACCTGAACTTTGTATTGCTTTACTCAACAGAATCTCTCAGGATAACGCAGGACAAAACCTGAGCACCTACCCTCATATTCTCGAACAATTAGCCGAAATCAATCCTGGGGAAAAGAGAGCAAAAGTAGCTACGATTTTGACTGGCCTGGCTAAAAACAAAAAAGACTCAACCGTAAGTCTAGCTTCACTGTTGGAAATCACCAAGGGTTTAAAACGGCGTTTACCTGCTGATGTAGATCAAGTTCTTAAATTATTTACGACACCTCCCTACCCTAATGCACAGAGTCTCAACACTGCTTTGCTTGCACATGACTCAGAAAAAATTAATGCATATTACCTGAGCTTTGACACGAATCCTTTTGCTAAAACCGGTGAAAAAAGGGATTTGGTAAAGCAGTTTGCAACTGATCGAATAAAAGATGCCTTAATTAATCTGCAAGATTTGCTTCATGAAGAAGATTTACCTCACTCATTGCACATGAAGCTTGCCAAACAATTAACTTTTATAGAAACATTAGGCTATACCGATCCGCTAAACCCTGGTGATTTTACCGGTCTAAAAGGATTAACTGCTACCTCACGCCATGACTTAAAAGTAAAAGCTAACGCCTTACTCCAACAATTACGTACACAAGAATTAAGTCCCAAACAAAGAGAAGTAACTCATTTAGAACTTTTAGCGTATTTAAGAGAAATCTATTTCCGCACCACAGGCTTATTTCCAAACACAACACAAATGCTTGTCCTATTGCTCGCATTAGAAGATCCGTCCTCAAATTTATTAATGCGTATCAAAACGGGTGAAGGAAAAAGCATCAATACGCCAATGCTTTCTGTTCTACAATGGGCACAAGGTGGTACGGTAGTTCAATGGACCGCAAACCCAACGCTACTGATTCGAGATTATGAAAACAGCTGCGAACCTTTTTTTGATTTTTTAGGAATTAAATCAGCACTGATCAAAAGTAATAGCTCTATAGATACCTTCGTCCCGAATGGGATTAACTGTTCAACAGTTGAGGATATGGCCTGTTTTCACTTGACGGCAAATAATGGAAAACTTCTTGAAACTAATGGTCCAGTCCATATTGTGTTGGATGAATGTGACGATGCACTTTTAGATCAAGTAACGCTTTACAAGCTCGTCGCCGAAGCCGAAGCTGCGAATACGAACAATCCTGCACAGTGGATTTATCCACTTGCATATCAATTCATTAATCAGCCAGGATTTCGTAACCTCAATCCAGCCTGGGATGAAGATGAAGATCTGGACCAATTCCGACGCTTTCTCAACAAACAAATCAATGAACAATTTAATGGGGATGTTGACAAGCAAAATTATTTGATGGCATCAAGTAACACGCAAATGAAACAATGGATTCATGCCAGTTGTATCGCCGCAAAACTGGTTGAAAACAAGCATTTTATAATGCAACCACTCAAAGAGAAAAATGAAGCTGGCCACGAAATTACGAAGAAAATTGCCTGTGTCCCTTTAATTCGTAGTACTCCTAAAACAGGATCAATTTTTACTGAGTCAGTGCAACAAGCATTACAAGCTCGACTCAAAGCAGAACGCAAAGATCAAGCTCAATATATTTTTATTGATACAGTTCCCTCTGTACTTGGCAGCCAATCTGCACAAGGATTGGTCAAATTTTTCCAAAAAACCTTAGGACGTCTACTGGGAATATCAGCAACTCCGGGAGATAAACCTGAGCTGGAAAGTCTGGCTACATCAATAGGAACTCAGGCAATCAGTGTAGCTCCTTATGCAGGAGACAGACGCATAAATCATCCTCCGATCTTCACCCTTAATCGCGGAGAAACCATTAAGGCAATACATGAAACGCTTAAAAAGATTAAACTCCCTGTTACCAAGCCAACAATGGAAATTAATCCTGATGAAACAATTCTCCCCTATGATGAAACTTTAATTGTACAAAGAAAAATTGCCATTGAAAAATGGAGTCACACACAGACTCAACCCATTCTAATCGTTAATGAAGATTTTGATGAAGCACAAGCTATCGGCAACAGTTTAAAAATCTATGAAGAGCAAGGGTTCAAAATCCAGATTCTTACTGGCAAAGAATCCGCTGCTGAATTGGATAAAATCATTAAACAAGCAGGTCAAGCTAATACCATTACTGTAGGTACTTCAATGCTTGCAAAAGGGATAGACATCAATACGGGCGACCATCCTAAAGGTTTATTTGTGATTCAAACTTATCCTGATACCGAACGAATGACAACCCAAATTGCTGGCCGTGCTGCGCGTAATGGAAAACCTGGGGAATGGCTGCCAATTTATCAGGTAAAAGCGCCAGAGGATTTACTCAATAAGTTTTTTTATTATGTGTTCCCTTGGACTCGGCAACGTATCAATGAACATACAATTGAAGAAGTAAGAGATAAAATCAAATTACAAGCAACTGTTGATAGAACATACACTCAAGCTATTGATGAAGCACAACAAATTTTGATGTCACAAATTGAAGCGTGGGAAAGCTTACTCCTTGAACTATATCATGATGATCCTAAAATCCGATATGAGCTCTATCAATGGCGTGAGCTGCTTTTAAGTGAATTAACTCGTTCTCAAGACACCAGTGTATCTGAACACTCTCTCTATGAAAGTATTGCTCAGTTTAAAAAATCAGCATGCAAATTTTGGGAGTCTGCTCGCGAAGAAAAATGGGCCGCTAAGGCAGCAAAAGCTCCTATGACTAGTGAGCAAGGTCTAAGATTTAAGTATTTAAAAGAATTAGATTTTTTCCAAGAATTAAATATTCAAACCAAGCTGAAGCAGAAAAGTAAACACTTTACTGCAGGAACAACAGCATTAATGCACCAAAACATTGAAACCGTGATTGCTGATAAAGCTGGAGCAGTTCTGGAATATTCTAATCCCTCAGAGGAGGAAAGAAAAAATTTAGAATTAGCACAAAGCCGACAAATTTTACCGAATTTGATTGGAGAATTTTGTGCTGTTTGTCCCAGCGCAATAAAGGTGTTTTTCCCTAAAAATTCATCACAAAACGCTTCCTATATCCCCGAAATAGTTAGAAACGGAATTGACAAGCTCATTGAACAAAAAAATAAGGTACTCCATGGTGACGTACAACAAGAAGTTTCTCAAAGCATTATTCAGTTTTATCAAAAGAAACTAAAAGATGGTGACAGGGAGCAAATTAGAAAATTATTGACTCAGATGAAACCTTTAATTCTAAATCGTTTCTCCGACTTTACAAAGTTTTCACTGGTTGAACAATTTAAAATGCAGGGCCTAATCCTTTCTTTTTCCACTCTTTATCGAAATTTAGATATGCCTGCAGATGCCAATTTAAATGACCTGCAAATGAGCTATGATGCAGAAATTATGAAAAAACTGGCTGAATATTTACTCCATGAATTTGCATGGGTAAAGGAAAATCCAGTTCCTTTTCACGCGCTTTTTGAGCGAAGTGAAGCCAAAAAAGCAGCCTTGGATGTTTATAACTTAGCGAATAACTTAAAGGATTCGCCTCAAGACCAAGAGAAGATTCGTGATCTTTATACCGCGCTTCAACAACATAAAGTCAATTTAAAAGATAAGTATTTGTTTTCAATAAGTCACTCATCACCTCGAAAGGTAATTAATAATGCACTTGATGCTATTGACTCATTAAATAATGCCCCTCACTGTGATCTTGGTTTTCGACAAAACTGTCATGATAAGGTGGTCTCAGAGCATCAGATTGCTGCATTTCGTAAACTGTTAACGAATACCTCTCCTTATTTCTTTAAAACTGATGATCCCACTTGGGAGCATATGAAACAATCTCTACTCAAGATAAGTAATCAGAGCAAAGAGAATCCAAGTCATATTATTCATGAATTATATGAAGCAACCGTCCGCTTTAGCACCTATAAAGCATATCAGCCCTACTTAAATCAACTGAGTGCTTTGCAAAAACAACTTTTACGCTCTGTAGAGGAGTTAGGTAAAGACGATGGACTTAATCAAGACGTTCAGGAAAGTTTATTTACCCAAAAACAGTCTCAATTTGCTGCGTTACTAAAAGTTGATCCTCAAAAAATACGTATTCAAAATGGTACTGATGGCATTCAGTCTTATATAGAACTGCAAATTGAAGATGGAGCATTACAAGAAGGCTTTACTGGATATCAATCCTCTTTTCTAACCCGAGTAGATTCAGAACGAAATAAACTTAAAACCGCCCAATCCACTCTTGAAAGGAATAAAGATGCCCTGCTCAAATTAGCCGATGAAAAAGCAATTGAAGCTCTTCCTGAGCGAAAACATGCCGAATTTAATCAACTATTTAGATTAAAAGCTCTTTCAACTCAAAATTGGAATAATATAAATATTGATCGTGAAGGACTACCTGATTTAATTCGGCAAAAAATGAAATATGTCGATGAAATGAAACAATGGAATTGGAAAGAAAATCCTGTAGATCAAAATCGACTTAGAGTGATTTTTGGCAAAATACCTAACGAACGTTTTTCTATTCTTATGAATAAACAAGCGAGAATAAACGATGAGCTGAGTGAGATTCGCATTCGCATACAAGATATTAAAGAAAAAATCAGTGCAAAGGAAAAAGAAATTGCAGATATAGATAATACCATTAAAGATGCAGAAAAACGTATGAAAGAGAACACCTGTTCTTATCTGGAAAAAGGTAAATTAACCCTTCAAAACATGTCCAGAGAAAGATCCATAAGTTCAATGAGAGAGTATATCAGGGAATTAATTGAAGAGAAAAATTCTATTATTCGAGAAGAAGAAACGGAATGTCTGAATGCGTTAAAAGATCATAATGATCTATTAGATAAAAGTAGAGCACAACTCATAACTGAACTTCTAGAACAAACCAAACTAGATCTTGCATCCTACCTTGATCAAACCGCACAAGAACAAGTTGCTTTAATAGAAAAAGAATTCAGTGAAACTGAGCCTGTTATTGAGAGAATTGAAAAAGAAGAACGTCAAAAAACATGTTATCAAACACGTCGATTCTTCAAAACAAGTGAGTTGTTACGTTATGAGGCAAGCTTAGCTGAAGAAGAAGCCAAGATACTGCTTTCTGAACAACAAGAAGAAGCTCAAATCGTTGAGGCTCTTGTTTATTAATTGCTCTCTCTTTAAGCAACACATTAAAAGAGCCTGGTTGCACGCAACCAGGCTACCTTACTGTTTCTAGAGTCAACTAATTCCGATCTAACTGACGGATAAATCCCCTTTGTCTAATACCCAATACATTGCTAATATTAAATACTCTCTTTCGAGTAAAAAAATATGATCCAAAAAATCCTAATTATCATAGGAATTATTTTACTTATAATTGGTATTTTTTGGCCGTTTATAACAAAATTAGGTTTGGGTAAATTACCTGGTGATATCATCATTCACAAAGGTAACTTTACTTTTTATTTTCCTATTACTACATGCATTTTAATTAGTCTAATCATTACGCTTATTTTTTGGTTTTTTTATAAATAGTATTTTTTAAAACCATTGACAATGCTTTAATATCGATGTTACAAACTTCTCACCCAAACTGATTAGGCATAAAAAATGATAAAATTCTATACTTTTCTTTTAATGGGTTTAGTCGCAGGGACGTGTTTTGCAAAACCATGCATCAGTACTCATAGAAGCTGTTTAAAACTTAAAAATCAACACGCTCAATCGGCTAAAATAGAGTGTAACTGGTTGAATGAAGTGGCTTCTGCAGGTAGATCGCATGGATCAACCCAATTGGATCTTAGCTATGGGGACGGTCTTGGAGCTCCTGAACCCCGGCAAGTTTCGTGCAAGTTAACCACGGGACAAACCAAACAAGGCTTTGAATTTCATAATCCCTATTGGGGTTCATTAATTGAATTTAGTCTGATCTCTGAACGTCAGCTCGAAGTACACATTACAGATGGATGGAGCTCGAGAGAAACACGATATACATTTACCTGGTAATTATCAGAATTTCTACGAGGTATTCACTACTACGTCATCCTGAGGAGTTTACGAGGAAGGATCTCCTGATTTGAATCATACCCATCTGGAGATCCCTCACTGCGTTCAGGATGATGTATCCTCCGCCTGGATGAAGCGATGCGGAACGCCGACTACATAGCATAGGTTCTAAGCGGGTCTTGTCGATAAAATTGAGTAAGTAAATCATAAATATCAGGATAGTAATGCTTGATTACTTCAGGCTTTTCGAAAAATAATTCAGAAAATACTGCAAAAAATTCAGCTGGTGATGTAACCGCATAGGAATCAATTGGAATGGGATCATTTTGCTGGATAAGGCTTATCAAATTGTCATATCCATTGCTAAACGCTTCAGCCCAATGTTTCGCCGACATTCCTTTGTGGAGTGGAGGAAATCCATTCGCTCTACCATTTTGCATATCCAATTTATGAGCAAACTCATGAATTATCACATTTCGTCCTCCCCATCCACCATGATGCAAAGCATCATTCCAAGAAAGAATAACAGGTCCCTGTTGCCACGACTCGCCACTTAAATAAGATCTTCCTGAGTGTTCTATACCAAACTCATCGATTGTTTTGCTCTCACGTGCGTAAGCACCAGGATAGATTACAACCGAAACCCAACCCTCATACCAATCGAGACCCAGATTTAAAATGGGAAGACATGCTTGTAGTGCAATATTTAATTGCATATCAGGTGTTATTTGCAGGTCCCCTACCCCTTCCAATGATTTATAGTGAAGAAATAAAATGGCCAGGTGTTTAAGTCTTCTTTGTTCCTCATTACTCAAGCGTTGTAGTAAATGCAAGTTTTGAAATACGTCATTCCATTGCTCTTCGGTTATCGGTGAATGACGAATTATGCGGTTGTACCACCATTCCTTTAGCCAGTGAAACATTGTCCGTACCTTGCTGTAACTAAAAAGATAAAATTACTTTTAACAAGAATATCAATGGGTCGTTTGTCTTCATAGACAAAATGAAGTACTGCTCTATTTTCTATCCTTAATTTTTTTGGCATACGGTCCTTTACTGAATTACTGCATCAAAAGATTGTTTTGGTATGCCAAAAAAAGTAGCTATTCATCTAAATTAACATTCTATACCCATCTTCGCCAAGCCGATGCTCCTCTAATCGAGCAAAATTTACGTCCATATCTTGGCTATTAAAATGTGCGGACTCATTTCGGCCCAAAACATAAGTAGTCAAATCAGAGTATTCAAGTGGTTTATGATCCGATTGGAGTAGCTCTTTAATTGCAATAAATTGGGGTTGATTTAATGCAGTAACCAATGCGAGTCCAGAAGTGGTTGTGCTGTAAAAACTATAGCTGTAGCGATCGCGTTGTAATGCAACCGAGAGAATATCTCTGAGGATAAAACTCAGTCGTTCCTCATTATTAAGAGTAGCCTCAGGTTCTCGTTGTATACCATTTTTTATTTTAAGTAATAACCTTCCTTTTCCACCTTGTTTACTTGTATTAGTCATTTTATTTTCAATTAATTCAATTAAATCTACCAATACTGCTCTTGTTAACGGAGTGTTTTTCTTTTCCGAATACGTTCGCACTGGCTCTACTTTTAAGCAGAGTTCCTCTGGATCATCAGATTCCGTATCGAGAAGTTCACGATGTGTCTTATTTAAATATTTTGCTGAGTTCGAGACTGTGATCTTAGATTGATCCTGAGAATGTAAAGCTCTACTTCTAGGAATAATACTGGCAATAATTTCAGCTAAAATACGCTTCCATTTTGCTCCTTCTCGTTCGAATTCGTTGAGGAGCTCAGCTTGCTCTATATTCTCTCCGGAGTTTACTATGCTGCCAACCCTATCCAAAAACTGATACATAATCGCTTTGCTCAATTTTCTGATTACAGGAATTACATCAACTCCATAACGTAGATGAGGGGCATCATTTTCTTTATCAAGATCCTGGAACGCTTTTAAATGCGCGCCTAAAATAACTTCCTCTCTAACCTGACAATGTGGTGGATAAGTAGGTCTAATGGGTATATGGAATTTTGCAAGTATCTGATCAAGCAACTCTTCAGTATCCTCACCCACTTCAAGATAAGGATAAAGCGTTTCAACATAATTCAAATTTTTAGAGCTAGATAAATCAATTGAGCTATTGGTTAAGGTATAATTGAAGAAATCTAAAAAAGGAACATAAAATAAATTACCTGGTACGGGATCTAAAAGAAGTAAATTCGTTTCCAAGTGAAAACGATCAACATGAGCCAACTTGAGAGCCGCCATAATAGCAGCAATCCCACCTCGACTTAAACCAATGCCGTTAAACTTTACTTTATATCCGTCTTTAATTAACTTCTTGATCACTTCTACAACTTGATCACTCTGTTCTTTTACCCCCGCTCCGAATAAAAGCCCTTTTACCCCATAATCAACGCCGCATCCATTAAAACCCATTTTAAAATGAGTAGCATCTTTATGTTGCTCAACCTCATCAGCAGAGCTAATACGTACACCCTTACAATCTCTAGATAAAACTTGGTGCAAATGAGTATTGGGTTCTTCAATACTGTAAATCGTTCCTTCAAATATTGCGGTCAGAGTTATCTCTTTCATTAATTAAAAACCTTTTAAATACAGATTGTAAAAAAACGTATTCTAACAACATCGATCATGATGAGCAATTAACAACCAAGAAAAGAACTTTATTTATCCAGTTGTTTTATTTTTATAAGTCTGATTTAATCAGCATCTGTATTTTAAATGCAAACCATGGATAAAATGAAATCCTTGTGTTGATAAAGCAAGCGCTCTACGTACGTACGAAATTAATCGAGATCGAACGATAACCTCATAATGAACCCGTCTCTCACTTCTCTAATAGATAAATTAAACAGACAACTCCATGAACTGGACTTAGATTTATATTCAGCGCAATGTAAGAAACAAGAGCTCGAAGAACAAATCCAACATATTGAAGAACAGGTTAATGAAAGCACCCACTCTCTTATCGTTAATCCAGTAACTGAAATATCTTGGCTTAATTTCATCACCCAACAACAAGAAAAAAAAGAAGCGATAACTCTGGATCTTAAAAATTACCAAGATATAGAAAATAAATTAAAGGAAAAAATCAAACGCACTAAAATGGAATTAAAAATGTTAGCAAATTATTTGGAGCGGCGACCAACCAATCAGCAGAAAAGCTCCTTAGGTTAATGTCTTATTATAGGTACACTAACCTCTGAGCGTGTTTTTGTCTAGATGCATCGTAAAACACACTCATCTGTATCAGTCTCTGCTACCTCATCCTGAGCTGCCGGCGCATCAATGACATTGCCTGAACATAAAGCATCTATAGAAGCAGCAGAACGAGTAACTACAGAAATTAAGCTATGAGGAACGCTAATGATCGCCAATAAAGCACTCACAGCAGCTGTCAAAAGTGCAACTCCGACAAACTGTATCATAAACCCAGTAAATTCTAGTGCATCATCACGAAGCGTTGGAGCATCAAATAAAGCACTACCAGCGGCAACAAGCAAAGCTCCAATGCAAATAACGGTTGAAAGAACTGAAGCATATACAGAAAATCCAGCAGTCACAACTCCTGCGAATGGATATATACCTGGAGCAATTAATTCGCCTATAAATTCATACCTATTTTTATATGCAGTGAAAAAACCAGGACGACCCCTATATGTGTTAATTGCTCTACGGGCGATTTCTTCAATGGTTTCTCCTTCTAAAATGAAATTTACTTCTTTTTCACCTAATAAATAAAGCATAAGATCCTTCGTATTTCAGGGCCCATAAAAATAAAGTAGAATTTTTATTTCAACATACTTGTTTGTACTTCAGTAGTAGTCTCCATATTATTCATACATTCAAGTACTTCAGCACCGACAGAAGCCAAACTACGAGTGCCAAGTGTAACTAAAGCACATGGAATGCTAAGAGCTGCAAGTAAGAGACTCGCTGCTGTGAGTAAAATTGAATAGCCAGTTAAATACAAAAAAGTAGAAGCACCCGCAAGTGCTGTATTACACAGATTTGTGTTTCCGAACGCAGTAGCCCCCAGACCAACAACCAAGGCTCCAGCGCAGGCAAGCGGGGAAATAACACCTATAACAACTCCCATGATACCCAAAGCAGCAAACTCCAAGGGATGCACAACTGGAGCGAGCACACCACCAAGAAACTCTTTACGGTCTTGGTAAGGTTGAAAAAATCCAGGACGTTTTTTATATAACTCAATAAATCGTGCTCGTTCATAAGAACAAAATAAAGAATCATCTGGGTCCTTCATATCATTTAATACATACCAGATATCATCTAAACTTATCATTCCCAACATTTATATCCCTCATTTCGCCTAGTTTTTGCCCATGCTAAAGAGATGACGTAGGGATGTCAATCTATTTAATCCTCTGAGCACGGTCGTTAAAAATTCTTGTCATTCAGATGACGATGTTAAGTTTGTTGTCATTCCCGCGAAGGCGGAAGTCTATTCTTAAAAAGGTACTGCGATTACTGGAAATGGGCTCGCCTTCGCAGAATCGACAGTAATAGAGGATGTTTGTCACCACGAGGTAGTTAGTTTCAACTCAGAATGGAGAGAATACTCTCACTAAATATCAGATAATCTTATTTAAAAGGTAGCATCAAAGTTAGAGCATACTTTTTAAAATATAGCCTCATTCAAATTGAGATTAAGTTTTATACTTTGGTGGTAGATGGGCAACCCAACCGCCTCCTAATGCTTTAACCAACCCTACAGCAGAGGCCATTTGCAAACCATCTATTTGTATGGCAGCCTGCTCCAGTGTAAAAGCACTAATTTGTGCCGTAAGTACATTTAAATAAGGAACAGTGCCCGCTTTATATTGATTTATAACAAGTTTAAGTGCGTATCGCGCATCCTTTGCTGCTTTATCTTGGACTATGCTCTGATTTGTTAAAAAACGTAACGAAACCAGATTATCTTCAACATCCTGAAATGCAGTTAGGACTACTTGACGATAATTGGCAACTTGAGCCATATATTGTTCTTTGGCAGCCCTTACCCCTGCCGCCCGGTAACCCCCATCAAAAATAGTTTCTGCCAATTGCATCCCGGCAGACCAACTGATTGCAGGTTTATGAATCAATTGATGAAAACTATTTCCGGCGGCACTAACCGTTCCATTTAAAGTCAAATTGGGGAAATATGCAGCAATCACCACTCCAATTAAGGCACTCGCTTGTTGAACCAGACGTTCAGCTTGAGCAATGTCTGGCCTACGTTCCAACCAAACTGAAGGGACTTCCAAAGGAATCACCGGCGGTTTTAAATTAATAATGGCAGGTTTTAATGAAAAATCGGCAGGAGGACGCCCCATTAATACAGCAATTGCATGTTCATATTGGCCACGTAAGATTCCATTATTAATGGCTGATGCCTGCGCTGATTCGACCTGGATTTGTGCCTGAACCACATCAGCACGCGATACAACACCTGATGCATATTGATTTCGGGTGAATTGTAATACTTTGCTGTAAGCAGTTACCGTGTCGTCCAAATATTTTTGAACTCGATCCAAGGTGCGTAATTCAAAATAATATTGCGCCAAAGCCCCTTGGGCTGATAAACGAGTCACCCCAATTAACGCTTCATTGGATTGTGCTAAAGCCAGATCGGACTCAATGGTTCGCCGAACAAGTCCCCAAAGATCAGGTTCCCAACTCGCATTCAAAAATGAGGTATAAATTGTAGTGGTTGATGCTGAAGACACGATATTTGTCGTCGCTGTGCCCGTAGTACCAGAAGTGCTGATAATTGATGTAGATCCTCCGGCCTGTCGTTGTCGGAACAAGCTAAATGCACCCACTACAGTTGGATATAAATTTGCGCGTGCTTGGTCTACAATTGCAAGTGACTGCCTGAAATTTGCCTCTGCATTCACAATATTTTGGTTGAAATAATTTAACTGGCTTTCCAAATCATTCAATACTGGATCATTGAAAATCTTCCACCATTCGCCACGGTTCATATCATCTTGAGGCTGGATGGGTTTCCAATTTTTACGCTTAACCCCTATTACCTCTTTACCTTTGGCTTCTTTGAATTGAGTTGGAACTACAACTTTTGGAGGCACATAATTGGGTCCAACCATACAAGAACACACTAAAAAAGAACATAAAATTAAAAATTGTAATCGATTATGAGTGGCCATGGGCACCTCGTAACTTAAACCGTTTCATAAAATTGCGCAATCGTATTCCAGCATTATCCATTGCTAAATAAATCACTGGTGTCGTGTACAGTGTTAATAATTGACTCATAATTAGCCCGCCAACAATAGTTATACCTAATGGGCGACGCAATTCTGAACCTACTCCAAAACCAATAACCAGAGGCAT
This sequence comes from Legionella stuttgartensis, assembly GCF_977063405.2. NCBI lineage: Bacteria > Pseudomonadati > Pseudomonadota > Gammaproteobacteria > Legionellales > Legionellaceae > Legionella > Legionella stuttgartensis. The sequence continues at coordinate 379,596 of NZ_CDRUHA020000022.1, forward strand.
AGCACCTAAAATAGCGGCCATTGTCGTCATCATAATTGGTCGAAAGCGTAATAATGCGGCTTCATAAATTGCTTCACGTGAGGATTTATTTTCTAACCGCTCCGCTTCCAAGGCAAAATCAATCATCATAATGGCATTTTTTTTCACAATACCAATCAGAAGAATCATTCCAATCAAAGCAATAATGCTCAAATCGGATTTAAATAACAATAAAGCCAATAATGCACCCACCCCAGCCGACGGTAGAGTAGACAAAATAGTTATTGGATGAATCAAGCTTTCATAGAGCATCCCCAGCACAATATAAACAGCCAAAATAGCTGTCATTATCAAATATTTCTCTTTTGCAAAAGATTCTTGAAACGCTTGTGCCGTCCCCTGAAACGTACCCCGCATGGTTGGTGGTAAATTCATTTTATTAATTGCACCAGTGATTTGTTTCACTACCCCCCCTAGCGATACTCCAGGAATCAAATTAAATGAAAAAGTAGCCGCCGGAGCAAGACCTAAATGATTTACGGATAATAAAGTAGAACCAGTCTCAAAACTGGCAAATGCGGATATAGGCACTTCGTCACCAGTTGAAGACTTAACGTAAATTTCATCCAATACAGCAGGATATTGCCAATATTTGGGGGCAACATTCAAAACCACATAATATTGATTCATTGGCATATACATAACCGAGATCTGACTTTGGCCAAAAGCATGATATAGCACTTGATCAATCTGTTGTGGGGTAATCCCAAAACGTGATGCAGTGTCATGATCTACATTCACATAAGTTTGCAAACCATGATTAAGCTGGTCATTATTTAAGTCAGTAATACCATGAATCTTTGCCAATTGCTCCATAATTCGCGGCGTCCACGTAGCTAGATCATTTAAATTATCAGCAGTTATAGTATATTGGAATTGAGCTGCTGTTTGTCGCCCACCTATTGTTAGATCTTGGGCTGCCTGCATATACAAAGTAGCACCCGTAATTAAAGATAATTTGCTTCGCAATCGTTCTATTACCTGGAAGGTAGTTATATTTTGGATAGGCTTCAACGTAATAAACATTGAGCCTGTATTGGCTGTATTATTGCTCGGACCACTGCCAATAAAGGCACCAACATTAGCTACAGCGGGATCCTTACGAATTTCTGAAACAAATTGAATTAATTTCCTTTGCATCGCTTGAAATGAAATATTTTGATCTGCTCGTAAAGAACCTGCGATTCGATCCGTATTTTGTTGAGGGAAAAATCCTCTAGGTATAACCGCAAACAAACTTGCAGTAAGTAAAACAGTTGCAAAAGTAAGAATTAACATGACTCGTGGGTGAAACAACGCCCAATGCAAGCCATTTGCATAACTCAAACGCACCTTTTCTGTAAAGCGCATAAAAAAATTGCTGTTATTGCCTTCATGCTCATGCAACATTTTGGAGCACATCATCGGTGTCAAAGTTAAGGAAATAACGAGTGAAATCAAAATTGCTACAGAAAGGGTCACCACAAATTCACGAAATAAACGTCCTACAATGCCACTCATAAGAAAAATTGGAATAAATACGGCAATTAATGAAATGCTAATGGATAACACCGTAAAACCAATTTCTTTTGATCCATCAAAAGCAGCCTGCAGCGGTTTTTTCCCCATAGCAATATGACGAGAAACATTTTCCAGTACTACAACTGCATCATCGACAACAAAACCTGTAGAAATGGTTAAAGCCATCAGCGATAAATTATCCAAACTGTAATTTAATAATTTCATTACTGCAAAAGTCCCAAGTAATGATAATGGAACTGCAATGCCCGGAATCATCATCGCCCTGAAACTTCCAAGAAAAAGGTAAGTAACAAAAATTACCAAACACATAGCAATAAGTAGAGTAAGCTCCACATCATGTAATGAAGTACGAATTGAGGTTGTTCTATCCAGCAAAATATTTAATTTAATATCCTTTGATATAGAAGCCTCAATTTGAGGTAAGATTTGTTTTATATGATCCACTGTTTTTATCACATTGGCGCCGGGTTGCTTGAATAAAACCAAGAGCACGGCTGGTTTCCCGTTTGCCAAGCCCGCAGTATGAACATCAGCAACTGAGTCGAATACATGAGCGACATCAGAAAGACGTACTGGCTGGTTATCGAAATAGCTAATAATTAGTGGGGCATACTCACTTGCCTTATTCATCTGGTCATTACTACTGATTACTGAAACAGTATCATCATGAATCAATTGTCCTTTTGCCAAATTCACATTGGCATTGTTAATTGTTCCAGCAAGTTGGTTTAATCCAATTCCATATTTATTTAAAGCTGTAGGATTAATTTCAACACGAACTGCAGGTAATGAGCTCCCACCCACGGCCACCTGCCCTAAACCTTCAATACGCAAAATCCTTTGTTGCAATATAGTTGATGCGACATCATACATCTGTCCTGGAGTATATTTATCCGAAGTCAATGCAAGAATCATAATCGGCGCGTCAGCAGGATTTACTTTGCGATAAGTAGGATTATTAGTTAAGTTAGCCGGTAATTGACTTAAAGATGCATTAATTGCTGCTTGGATGTCTCGTGCAGCGCCATCAATATTACGTGATAAATCAAATTGTACAGTGATGCTGGTTTGTCCTAAGGTACTTGAGGAAGTAAGTTGAGTGACACCTGCAATTCGCCCTATCTGCCGCTCCAAAGGCGCTGCAACTGAGGTCGCCATAATTTCTGGGCTACCCCCTGGTAACTGAGCTTGTACCATAATGGTTGGGAAATCAATTTGAGGTAAAGGTGCTACAGGTAATAAATCAAATGCAAGAATTCCTGCACAGCTTAGTCCAAATGCTAATAGGATTGTAGCAATGGGTTTTTTAATAAACAAAGATGATAAATTCACGCCCCACTCTCCCTAACATTGGGATTGTGTTTACCATAACTCATTACTTTACGTGATATGCGATCAAAAGTCAGATAAATAATAGGAGTCGTATATAAAGTCACCAACTGACTTACTATTAGTCCCCCAATTATCGCAATACCTAATGGACGTCGTAACTCACCACCTAGCCCATGACTAAATGCCAAAGGAACTGCACCAAGCATGGAGGCCATAGTGGTCATCAAAATGGGTCTAAAACGTAATAAAGCTGCCTCATAAATTGCATTTTCAGGTTTGAGTTTGTATTCACGTTCTTGCTCAAGAGCAAAGTCGATCATCATAATTGCATTTTTTAACACAATTCCAATCAATAAAATAATCGCAATCAAAGCAATGATACTCAGTTCATTATTTGTTATATACAATGCAAATAATGCTCCCATAGAAGCTGAGGGTAAGGTAGATAAAATAGTAAGTGGATGAATGTAACTTTCATAAAGCACACCTAATATGATGTAAACAACAACTACGGCAGCAATGACCAACCACCCTTCATTAGCGAGGGAGTTTTGAAAATTTTTTGTTGTTCCTTGAAAACCTGCCTCTATATTAAGAGGCATATTGAGACTATTTTTTACAGCGTCAACCTGAGTCACTGCATCACCCAAGGATGCATTATTTGCAAGATTAAACGAAAGCGTCGCAGAGGGAAACTGATCCTTATGCGTAATGACTAAGGGACCAACCGCTTGCTGCAAATGAGCAAACGTCTTAATGGGTACAGAGCCACTTGATACCACTCCCGATAAAGGATTAAGATTTTGTGAATTACTCGCTAAGTTATTTATACTATTATTATTTGTTCCAGTAGCATTCACAAAAGAGTTAGTAGCAGAGCTTGTAGAAGAATTAATCACCGAAGAATTAATATAAATGTTATCAAAAGCAATCGATTCTCTTTGTAGTGGAGGCAATACTTCCAATACAACTCGGTATTGATTTCGTTGCGTAAACATAATAGATATTTGCCGCTGACCAAACGAATCATATAAAGTTTCGTCAATCATTTGCATGTTAATACCCAGACGGTATGCCGTATCGCGATCAATATTCAATAATGTAACCAAACCCCTATTTTGCTGATCGGTATTTACGTCTTTCAAAATGGATAATTGGCGCATTTTCTCTAACATTAACTGTGACCACTTAGTAACGTCCTCCCTATCAGGGGCGCTAATACTGTACTGATATTGTGTGCGACTGGTTAACGTATCGATCGTTAAGTCTTGTACAGGTTGCATGTATAAAGAAGCCCCAAAAACTTGATTGATTTTGGATTGCAAACGATTCATAACTTCGATAACGCCTGGACGTTGTTCAAAGGGTTTTAAATTGATCAAAATACGCCCGCTATTGAGCGTGATATTCGTACCATCAATACCGATAAAGGACGATACATTTTCAACTGCCGGATCGGAAAGCACTGCATGCACTAGAGCTTGTTGTCGATTAGTCATTTCTTTAAATGAAACCGATTCAGAGGCCAATGATACTCCTTGAATAATTCCTGTATCCTGAATGGGGAAAAAGCCTTTAGGAATGAGATACAATAAAATGCCTGTGATTAATACAGTAATCAAAAAAATCAGTAAAATAAAAGGTTGGCGTGAAAGAACCCAATGCAGGGAGATTTTATATCGCTCACTAAGATAATCTGATTGACGCTTTAGAAAGCGCTCTAAATCGGTCACTTCATTTTCACTTTGCATCTTTAGAAGTCTAGAACAAAGCATGGGCGTTAACGTTAACGAAACAAATGCTGAAATTGCAATTGTCATGGTTAAGGTCACTGCAAATTCGCGGAATAATCGACCAACTATGTCCCCCATAAATAATAAAGGGATCAGTACCGCAATAAGAGAAATAGACAAAGAAACAATAGTAAAGCCTATTTGAGCGGCTCCTTTATGAGCCGCATCCAAAGGTTTCTCACCCATCTCGATATAACGTATGATGTTTTCAATCATCACAATCGCATCATCAACCACAAATCCTGCAGCAATAGTTAATCCCATCAAAGTAAGGTTATTAAGGCTAAACCCGAGTAAATACATTAGACCTAATGTGCCTACGAGTGCCAAGGGTACTGAAATACTAGGAATTATTGTTGCTGATAACCTACGTAAAAACAGGAAAATCACCATCACAACTAAAACAACTGATAAAAGTAATTCAAATTGGACATTTTCTACGGAAGAACGAATACTGGTCGTACGATCGGTAAGTACTTTGATCTCCATCCCAGACGGAATTGCCAATTTCATTTGTTTCAACAGATTTTTGACTCGTTCTGCTACCTCAATAACATTTGCTGCGGGTTGACGTTGAATATTGAGGATAATCGCTGGCTCTGTATTCATCCATGCCGCTTGCATTGTATTTTCTATACCATCAATAACATTCGCTACATCAGATAAACGGACGGGAGCTCCATTCTGATATGAAACAATTAAGGGACGATAATCTGCTGCAGACAAGAGCTGGTCATTGGAATTAATCGTATAGGCTAAACGTGGGCCATCGAAATTTCCTTTAGCAGCATTCACATTTGAAGCCACAACGATGGAACGCACATCTTCCATAGTTAATCCATACGCAGACAATGCATTTGGATTAGCCTGAATACGTACTGCAGGTCGATGTCCGCCGCCAATACTTACCAACCCTACACCCGATAATTGAGAAATTCTAGGGACAAGACGTGTTTCTGCATAATCCTCTACTTGAGTTAAGGGTAGAGTACTTGTAGTCAAAGCCAAGGTTAGGATGGGTGTATCTGCCGGATTGACTTTACTGTAAACAGGAGGATTGGGAAGATCAATCGGCAAATAATTACTTGCTGCGTTAATTGCTTGCTGAACCTGTTGCTCCGCTACATCCAAACTCATATCCAAATTAAATTGCAAAGTAATAATGGATGAGCCACCTGAGCTGTTTGAGGTCATTTGCTCCAAACCTGGCATTTGTCCGAATTGACGTTCAAGTGGTGCCGTGACTGTAGTGCTCATTACATCTGGACTTGCTCCAGGATAAAATGTTGATACTTGAATGGTGGGGTATTCCACGTCAGGCAGTGCTGAAATAGGTAATAGTTTGTATGAAAGGACGCCAGTTAGCAAAATAGCAAGCATCAATAATGAGGTGCTTATAGCTCTTGCGATAAATGGGCCTGAAATACTCATGAGAGACTGTGCACCTTTAAGCGAGACCCGCTTTTGCGAACTGAGACACTTGGTGAATGCTCTTTTTGGACAAGTACTCTGGAACCATTCATTAATTTATCAGCACCGTTTATTACTATTCTTTGATTGGGTAATAAACCACTTTTGATTACAGTATCATCTTCACTAGTAGGTCCAACAATTACAGTTTGAATTTTTACTGTATTATCTTCCTTAATAACATAAATAAAATCTTCTGTTGTTGTATGTTGTAGAGCAGCTGTTGGCACAACTGTCGCTAGGTGCAACGTTTCAGCTAATATTTTCACATTCACAAATTGATTAGGGAACAATGTGTTTTTTTCGTTATTAAATATCGCTCTAAGTCTTACGGTTCCTGTAGTAGTACTAATTTGGTTATCCAAAGCCAGTAATTTTCCTGTTGCGAGTAAATGGTTTTGTTGTCTATCAAAAACATTCACTTGCATCGCTTTACCACCATAAGCTTGGGGTGCAATAAGTGGTACATAATCTTCTGCTATAGGAAAAATTACCGTAATGGGATCGTGAGTAGTTATTACTGCAATACCTTGGGTATTTGAAGTCTGCACAAAATTTCCTGGGTCTACCAAACGCAAACCGATTCGTCCCTCAATAGGCGAAGTAATATTGCAATAAATAAGATTGACTTTGGTACTCTGAATGAGACCCAGATCTGTTTTAACATTTCCTTCATATTGCTCTACAAGTGACTGCTGTGTTGCTAATGTTTGTTGAGAAATAGAATCTTCTTTCCATAATTTTTGATAACGTTTTAAGTCAATTTTTGCATTCGCTAACAGAGCTGAATCCCGCTTGAGATCTCCTTCATATTGAGTCAGTAATGCTTCATAAGGACGTTGATCAATTTGGGCAAGTAACTGGCCTTTTTTAACCAATTGGCCTTCCTTGAAGAGAACCTTCATTAATAAACCATTTATCTGAGTTTGCACTGTAACAGTATAAACTGGAGTTACTGTGCCAAGTGCCGCGATATAAATAGGTACATCCCGAGTTGTAGAAATTCCCGCTACAACTGGAATAGGATTAGGACTCACAGTATGCGTTTTTTTAGTGGAGATATAGAACCATAATACAGCAACTAGGGTAACTAAAATGATGAGTAAACCTAAATAATTTTCTGCCGGGAAACGCTCTCGCCAACGTTCAATAATCACCATTTTTTTATTCCTGGTAGGTGATTTTTTTCCTTCCATAAACACTACGTCCCTTAAGCAAAAATAATGAAATTCATCATATCGAATTTTCATGTGGGTAGCAAAAAAATCTAGATTACTCCACAGCCCCCTTTATTTGATCAAAAACAACCCACTCAATCAAGAAAAAAGCCAAATTTAACACTATACTAATAAAAAACATTTTTTTCATTGTCCTACATAGCTACAAGGAGTGACCTATGGAAATAAAAGCCTTTCAATTCCTTAGAAATAAAGGATGGAGCTTGAAAGAATTTCCAGATCTTGATTCTATGAACACCCTGGTGCTTATTTTTGCAGCACCCGAGTTCTTGGAATATCAAGAGCCAATAATGCAATTGGCTAACTTTTATTCCAAATCAAAAATCATCGGTTGCTCTACTGCTGGAGAAATTTTTGGGGACAATCTTTTTGACAGCAGTATTACAGTGGCCGTAATCAAATTTGCTAAAACATCGTTAAAAATTGCTAAAGCTGAAGTAAATCATGGTAAAGACTCCGAAAAAGCCGGCAAGCTAATTGCCGAACAATTAAAAGCGGACGATCTGCATAGTATTTTCATTTTGTCTGATGGACTTAATGTAAATGGTTCCGAATTAGTGCAAGGATTAAATACAGTTAAGGGTAACCACAAACTCATTATTACCGGTGGCTTAGCGGGTGATGGCAGTCATTTCGAAAAAACATGGGCCATTTTAAATAATAAAATTCTTGACCATTATGCCGTTGCAGTAGGTTTTTATGGTTCTGATATACATATTGGACATGCATCTAAAGGGGGGTGGGATATTTTTGGTCCAATTCGTCGAATTACCCGTTCTGAATCAAATGTATTATATGAACTTGATTATCAACCGGCTTTACAGCTTTATAAAGAATATTTAGGTGAAAAAGCCTCTGAATTACCTTCTTCAGGATTACTTTATCCATTGGCTATTAATAATCCTCAGGCACATGATGATACCCAATTGGTACGTACTATCCTTGCAATTAATGAGAAAGAACAATCCCTGACTTTTGCAGGGGATATTCCAATAGGATGGTATGCACAATTAATGAGAGCGAATTTTGATCGATTAATTGATAGTGCTAATGAAGCAGGTCTGCTCGCAAATAAATTGATGCTCAATGATAACTTAGATCAGTTAGGGCCCGTTTTGGCGATTGATATCAGTTGTGTAGGCAGGCGATTGCTTTTGGGGGAACGAACAGAAGAAGAAATTGAGTCTACTATGTCTGCTCTACCCAAAGGCTCAACTCAAGTTGGTTTTTATTCATATGGGGAATTATCACCTTTTTCTGTGGGGAATTGTCAATTACATAACCAAACCATGACGATTACAACTATTTATGAGACATAAAAATTTAAGGTTAAAATAAGACAATATGGAAATTCATAAATTATTAAAGCGACAACTGGAACATTCAAACATTGCTGAAGATAAAAAACCAGAATCTGACGAGCAATGGAAAACTTTTCTCCAGCGCATCAATAATACGTATATGGAAGCAGATCAAGAGCGTTATTTGCATGAACGTTCAATAAAAATTTCTTCACGAGAAATGATGAGCTTGAATGAAAAGCTTGAATTTGCTCAACATATTGCAGGATTAGGATATTGGTCTTTTGATGGCAATACCGGACATACTATCTGGTCCAATGAGTTATTCAATCTTTTCCGCTTAAATCCAAATAATAAACCACCTTCTTTGCAGGAGTTTCTAGAGTTAGTTCATGAGCAAGATCGGTTTGAATTACTCCAAAAGGTAGAGTGTGCTTTAAACGATAATATTGATTATGAATGTGAAATACGTGTCAGAAACCCTAGTGGAAATTACCATTGGTATAGAACGATTGGCCAATGCCAAAAAGAAAATAAACAGCTTGCGGGCATTGTTATTGATATTCATAAAAGTAAAATTGCCGAAGAAAAAATCAAAGAATTAAATCAACAAATATCATCTACGGCTCGTCGTGCGGGAATGGCAGAGGTAGCAACAACTATTTTGCACAACATTGGAAATATCTTAAATAGCTCCAATGTTTCCATCACTTTATTAAAAAATAGTTTTAAACAAGATTATGATAAAAAATTATTAAAAATTATGGAAATGATGGAGAAAAATAAGCTCAATTTAGCTGATTTTTTATCCCATGATCCCAAAGGTAAAATTATTCCCCAATATCTATTAACCCTGGCCAAAATTATTTTGGAAGAAAATAAAAAAAACAATACAGAAGTAAATAACCTTCAAAATGATCTACAGCATATAAATCAAATTGTAGATACTCAAAAATCAATTAGTGGACTATCGAGTGTGAACGAAAAAGTCTATCTTCCAGAATTGATAGATACTGCAGTAAATATCACTATGAGTTCCTCAAAAAATGGTGGTATTAAGATAATTAAAGAGTTTCACCCAGCACCTTTAGTTATCGTCGATAAATCCAAATTACTGCAAATATTAATCAATCTAATTCAAAATGCCAAAGAATCGATATTGGAAAACAACTCTATTCCCATTAAAGAAATCAAGTTAATAGTACAAAAATCAGAAAAAAAATCAGTACAAGTTATAGTCGAAGATAATGGAGTTGGAATTAATGCAGATAATTTGCAACGTATCTTTGCTTTTGGATTTACAACAAAAACAAATGGCCATGGTTTTGGATTACACAGTTCTGCATTATCAGCCCGTGATATGGGTGGGTCTCTTTTGGCAGAGAGTAAAGGTGAAGGATATGGGGCGCAATTTGTATTGACTTTGCCGATCCGCGACAGCTTAGATAAATAGGGGGAGCCCATGAATGATATACCATTACATATTATGATCATTGATGATAATCCCTCAATTCATCAAGATTTTATTAAAGTCTTGACTGCTTCGAATCCAAAGTCAGAACTACATCATTTAGACCAACAATTATTTGATGATGAACTCTCTTTAAACGAATCCTATAGTCCCGATATCGAATTTTTTTTACCAAAATTTATTTTTAATACCGCGTGTCAGGGCCAAGAAGCAATTAAAAAAATTAAGGGTGATGTAGAAAAAGGAATACATTATGCCCTGGCCTTTGTCGATATACGAATGCCACCAGGGTGGGATGGGATTGAAACCATTAAACATATGTGGGAGATTGATTCTGATATTCAAGTGGTCATTTGTACTGCTTATTCGGACTACAGTTGGGAAGAAACGGTCAAAGAATTAGGTGTGGGAGATAATTATCTCATCTTAAAAAAACCATTTGACGTGGTTGCGGTAAGACAACTCGCTTGTGCATTAACAAGAAAATGGATTTTGGCCAATGATGCAAAACATCATGAGCAAATATTGCAACAGACGGTGAAAGAGCGCACCGAATCCTTGCAACAATCATTATCCCTCTTAAGATCCACCTTTGAATCATCCGCCGATGGAATTTTAGTCATCGATTTAAATAACAATTTAATCGATTGTAATTCCAAGTTTATCTCCATGTGGAATATCCCGAAATCCATGTTAGAAACTAATGATGGAAGCATCTTTTTATTTTATATGCTGAATCAGATTGTTAAGCCCCGTGAATATTTAGCGGATATAGAGCGTCTAAGAAAAAACATTAATGAAATCAGTAGAGAGATTATTACTTTTAAGAATGGCAAAATATTGGAGTGCTATACTCTTCCCCACCGATTAAATAAAAAAGTCATCGGTCGAGTATGGAGTTTTCGTGATATAACGGAACAAGCAAATCTTGAGAAACAACTAAAATATCAGGCCCTACATGATCCATTAACCAAACTACCTAACAGAGCTCTATTAATCGATAGGATACAAGCCAGTATTGATTATGCAAAGAAACATGGACATCAATTTGCCATCCTGTATTTTGATTTAGATCGATTTAAATTAATCAATGACAGTTTGTCACATGAAGTGGGGGATCAATTATTGCGCATGGTTGGACAACGATGGTCTTCTCTAGTTCGTAAAGAAGATACTTTAGCGCGTATGGGTGGCGATGAGTTCGTGATGATTTGTCATGTATCCGAAAATGAGGATATTAGAGCCATTGCTAACAAAATTATAGATTCTATGAAAGAACCATTCAAAATTTTAAAACGAGATATAACGATTACTACCGCAGCAGGAATAAGTATTTACCCTAAAGATGGAGAGACACCCAGTGATTTGTTAAAAAATGCAGATTTAGCAATGTATCAGTCTAAGGGATTGGGAGGAAATCAGTATTCTTTGTATGCTACTCAATTACATGAATATTCTGATCAATGCTTTAAACTCGAAACAGAGTTACGGAATGCCCTTAAAAATAAAGAGTTTTTTTTATTATATCAACCCCAGTTTAATCTTGATAAGGAAGACTTATTGTCTGTAGAAGCCTTGATTCGTTGGAATCATCCAGACAAAGGATTAATGCTACCTATGGATTTTATTCCTTTGGCAGAAGAAACGGGTTTAATTATACCTATGGGTGAATGGATTATTGGCGAAGTGTGTCAACAAATTAAAGCCTGGCGTAAAAAAGGTCTTCCCTATATACGCGTTGCCATTAATATTACTACTCGGCAATTACAACAGCACAATTTTATTTCCGTAGTAGAGACAATTTTAAAGGAACATTTACTTTCTCCTGAACATATAGAATTTGAAATATCTGAAAATGTGATCATCACGCACCGAGATATTATAAAAACACTGAATCAACTCAAACAACTTGGTATTCGAATCGCATTAGATGATTTTGGAACGGGAAACTCCAGCATCAATTATCTAAAACAACTTCACATTGATTGCCTAAAGATAGATCAATCTTTTATCCAAAATATATCGGCGTCTCGTAGCGATGAAGTAATTATTGAGGCGATCATTTCCATGGCGCGAAGTTTTAATTTTAAAGTTCTTGCTGAAGGTGTAGAAAGTAAAAAACAATTGGATTTTTTAAAACAACAGCGTTGTGATGAAGTTCAAGGCTTTCTTTTCAGCAAACCTTTAACACCCAGTGCGCTTGAGAAATTCTTAAAGCATCACATTTAATCTTCATTGGGTGATTTAGATATAGCGGTACTATTTCATGCTTAAACTACACAAACAAACCTGTCATTGGAATAAATTAGTTCCTTGAAATTAAGTCCCCAAAGTTCTGAATTCGTTTAGAACTTTGGGGGACATTATAAACATATTAACGTGAACAATTCGTTTCATCGCAATTGTTTAGGCTTCTGTAGGAAAGTCTTCAATAGGAGGGGCTATCCATAGACTGCAGTTGGGAGATGGCATGACGTAAGTCGTGACCACGTGTGAGTTCATGCTATTAAGCATCGCTCTTCTGGTAGAATGCATCGTATTTTTGACAGTACAGACCATATTTTTTTGTGCCAAAAAAGCTGCGCACCCACTATTTCCTGGAGAATTAGTGTAATCAATATCACGAGTTGTCATGAGATACACCCGTGTTTTTAAGGATGCTGATTCAGAAATAAGCTTAAAGCTGAAAGGCCCCGCGATGTGATGTTGTCCCCAAGAAGTAATTTGTTCTGAGGCAGCAACAACTACTTGTGGAAGTCCTTGCGCTGTCACTGTAACTGTTTCTGTACTATTTGGCTCGATTGGGAGATTGTTAATCGTTAACGAAAAATCTTGAGAAAGCAAGTTGGGAAATTCTTGGTTAAACACTACCGCCTGTGCTTCCGGGTCTCCTCGATACTGAGCCTTTACGCTATCGAAAACATGCCAGAGCTTATTATAAGCATTAGTACAAAGTTGAGCATCTTTTGCGCTAGGAAGCACTCCTGCGGAAACAGAATTTGAGGCTCCAGCAAGTAAACAAATGGATAGAAATGTATATTTCATAACAAACTCCTTGTTATTTAGTTAAAGAATCATTACCCAATTAAGGCCTTGATTCTGATAATGAAGCCTCTTCATTAACATTTTTGCCGTCAATGATTACAATTGTGACTTCACACGTGCCATTCCATGGCATTTTGTATAATTACATAGCTAAAAAACAATTGTCAAAAAAGCGGCGACTGTTTGGCGAGATAGTAGAAGTTGATGATTTTATTTTAAACCTGTGGGTGAAAAGTCCTTAACACTTCATTAGTGTAATGGCATATCTAATAATAAATAATGCACATTACACCGCGATACCACTAATAAGATCTTATCTCAGGTCTAATTTTCTGCCATTGATTTAATGGTGAGTAATCAGGCGTTGTCATTTTATCGACAGGCAAGTAGAACGTTTGTTCTAACAAATGCTGACCACTCAATGCTGCATGCGACACATGATCGGTAAAGACTATCCAGGTACTTTTAGCCGGAAAATCAATTTGCATCTTCTCAACATTTGCCTGATAACTATCATCCAGCTTCATCGTATCATGTAAATGCAGCATGTAATGATCGTAGGGAGGTCTTAAAGTTTTTGTTGCTTTAACCCACTTCAGCATTTTGGCTTTTATTTTACTGTAGGGTGCGATTTTAGGTGCAAACCGATTAAGAACATTTTCAAATGGCTCACCAAGATTCCAAACTCGAGGTTCACTAGGATTGATATTACAAAAAACCCGTAAAATTCTTAAGCCATGGACGGGACTGGCCGAAAAGGAATCCACATGCAAACGCGTATCATCTTTACGTTTTGAAGAAACACGACCGTTAATTTGTGCAGGCCTGAAACTGGTCCTTCCCCATTGCAAATGAGGTGCGTAAGAAGGAAGAGTAGTCTGAATTAATTGATGGGCAAATTCTGCATAACCATGCATCATATCCCTCAGTTTACCATCCAGATTACCAATATCTTTGTTAAAAGCGCTTAACTTTTTATTACGAATATCGTAACTTACATTTTTACGACTACCATCCAAGACATTTTCAGATAATAAAAGCGCGTCCACAGGAGCAAAAAAATATTCTGGAAAAAACAAAACCTTGCCTGCTTCTAATAGATTAACACTCTTTTGGTGGTCAATTTGCTCAATGTTTTGTGTAAATAAATAGGAATTCATTATTTTTACCTTAAATAATGTGTAATTTAGTAAAAATTTCATGCTACATCGAATATAATTCAAAAAACCCAATTTTTACTTTTAGCTGCTGGATCATACCATGTCACTTTGTCCTTGTGGATCACAAAATAAATATGAATTATGTTGTGGTTTATACCTTGAGAAAAAACAACACCCAGAAACTCCGGAGCAATTGATGCGGTCACGATATACTGCATACAGTATGGGCAATATTGATTACATCAAAAATACAATGAAAGGCAAAGCCTTAATAGGCTTTAATGAATTTGAAGCGGATCTATGGGCTAAAAGTGTAACCTGGATTAGTTTGGACGTGTTGAATACAAATACACCAGCTCCTGATAAAAGTTTTGTTGAATTTGCAGCACGTTATTCCGAGGGTAATAAAGTACAAATTATTCATGAGGTAAGTGAATTTCACAGGGAAAATGACCGTTGGTTCTATGTCAGTGGAGTACACAAACACAGTTTAGAGAAAATCAGAAAACCCAAAGTTGCCCGGAATGCCCCCTGCCCTTGTGGTAGTGGTAAAAAATTTAAGAATTGTCATGATAAATAACAATTAGAGTTAAAAATATGAATGGTCACTTAATGCTTAATATCTTCATCTTTCTTGCCGCCGCCAGCATTATGGTTCCTATTGCCAGTCGTTTCAAATTGGGCTCAGTTCTTGGCTATCTTACCGTGGGCATTCTTATTGGTCCTTTTGGATTAAAACTGATAGGAAACTCGCAACAAATTATGAATTTTGGTGAATTTGGCGTGATTATGATGTTGTTTCTTATTGGTTTGGAATTGGAACCGGCCATGTTATGGAAACTTCGAAAAATCATTGTAGGCCTAGGGGGGTTACAAGTACTCTTAACTACAAGCATCTTAACTGCCATTGGACTTCTCATTGGTTTTGATTGGCGAGCAACTTTAGCAGTAAGTATGGCTTTGTCGCTTTCATCAACAGCTCTTGTCTTGCAGATGCTGCAAGAAAAAAACTTACTCAAAACAGCAGAAGGTGAAACCTCTTTCGCTGTTTTATTATTCCAAGATATTGCAGTCATCCCGATCTTAATCATTATTCCCTTACTCGAGCAACATGCAAATATAAAAATCAATCACGAAACAGCATTTATAATGAATCTTCCCCGATGGTTACATGCAATTTTGGTGACTGGAGTAATTGGAGTGGTTATTTTAGTGGGCCATTACCTATCCAGACACTTGTTTTCAATTATTGCCAAAACCAATTTACGCGAAGTATTCACCGCCTTTTCTCTTGCTTTAGTAGTAGGCGTTACTTTATTAATGGAATCTATAGGCGTCTCTCCTGCTTTAGGCGCCTTTATTGCTGGTGTTGTATTGGCTAACTCTCAATACAAACATGCGGTTGATGCAGATATTCAACCTTTTAAAGGGATTTTACTTGGATTGTTCTTTATCTCTGTAGGAATGGGGATGAATTTCTCTCTTTTTTCTAATAAAGCCCTGCTGATTATTGTTGCTGTGCTTTCCTTAATTACCTGCAAAGCATTTATTTTGTTTCTGTTGGGACGTTTCTTTGATTTAACTAAATTACAAAGCTTAGGTTTTGCTTTTGCTCTATCGCAAGGAAGTGAATTTGCCTTCGTGCTCTTTGAATATGCGGGCGTGACCAAGGTAATCAATCAAGAAAGCGCAGCCTTTTTTACTCTAGTTGTCGCATTATCCATGCTTGCAACTCCCTTTTTAATGCTTTTTTATCATCGATTTGTCATACCCAAATTTCTAAGTTTTTTACCTGAACGTGAATACGATTCGTTTAATGAAAAAAATGGGATTATTCTTGCAGGTTATGGACGTTTTGGTCAAATCATTGGCCGCTTGCTTAACGGTGAAAATATAAAAATGACCGTATTGGAAAAAAATCCGGAGCAAATTGAGCTGCTCAGAAAATTTGGTTATGTCGGATATTTCGGAGATGCAAGCCGATTGGATATGTTAAAAAGTGCAGGGGCAGAACACGCAAAACTGCTGATAGTCGCCGTGGGAAATGTAGAAGCTAATCTAAAGATCGTGAAGTTAGCCAAACAACATTTTCCCCATTTAAAAATTTATGCCAGAGCCCGTAATCGGCGCCATGCTTATGAATTACATCGAGTAGGCGTGGATTATTTTATTAGAGAATTATTTGATTCTTCTTTGACTATGACCCAGGAGGTCATGAAATTCCTAGGATATAATCACGAGGACATTCAGAAAAAAGCGACAGCCTTCAAAAAACACGATGAAACAACATTAGTTCAATCCTTTGATTTTTTTGAAAAAGAAAGCGATTTAATTAGTTTCTCACGACAAGCAAAAGGTGAATTAGAACGCATTCTACAATCAAATTAAAAGGCATCCAGGTTACACCAAATTACATGGCGAACAGGAGTATTAACTACGCATGATTAATTTTCAGCAAATTTCTTTAGAAACGTTTCTTAGTGAATATTGGCAAAAAAAACCGTTAGTAATTCGCAATGCATTGCCAGAATTTATTAATCCCTTATCTCCCGATGAGTTAGCTGGTCTCGCTCTTGAAGAAGATGTTGAAAGTCGTTTGGTTTTTGAAACTCCCCATGAAAAGCCACATTGGCATTTAAAGCGCGGCCCATTCTCTGAACATGATTTCAACATTCTCCCCCCAACACATTGGACTTTGCTCGTTCAAGGAGTAGACCGATTAATTCCTGAAGTTTATGCGTTGCTTGAGCATTTCGATTTTATTCCTCAATGGCGCATCGACGATATCATGATTAGTTATGCTGCACTTCATGGTAGCGTTGGACCTCATTACGATAATTATGATGTTTTTTTATATCAGGGTGTAGGGCGTCGAGAATGGTTTCTTACCACTAAAAGATGCAATAATGAGAATTACCTCAAAGATCTTGAACTTCGTATCATGGAGCAATTTGATGTCGAAGAGCGCATCATTCTCGAAGAGGGAGATATGTTATATCTCCCTCCACATGTGGGGCACCATGGAATTTCACTTACACAAGACTGCATGACTTATTCTTTTGGTTACCGTAGCTATCAAGGACAAGAGTTATTAGATAGCCTTGGTGAATATTTAGCTGAAAAAGATACATTCAAAACATTATATCAAGATCCAGACTGGTCTCATTTACACAATACCTCTGAAATCACTCGCCCCGCCTGGCAAAACGCGCAAAGACTATTACAACAATTAATCAGTGATGAAACAATAATGAAATCATGGTTTGGATGCTTTGCAACACAGTTGGATCAACAAGCAGAGCATCAATTACCTTTACCCTTAGAGGAAGATGAATTAATTGATTTATCAAGTTTTATTAACGAATTAAAAACAGGATTAAATCTTACGAGAGATGCCTCATGTCGTTTTGCTTATCAAAGTCCAGATGAACAATCCGAATACCAACTGTATATTAATGGCTGTGAATGGGAAATTAATGGTGTCTCACACGATTTACTAAGCTATGTAGCAAATAATCGTTTCTTAACCCACAAAGTACTTACGACTCATTTAAATACTACACAAAATCAAATATTTATTTATAATTTATGGAAATTGCAATGGTTACAAATTGCAGGGGATTAAAGTTTGTTGGCTTATTTTTTCTCAAATTGAGAATAGTTAAAAGGTCAGGAAACTTGAATAATTGGTTAAACTTAAAATCGTAGAGTATAGTTAATATACATACCATAACAAGGATAGGTAATGAAAAAAATAATACTGGCTGTAATCCTAGTGTGTTCAACTGGGTTCTTAGTCAACTGTTCTAACGGTAACCCATGTTGTGGAACTTGTGCGAGTGATTGTGGGGGCTGCGGTGGTTGCAATGGAAGTTGGTATTAAAAATATCCGACAACTGCAGTATGTGTCGTAACCCGGGGTCTCTCGCAGATTTTCCCGGTTTACGGCAACACCATCATCCTGGCGAAACTAAGTATCTTAATAAGACCGTTTCACTTTCCAACCAATACTACCCAACATCTTCGCTGCGTCGCATAAGCTGAAATTTCAATTGGCCAAAATTAATTCTATGGCTAAATAAAGTAATAAGTGCACCAGTTAATACCAAAATAACTCCCGCAAGGCCCCACAGACTCACTTCTTCACCTAAGAGAAATACTCCAAAAATGACCACAAACACGGGTTCTAAAACAGATAAAATGGAGGCTTTTTCTGAACTGATGTATTTCAAGCTGTACAACAACAAAATAATAGGAGCTACAGTTGCAATAATTGAAATTCCAAAAAGATGATACCAAACATCCATAGAAGACGGAATTGAAAAGGAGTGATTAAAAAGAGAAACAATTAAACTGGTTACCATGCATCCCAAACAGACCATAAAAGTAGACATATTTGGAGAGAGCTCATTTCGTTTACTGCCGATCACATAACACGCATAAAAGAAAGCAGAAGCAACGCCTAACAGAATGCCCCATAAGTTAAACGACAATGCATTGAAGTCCACCATAAGCACCATACCAATTAAAATAACTAGAATAGCGAAATAATAAACGTGCGGAATAGACTGCTCATAAAAGAAATAGTTGAGCAACATAATCAGGACTGGATAAGTAAAAAAGATAACCATCGCCAATCCAGAACCTATGTATTGAGAGGCTAAAAAATATAGCCAGGTTGATATACCGTAAAAAAAAGCACCTGTTAAAAAGGCAATACATATATTTTTATATGAATCGGTTCTCTTTTTTATTTTGGGCAGCATAATAAGCAAAATAATCATGCTAGAAATTAAAAAGCGCCAAAATAACATTGTGCTGGCGGATAGGTTGCCATTAATCGCACTCAAACCAAAATAACCAATAAAACCATACAGGAATCCGGATAAAATGGCATAGATAGAACCACGATATTCTTGATTTATCATTATGATACTGCCTGAAAAAACTGACTTAAATAAAGCAGGTTAGATTATTAATCCAACCAGAAAGCATGGAGGTATATTCACCTGCATGAAAATATAAAAAATAGTGTATCATTTTTTCGACATAATATCATATTGAAAACAAAAGATACATAATGTATCATTTGTTCACTTTTTATTGAGATTTTTAACTATGTTTCGATTTTTGCTCTTTATCTCCTGTCTTTTTGTAATAGTTAATGATGGTTATGCTGATTCTGCTGTCTGTACTGAACATCAATGCATCGCCGTTGTAGATGCAGGGAGTACCGGCTCAAGACTTCATATTTTTGCTTATGATCTTGATGAAACCAATACCCCATTCGGTATTGCAGAAATATGGTCCAAAAAGATCAAACCTGGATTTGCTACGATTGAAGCAAACCAAAATACTATAGATGCATACCTCACTACCCTTTTCTCCGGAGCTCCAGCACAGCATATTCCTGTTTACTTTTATGCAACAGCAGGAATGCGTCTTGTACCACAAACCAAACAAAAAATTTACTATCAGGAAGTACAAAAATGGTTTAACCAGCAATCTGCATGGCAGCTTATAGATGCCAAAACCATTACTGGACATGATGAAGCATTATACGACTGGCTTGCTGTAAATTATCATATAGGCGCACTCAAATCGGCCTCTAGTACGCCCGTAGGAGTTATGGATATTGGCGGAGCTTCAGTACAAATTGTATTTCCAATACAAAAAAATACTGAAGAGAAAGGAACACAAGTTGAATTGGATCTTTACGGCCAACACATCAATTTATCCGTCCACAGTTTCTTAGGACTTGGACAAAACGAAATGGCCCATCAACTTCTAGATACTGCTTCTTGCTTTTCAGAAGGTTACCCACTTTCGGACGGACGTTCTGGACAAGGTGATGCCTTACTTTGTGAGCATGAGGTATCTCCTTTAATTAAAATGCATAAGGTCAAAAAAGAAGTACAGCCTATTCTTTCAGCGAGTCATATCAGCTCATGGTATGCCATTGGCGGTTTTCCAAATCTTGCAGAAAGCAAACCGTTTCAATTTCAAAACAATCAATTGACTATTCAAGATTTGTTTCAACAAGCAAATAATCTGATTTGTCATCAACAATGGGAAAGTCTCAGTAATCAGTTCCCAAACAATGAATACATTGAGTCATATTGTCTCTTACCTGCATTTTATTATGCATTGATGGTAGAGGGTTATGGTTTAACAGCCAGTCAACAGGTAAATTATGTTCCTTCAGCACAAAACCTGGATTGGACTTTAGGTGTTGTATTACATCATTGATGCGTAGCCTGGGTGAAAGCCAAATCTTAACCCAGGTTTAATTTGCCTCACATTTCCAAGTCCGCTTCATTGAGGCCTGTCTATATGGGTTCTATACGAAACTCATAGTTCTTCTAAAGAAAAATCCTCAATCCTTAAAACTTTTGATTGCCCATAAAAGGTACTTAGAGCATCATGAAATTTTTGTGCACGTGGTGATAATCCATGCTGACAATAATGAAGTACTTGTTTATAAACCGCTTGTTTAAAAGCAACAGTATCCGACTCTGCGCCATTTAAATTATCAATACTGATATGAAATTTATGCCCGGCAGCTTTTGAAAGAATCCACTCTATTGCTTGTGGCTTTACTTCAACCTGTTGAAATAAAGCTTGTTGCTCTGCACTACGCCCATCAGGCATATACCAATATCCGAAATCTACTTGTTTTCTGCGCTCTTCTCCAGCAATAAGCCAATGAGAACACTCATGCAACGCGCTGCTAAAAAAACCATGAGCAAAATATAACGCGTTATAGGAATGTTCTTCATTCGCAGGTAAATAGATTGGTTCATCATCACCTTTAACGAGCTTGGTATTAAATTCTTTGCCGAAGCATTGATCAAAAAGAGTTATTAAATCCTGATATTGATGCACAAACAGCTTTTCACTCATTAATTTACACATAATGTCTAATTTATACTAATATATTTAAAGAGTCATTATATTTTATGAGTTTCCGGAACTTGGAGTTTCGACGATAAATATGCAAAAAAAAGCACTGTCGTATCGATTAGGAAGATTTATAAATAAGCTTCGATGGCCAATAATAGGTTTATGGTTGCTTGCAATTTTACTCTGCATTCCCTTTTTACCGCACATTATTACTCCGTTTAAAACGACTGGTTTTGTGGATGAGAGTTCTCAAAGTGCCCGTGCCGAAGAGTATATGAATAAACAGTTGGGGTATAATGATAAAAATAAATTTCTTATCATGTACCACAGCAAAAAACTTTTAGCGACGCAGCATAAATTTAAAGAGAAAATTAAAAAATCATTGTCTGATTTAAAAGATTTTCCAATTAAACACAAAATAATTTACCCTGATGGTACACATCAAATTTCCAAAGATAAACATACAGCTTATGTTGGAGTGATCATCAAGAGCAATAAGCCGCTTAGTAATGATCTATTAAAGCAGTTTAAAGAATCTATAAAAAAACCGAGCAATATGACGATGTGGATTGGAGGTGAGCCGCTTTTCGTAGAAAATGTGAACCAACAAACACAAACTGACCTTTATAAAGCTGATATTGTCGCCACCCCGATAGCGATTATCACCTTAATTCTTGTATTTGGATCGGTAGTCGCTGCTACCCTTCCAATTATTCTGGGTGGCGGATGTGCGATAATCATCCTGACCACTCTTTATTTCTTTGGGCATTTATTCACACTTTCTATTTTCACCATTAACATCGCTTTATTGCTCGGTCTGTGTCTTTGCCTTGATTATTCATTGTTTTTTATTAATCGATTTAGAGATGAGTTAAAGAACGGACTAAATATTGAGGAAGCGATAGCAACAACTCAAGAAACTGCTGGCAAAGCGATTTTTTTTAGTGGTTTAGCCGTTTTTGTAAGCCTCAGTGCTTTATTTTTATTCCCGGTCAACATTCTTTTCTCAGTTGCTGTGGGTGGCTTGGCTGCTGTATTTTTTGCGGTATTAATCTCTACTATATTCCTCCCTGCGATTCTTGCCGTATTGAAATCAAAAATTAATTTTATGTCAGTACACATAATATTTAAAAACAAAAATCATTCCAGTTCCTGGCGATGGCTTGCGGAGCGAGTTGTTCATCATCCTTACTATTTTTTCTTTCCTATTCTTATTTTTTTATTAGTGCTTGGATATCCATTCTTAGAGGCAAAATTTGGCATATCAGACTATCGTATTTTCCCGGAGAAATCAGCAAATCGTGCTTTTTATGACAACTATGCAAAGAAATTTCAGATTGAACAATTAAGCCCTATAATCTTGGTGATTGAATCCCCCTCTTCATCCATCTTATCGCGTCATAACTTGTCCAAAATATATAATTTGGTCCAGAAATTGAAAGATAATCCACGCGTCAAAGAGGTCAATGGTATTATAAGTAGCAATTCCGACCTAAAAAAGAATCAATATTACACTCTTTATCATTTGAATAAAAAACTACTTGACCCACAGGTCAAACAACTATTGGATACGACAACAACCAAACATTTGGCAGTCATTAATGTAATTAGCAAGTATCCAGTTAATTCACAAGAAACTAAAAAACTGGTAAGTGAATTACAGGATATAAAATTAGGATCAGGATTAAAAGTACAACTTACTGGGGTAACGGTGAGTAACATTGATGTACTACACAGCATTTATCGTTATCTACCTTATGCCATCATATGGATTATTGTATTTTCTTATCTGATACTGCTTTTATTATTAAGATCTCTATTCTTGCCTTTGAAAGCAATTATAATGACTTTATTAAGTCTATGTGCCTCATATGGCGCATTGGTTTTTGTGTTCCAGCATGGATATTTATCCAGCATCCTTAACTTCCAACCACAAGAAATGCTCGACATCAGTTTATTGGTAATTATATTTTGTGCTCTGTTTGGTTTTTCGATGGACTATGAAGTATTTTTGCTCTCTCGAATCAAAGAAGCGCATCAATTAACTAAAGATAACAACAAAAGTATTATTTTTGGGATTGAAAAAAGCAGTCGTATTATTACCAGTGCTGCACTGATTGTTATTGTGATTAGCTGCTCGTTTTTGATAGCAGATGTCTTAATGGTCAAAGCATTTGGGCTAGGCATTGCAGTTGCTATTTTCGTCGATGCCTTTTTAATACGAAGCTTTTTAGTCCCAGCAACCATGGCCATCTTCAAAAACTGGGTATGGTATCTACCTAAATGGCTGGATCGAATTCTGCCTAAATTATAATCCTAAATGCTAATTTGAATATACCAAAACCGTCTACTATACTGAATTTAAAGGTTTTTTAATTATAGTAGATGAAGTAATTCAAATAATATTTGAAGCGGTGAACACTTCATCATAAATAAAATATAACGATAAGACGCTCAAATTCAGCATGAAATTTTAGTTTTAAACTATTCCTTAACTGCCGAATTTAGGATAAAAAATGGCGAATAAGAAAATAATACAAGCCTTATTTGAAGAGCATGCACATCATTTCCCTAATCATGTTGCCGTTCTAAAAGGGAATGAAAAACTGACTTATAGCGAGCTAAATCAAAGAGCAAATCAACTCGCTCATTATTTACAAAACTCGGGCTTAAAGCCGGACACCCCTATTGCGCTTTGTTTAGAGCGTTCATTTGATTTTCTTATTACGCTTATAGCCATTTTAAAAGCAGGCGGTGCTTATTTACCTATAGATGCATCCCAACCCGAAGAACGTTTATTATTTTTACTTCATGATAGCCAAGCATCGCATTTAATTACTAAATCTATATTCAAAGATAAATTTAAACCATACCAGGGCACTCTAATTGTATTGGACATCGATGATAAGGTTATCAACAAACAAGCAACGCATAATCCCTCTTCAACTAATGATCCAGAGCATTTAGCATATATAATTTATACATCAGGCACTACTGGAACCCCGAAAGGCGTATTGATTGAACACCGCTCTGTCGTCAATTACTGTCAGTGGTTTGCTAACTATACCCAATGCAAACCCCAACAACGAATCGATTTTTCTGCAAACCCTATTTTTGATATGTCAGTCACGACTACCATTGTTCCATTAATGCTTGGGTTAACTGTGGTTCTTTGCGAAGAGATGACTAAGAAGGAAGTTCGCTCGTATTTGCATTATCTAGCAAAATCACGCATTAACATTATGAAGTTAACTCCAAGTTACTTTAAAGTGCTTTTGCATGAAGCAAAAAATAATTTCATAATATTGCCACAGTTGCATTCTATTGTTCTCGGAGGAGAAAATTTATCTTCTGTTGAATGCCAATCTTGGCTTGCATCATACCCTAATCACGTTCTATTTAACGAATATGGACCAACTGAAGCAACAGTCGCTGTC
This sequence comes from Legionella stuttgartensis, assembly GCF_977063405.2. NCBI lineage: Bacteria > Pseudomonadati > Pseudomonadota > Gammaproteobacteria > Legionellales > Legionellaceae > Legionella > Legionella stuttgartensis. Next base: position 404,306 of record NZ_CDRUHA020000022.1, read on the forward strand.
TCAACTTATAAAGTAACTCATTTGAACTGTACCCATCTGGATACGAATGTTCCTATTGGCATTGCTGGCAATAATATGAGTTGCTTCATTCTCGATGCCAATAATCAACTTGTGCCCGATGGCGAAGTAGGTGAACTATTTATCGGTGGAGCTTGTCTGGCTCGTGGTTACTTAAATCAACCCAAACTTACGCAACAACAATTTATTACAACAAATAACATTCGTTTATATAAAACAGGTGATTTATGCAAAAAGCGTCCTGATGGAACAATTGAATATCTGGGACGAATTGACGAGCAAGTCAAAATACGTGGATATCGTATTGAGCCAAGCGAGATAGAAAAATACATGATGAGTCATCCAGGTATTAAAGAAGTTGCATTACTTGCTCAAAAAGACGCTTTGGGTGAACAACGACTAGTAGCCTACTACATCCAGAAGGATTTTGATGCCACTTTAAATGCGAATCAAATACGTCAGTATTTACAAAAAAATTTACCAGACTATATGGTTCCTACAGTTTTTGTACAAGTGGATGCATTTCCCATGAACATGAATGGGAAGTTGGATAAGACTGCATTGCCAGTACCTTTGTTAACTGCAAGCCATAATTATGTTGAGCCAGTTACGGCACTAGAAAAAAAGCTTGCGCAAATCTGGTCCGATGAATTGGGCGTTCAGCTCATTGGCATTCATGATGATTTTTTTGATTTGGGGGGACACTCCTTATCAGCAGCACGTATCATTTCAAAAATAAATGGTGAGCTAAACAGAAATATCAACCTACATGACTTTTATAAAGCCACAAACATTGCAACATTAGTCCCCATCATTAAGAATACAAAAAAGAACAAGAAAAAACGAACAAATAAAATCCCTAGTTATCATAAAGTAAGTAATCTTCCTCTGAGTGATTTTCAGTTTTTACTTTGGATGTCGAACACATTTGAACCCCGAGCCCAAAAGTTAAATATTGTCGCCAGAAAGCGACTCAGAGGTCACTTAAATGAACAGGCTTTAGAATTTGCTTTTCATGCGATTTTAAAAAAGCATGAAACATTAACTTATCAAATCTTCAAATTAAAACCCGCTCAAAAAACACAAAAAAATTGGTCGTTCAGACTGGAAGCTACTGATCTTAGTACGCTTTCTTCACAAAAAAGTGAGCAAGAATTGCAAGATTCAATGACACAATTAATTGATTTTTATCCGTGGCCGAAAAAAACCGCTTTAATTATTGGCAAATTATTTTACTTACATGAGAACGAATCCGAATTGCAAATTTGTATACCGCATCTCATTTCAGATGATCACTGCACTGATATTTTATTCGCTGAGCTATCTCATTTTTATGAACAATACACTCACTTAAGACTTGATGAAATTGAACCGGATTCACACTTTAAAGAACATATTTTTAATGAGCGAACCACAATGAAAATGCACATGGAGGAAGACATTTCATTTTGGGAAAAGTATCTCAGTGATACCCATTTATTTACTTTTCCTGAAGAACATATAATTCATGATATGCAAGCTGCACAGGTTCCTTATTCAACGTACTCGGTCATACCAGAGGACTCCTTAAATCATCTCAAGCTTTTTTGCGAACTAAATCATATTAGTATTAATAACGCATTAGGCGCTGTACTTGCGTTGGCATTACGGAATTGCTGTGGCAGCTATAAAAGCGAAACGCCTTATACGTTCATGAATATTATTCAATCAACACGCGACAACTCAATTTATGATAATACAATTGGCTGTTTCCTTAGAATTGAACCGACTAAAATTATTCTTGATGACAACGCAACTTTGACTGGCCTATCCCAACAAATACGTAATGCGATGATTGACACCAGTAGCTATCAGCACTGTTCAAATTTAATAAAACTGTGCTCCATAAGTTCTCTTAAACCCAATATACTTGAAAAATTAATTACCCATTTAATTACTCCGCTTTATGTAAAACTACTCAAAATACCTTCCATTTATCGTAAGATTCTAAAGCGATGTGGTAGCCACATGATTTCATTTAAGCGAAATACCAAATTTGTTATTAACCTCAACATACGAACTAATTTTATTGACCCGCCTAATAAAAACTTAAAATTATTTGGTTTGAATACAAAACAAATCACAAATAGTAATGATGATTTGCTATCTATTGATCATATTTTCGAAGCCAGTTTTATTCGAGATGACAATCAAAATGTTCACCACCTAGTTATTTCCGCCAATCTAAAACCCGAATTTCGTGAAAAAATTGCTCTGGAAGCAATTCAAATTATGAATTCAGTAGCAGTTGAAAAAAATGTACACGAAGCCTCGCTCAAATATGAACAGGAGGAACAATTGCTTTCATAAGTAATGAAATCAGAAATATTTTTGGAGTTTTCAATATTCATAGCATTAAAAATCAAATATTAATACCGATGTCTTTTGCAGCCAGATTAATTTTCTGATACAGTAACTTGCATAGAATTTCGAGTTAAATAGAGGATGTTAAAAAATGATACGAGGATTTTTTGCGGGTTTAATGTGCTTACTCAGTTTCTCTGCTTTTTCTTATGGTAGTTCTTGTGGGAATGCTGTTCCTACTAATGATGTAAATTTTTGTTCCTCATTTAAGAAAGTTGCAACCTGCTATTGTACTTCTTCAGGTTTGCCTTCTGGTATGTGCCAAGATATGAACATGCTTTATGCACGTATGGTGAGTGTCTATGGCTCATTGGATAAAGCTTGTGCAGCTCAACCCTATACGACAAAACAAGATTGTCTTGATAACTGGAATTGTTATCGTCTGGGAGGCTCTGATTCTCGAGGCAGAATATGTAGTTCTACCAAAAAACCCTGTCAGTAATTTATATTAAATTAGAGTTATAAAATGATTAAGGTTGGGCTACGGCCCAACAAAATGCTAATGATCAAAGGAATCTTGGTAGAGTAATTATTGTGCGTAATAAAAAATCTAAATTATTTTTATTCTCATTCTTATTTCTTTCTACGTCTTATTGTCTGGCCGAAACAGAGAATCTTCCCCACCACCCTTTTTATATTGGTGCAATTGGAGGGTTTGGCTCAACTACATGGACTGGTTTGGTTCCTACTAAGGAAAATCAAAATGTTGCCCTGATGTTATCCACACCTATAGATGTTGAGGAAGGTGGAAGTGTTTGGGGTGTACTGGCTGGATACGAGTTTACTCGATATTTTGCAATTGAAGTAAACTACACGCACTTTCCTGAAGCAAATGTTTTTTTCGATCCTATAAGTTTGTTCAGTTTCGAGCATGATGGTTTAGAAACGTTAGCATCTCAAACTGAGACCCTAACTTTGATGGGAAAACTTATGGTCCCTATTCCTCATTCCCAGATGAAAATTTTTTCTGGTGCAGGAGTGGCCGGTGTGCATCGCAAAGATATAGTTGTTGATGATTGGCGACCAGGACCGGCTTTTAGTGTGGGTGTAAATTATAATTTTACTGAGCGAATTATGGGTGAAATTGCTGGTAGCTTTACTGCTGGTTATGGAGAATCGCAGCTTAACCCAGCAGACGCATATTACCCATTTCTTTATTCGATCGCCGCTCACCTGATTTTTCGTTTTTAACGAATGATTTACCCTAAATATGTTCGCCAAATGTGGGGGATACCCTAACGGTAAAGCATAGATACTATCTAATAGTTACTGCTTACCTAAACGATATGTTTCGTAGTGTTTCTCTAATATAGATTTCAATTTCTCTTTATTATCCAATCCCAATTGGTGAACCAAACTTAAAGTATGGAATATATGGGATGCTTTAGCCTTGGTTGCCTTAAAAGAGACCTGTAAATGAGCATTTTTAGTATCATCACTTTCAGCTAGTAAAGTTTGTTTTGTAATTCCTTGAACGTGTCTACTTTCCTTTTCTTTTCTGGATAAAAAGTTTTTATCCTTTATCAAGCAACGTGTTATTCGATAATAAGTATTTATTTGTTGATAAGTAAGTTCGATTTCAACCATATTATTTTCATGATACATATCCATTGAAGAATTTCTAAGAAGAGAAGGATCATGTATTTGGGCTAATCCAGTGATGTTCTTGGATGATAGAGTCCCAGAGCTTTCAGGAAGCAACTTGTTCAACATATAATATCCAAATGGACGAACTGCATACGTGTAAGGAACCAACACGTAATAATAAATAAAGGATCTCACAATCGCATTCAATAAAAGATGATGTGTTTTACGTTGATAATTATCAGCTTCTGCAGAAATATATCGAAACTCAGTATCAGCAAATCCTGCATAATTTAAACAGTGATCAAAAAAAGCATTAGGACCTTGTTTATCTTGAGGGGGTACAACCTGAAGAATCTCCCAATCCTTTTTCCAAACTCCAAAAGCCGAAACAGGATCATTACCTTGTTTTTGCACTACCACCCGGGGTTTGTCTTTTAATTCATCCCAATGATCATAACCAGTTCTAAATAGAGGATCATAAAGCCCAGGAGGATTTAATGCATCCACACGTGATAGCTTATAATTTCCTTTATCAATGGCAAGTAATAAACTTAAAGCGCCCCCCAGACTGACCCCACATACATGAATAGCGTTTTTCTGTTGGTTTAACCACGCTCTAATTCGCTCGCGCCCACTACGATATAAAGAGAGACCAACCGTTTCAAACCCCTTAGAGTCAGTCTTTACTTGAGTAAGAAAACCTTGGCCTGCAGGATAAGTAGTACCCATAAAAATTAAATGGGATTCTGCATTCTCATGAAAAATTGGCTTAAGCCCATAAGCAAAAACACGATCATTATCATAGGTAAAAAAATTCTTCCACCAATGTCGCTCTGTTAATTCAATTGGAGTAACTTGGTATTCAACCAAGTCCCAATGACCATCAATACATTGGGGGATGGAAATAGATTCATAAGGAGTTAAATCACCATAAGGAAGCATAGACAAACAATTACTTAAAAAAAGCTGTACTTGTTCCCCCTCATCCGAACTTAAGTCTTTACCTTGCAATTGGTTAAAGAGTTCCAAAAATCCTTGTTGCATGGCAAAACGAACTTCTCTTAATAAATCAGTATCGCGTTGAAGAAAAAACGAATACAAAACAGTCGGGGTTAAAAATTGAGTCCAGGATTCTGTCCACCCCATAGTGAAAAAACGCAATATATTTCGCGCTAAAATAGGGGTTTGTTCAGAACGGTCGACACCCTCAAGAGATTCAAACTCTTGTTGGTCAAAAAACTTTAGTTCTAAACCCCCTTTAAAAACAGTTCCTTCTGTCAAAACTTATCTCCTTATTCCTAATAATCATTGAATGATATACCTGGTACAAAGAAGTGTAAGAGCAAATTCAGCTATGTGTGCTTGCCAATGCAATACTCAGTGTAGCATTTTTCTAAACTTGGCTTTAATTTTTCATTCTCAATTCCCATTTGTTCCACTAAAGTAAGAGTATGGCGAATATGAGCTGCTTTGGCTCGAGTCACTTTAAGCGGCAATACTAAATCGTGTTTTTTGGAATCTGAGCATTCTTGGAGTAGGGATTTTTTGGTAACTCCATCAATATGTTTGCTTTTCTTTTCTTCGCTCGGCAAAGAATGCTTATTTTTTACAAGACGACGCATTACATTATAATAAGTATGGATTTGTTGGTAAGTCAAACCTACTTCCACTGCATTACTATCATTATAAATATCCATAGTCGGGTTACGAGCAAGAGATGGATCATGTAGTTTAGCAAGCCCTTCTTTTTCTACGAGCTCAGCTTGGGCTGACGGCGCTTTTGAAATGCCATTTTTAGAAAAAAAACAAGAGGATATAAAAATACCAGCCAATATACTGCCAACTATGCCCACAAAAGCAAGTAGGGGTAAAACACCAGTAACTGTAAGAGGGGCACAAACTAAAACGCCTAAAACTGGTACAGTAATTTTCCAGTTTTGCGCGAAAAAATAAAAAAGTGGACGAACCAAATAAGTATAAGGAAGTAAGAATAGGCCGTAAATTAAGCTCCTACCGACATTATAAAGCCAAAAATTACGTGTTTTTCGTTTAACATTATCTTCTTCCGCGTCAATATAAACGAATTTTGTATCTGCAAATCCAGCGTAATTTAAAAAATGATCATAAAAACAATTAGGACCCTTTTTATCATTTGGAGGGATTACTTGAATAATATACCAATCATCCTTCCAGATCCCAAAAGCTGAAACCGGATCATTACCTTGCTTTTGCACGACAACCAATGGTTTATCGGTTAACTCATCCCAATAATCATACTTTCGTTTGAAATCATGAAGTCCTGCGGGGTTTAATGCGTCAACGCGTGAGAGTTTATACTCTCCTTTATCGATAGCAAGCAATAAACTTAAAGACCCTCCTAAACTAACCCCGCACACATGTATTTTATTTTTTTGTGTATTCAGCCATTCGTGAATTCTCTTCCGACCCATTATGTAAAGAGATTCACCAACTGTTTCAAAACCATTCGAGTCCGTATTAATCTGAGATAAGAAGCCTTGCCCTGCTGGGTAAGTTGTTCCCATAAAGATTAAATGCGACTCGGCTTTTTTTTGAAAAAGAGGTTCCAGTCCATAAGCAAAAACGCGATCGGCATCATGGATAAAGAAGCGTCGCCATCCTGAGCGTTCTGTTAATTCAATGGGCTTAACTTGATACTCGACAAGCTCCCAATTTCCATCAATACATTGAGGAATTTTGATTGACTCATAGGGAGTTAAATCGCCATAAGGAAGTAATGTTAAGCAATTACTCAAATAAAGATGAACTTGTTCTTCTTGCTCTTTAGTTAACTGTTTATTTCTTAATTGCTCAAAAAGCTCTAAAAAACCTTGTTGAAAAGCAAAACGTAATTCTCTTACTAATTCAGGATCACGTTTTACAAAAATAGCTTGAGCCACTGATGTGGTTAAAAACTCAGTCCACTGTTCCGTCCAGCCCATCATTAAAAATCGTACGGCATTGCGGGCAATAATAGAAGCTTGCTTGTGTTGGGCCACTCCTTCAAGGGGTTCAAATTTACTTTGTGACGAAAAATTTAGATCTATTCCACCCTGAAAAGTAGGTTTTATAGGCATATTTTACTTCCAAAAATAATTACAGTGGGTAATTATCTTATCCCTGAGTAACAATTGAAGAACGTTCGGATCGATACCGATAAAACACAAAAATGCAAAATACGAACGTTCTTAATATAGGATAAGTACTTATTATAATTGTTCCTGTTGCAGCGAAGTCACCACAGCTGGACGCTCTGCAACAACTTTTATGAATTGCTCTACATGTTTATACGCTGAAAGATCCATTTTAAAATAATGAGTCCAGCGAAGTATGACAAATAAATAAACATCTGGCAATGTAAAATCCTTGCCCATTAAATAAGGTCCTTTTGCAAGATGTTCATTAACAAACTTTAATTTCGTATTAATTACCGACATAAACATATTTTTTGTTTCTTCATTAAGATTAGGATTGAAAAACATTCCTAATGTCTTATGTAATTCAGTAGCAACAAAATTGAGCCATTCAAGAGTATGATATCTTTTTAAATCTCCCACTGAAGGTAGCAGGGTTTGACCCGGAGTGATATCCGCCAAATATTGTAAAATGACCTGATTTTCCGTAAGTAAGTCCCCATTATCTAGGCGAAGTGCTGGCACTGCACCTTTAGGATTAATGGATAGATAATTTTCGTCGGATTTTGTTTTTTTTGCTTTTAAATCAACTTCTTCATCTTGAAAATTACGACCTAATTCATTAAGAACAATACGTACAGCTAATGAGCATGCTGATTTAGCATAATAAAGTTTCATATCCACTCCTTTGATTAATCGTCAATTATCAGGGGCTATGATATGCTTTTTAGGTTCACAATAGAACACCTACAAATAAAATGCCCTAGCAATCTGGTGTCAGCGTTTGATTCCTCTCAAGCTCTGCTTCTATTTCAGTGATTAGTTTCATCGTAGACGATTGTCTGTGGATAAAAGGGAGATTATCCCAAAAATATGTTTTTCTTAAAACCTTTAAGGTATCTACATGTTGATCTTTCCAAGACTTAATTTCTTTAAGCAATTGATTAAGCGATAAATTCTTATTTGGTCCAACTATTTCTAAATATAACTCTTTCAATCGCAAAAATTTTTTCTGAGTATCAGAGGAGTATGGCTCAAGAAGTAGCATATTCTCCATTCTCTCATATAGTTTTGTAATTACTTTCTTCTTTATCTTATCTGATTCAAAAAACGCTGTTGGGGGCTGTGGAAGCACATAAAAAGGGATATCCTCGCTTGGCGTGCCAAATTCCAACGTTGTTTCATAAGGTAAGTCCATGAAAAAGGTAGAAGAAACCTTAGAAGATACCGGTGCATGCTGGGTTGCCTCAACAAGCGCTATTGCTGAATGCCTGCATGTATTACCAATATGCAACTTCTTAACACTACCTTTTATTCTATTTGCATCGATATTATTTGTTTTAATTTGAGTTACATCGAGGGGAGGTAAAACTTTCTCGCTACCCAATTTTAATGTGACTTCATCATCAGTTGTTGCATTTGGTTTGTAACATCTATATTTGTTATACAATGACTGTGAGGCTTCTAATACTTGCACAAACTCTACATATTGCTCATATGTAATATCATAAGCTTGATAAGTAATTTTAGTGCTTCTATTATTTTCGCGCCAGATTCTTTCGTCCATCAATACGCCCTTGTTAGCGAAAAAAAGCGCATTGCACAAAAAACCCATTTGCATGGAATAATCTGGTTCCATATCCTGAGTGTGACCACCATTTGATTCGATCATTTCCTCAACTTGCTTACCGCTAAGATGTAACCGGCTAGCCTTTTGCGGATTAATTTTATCTATATCCTCATCAAGTTGATGAAAATCAGCTATTTTAACTTCTTCAACGATCCCCAGGTTGTGTTTTCCATTTGCTGTAATGCACGAGTGAACTTCCTCAGTAGTGAGATGCCATTGGTTATCTCTTCTCTGTTTAATTTTTTTTAAATTATTCTCAAGTTGTTGAAAGCAATTAATTGTTACTTCTTCAGATGTTCCGTCTGACTTAATATAATATAACTTTTTAATGTTTCCATTTTTACAATAAAGATAACTTTCTTTGTATTTTTTAAGATTATCAGGTAAGACAGATAGTAAATGAAGGTCACATCCTGATTTAATGTAATACAGTTTTTTCTCATGAGAGTTATCATTATTGCAATAGATATAACTCCCTTTATATTGTCTAAGATCAACAGGTAAATGAGCCTTCAAATGGAAGTCACATTTTATGGCACCAGTATTACCAAACTTACCTACACGACAAAGTAAATGACGGACTTTATTTTGGTGATACACTCCCAGCATTACAAAAGAATGCGGCCCTTGTTTGTTAATTGAAACAAAAAAATGATCCGTTTTTTTATTAACTGTTAGCATCCTGGGTGGTGTTCTTTTTTCTTGCATAGATATCATCTTTTGATCTTTGAGCGCAAATAATACCACAGGAAATGTATAGATACTACAAATCCGCTAGGATCCAATTCATAATAGAATTTAAGACGTTTTTGTAAGCATAAGCCCCCCTCTTCAGGAAGAAGAAGAGAGGCAAAGAACAGGATTCAAGACAGACACTGTAATTCAGGATAATTTTTCAAAATTACTTTATATAAATTTTGGTTTGCTTTAATAATTTCATCACCCAGTTTAGACTGAGTATTTCCTTCGCCTCCCTTACCATTTAAAGCCACCACGGTAGTCACATTATTACAAGGTTGCCAAAAATACATGACACGAAACCCTAATGTACTACCTTTATACACCCAAAAGCGTTGCTTCAGTTCCTTATCGTAAAGCGCTCCTACTCCCAATCCAAATCCGTAAGGATCTTCTTCCGTCACTGTAGGAATAGTTTTTCCAGTTTTCATCGATACAACGGACTCTAACTCAGCTAAAATTCGTTCTCTAAAAATTGGCTTAATTAATGTGCCATGATAAAGTTGTTGGACCCAACGTACGACATCTTCTGTAGTACCAACAATAGCACCAGCAGCCCCTGCCCAGGATAAGTCATTGCTTAAGGTATCTATTAATTTGTTGTTTTGTTCATCATAAAAGTATCCATGAACCCTACGATCCTCAATCGATTTTCCTAGAGATTGACCCTCAGGACCTGCAAGATAAAACATATCATGTAACCCATTTTGAGAATTAATGATTCGCAATTTTAATTGATTGGCAAACGTATCATTGGTAACTTTTTCTATAACTAAGGCAGCCAAAATATAATTAGAATTCGAGTACTCATAAAGATTACCCTTTTTCTTTTCGAGTGGTTTTTCAGGATGAGCAAACTTTAGTAACTCTTCATCCGTCCAAACAGCATCTAAATGAGCCTCCATTTTCTCAGAAAAGGCATCATCCGCAGAATAATTTGGAATCCTGCTGGTCATATTTAATAACTGTCTTAAAGTAACATTTTTCCAATTGGGATATTGCGGCAACCATTTACCCAATGGATCGTTTAAGGACAATTTATCTTCGGTTTGCAGTTGCAGTATAATTAATGCGGTAAAAGATTTAGTAATACTACCAATATCAAATAAATTGCTTGGAGTAATAGCTTGGGATAAAGGAGGATATCCCATGGTACCATGCACTACAGTTTTAATTTCTTTTTTGTAATTGGTTTGATTCTGAGGAATCAAGACTGAAGCCGCAATAGCAGTGAATTTTTCCTTTTTACTATACTTCGTATAATAATCATCAATTACTTTCTGCAATTGATTTGTAATATTAGAAGAAGTCTCTGAAGCCGCAGCGCATATTGGGGAAATCAAAGAAGTAATTAACGCTAACCCCAGGAATTTTGATTTTAATTTCATAAGATACCATCCTTGTTACATAAAATTTTTTATCCCATAGATAGGACATGAGCTCACATCTGCAGGTTGTTACTCTAAATCAACCTGCAGTTCATGAGATAAATATTAGCTATTTGCTTGAGCTCTAATTTTTAACTGTTCTAAAGCATTTTTAAGGCGGGTTAATACCCTATCTTTGCCTAATAAAGTTAATGTCATATCAATTGATGGAGACATACTCGACCCTGTTACGGCTACCCGCAAAGGTTGTGCGATCTTTCCCATATTGATATCAAATTGTGCGCTCACATCATTAATACATTCTTGCAAATGATCTTTTTCCCAAGAGCTTACCTTTTGTAAATGTTCATAAAGGGCCGTCAAGGGCTCCAGAATCACTGGACGTAAATGTTTTTTAACCGCAGCTTCATCATACTCAATCGAATCAGTAAAAAAATATAAACTCATTTGACACATTTCAGTCAAAGTTTTACACCGTTCAGCTTGAATGGAAACCAAATCAGTTAACTTAGGTCCATTGGATAAATCAATACCCGCCTGTTCAAAATGCCAACGTAACGACTCAGCAACCTCCTCAACAGGATCATTTTTTTGATAATGTTGATTTAACCAATACAACTTCTCATAGTTAAAACTTGAAACACCTCGACTTACATTTTTTAAATCAAAGCGCTCTATCATTTCATTAATACTAAAAATTTCCTGATCTCCATAAGACCAGCCCAAACGCACTAAATAATTTAATAACGCATGAGGTAAAACACCTAACTCTTTAAATTGCAATACGCTGACGGCACCGTGTCTTTTAGACAAACGTTTACCATCTTCCCCTAAAATCATGGGTAAATGAGCAAAGACGGGAATAGATGCATTCAATGCGTGAAACAGATTAATTTGTCGTGGTGTGTTATTAATGTGATCATCCCCGCGAATTACATGAGTAATGTTCATATCCGCATCATCAATAACCACAGCAAAGTTATAGGTTGGGTGACCATCAGAACGCACCAAAATCAAATCATCCAACTCGCTATTTGCTACATGGATTTCTCCATATACCTCATCGTGAAACGATACGGTTCCTTGTTCGGGGTTTTTAAAACGTATTACAAAAGGCTTATCCGATAAAGGCAAGTTTTTATCGCGGCAATGACCATCATAACGGGGTTTTTCCTTAGCAGCTAATTGTTCGGTCCGCAACGCTTCTAAACGTTCTTTGCTGCATTCACAACGATAAGCCTTTCCTTCATCCAAAAATTGTTGCGCAACTTGATTATATCGCTCATAACGTGCGGTTTGATAAAAAGGACCTTCAGAATAATCCATACCCAGCCAAGCCATTCCATCCAGAATAGCTCGAACTGATTCTTGGGTAGAACGCTCCTGGTCGGTGTCCTCTATGCGCAAAATAAATTCACCTTGATGACGCTTTGCATAAAGCCATGAAAATAAAGCAGTTCTCACTCCACCTACATGTAAAAATCCAGTGGGGCTTGGTGCAAATCGGGTTCTAACTGTCATAATCTGTTCCACATTGTAAGGAATAAAATAATCGGGCTATAATAACTGACTTTGCAGCCTGGGTGAAGCAAGTCACTTGAGATATTGTACAAATCATTTCAGGTTACACTGTGCTCTACTCAGGCTAAAATAAAAGTATTATCCGAACTATTTGGTGAGTTATCTTGAAAAGCATTGGTATTAAGTATCAACTGAGAATTACCACCCTGATTCCAGCCTTTCTAGTCGCCCTACTTCTCGCTATTTTTTATAATGGACTGTTTGGTAATGACTTAAAACAACACATGTCCCGCTTAGGAGAAGCATACATCCGTCAATTACTACCTGCAGCACAATACGCGATGCTCCGGCGTGATGATCGTACTTTGCAGGGCCTAATTAATGCATCCACTATCAATCCCGAAGTAATCGCTCTAGCCTTCTACAGTAGTGATGGGCAATTGCTTGCTTATCGGGGTGGAAAACATTCTTTGAATAAACCGTTTGATCCGCCTAAATTTACGGGCGATTACATTGAAAGTAAGCAAATAAATCCTTTTACGATTAATTTCATCGCACCGGTCACCATTCCAAAATTCAATCTTTATTCAAATTCACCCTTCAAGAAGCTTCTAAGCCCCATGGCAACCCGTGCGGATGATATTTTAGGGTGGTTATCTATCGATATTGATACGCGTTCGATGATAATAAAGCGCTATCAAATGCTCATAGTCACCATCTTCATTACTTTGTTTGGTTTACTTATGGGATTAACAATTCATTACTTTCTTTCCAAACGTATTTATTTACCTATTTCCCGTTTACGTCGAAGCATGAAGCAAATTTTGCGAAATGAATTTGAAACAGAAATAAAAACAACAAGCCCAGGGGAATTAGGGATTATTGAGCAAGGCTGCTCTCATTTGCAAAAAAAATACCTCGAAACAATCCGGGATTTGAATCAACATATTGAAGTAGCCACTGAAGATCTACAACAAAGTCTCGAACTCCTGGAAGAAAAAAATATCGAGCTCTCACTTGAGAAGAAAAAAATAGAAGAAAAAAGTCGACAAAAATCTGAATTTATTGCCAATATGAGCCATGAAATCCGTACCCCTATGAATGGAGTGATTGGTTTCACCAATGTTTTATTGGAAAGCAAACTGGATCCATTACAATTGGATTATGTAAAAACGATCAAAGCCTCTGCTCAAGATTTATTAGGAATTATCAACGACATTCTCGATTTTTCCAAAATCGATGCTGGAAAACTTCACCTAGATTGCATTCCGTTAAATATTCGTCATTGTATAGATGAAGTGCTTACGCTTGCCGCACCAAATGCCCATAAAAAAGGAATTGATTTAATCCCCATAACCGATGTCAATGTTCCCAAAATTATTTTAGGTGATCCCTTCCGAATTAAGCAATTTATCACCAATTTGGTGACAAATGCGGTTAAGTTTACAGATCATGGTTATGTGTTAGTTCGTACAAAAGTAGAACAGGAAACGGATAAAGACTACACCTTAAGTATCACAATTACCGATACTGGTCTGGGCATTTCTCCTGAAGATCAAAGTAAACTCTTTACAGCCTTTAACCAGGCAGATACAAGCATTACTCGTCGTTATGGTGGATCCGGTCTTGGTTTGGTCATTTGCAAAAAACTTTGTGAGGAAATGCAAGGCCGTATTTCTTTTACAAGTGAACTCAATAAAGGGTCAAGCTTTACTGCTCAGGTCAAAGTTGAAAAATTGGCTGCCTATGAAATAGAAAGAAATCAAATACACCCTTTCGCTCATTTTAAAATGTTGTGCTTTGACGATAATTCACTGCACTTAGAAGCCCTATGCAATGGCCTAGGTTATTGGGGAATACAATGTGTCGCGGTAAACTCATTTAACCGCCTTGCGAAAGCTTTGGAAAATAACAAAGACTGTAAAATTGCTTTTCTCAACATCAACAAGGGCTATGAACAACAAATTTGCAAACTCATTTCAACACATAATTATTTCCCCTATGTATTGATTTCCAAATGGCTCATTAATGATTATACCGCTCTTGGTGCTCAGGGATTTTTATATAAGCCCATTAGTATTCAAAAACTTCAAGACGTGATTGAATCACTTACCAGCATGGAAAATGTTGAAAAACCAGTAAACCATGAATTGGATAGCCTAAGAGAACAACTGCGTTTTATGCGGCTTAATTTGCTTATTGCCGAAGACAATCCAGTGAACAAGATGCTTCTTAACTCTTTATTAGGCACTCATGCAAACATGACTGGAGTTGACGACGGCGAGATGGCTGTATCCGCTTGTAATGACAAAAAGTACGACCTTATTTTACTTGATCTACAAATGCCTAAAATAAATGGGCTGGAAGCATCTCGACTCATTCGCCAAAAATCACAACTTAATCGACATACACCCATCGTTTTAATTAGTGCAAATGGAAGTGATGTGAATAGTATTGATTTAAAAAAATCAGGCGTCGATTTTTGCTTGCAAAAGCCTATAGATGAAAAACAATTACTCACTCAAATCATCCGTATTGCCGATAAAGCAAAACATGCTGCGATCGATTGGCAATTGTGCGTACAAAAAGTATCAGGAAATCATGCGCTGGCTGAAGAGTTTCTTGCCCGCTTTGTCGAAGAGTTACATAAGAACCGTGAAGAATTCATTCAATTAATGCATGACAAAAATATTAAAAAATTAGGAGAGGCGGCACATAAGCTTCATGGAGCCTGTTGCTTTTCCGGCGTGCCAACATTACAGAAAAAAGTAGTGCATGTGGAAAAATTAGCTACACATGCTGCTTCAATCGAAGAATTAGCGACTCCTTTTGCAGAATTAATTCAAAGCATTGATGCAGTAATCAGTGAATACGAAAATCAAAAAATAAGAATTTAAAATGTCTCAGTCCCTATTTTGTAACGCCACACGAGGGTGATGGAGATGAGAATGACCTTTAACCAGGAGAAAGAATGACTATAAAAAATGCGATATATGCTCAATCAGGTGGTGTAACCGCCGTAATAAATGCATCTGCATGTGGTGTGTTACAAACCGCTCGGTTATATCCGCAACAGATTGGCAAAGTGTATGCAGCTAAAAATGGAATTATTGGTGCGTTACATGAAGAACTTATTGATACCTCGCTTGAAAGTGACGCAGACATTGCCAAATTATTGCAAACTCCTTCTGGAGCCTTCGGTTCATGTCGCTACAAACTCAAAGATGAAGGTGCAGAATATGAGCGTCTGATTGAGGTGTTTAAAGCGCATAATATAGGTTATTTTTTCTATAATGGTGGTGGTGACTCACAAGATACCGCTCATAAGATATCGCAGTTAGGAACCAAAATGGGATACCCACTCACCTGCATTGGAATACCCAAAACTGTTGATAATGATCTTCCCTACACAGATACTTGTCCAGGATTCGGCTCGGTAGCTAAATATGTAGCTGTCTCCACCAGGGAGGCGGGTTTTGATGTTGCTTCAATGGCAGCCTCATCAACCAAGGTTTTTATTCTTGAAGTAATGGGCCGTCATGCAGGCTGGATTGCAGCAGCAAGCGGATTGGCAAGTCAACAACCTGATGAGCCTCCCCACATTATTTTATTGCCTGAAGTTCCTTTCCACCAGGCAAAATTTCTGAATAAGGTTGATGAATGTGTCAAGACCTATGGCTATTGTGTGGTGGTCGTTTCAGAAGGCATTCGTAATACAGAAGGTAAATTCTTAAGCGATGCAGGGCTACGTGATGCGTTTGGTCACGCTCAGTTAGGTGGTGTGGCACCGGTCATTGCTCAGCTCATCAAAACCGAACTGAATTATAAATACCACTGGGCAGTTGCAGATTACTTACAACGTGCTGCTCGTCATATCGCTTCAAAAATGGATCTTGAACAAGCTTATGCTCTTGGCAAAGCTGCAGTAGAGTATGCCATCAAAGGGCATAACGCCATTATGCCCATTATTATCCGTGAGCAAGATGAACCCTACCAATGGTCCATCGGCCATGTTCCCTTGGCTAATGTTGCCAATCAGGAAAAAGCGATGCCTGCTGAATATATAGGGGCCGATGGAATGAGTATTACCGATGCATGTAGAAGATATTTGTCACCGCTGATACAAGGAGAGGCATACCCGGAGTACATAAATGGACTACCTGATTACGTCCGATTAAAGAATCAATTAGTCCCCAAGATTCTGAAATAATCGCACTCAAAATCCCTATTTTTAAGTTCAACAAACTCCCTTCTCTCCCAAGGGGAGAAGGTGCCCGTTCAGGGCGCATGAGGGACATTAGCCCCCCTAGCCCTCTCCCATTACTGGGAGTGGGGAATTTACTTTTAATTTAAAACCCGAGAGTTGAACTACGCATCACCAGACCACAGAGAAACAAATTATTAAAAATAGTCTTAGTTATATATATCAAGCAACCCACTACACATCTGCTACAATTAGTATAGAGGCAAGTAAAGAGGACTTCCTTTTCTAGCCATGGCAGGTTGTATTTGGCCTATTTGGGTTGTAAGCTATTGATAAATGGCATTTTATTTGCATATTTATCGTTGTACCAATCATTAGGAGCAGATAATGAAAGAAAAAGGCTTTACTTTAATTGAATTAATGATAGTGGTGGCAATCGTAGGTATTCTTGCAGCAATTGCTATACCTGCGTACCAGGATTACGTCGTCAGAGCACGAGTTACCGAAGGGTTAAGTATTGCCTCTTCAGCAAAAACTACTGTTTCTGAAAATGCATCGACTGGGGCTAACTTAGACTTGGGTTGGAATTTTGCAAACCCGACTGCTAATGTGCAAAGTATTATTGTTACTCCCGCTACCGGTGTAATCACAGTCACCTATACAGCTCAGGCGCAAAACGTGGTCCTTACCTTAACCCCAACAGCGAATGGAGCAGCCCTTGTTCCTGGAACACCACCAACAAGTCCGATTGAATGGACTTGCAGGGTAAATAATGCCGCCAATGATCGATACGTCCCTGCAAACTGCAGAGTTTAATCGTATCATATTTAAAAAGCCGCTTTATGGCGGCTTTTTTATTGTAAGTTTAATTTAAAAAAGAGTTGAATATGTCACGTAAAAATCGTATTGAACAATTAGTAAAGCAAGAGTTGGTTCCAATTTATTTAAATGTCGAAGATGAATCAGGGAATCATCATGTTCCTGAGGGGGCCCAAACTCATTTCAAACTTACTGTTGTTTCTTCACAATTTACCGATTTATCGCGAGTTGCACGACATAGACTTTTAAATCAATTGCTCAAAGAAGAATTTGAGCTTGGGTTACACGCCTTAAGCATGCATTTATTTACTCCCGATGAATGGAAAAGCAGAGGTAACAGTGTATTGAACTCTCCAGTATGTAAAGGTGGTTTTAATAAAGAAAGTAACAATACCTAATTTTGGTTTTAGTGATCTTAAAGAATCTATAACCTATGCTATTTAATCCAAATGCTTTATTTAAATCGAGATGAAAACGGCATGTTTTTTGCTTTTTATTCATGAGGTTAGGATACCTTCTTCATAATCTAAAAAGGATTAAACATGAAAATAGAAGCATATAAAGCGCAATTTATCGAATTTACCGAACAAGCTATGAAATTACGCGACCATTTCAAATCAACAGCTGATTTACAACAAAAAATAACGAAGCTCAGCGGCCAAGCCGTAGAGTTTTATAAAGAGAACAGCGATCACAAAGAATCCGATTATCAATTAAAAATAGAAATTTTTCTTGAGTTCGATAATTTTTTAAAAACAATTAAACGCGAGTTTTTATCTGAATCCAAAGAGAAAGGGAAATCCTTTTTTAATAGTACGAAACACCTTAAAAAAGATGATTCCCATGAGACGGTGTCCAGTTTAGAAAACTCTATAACGCTTTGAATTTAAATATTATTGACAGGTTTTTAGCTATTTATATCACTTAAATTTCAACTGTCAAAAACCTGTCAGTGACAATAAAAAAAAAAGAACAAAGTGTAATCCGAAGATATAAAAGAGTTCCATAGTTTGTTACTTTACATAAAAGTAACAAAGGTTAACTCTTTATGATAAAATAAACAGTAACGTCCTTCACCAACTTCCTATATAATGCCTTCCATTTTTAATAAGTCGTTTTAATTAATGAACAATTGGTCTTCTGAAAAAATATCTGTATTTGCTTTGGTCTTACTCATAACGGGTGCAATCGACAGCATTAGAAATCTGCCGGGAACCGCCCTATTCGGTTCTTCATTAATTTTTTTCTTTATCTTTTCCGCAATTGTTTTTTTAATTCCTGTTGCGCTAGTAGCAGCTGAGTTATCCTCAACCTGGTCTGATGAAGAAGGTGGAATTTATAGTTGGGTAAAACATGCCTACGGCGAAAATTTAGCCTTTTTTACCATTTGGCTACAATGGATCAATACATTAGTCTGGTATCCCACTATTTTATCCTTTATTGCAGGGGTGTTGGCCTATTTAATAAATCCTGAATTAGCCCAAAATAAATACTATTTAATCACAGTAATCCTAGTTATCTTTTGGTCATTAACTCTAATCGCCCTATCTGGCTTAAGGGCCTCGGCTCACTTTGCAGGTCTTTGCGCCATATTGGGAATGATATTGCCTATGGGCTTTATTATTGTTCTAGCACTGATTTGGGTCCTTAAAGGGAATCCAATAGCAATTGATATGAGTTTGTCCCATTTAATACCGCACTGGAAAGACAGCCAATCTTGGGTATCACTCACTGCTATAATGACTTCGTTTTTGGGTATGGAACTCGCTGCAGTGCATGTTCGTAACGTACATAAGCCACAAACTAATTTTCCGCGAGCAATGTTTTGTTCTGTGCTGCTTATCTTAACCACAATGATTTTTGGTTCTTTAGCTATAGCCTTCGTACTACCCAAAGAAAAAATTAGCCTTATTGATGGAGTACTCCAAGCCTTTACTAACTTTTTCCATGCTTATAATCTAGAATGGCTTTTACCAATCCTTATAGCCTTACTTCTATTAGGAAGTTTAGGAAGTATGATCAATTGGATAATTTCACCTGCTAAAGGGCTACTCATGGCAGCCAATCATAATTTCCTTCCAAAGTTTATGTGTCAATTAAATAAACGAGGCATGGCGTCGCGAATATTAATTACACAGGCTATTCTAGTAACGCTCCTATGTAGTGGCTTCCTGCTATTTCCTAGTGTGAATGCCATCTATTGGTTATTTACTGCTTTAAGTACCGAACTCTACATCATGATGTATGTTCTGATGTTTATTGCAGCATGGAAATTAAAAAGCAAATATGCCCACATTGAAAGACCTTTTGCGATACCAGGGAAAAAATTCGGTTACTATTTAACCTGTATTTTGGGCTTATCTGGATGTACTATGACTCTAATCGTAGGCTTCATCCCGCCCGTAGAATTTATGAACTTTGGTAGTGCCTCACATTTTCGCTTGGTTTTTTCTGTGGGCATCGTGATCATGATGATTCCTGCATTTTTACTGTACTGGCGTAAAAGATATATTACAAAATCATAAAATATGCATAGCCCGGGTTCTCCATGCTGCACCCGGGCTACAATGCTATAAAATTAAGCGATAATCTTCTGTTACAACTCATCCTTTTCTTCTAATGGAATAACTCGAGCTTCATGCTCCAACATCACAGGAATATCGTCGTGAATAGGAAAGGCCAAGCGATCGAATTTACAAATAAGTTCTTGCTTCTTAAGCAATAATTTTCCCTTACATAAAGGACACACTAATATTTCCAATAATTTTTTATCCACAAAATTCTCCTATGAGCTTAAGTCACTTTATTTCGTACATATACAGGCTGCGCTTGAGCAGCTGAAAGAGGTTTCAGTCCAGAACATTTAACAAACTGAATCATGGCTGCCGCAGAAGGATTAATCGTTATTTTATCACTTATTAGTGATTTAATTTCTGGGGTAAAATCATTCCAATATGCATCAATTCCAACTCCTGCAAGAATTACAGCGTGCTTCTCGGGGACGCGAAGTTCTTGCACTGAATTAACATGCTCCTCAGCGTTCCATTGATTCTCGTCAAAATAAGCCCAGTACATCTCGTGCATACGGGCATCTAGAACCGCCAATACGGCTACATTGTTCGTTTGCTTTTGTTGACGAACTGACCAAACAATCGCAGCCAGACTACTCACTGGAATCAATTGCAAGTCATTCGCATAAGCCAGACCTTTTGCAATACTGCATGCGATGCGTAAACCGGTAAAACTACCAGGGCCTCGACCAAATACTATGGCGTCTAGCTGGTTCATGTGTAAACCTGCATTCCCCATCAACCTATCGATCATCGGTAAAATAAATTGCGCATGTGTTTTTTGATTACTTTGTTCCTCACAAAGTAACTCTTCTCCAGTAAACAAAGCAACACTGGCTGTTTCTGTAGATGTATCAATCGCTAGCAGTTTCATAATCCAGCTCTAATTCTCTAATAAAGTTAAGCACTTTTTGTTCATCACGAGTTTTCGGTAATTGAGGCAAGCTGGCCAAGATACGACCACCATAATCTCTACTGGTTAGACGAGGATCCGCAATCATTAAAACACCTTTATCAGTATTGTCGCGAATTAAACGTCCTACCCCTTGCTTTAAAGCAATTACTGCTCCAGGTAAAGATAACTCATCAAAACCCGACAAACCTTTTTCCTTTAAATAAGCCATTCTCCCGCGAACCACCGGATCCGCTGGACTAGAAAAAGGTAATTTATCAATAATAACACACGAAAGAGCTTCTCCTTTAACATCCACTCCTTCCCAAAAAGTTGCTGTACCTAATAAAACAGCATTGCCAAGTTGCCTAAAACGCTCCAGTAAAATGGGTTTTGCCTCGGTACCTTGAATCAATAAGGGGTAGTTTAAGATATTGCCCATCATTTGAGCAACTTGTTTTAACGCTTTATGACTGGTAAATAGAAAAAAGCAGCGACCACCCAAAGCTTCAATTAGAGGAATCGCCCGAGAAACTAATAATTCATAATAAGTTAAATCCTTAGGATCAGGTAATCCCCTGGGCAAATACAGCACCGCCTGTTGTCGAAAATCAAAAGGACTCGGTAATAATAGAGTCTTAGCGTCAACCAAGCCTAAAGGTTTACAAAAGCAATCAAAAGAGTCAGCTATAGTTAAAGTTGCTGAAGTAAATACATAAGTACACTCTTGGCGTTTGAGTAAATCGCTAAATGGTTCAGCCACATCATAGGGAGTAACATGAAAAACTAAAGTATGTTTAAAACGCTCGAGCCAACGTATTCTATTATTACTTTCTTGAGTAAAAAATAATAAGACCCGCGTTAACTCCATCAATCGCTCTTTACAACGCGCAAGACCAGGAATTTCTGCAAGTGAGAGGTCACTGAAGCATTCCATCACTTCGTCTTTTAATGCCAACCACTCATTCCAAACACTCATAAAGGATTTGTTATATTTTATTTCTTCCCAGCTGATTCGGTCATCCATTCCGGGCAAATTACTCAATAACTCATCCATTAACTTATCTGCTTTATGGCTTAATGCTTTTAAAGGTTGATTTGCGAGATCTACAACAGGCCATTCTTTAATAAGATCATCCAATAAATCACGAAATTGGCGTGTGCCAATTCGCTCGCCATTAAAATGAGTGGCTATTTCAGCAAGCTGATGCGCCTCATCAAAAATAATTACATCCACTCCAGGCAATAACTCCCCAAAGCCCTCTTCCTTCAAGCGTGAATCAGCAAAAAAAAGATGATGATTAATCACAACTACATCAGCATCCAATGCACGTTTACGAGCCTTGAGTAAAAAACATGTATCATGATTGGGGCATTCAACACCCAAGCAATTATCTACTGTTGACGTCACATAAGGCCAAACCGGAGAATCTTCACTTAACTCAGGTAACTCCGATCGATCACCGTTTTTCATTTGCGATAATTTGCTGCGTACATGCGCAACTTCATGGGCACATTGTGGGCTTTGAAATTGCCCTTCCTCGGAATGTAACTCAACGCGGTATTGACATATATAATTCGAGCGTCCTTTGAGATTTTGGATCCGCGCAGAAAGACCCAAAGCTCTTACTAAAGTGGGTAAATCTTTTTGATAGAGTTGATCTTGTAATGTTTTGGTTGCTGTAGAAATCAGCGCTTTTTTTCCACTTAACAAACAAGGGAGCAAGTAGGCAAAGGTCTTACCGGTTCCTGTCCCCGCCTCAGCAATTAGAATTGATTTCTCTTCAATTGCCGTAGCAATTGCTACAGCCAAATCGGACTGTGGCTTTCGCGCCACAAATCCAGGAATGGCAGTGGAAAGTCGACCATTCTCACTAAGAAACCGCTGACACGATTCAGCAAGCGGCGTGATTTCTACCACTCTTTTTGTAAATATTGAAGTTTATCCTTAACCTCTTCCCAATCTTTGGCATCGGGCGGTCCATCTTTTTTAGCAGTAATATTAGGCCATGTTTTAGCAAGTTCAGCATTTAATTCTTTAAATTGCTGTTGGTCGGAAGTTAAATCATCTTCAGAAACAATCGCATTGACCGGGCATTCAGGTTCACACAAGGCACAATCGATGCATTCATCGGGATGAATCACTAAAAAGTTCGGTCCCTCATAAAAACAATCCACAGGACATACTTCAACACAATCAGTGTACTTGCACTTAATACAACTTTCTGTTACTACAAAAGTCATGATAACCCTTTCTTATACTGGAAATAATCAATATTAAATCATAAAACAGACTATTTAAGATAGTAGTTTTCTTAGTAATTAAATCATCTAAAATGGTCTTCATAAACTAAAATGCCCTTATGGGTTTAGATATAAATTTCGAAAAATCAGCATGTTGCAATTATCCCTCTTCTGTTCAATTGTATTTCTTGAAAGATATATAGGACTATGTTGTAATTTTACCCAATTTTTAAAATTACTGATGCGATTGATATTTAAAATCTCACTAATTTTTTTCTTAGCCAGAAAAAATGAAATCCCCTAGTGAAAATAAATATTAACTCCATTTTTCTGATTTTTGACGTCGGAGTACCCATGGGATTAAAAATAGAACCAATTAGTGCGAAACACCGAAAGCTAAGAAGACTGATACAGGAATTTAATAAAATATCGGACGAAGATGTAGTCCAGCGTTTATACTACTTACAAAAGATCAATTATGCCATCAATTCAACCCCTATATCTGAGGGGGAGTTTAAGTGGCTTTCAGCAAGGGATAAGGATAGTTGGCAAGCCCATCTGGAGGCCTATGGAATAAATCCTGATGGTTCGTTCCTTTTAAAAGGGTTCCAATTTGCAAACGCTGTAGCGAAGCAAATCGCAGCGTCTAAGTTTAGAGCAAGTGAAGGCGAAGACATCTATCAGTTAATGCAAAAGCGAGACGCATTATTAAAAAGCACCGAACCTTTTGAACAAGTGAAAAACGAATTTTTGGCCATAAGTTATCGTCTTAATCTATTGGCTGAGAAGAATGCCATTCTGAAAAAGGAACTGGATGAACATAAGCAAATTTTACACTTGGCTAAAGAGAAAATTAGTGCCATTAAAGGTGAAATTGATCTAAGTAGTTCCGAATATATGACTGAACCGCTCGGCGAAAAGCAAGTCAATAATCATAATTATAAATTCAAAATGAAACGTTGGGAAAAGTACCTGGTTTTTCGCGTAGAAGACCGAAATGATTTGAGTTTTGAACAAGACCTTCATTCTTTTCCAGTAGCAAAATATTTCGTCAATGATGCTGCTCTATTTATGATGCAATTCGAAAGCGAACACAGTAAAGAAATTGAATACAAGCCTGTAGTAATAAGCCAATTTGCCGAGCAAGGAAGTTTAGTGAATGTCGCAAAAACACTGAAGGGTGAGTCACAACAAAAAATCGCGGCAACAGCACAATTTTATTTTAAACAAATTAACAATTTTTTACTTGAACTCGAAAAAGCAAATGCTTACCATCCCGATATTAAATTAAGTAATTTTTTGGTGCACCAGAACAAATTACTGGTCAGTGATCGCAAAACGTTTGTCCGTTCCGCCCAACCACTTGCCAGCGACCTACGTAGTACTCCGCGTTATGCACCACCTCAGTATCTTGCTTGTCTCGATGACAAATGTGAGGATTACAGGCCTAAAGCACGTACAACGCACATCGACATAAAGCAATTAATGTCATATCAACTGGGGAAAATGCTCAAAGAATTTCTGATCGTGACCCAACTTGGTGAACTACCCACAAAGTCTGGCAAAGAACACCGTAATGTACTTGCACATTTTCACAAACCCAATCGTGCCATTACCAACTTTTCCATACTTATTGATGAACTAACACGTTTTGATGAGGGGAAACGGCTTACAATAGAACAGTTCAATAGATTACTCCCCTTTCTTAACCATAAAACTGACTTTTTCTATCAACAAATTGAACTGCAATTATCTTCAGAAACATTAGACATTGATGGTGAATTAAAAGAGGTGAAAAAACTCCTAAATTCCAATAAGTTCAAAGGTATAAACTATTTGGCGCGAGCAAATGTAATTTTTTCTGCCATTTCAGAACGCACTCCTAGTGAACCACGTCTAAACTATATTGCGGAAAAGTTAGCAACTAAATGTTATCAAAAATATTCGAAGAACTATTTTTCTGGAATTTCTCAGGAAATTGAAGCAGCCCTTCTTACAAATGATTGGAACTCTGCGAGCTGGTGGAGACAAATGGTCCAAACTCTCTCATGGGGCTTTTTCAGAGTTCCAAGAGTAACCACCGCAGACCAGATAAAGATTTCACTTGATTATAATGATCAAAACTTTCAAACTCATTTTCATCAATTTGAATTCTTGCCTGCAGAAGAACTTGATAGTTTGGGCATCACTGAAGCAGATAACTTTAAAGAGTACTTTAAGGTACATTTTGATGAGATAAGAGCATTAAATAACAAGGAGGCAAACCGTGCGGAAGAGGAGCTTGCTGCTCAAGCATCAGGAGTTTCCAAGGATTCAGGTACTATTTCCTCCTCCCGAAAAAAACAAAAGGAAGATGAGTCATCTGAGGAGTTCTTACCATCTGATACGATGGTTGTAAAGAACGTTACTGAAGAAAAAAATACTAAGACATCAGAAGAAGGATCCTCTCCTTTGAAAAGCTCTGCTGATGCCCCTCCTTCCACTGAGCCACAAAAAACCACCTCTCAAACTGAAGAGAAACCAGGACATCAAAGAAAAACATCAGTTACTCTTGCAGAAAACTATAGATTTTTTGCGGCGCTTGCAAACGGCTATAAGGACATAGATAACCCGGGAGTTAGAAGAAGGTCTATTCGTAAAGTCGGCCCCACTCTTTTCAGGGGAGAGATAATATCACGGGTTGACGAGATTTTTCAGCCCCCATCACATTCCAAACCCACTGAATCAGAAGCCCCAGGTATTGGCTTCTAATGAAGAGCTCAAGGAAGAGCGCTCACTTCCAGAACTTATTTTTTAGCCTTTAAACTTAATAAGAAAAATCAAGCACGCTAAGTGATTGTATTTTTATGTGGTTTTCATCTGTATTGGTATTGATTATTATACGTAAAATCCCTAATGTACTTTTTGACCAAAAATAAAAAAGTTGTCTATATTATAAATAGGTCAAATTGGTTTTATAAGGATATAACCAATGGAGTTGGAGCAAAAAAACAGGATTATTAAACGTTTTTTAAAAGAAAAAAGTGAAGATCCTGTTGCAGTAGAACTGCAAGACACCGATCTGGCTCTTTATGCCGATCTGGATAAGTTATTAGATCATATCGATCTTCATAATAATGGATTGTTTAACCTGCAAACTCTTGAAGCAGACCAGGACCAATGGCGAGATTTTTGTAGTGTCATTAAATATTCTGCTGCTTTTGAAAAAGGAGGATCCCCTCCTGTATTAAAAAGCGTTGATCTCAAAAAAGCAGAAGAAGGCTTACGTTATACTTTAAATGCACATGAAATTATTCAATTACCGAAAGATAATTACTACGACCGCCCAACCAATATACCTCAAGATATTGATGTTGAGTTGGATGATTTGATAGTTAATAGCAGAGCAAAGCTTTATACCCTGACCCAAACCTTTCC
This sequence comes from Legionella stuttgartensis, assembly GCF_977063405.2. Taxonomy (NCBI): domain Bacteria; kingdom Pseudomonadati; phylum Pseudomonadota; class Gammaproteobacteria; order Legionellales; family Legionellaceae; genus Legionella; species Legionella stuttgartensis. The sequence goes on from NZ_CDRUHA020000022.1 coordinate 430,889, forward strand.
AGAAGCTAAACCCTTTGAGGCATCCAACTCAATACAAATTTCAGCATTAATTCAGCGCTATGAAGAAGAGATAGCACGGCTCGCTAATGATAATTCAGAACGAGAAAAGGCAGAAAAAAAATTAAATATCCTCTTGGATCTTAATAAAATAAACGAATTAAAGCGAATTAATATTCCCCAAGACAATGGACCAGACCTTTGCTATTGCACCTTACAAGAAAACGTAGGGGGCGTCACAGAAAAAATCTCCTTAATCAGTCTGGAAAGAGTAAAAAAACAATTGGGGCGTCTATGTAGTAATTTGGATGATCTCAGCATTGAGAACTATCATACTGGACGAGAGCAATATAAGCTCAGTACGCAAGCCATTATAAAATTACCCAAACGTGGCGATATTAAAGAAATACAACATGAAGCAATGGCACTCAATATTTCTCGACTACTGAAATTAGATACAACCGACGCGACTACAATTTGCCATAATGGACATCCTGCATTATTTATTCCTTTTGAAGAGATTCGTTTGCTTAGTGAATTTTCTTTAGGGAAAACATTTTACTCATGGTTAGCAGGGAAAACCTATACTCATTACTCAACCATTAAAGCCTTAGGTGAAGGGATTCAAGCTGATTGTTTTATTAATGATTTTGGCGATGTCCTTGGTTTGCTTTATCTATGTAGCGATACCGATACAATAGGCGGCAACTGTCAAAACAAGGCATTAAGAAATGCGAAATCACTTTTTATTTTTGACCAGTCCCTTATGGATACCCACAAATTTATTCTTGATTCACGATTATGTCTGATACCTGGGGAATTTCTTAAAAGACATACTCGCCATGGTTTGGGACGCAATCGCACCATCATTGAAGACTCGTCCATGTGTTCCAAATTTCATAGCATCATGCAATTACGCGCAATAGGCGATAAAATGATTCAATACATAACTCATATCGCATGGCAGCATCACAAGCAACAAGTCCGAATTAAACGACAATTTAAAAAGCAACTAAGTATTGAAAAACAAAGCCAATTAACTACATATTTAAGCGACTTGATCATTCTTGAAAAAGATGCAGAGCTACTACGAACTCGAATAACGGAGCGTCTTAAGTCTATCGACGAGGTGCTGCCACAAACAACAGGGAATATAAGTTTTCTTGATATAAGACAAGCCTTAATTTTTGAAAAACTACTGCATAACCCCATATTATTTAGTGACGATAGCCGCCCTTTTAAATATCCATGGACTTATAGACAGCAGAATAAAATTAAGAAAATAGAAGAGTTCGGGGATAACTTAATCCAACTGACTTTTAGTGACAAAGTTTCTTCGGCCATGCTGGATTTTATTAAACGCCGTGGTGGGGGTGAATCGATTACGAGTACCTCTGCTAAAACAATAACCCTAACTAAAACTCATTTGGCAGCCTTAAGAGAAGACTTACTTCATCCTGAGCATCAACTAGTCCTGGATCTTTCTACAAACTATTTAGATCCAGCTGATTTGGCGATAATCAAAGAAGCCTATAATGCCGGAAATAGAACTTATGTTATGAACGCGATTACAACTTATCGTGAAAAAATGAATTCTTCGATTTCCACTGATGAAAAATTGAAATGCATTGTTGAGACAGAGAAACAACTCAAAGAACTCATTGATGCGGCCTATGATAAAGGCTTTGGTATGCATGTCATTAAAAAATTCTTTTTTGACGCGCAACAACAATTACAAAAGATGATGCCTCCTTTAAAAACCCCAATGAATCTCAATGAAGCATTTATTGCTGCATTGAGGCTGGATAGAGTATCTGAATTTAATGCTGTAGTATTAGAAGCAGTAAGACAAAATAAAATAACAAATTTACAATTCACCGACTTTCTGGACGAATGCATTCTCAGAGTGGGAGCCGCGACAAATTACACTCAAGCACAACATGAAAGTCGAATGCTCTCAAGCTCTGCGAAAAAAGTACTACCCCAATTAGAGGCATTTTTAATGCCTTGGATGCAAGTTTTAACAACAAGTTTGCATAAAAATGGATTGAATCAGGCTGAATCAATAGATTTTACTGAAGCAAAGCAAGAGAGAAGAGAAGATGAGTGGATAGCAAAACCATCACCGAACTCATCATTGGATATGTTACAAGAAGAACAATTAAAGATATCATGTAATTGATAAGTCAAGGAGACTTTTTTACTAAAATGCAGTTAATGGAGCTACTATGCCTATACATGAGAGACGTCAACATTTTCGGGTAGAAGATCATATTTATTTTAACTACCGAATTATGGAACCGGGGGAACTGTGTCCTGATCGCGCAGTTGTGGACCAACTTTTAGGAAAAAATGGACAACGATATCTTGAGGCAGCACATTATTTTCAAGAAATTGATTATGAGTTGGCTGAATTGACCCAAGTCATTGCCCTTAAAGAGCCAACCATAGCCCATTACCTTAACCTGCTCAATGCTAAAATAGATTATTTATCACGACAAATGTTGATGACAAATACTATTCAGCTACGTAAGGTTAACATTAGTCTAGGTGGAATGGCATTTAAAACACCCGATCTCGTTAAAGAGAGAACCCTGTTAAAATTGGTGATCTATACTAAACCCAAAATGATACCCATTATCGTTGAAGGGACTGTAGTCTATAGTCAATACCAAAACGAACATAATTACCGAACAGCAGTATCTTTTAACGGTTTAACCAATGAACAGGAGCAAATTTTATCCCAGCATATTTTATTGGCACAGGCAAAACATCGTTCAGACTAAAATAAATATTTAACTACACAATTGCCGAATAACACGTAAACTATATAACGTTTATAGGTTGGAAATAAGAGGCAAAACATGAGCAGAATAGTACATTGTTGTAAGTTAAAACAAGAAGCCGAAGGCTTATTAAAAGCACCCTTCCCAGGCGCGTTAGGAGAACGAATTTATAATGAAGTATCAAAACAAGCTTGGAATATGTGGTTGTCCCATCAAACCATGATCATCAATGAATACCGTCTGAATTTAATGGAAGCGAAAGCACGTGAATTTTTAAAAGAAGAGATGCAAAAATATTTTTTTGGGGAAGGCTCCGAAAAACCAGCAGGTTACACTCCTGAATAAATTTAAAAACAAATAAATATTAAAAATCAAATAAAATGAGCTCGTATACCCTGAGGTATCACCAGTTTTATTCTTCATTATTTGTTAAATTTTCAGACTCCTATATCCCGCGGTTTGTCCGCGGGATCCAGAAATTCCCTAAAGTTGCACTCCATTTTGTTCTTAACGAGCTCATGGTTCCCGCGGGATGTGGCGAGAAGAGATTTAAGAAATCTAATTAGACTACTCAGTTAAAACTTAAAAAAATCAAAAAAAATAAAAAATTTTCAAAAAAACGATAAAAAACTGAACAAACACAATACAAATAAAAACATATCATCCAACTTGAACAAGTAAAACACATAAAGCATTGATTAAGAACTGAAATTATGACAAATATTAACCATTAGTGTATAAAAAGCATATGATTTAAACGAATGAATCCATTAGCACTTAAAAGGCAAATCCCATCAAAGCAAAAAATAATGTTTTTTTTAAAAAAAATTGCATTCAACACTTGACTCAAAACGCTTCTAGGAGTCTAATAGCAACCCTCGGGGCCAGATAGCTCAGTCGGTAGAGCAGAGGATTGAAAATCCTCGTGTCGGTGGTTCGATTCCGCCTCTGGCCACCATGTAAATCAAGGACTTACGTGGTGGTTGCCCAAACATCTGAAATCTCATTTAAAATCATCATATCAAACGTATTCTGGTTATTAGTTCCAGTTATCCTCTAATGCATCTTAAACAAATATTAATCTGTCATAACGCTACACCCTTCTACAATTTTCACTACCCCCCACAATTTTGTAGCTAATTGAACTGCCTTGAAAGTGATTTATTACTTCATCTTCAAAACGCAACTATATCTGATTGCACCCTATTTTCATTAATATCTCTCCATGACTCTTTTCTCAATAAGAGAAATAGTTCCTTAGATCTATATCCATATAAACATCAGGCTTTAGATTAACTGGAGATCCTTGTATCAGTTGGCCCATATTTTTATTTGTATGGAATTTATTAGTAACTCTATTGCGAGTTCATTCACAAAATAATTGAACAGAATTGATTTTCAATTAAACAAAGATATAGCCTATAATTAAAAAAGGCTCACCATGATTAAAAAATATGGCTAGAACAATATCAGTAGCGATTGGCAACACCCAATGTGGGTAATGGTTCAATTATTCGCTGGAATCCTTCCCCAGAAAGTAAAAAAATCACCAACGCCCCATCGCAATTGGTTTGGCTCATGAACTTTGCCATGCTTATTATAACGCTTTGGGCATGCAACCTGGAAGGCAAGATTCTGATGAGAGCACCGTATTGTTTGAGTTTTTAACTACTGGACTTGGTCCATGGAAATCCGTCGAAGTCTGCGAAAACAGATTCAGGGAAGAATGGAATGACATTTTGTCAAACATACCTAATGAAGATAAATTAAATAAAAAAACAGTCAAAGAAAGAATCTTTTATGACCTGGATGCCTCTTATAAAGGAGAAAAATATTCATGTACATTAATTTAAACCTAGTAATCATGTGACAAGACATCAAACTTGGTTTCATAAAGAATTTTTTCTTGGAACTTTGGGAGTAATTTATAGACCAGGGCCATTCTGCGCTTGCACTAAGTATTCAATGGATGGGTTCTCTATGGGAGATTTTTATGGGTAGATGGGATGATGTTAAGGACAGAGCACAAGCTTATGATGAATATCATAGTAATTTACGAGCGATTCTAGACGAAGAGAATGTGCCGGCACAGAAAAATCAGCTCGATTGTGCCGTAGAGATTCTAACTGCGCTGCGTCAACATATTGATAAGCAAATAAAACGTTATGGGAAAGGGGAAGAAAAATTTAACACTTACTCCAACTTAAAGCAGGATCTGGAGAGTGTATCGAGTAAGATTCTATTGACTAACCCTAATTCAGAAGAAAGGGAAGAAAATATAAACAGTGTTATTGAGATTATGAAAAAAACGGGGGAAGCGTCTCAACAACGCCGTGAAAGCTTTTGGGGTTCTGTTTATGAATTTATTTTTGGCAATAAGGTGGAAGTCAAATCATGGACCAACTTTAAAAATACAATAGACACTGTTAAAGACATGATTGCAGAAAAAAATGAAAAGCAAAGGGAGGTTAGCGGCCCCAGAACTCCAGACTATATAGCAGACTTATCTCAGGCTACGGATGAGGCCACCAAAGAAATTAATGAGGATAGTTCTCCAAAAAGACCGGTTTAAAAATGATACGGATTCTTTCAGTGACTTAATGTTATGTTAAGAATTAAGCCATACAATAGCTCAACTTAGAAGCTATTCAAGTAATAAATCATCAGGTAATTAAAAATCTGAGTGAGCGGAGGACTGATACAACTTAGTAATCTTAAATCAATAAGCTGGAGTTATGTTGAGACAGATTTTTTAAGTTATCAGCGCCATTAAAGGAACAATCTAAAAAATAAGAATTAAGATTAAGACTGTCGCAGTTTGTCACTTTATATTTAATTGAACTTTCATAATACCTCTCTGCATAACCAAAAAATAAATACCTACAGCGAATTTGAGAAGATTTCTTGGAAATTGGAAATTTATCAGCAATTTTTATTTCAAATTACTTAGTCGGATTACAGCATTTTGACTGAGCCCAACATCATCAATTTTTAAGTAGGTATCATATGAAAGACAAACAGGATCTGAATCAACGAGAGCAAATGGCTAAGATAAGAGAACAACGAGCCAGAAGATTTGCAGAACAAAAAGCAAAGGAAGAAGCAAAAGAACTCTTGATTGTTCCAACGAAAATTGAGGAAGACGAAGATGAGGATATGAATCAATCCAATCCGTTTTTAGCACTTCCTGATGAAATGATGATGTACATTCTTGGCCAAGTGTCTCCACAGAATTTGCTCAATGTACGATTGATGACGAAGTCAAAAAAAGGGGTTGTAGAGGCAACATTGGATAGGATAACTAGACCTCATTTTATTATCAAGCAATTGAGTCACATGGATGGGGTTACAGGGCATCAATTTACAGCCTTCTATCAGAAGACACGACGTTATCAAGAATTAAAACGTAAAGTTCTTGCAAAAGAATCACTGACTGCTGATGAAGTGATTTGTTATACACTTACACGAGATTGTAATGTGTTACCCGCTAACTTAAAACACATGATGCACAAAATAAAATTAGACAAGAATACCCGGAGGCATTTAGAGCTAATTATTACGATATCGGACGAAATTCATGCGTTTAACAACAAACTGATAGGAATGATGTTGGATGAATATTCTCTCGAGTACATCAATAAAATGATGAAGCAAGACATCGACAAGTTCATGGATCGCATAACACAGCATCACCCTGGTCGATTTGTCAATTTGCTCGCTGGAGCTGATTTTAGTAGCTTGCAATTCAGAGGTAAGGATTTTTCTTATCTCAATTTGAGGGGCGTGCGATTTAGTGATGCAGATCTTCGTGATTCGAATTTTAAGGGGGCTTTTTTAGCTGATGTGGATTTGAATGGAGCTTTATTGAGAGGAGCTGATCTTACGGATACCAGTCTAAGCGGTACCCAATTACTAAGAGCGAGTCTTGATGGAGTTGATTTATCTACAAACAATCTGGAAAAAACTGATTTTGAATGGACTTTTATTCGCAATGTCACATTCCTGCCTGTCGAGGCACTCAATAGTCCAGAAGAATTGCATGTTTTTTTATCTCAATTTGAAAAAAATAGTGCAAACCATTCAGCTGCAAGTCGGCGAAAGTTACAGGAACAAATGTTGCAAGATATTGCAAATCAGATTGAATTATCTACCGAGCATAGTTTAAAAGAAAAAATTGCGCTCTTAGATGTTGCTTTGTCTGTGATTAACCCAGAACAGATAACCGTAGGATTATTTTCTTTCCAAAATGCCTGTCATGTCCTAAAAGAACAACTCGCCCCATCACAGCTCAAACAAGCCCCAGATCATCCATTGAAAAAAGAGGCACAGGAAATTATTGAGCGTATTTTGGATCTTCTCAATGGAAAGGGACCCGTTTCAAGAAGGCAAATGAAACGAAAAAGACAGCCAGGTCCAATGCGTGTCAATGAGAGTGCTTTTTTTAATGAATATGAGCGCTTGGTGACATCCATTGCAAAATATCCTGAGTTAGATAATAGCATCAAGATTTCTGAAGCCTTAGGTATTAGTCTTGAAACGTGGCATATGCTCTATCTTATGTGCTTCAACCAAGATAATCGTCCTAAACAATTACCCGTTCTCGCAGATTTTCATTGTGCTACACACGAAAAAAATGACGGGGAAGAAAGGCATTATGCCAGTGAAGTATTTAATGGGTACTTGTTTGAAATTCAGCATCTTAAAAAAATACAGTTGCAGCACTTAGGCCAATATTTATATAAAGAAGAAGATTTCGTTATCTTCGAAGGAGCTGAAATACGCGTAAAATTAGGTGATTTATTTATGAGTTTTCGTCCAGGGAATAAAGGGGGTATTGATTCAACCATTGAAATTATTGACTTTTTGAAACGTGAACGAAAACCTGCTTTTCCTGTGAATTTTGCACGCTTTGGTAATATTCCATTTGAAGCATTTATTCCTCTTGAATCTTGCGTTAAATATGGAGGTGCAACATCCACGAATCAGGAATTAACTGTTGAGGATGTTAGGAATTTCGAAGAAGCTTATGTATTAAAGAGACAAATTATAGAAAGAATATTTGCCTTTGAGAAATTCAATCGTCAGCAAAAGGAAAATCTATTTTTTCCTTTTTTTGAACCGCATCAAGATCGAGGAAATAGCTATAAAGGATCACCTATGACTGGGGTGAAGACAAATAAGCGGAGCATGCCACCTCCCCTTGAAAAAGAGAAGGAATTTTCGAGAAAAGAAAATCAACACTCGAAGTCGTCAAAACTTGCTGCACCAAAAGGTCAAGGATTGTTTTCAGCAACTCAGAAGGAAGTCGCTCAGGAACGCACCGTCCTTGATGCATCTCCAAAAACGAATATCCCAGAGCAAAGAGGACAGCCATCAGTTCAAGATGAAGCGCAAGACAACTCTAGAATAAAAGGCTCTTCCTAAACCGATTGCAGTCGACGTGGCGAACTCTTATTAATTTCATAAATTACCCTCTGATCCAGTCGTATTTGTAAGTCATGTTTACAAATACGATTGAAAGCACATTAACTGTTGTCTACTAAAAGAGAAGAGTTCAAAACATATTTATATTTAATGAATTAATTTTTCTTAAGAATGAAGCAACAATGAAATCTATTTTTAAACTCTTCATGTTTGTTTCTTACATCATAGAGCAAAATAATAAAGCAGCTTTTCAAATTATTAGTTAAGTGTTTTAATACCCGCCCCAAATTACTAAGAGATAAGTCTGTCAATGAATTCAGTTTTTAAAAAAATGCTTCGTAAATATGTAGACAGCAAATATTCGCCCATTTCTGTTGAGGTTCCTCTTACTAAACGAGAAAAAGAAAAAGAGGTTGATGCTTTATTTGAAAAATATAAAGAACTTTTTTGCCAATTTAGTGGCGGCTCATATAAAAAAAGTGTACTTAAAAGTTCTTTTATTGAACAGGGGGCACCCAAGGATTTACCTGATTTTATAATAAAAGAGATGGAAAGTGGCCTTTATCCTGAAATTTTTGTAAAGGAACCCCCGTTACTTTTCTCTGCTCGGCCAGCACAGCAAACTTTTATACAGCTGAGAAGACGAACCGATGATGGAGACTCCGTACCTATTCCTGAAAATGATCCTTTTAATGATGTTTTAAAGCAAATTAGCAGTAATGAAGCATCCGCTGACCATTTAATTACAGATTCAATAACTCCTGCAGTGAATGAGCAAGAACTACCCCTTGAACTCCAAGTTAAATTTAGAGAGTTAATGGTCCGTTATGAGGCATTATACTACGAACAGTTGGCTAAGTTGGATATCTCAGATAATGAGGCGTTATTCAGTTTTAGAGAATCTTTAATCCACGGTGGCTATGATAAACATTGGTTTTGGCAATTTATAGATGATTTATCCTCTATTGTAGCAATACAAGATAATCTTCTTACTCAGCTTGAGTCTTGTGGCGTTATAGAGCACCGTAACCTTGCACAGCAACAGTCTTGGGAGAAATTCCATAATACAATTTTCAAGTATAGAATAACTGTAAATGCTATGGTGTCGGTATTTCTAACCTTATTCTCTCGTAATAGCGAGGTTCCACCTTCAGCTTTTGGGCCTATTTTCAACGCAAGTATGCTGCAAATGGCCCATGAAACAGATGTCTACCTACGAGGAATTCTGGATTTCTATAAAGGCGATGTTACGAGAGATTTTAGATATGTTATTCATGATATCGCTACTGTAATGACAAATTTTTTGCAAGAAGACTTAAAGAAAATTTCTGCCTGTTTTCCAAAATTAGATCAAGATGGGCATGTTTTTATGGATTCGAATTTATTCGATGATCCGGTATCCGTTGCACGGTTTTGTAAATCAGCTCAGGTTGTTTTAGGTGTTCTAAAAAACATTGTGAGTACTACAAGACCTGAGAACAAGATAGATGAAAGCACAAAGCAGCAGACTCAAATAGATACTGTGCCACAAAAAAATCATACAAGAAATCGGCAGCATAGCAGATCAATAAAGAAAAAAGAAAAAAGAAAAGAAACAGATAAAGGAAAAGAAAAGGTTTTACAACCGAAACCTACTCTTGAGACTCCTGCACGAACTTCTATGCGCTTTTTAAAAGATCGCACAAAACCTACCACTATGGATGAAGAAATAACGATGGAGGAGCCTTGGACTTTAGTTAAGTCAAAGCCCTCTTTGAATAAGGCAGAAACATTAAAGGACGCCTGGGCCCATCTAGAAAAAAAGCAATATGATGAGGCGATCTCTCTATTCTTAGCGGTTAAAAAGGCCTGCATAGATAAAACCTCTGATAATCATGCTGCGGCTCAGTATGGAATGGCGCGATGCTCCATAAAAAAAGGTGATTTTGCTACGGCAGCTAGCCTAATTGAAACGCTTCCTCATCATTGGGAAAAAGTTTACCATATACAACGCGACCTTCTTTATTGCTATGAGCATTTAAGCGATTTTTCAAGGGCAATAAAACTCGCTCAAAAAATGCTAACCATATGGAAAGATGATCCGGTTCTACTTCATTGCATGGCTAAATTTTATGCATCAATAGGGGATGTTTATACTGGACTGGCTCTCCATCAGCGATTATTAAAAAAAGAGTTAAATTCAAACTCAATTTTACACACAGTACAAGCTTATATAGGAGCAAATAAGCATCGAGAGGCCTTAGGTTTATTAGCTGAGTTAAACGAGTCATATCAACACGAAAAATCAGTGATTAATACTAAAGCCTATTGCTACATTATTATAGGAGAAAATGAGAAGGCTTTAACTATTCTTGAGAAAGGGTTAATTTCTTACCCCCATGATCTTTCTCTTCTGGATACCTATATTCCTTGCTTAATCAATGCTGGGAAAAATACAGAAGCGTTGAAGCGATTGGAAGACGCTCAAGTAAAATACCCTAATAATCCAACTATTTTAAGTCTTTTTGCACTTTATTATGAAAAACTAGATAAATCAAAAATGATTTATTATTTGAAAAGTATAAAAAATCAACCAGAAGTGAAACCCAATATCCTTCAAAGACAAACTCATCTGTGGAGAATGGCTAATCATTTTGAAAGAGCCCGACAATGCTGCGAGGTTTTAATAAAAAATTATCCTTCAATGCCGCAGGGATACATTGAGAAACAACGGTTGGAGGAATTAAGAGCACCAAATAATATTTCCCAACATCTTGCAAAATATGAAGTCCTTTTTAAACAGTTTCCAAACTCTTTTCTCGTTTATTTGAAAAAAGCAAAATACTTGATTGCTAATCAAGATAAGAGGGTTTCTACGGAAGTATTTCTTCGCTCTGCTATTGATAAATTTCCACATCAACCTAAATTGTATCAACTATTGGCTCAACATCTTGATGAACGTGGTGAGCATGATAAGGCGTTTTTTACGCTGGAAAAAGCCATGTCATTTTTTCACAATAACAGATGGTTACTTTTAGGTCTTCTGTTTCATTACATAAAAATCGGTGATTTAGATAAAGTAGAGCAAACTCGAAATAAAATAACCAAGTTATTTCCTGGAAACCAAAAAATAGCAGCAGAAATAGAAAAAACTGTTCCAGGAAAATTTAGATTATCCCTTAAAGATTATGTAAAATCAGATAAAAATGAAGATGAGAAGGCGATTGAGCTTCCTAGGGTAAAGCTTCCAGCAGTTATTTCCCATATTTTTGATCAACTAAAAGAAATTTCGGGGCATCATTATTTAGTAGGAAGTTCTGTTGTTAAACTTTTACAGGACCACCCTCAAACACTCACTGATCTTGATTTTACGAGTGATTGTGATCCTCAAGCATTACTTAGAATAGGTTTTAGAAAAGATAAATATATTCCTAATCTTTATACTAAAAAATTACTCTTTGATAATAAAGAATTTTCAGTGGATATTCATGTTACAAAAAATAGTGGTCAAAGTCCAAAAACATGGTTAGAAGAAAATGCTTCTCATCGAGATTTTACTATCTGCGCATTATTTTTAGATTGTGAAGGAACAATTCATGATCCTTTAAATCATGGCGTTGATGACGTACACCGTTTTTCTTTAAATACCCAGAGTAGCGCGGAACTTCTTTTCCGAGAAGATCCAGTACGTTTGTTAAGAGCTGTAAAATATATAACAGAAGGCTTTAAACCTACCCCAGAGTTAAGTCAAGCGATTCTAAATTGGAATGGTAATACTCATCTTTTTCCACATTATAGTCATATCGTAGCGGTAACAATCAGACATCTTGCTGCCGTGGAACATCCAGTTTCTTATGTAAAGGCTTTGTATGAGTATGGTTTATTAAAGAAAATATTTCCGGAGGTATTTGATAAAATCAACTCATCTGAAGAAATTAATGACCTTTTCGTCATGGATTTTTATCAAACTTTAATTAATGATAAGTTACTAATTTCAGACACGAATTCGTATTCTGATGCTGATGCTGATGCTGATGCTGATGCTGATGCTGATGCTGATGCTGAACCACAGTCTCCTCCAGTGAATCTTTTACCTCAAGAAGAGGATGAAAAAAATTGGCCTTTCCTACCTGCTACTCAAGAAGAAACTCCAAGGACGCTTGATAGTGCTCAGCGAGAAACAGTCCAAAGTTCTAATCCACACCTATTTTTTGGACAAAAGAAATATGGCGTTACCATACCAATTGTTGGCCATAAACGTACCTATAGTGCAGAGTTTTAATCGCTGAAAGGAAAATTACTCGAATTTAAGTTTAGAAAATTAGATTCGAGATAAAATAGTTGATATGTAAGCCACAATCATGAGTTTATATGGCCCAAATAAACTCATGATTGTGGCTTATATTCATTACTAAAATGATATAGAAATTTTTCGTAGCAACCAGTGCATAGCAGTCACGATAGACCGTACTCCAGTTTATAAAGATAATACATAGTTACTGGCTTTGGGGTGCTTGTTGTTTTTCATAAGATATTTAATATTTATAAAACCCAATAATCATTCTTTTGTACATACTATTTTGTGCGTAATGGAAAATTGTATGTTTTAAAACGAGATAAATTTTTTGGTTAAGTTACTTTCTTTCCCACCAATAACATTGAAGTTGAAAAAAAACCAGTTAGAATAACAACTTGCTTCTGGAAAACCTTAATGCAAAACATTTTGAGTATTTTCAGTAGCTAAAATCGACTTACGATTAAATTTCGATTTAATCTGCACATATGTTTATTTAAAAGGATTTTAAAAAATGGCAGGAACAACTTATTCTACTGTATTAGATCGCCTTCAAGCCCGAGCACCCCAGTCCTCCTCTGCCCATAGAAATGCTCAACGAGGAAACGCCGGATTAGCAGTGACCCAACTAACCGTACAAGCAGGTATGCAAATAGTTAACACGACAAGCCCGATTCCTTTAATTCCTATATCTTTTGCCCAGGTCCTCAACTCTGGTTATGCTCTGTGTCGCTCAGATACCCACCTTAATGAAAAAGTTATCCAAGGACTTCAGGCTATTTTTTCAGCCATTATGCTGGGGTTCGCGATAGCCTTGGTTTTTAATGATGAACAAATAGTTGGGCAACTCTTGTATTTATTTCAACTTCTCTACAGCGCACTACTTCTCGTTTCATGGGGCGGTAGTGAAGTTTCGAAAGAATCTACTCCAACAACTTCTACGACGAATGGAGTTGCTCCTCGTATGCTTAAAGGCATCATTAAAAATTCTGTTGAGAATGATGAAGAAAAAGGTGAGAAGAGCGAGCAAGAAGACGAAGAAGGAAGCGATGAAGAGATGCAGTTAGGTACAATGAAAAGCATAGGTGCCTAATACAAAAAGAAATGCACTTGGGGGAAAGCAAATATAATCCCACTTAAAAGCCCCCAAGAACATGTTGAGTCTATTTTAAAGTCAATGCCACTGTAAGGTGATAATAAATCTCCAAGCTTCATGCCATTAAGCGCTCAAATACCTCGTAGTTATTGGAGCTTTACTTGGTATTGGGTATAGGAATTTGGATTTCTTAATCCAAATCCAACAAGTGTTCATTAGTAGTAAAAAAATCGATGAATTTCCTAATTTTTGGCTGCAAATATCGGCTTTGTTGATAATATACATATACGGGTAATTGCTGGTCTTGAAATTCAGACAGCACTTCAATAAGGTGCCCATCTCTTAATGCATCTGCAATAATATAATCGTGTAATTTGACAATGCCCATTCCCAGTATGGCGCACTCCCGCATCGCACGACTATCATTTAGCCACAATATGGGATGTACAACGATTTCTTTGTTATCTTTAAACACAAGCACGTTATCTGGTGTGCGCATACTATGAGTAATGTAATGGTGTTTACTCAAGTCATGAGGAACCCGCGGTGTACCATATTTTTTTAAATACTCAGGAGATGCACAAAGCACATATCGTGTCATTGCAACACGTTTTCTCACTAGATGACCAGCGCCCTCTAATGAAACACCAAACAGAATGTCAATTTCCTCCATATCCATATCTGGGAAGCGCTCCGCTAATTCAAACATAACCTGCAAATTAGGATTCTTCGCCATAAAACTCGATAAGCCAGGTATTAAATGTTTGAGAGCAAAATAGCGGCTACTTACCACTTTTAACGTCCCTACGGCTTCGTTTTGACTCCCAGCAATGGCAATTTCTGCTTCTCGCAAGCCATCAATTGTTTTTTTACAATGTTGATAATAGGTAATGCCAATTTCAGTAAGCGATACTTTGCGAGTGGTTCGCTTTAACAATTCGACGTTTAGATCTGACTCAAGTCGAGTAACTAAGCGACTTATTGCCGCAGTGGAAACTCCCTGTTTTCTGGCTGCCGCCGCAAAACCATTTTCGTCTACTACATCAATAAAAGCAGCGATACGCTCCAATTTACTCATAATTATTGCATAAATGTTAACAGTTATTAACATATTATAATATTGTTAACTTTTAAGTCAATTTATATACTATTATCTGATTTATTTAGGATATTCTATGAAAACAACGATACAACTCCCTTTTACTACCTTAGTTTTGATGATTTCATTTGCGTCGGTAAATGCAGTGTTATTTTCCCCTGCTTTACCTAATATTGCTGAGTTTTTCTCTATCTCAGACATAACTGCTCAGCAAACCATTAGCTGGTTTCTCATTGGATATGCATTGGGACAACTGGTTTATGGTCCCATTGCTAATCGATTTGGTAGGAAGCCTGCTTTATACATAGGAATTAGTTTACAAATCACGAGTAGCCTTTTATGTGTTTTAGCAGGAACCATGCATTATTATCCATTATTAGTGCTGGGGCGATTTTTACTTGCCCTAGGAGCTGGTGTTGGCTTGAAAATGACATTTACCTTAGTGAATGAGTGTTATGCTCCTAAAGAGGCGAGTCAAAAAATATCTTATTTATTGCTAGCATTTGCTATTACCCCAGGACTAGGTGTTGCATTAGGCGGCATTCTTAATTCACATTTTGGCTGGATGAGTTGTTTTTTTGCCAGTGCTTTTTATGGATTGATACTTTTGTTGCTTGTCGGTCGATTACCTGAAACACAGAAAAATTTGAACTACGATTCGCTCAAACCATCTTATCTTTTGTCTGCTTATGGCAAGCAATTCAAAAATTCTCAATTGATTGCAGGCGGTTTACTGATGGGCGCATGCACTTCTTTTATCTATGCATTTGCTGCTATTGCACCGTTCATTGCTATCAATGCATTTGGAATGAGCAGTACTGAGTACGGTATAGCAAACATTTTACCATCCATTGGTTTAATACTTGGTTCACTCATTGGAGCCAAATTGACAAATAAACATACTCTTCAATCGATTATGTTTATGGGTTTATGTATCACGCTAGTTGGAGTCCTAGCTATGTTTCTTTGCCTATGTGCTAAAATGCCCATAATGTTCTCACTATTCATACCAACCATTACTATTTACCTTGGATTATGCTTTATTCTTGCCAATGCATCCTCCATTGCCATGAGTGGGTCAGATGATAAAGCGCATGCTTCCGCAGTGATGAATTTTATTAATATGGGTACAGCCACAGTGATCGTACTCTGTATGGGTATTTTTACTCTTAACACTTTTTTATTACCTGCCATTTATATCCTATTGAGTGTTTTTATGATGGGAATGTATAAATGGCTTATGCTAAGCAAATCTGATGCTGAGGGCCTCACATCTTAACTTATATACAGTCCTGGAAATTACGTATAATTTGTCGAGAATTTGGTGAGCCTAACCTAACGGATAGGTTAAGCAATGATCGAATTATCTTAGGATTGCCCTCAATAATTGGTTGGCCACTGGAATTAATGCCTAATTCTTATTCAGTTTGAACGCATTATTACCTTAAATAGTATATACTTAACGTACGAAGTTAGGAAAACCACTGACTGGACTGTCGATTCCACACCCGGTGTTTAAAGGAGAAAATATTATGCGCAAAATCACTCATAGCACCGCCTTATCTACGTTTTTAATTGTGGTGCTTAGCGTTGTACCCACTATGGTATATGCACATCATGCTGAATTTATGCGCGATGCTCCCTTTTTGCAAGGGTTAAGTATGCCAATTCATGGTGTCGACCATATGCTGTTCACCTTTGCAGTTGGGCTCATTGCAGCACAAATAGGTGGGCGGGCCTTATGGAGCATTCCATTGGTATTTAGTATGGCTATGTTACTGGGTGGCATTTTAAACCTCTCCGGTGTATCAATTCCTTTATTGGAATATGCCATTCTTGCTTCCATTGTTGTTTGCGGCGCCTTGCTTTCGTTGAATACAGGTATTTCATTGTTAGCCATTGTGGGTATTATTGCAGTCTTTACTTTCTTTAATGGTAATGGACTAATGGTAAATTATAGTTCTCTAATGAGCATGCCCGCTTTCATCCTCGGATGCCTAATTTCCTCATTATTCTTATTAGGTGTTGGAGTTGGGGCAGGACTGCTGATCTCGCGATTCCAAGCATCCATGTTCCGGTATGTAGGCGTAGGAGTGCTGGCCGCTGCGATTGTGATTGCTATTTTTCCCAATCTTAATGGCTTAGTAATTCATCTTCTAGAGGTCTAATAAAACTTAAATATTTAAAAAATTTCAAAAAAACTTAAATAATTAGGGGCGTTTACGCCCCTTTTGTAGTTTAATTACATTTTAACTTTAAGTCATAGATAAATGAGAGAATTATATAAGATAAGCAGATTCAGCTTATTCCTAACTGTTGTTTTTGCATACCCCAATATCGCTTTCTGTGAGGTCATCTCGCCAGAAACCGAAAATGAACCCCCAAGTATAGGAAATTTTGCTCTTCCTCCTTCCCAACAACCTGGCCCATTCCTCTCATTTGGTCAAAGTTTAATTGAAAGGATCAATTCCAATTTTATGTTGCACCCACTTATTTGCAAATTAGAAACGAACATTTTTTAAACGCACCAGTCTCTTTTGTTTATGGTTTATCGGATAAAGCCTCCCTTTTATTATCGCTCCCAATCGCTGCAAATTACGTAAGCGGTAACGAGCACTCCTCCGGCATAGGAGATATTTACATTCAAGGAGAATATGCTCCTTATGAAAATAGCAATTCAAAATATGCCGACCAATTGACTGTTGTAGGTGCACTGTCCGCGCCAACAGGTTCCTTTCAGAAAAACCCACCTACAGGTTTTGGCTCACCTAGTTATTTTTTGGGAAGTACCTTTAACCGCATGTCTGTAAATTGGTTATGGTATGCTTCTTCTGGGTTGACGTGGATAGAAAAAAATGGAAATGTTAAATTAGGTACCCAATATCTATATCAATCCGGCTTGGGTCGAAACATTAAAAGCGTAACGGGGAAATACATATTTATGGGTTTAGTTGAAGTCCATGGAACCTATGCAGAAAAAGATAGAATCTCAGGAGAGGCTGATCCAGACACAGGAGGAAATGTAGTATACCTTACCCCTTCTTTATGGTTTTCTACCAAAAAACTCTTCTTTCAGTTAGGATGGTCAACCCCAATTTCTCAAGTATTGAATGGGGATCAAAGCAAAATTAACTATAATATCACTGGTGTTATCGGCATGACTTTTAATAACTAGTTATGAAATGATGAATACCCCATGGGGGGACCGCTGCGTTTGGTTTGTCGCTATTCTAAATCCACACAGAACCTGAAAAAATATTGCAAGGCACTTAATTCAATAAGCGCTTTACCTGCTTATAAGCCTTTTAATATTGCAAGCCGCTCGTGATTCGCGCCAATTCTTTCAGCAACTTCCATGCCAGATAACACGGCCTCTTCATGTGAATCACCGTTGCCAGTCCAGGTACCAGCAAAAAACAACCCTTTTTTACCCTGAGCTTTTTTCACAGCTTTTTGTGCATCTACATAAGCTTGATTAACACGCAGGTGCATAAACCCATCTTCAGAGTAACAAGGCTCAGGCTTTTCATCGTGGGTAACCCATGTTTTATAGATTTTCACATCGTTATGTTTAAACATCGTCATGCGGGCGCTTTGCCTATCCTCTGCAATACGAATATTAATTGTTTTTCTGTCATCAGGATTTATTGGTAGAAAACTTTCATCACCATGTAGAGCAATCGTAGCAGGTACGTAGTCAACTTTGTTAATAATATCAACTAACTTCTCGCGCCCTGCCATTCCTTTAAGCATGCGAGCCGTAGACTTTGCATTGGTTGCCAAAACTACTTTATCGAACGATTCTGAACTCCCATCTTCTTTAATAACTCGATAACGGCCATTTTCTTTCAACTCTATAGACTTAACACCAATACCCGTCTCTATTTTTGTGCCATCCTCTTCGATTTCGTGAGCAATTTTATCAATATAACTTTTCAACCCCTCAGTAGCCTCCAGCCATTGAGTATTTTCACCAATAACCATATAACGCAGAGCATAATAAGCTTTCATGTTGCTTGCTGCTGTTGCATTAACACCAAAAAATGCACCTAGCGTTGCATATAAATACTGTTTAAATCCTGCTGTAAGCCATAATGAATCCAGAAATTCACTAAGGGAAAGCGTCGAATCCTTATTGGCAACTAAAGGGCCTGCTTTATATAGTACATATTTTAAACCCAGCATTTTTACTAAATTTCTTGGTCGAAAGGAATTCCATTCCACAGTACCGTCATGTACAGGAGGCACGACTAGCCGTTGATTATTATTTTGGTTATAAAAAATGGTTACTAAAGTAAAACCAGCCAGAGCCACGCCTAAATATTCCAATAATCGGAGAAAATGAGGGTATGCGGTGGTATTGAAAAATTCAGCCCCCGCTTCGGCAATATGAATCTTACCCTCTAAATGAACTTTTCTCGTTAGAGCATGACCACCTAACTGTCTCTTATCTATTAATGTCACCTCGTGTGCATTTCCTATTGACCATGCAGTGGCTAAGCCTGAGGCACCGGCTCCAACAACAGCCACTTTCTCGGAATGAACAGCCCCGGTGATAACAAACAAAAAACCACCAATTATTAATTTCTTGAACATTATGCATTCCCTGGCTGTCTTAGATAATATTTTATACTAAATATAAATATAATTTATTTCAATGAATATAAAAGTATTAATTAACTTAAGCGCAGGGAATATTGGTATCTAAAAGCATGCGAATCAATTTCACAGATGGCATGGGGATATAAAAGCTGTCGGCAAATTGACGGATTTTCGCATCAGTGTATTGATGTTTGCTTGCTTAATTTGGCTTGAATACCATCCAATACAAGTTCATTAGTGGCAAGACGGTTGCAATGATACCAAATATCATCCAAAACTTTTCAAGTTTCCAATACTCTTCGGAAACCTTTTGATTCGTTTTAAATTTCTTGGCAATTATATGCAATTTAATTTGCAAAGGAATTAGAATTGATAACCAAATAATACCGGATGCGATAAATAAACTTATCCCCCATGCGATCCATTTTAAGTGCAAGTAATTAGCATATTGTTTTGCCATCAGAATTCCAGTAATAGCTATTATTAAAACTCCAACAGTTGTAAAAAAAATATCAGTATATGTTACTAATTTTTGAGAGAAGGCAATAACTCTCCAATCTTTTGAAAGGTCCGCGAAGGTTTTCCAAAATGCTGTAACAATTATATTTCCTAAAAACAAGACGGCTCCAAAAATATGAAGCATTTTTAACATCAAGTAATATTGCATTATTCTTACCTCATGATTCTTTAATCGCGATAGGCTGGTCTAACTCAAGTAGTTTTAAACTTTTCCTGCACCAAGATAGTTCTGCCTCCGCCATGTCTATTCCATGGCTTAATGTAAGAAGCCAATATTTTAGGTGCGGGGAATTTTTGTGTTCGTCGATCAATTCATTATATAAATTTTTATAGCGCTCAAGGGTTAATTCAATTTCCTTTTGACGATGTATAACGTGATGAATGTTATCTATTTTATCAACGTTATGGCCATAAAATAATTTTAATAATAATTCATTCCTAATGATGGTAGCTTTAGGACTTTTTTTAAGCCATTCTCTTAAAAATCTTTTACCATCCTCGGTAATCGAATATATTTTTTTATTGTGGCCTATTTTATTGGCTGGTTGTGCTGTGCAGAAAGCAAACCCCTCCTCAACACATTTTGCAAGAGTTGGATATATTTGTCCTTCGCTTTCTGACCAAAAATATTCCGTGCTGGTTTGAATTAATTTAGTGATTTCATAACCAGATAAATCCCTTATTGCTAGCATACCTAGCAAGGTATATTTTGTTCGGCTACGATCTTTCATATATTATTACTTTTAGAGAGTATCTATTAGAGGCATGTTAACAAAAAAGTTATGTATGTCAAACCTTAAACTTTAACTGTTGTTCAAAAAAACATCATTTTAATCGGATTTGTATTTCTTAATGTATGCACTCAGTGACAAGCATTTACCATACCCAAGAAATCACAATATAATCTGGTGCTATTTTATGCGCATTATGTATCGTATCCTTATATTAATGCCCAAATTTTCATGTTATTCAAACAATTCAGTTCAATGCCAGAATCTTTTACCAAGAGCCGCTAACACCTTAGATTCTGTTACTCCTCTGGGATTACCAATTTTTTCTACGTGTCTAGCCTACTTCCTGGTTGAACATCCATAATGGCTCTTCGCGCAGGATCCTCAGACAATGAGTTACGAATGCTTCTAAAGTCAGTTGAGCTCGATTTACTAAACACTTCAAGAACAGCTTGGGCGTGGGAGTTGAGACCATTACTCTTGGTTGCGCTGATATTTTCCTTAATATCACAAATAGATTTACATATACTTGTTTCAGACTCAGGATCTATTTCCCCTACCAATTTTTTTATATCTTCAATAATCTTAGGAACCAAACCATCTTGGTTATTCATTAAAGGATCATTCAGTAAATTATAAACTGCTAAGATATTCGCACTGCGTTCATCTATGGGAATCTTGAGAATATTTACTTTCATTTGAAAGGTGCTGGTAGAAGCAGTGGCGTTGGATAGATCGCGTTGCGCCTCAAATAGCTTAATAATTTTTGGGTCATCCAGATCATTGGCTAAAGAAAGAGCGCTTTGGTATGCAATTTCTAAATTAGGATTGGCACCATGTCTTAACAGGCTTTCTATTGCTCGATAATTTTGCGCAGCAACTGCCTGTGTAAGTGGTGAGTATGGTGAAGAAGGCGTAGGATTATCGATTTTACTCTGGTCAAACACGACTTTTTTGTAAAAATTATCAACCTCTTCAGGTGACAAATATTTATCAATGTCTTCCATGTGCTGAGTGAATTTTGCTGGATCTAAAGGGCCTTCCTCGGACAATCTCAAAATCTCCCTCGTTGCTAATATACCGTTGATGTCTGTAAACGTTAGATATTTACCGGGTATAGCCTCTTTTTTATCAAAAGCATGGAAAGAAATAAAAAAGCGTTCAGGAGAACCTTTATTGACCCGATCATATAAACATTCACGAATTTCTAAAGCGCCTTCTTTAATTTCTGTGGGGTCTTTTAAATCAAAGGATTTTGTTAAAGGCGTATTTCCAAATTCTCCTGGGAAATTTGAATCGAAAAGTTCTAATATCCCATCGCGGTAAAAGCCAGCTATAACATGGGTTCTCGATTTAAAGTTAAATCCTTTGCCGTCATTTTCTGCAATGGCTAATTTCTAACATAGGTAAAGTTACCTCCTCCCCTCTTATTTCCCTTTCAAATTGATATTTCTTGCTATCCCACACTTTTTGCCAGTCGGTAGAGGGGGTCATAAAATCCTGTGCTGCCTCCAAATTAGATTTTGCAGTTTCAAACCGTGCTAGCTCAGCAGCCAGTTGGGCTTTTGCATCTACACTTTCAGCCTGTGCAAGTTGTTGTCTTAAAGCCTCCCCCTCTTTATAAAATTGTTCTCTTTCCTTTTGAAATTGCTCCTCTTCATGTTTAAGATGTCGAGGATTCATATGATAGGAACGAACAAGTTGTAGGGCATAGTCAAACTTTTTAACAAGTGCTTCAGTCAGGGTTGCTTCGGATTTATCCCAAGTCACAATATCGTTCATTAGTTCATAATATTTTTGATTTTCGCCGTTAAGCTTACAGTGTAACCAGATTGAACTAAAGCCATTACAGTGACCTTCTCGAAGAATATTGATTATCTGATTAACTTCTTCCTCATTATATTCATTTTTTTTTGTTGATAGCGTAAAAATTGTCTGAATTGCTCGAGAATAAATGATTGCTTCCAGGAAGCGCTCAACATTTCTCTGGCTTTATTTTTAAATGCAGTCTGCTCCTTAGGTAAATCAGCTATACAATCATATGGAGTTTTACCTAATTTGTTTCTTATTGATAAGCTTTCCTCAAAACCTGCTTCATAAGTACTTAATGTTCTCATAATCATAAAGTCGGCTTGCATTAAGGCATGATGTAAAATCGTACTCCCGTTCTCATCGGTCATGATTGGTAAATCTTTAAGACCTTTATCTCTGGCATGCCTTAATAAATCAGAAAGTTGATCCAAGTTTTTTGTCTTTATTGCGATTATTAGTGCAGAGAAAGTATCTCTTTCATTTAATTCTTCATATTTAAACTCCATGGGTTTATCCTTTTGTAAAAACTGATATATTAATTATAATGTATTTTTTTTATTCAATTATGGAGTGAAACTCTATAACATCAGGGTTTTCTTAGAGGCATATCTAATTATTTATTGATAAGCAATTTTATCAATGTTTTTATGTCAGGCAAATCGGAGATATTTTCGATCATATTTATAATTTTCTGAACTCGACCTCGGGGAAGATTTTTTTCAGTTATAAATAAAAATTTCTCTTGGACCTCGGCTGAGCTAAGAGGATTTTTAGGTATTCCTTTTGCCAGTAATAGTTCTTGCTCAATTAAACGACCATCGTTAAGCTCCATGATAAATGGGTATAATTGAGAGCGTATTGTGTTCTGATTGGAATCAACTAATATGCAGGATATCTTTTTTACAATGTTCAAAATATGTGGATTAGCTAAATCAACGGATAAATAATCCCAGAAGCCATTGCCACCTTCAACACCTTTTCCGCCATGCCAAAGTCTCATTGCCAGACTAAATGGGAGGCTAAATTGTGCACCCAAAACATCTTTAGGTTCTCTTATTGAACAAATGTGATGAAAAACATCAGGATTATCTATGTACAACGTAATGGATTTGATTTGCTCAGGGATAATTTCAATAGTAGAACGCACCCGATCTAATGTTTCCAAAAAACCATGGATGTAAAAACAGCAGCTATGTATTTTCAACCCATTTTCAAGTAATCGATAAGTAGAACCCAGTTCTTTGGTGATTTGTTCTCGATGATATTGATCTCCTGCGAACACATTACAAAAACCCCGAGTACCTTCGATAATCGCTTGAGGTCCAGTAATTCCTGCTTGAGCAAACATTGCGGCACGCACTCCGCCTTGAGCAGAAATTGCGCAATGCACTCGTTTAACAGAACCTCCAGACTGAGTATATTCAAGTAACCCTGAAGCATAACTGCCGGCTATGCCCAACGCATCAATAGTTTTTTGTTTATCAAACCCCAGTAAAACCGCTCCTGCAGCTGCTCCTCCGAAAGGCCCAACACCAGCAGGCGGGTGATGACCACGATTGATGAGATGGGGAGAGCACGCCGAAGCAATTCTAATTTGCACTTCATAAGCAGCGATAAGTGCTAACAGCAATTGTTTACCTGAACAATTGCAATACTCTCCCAGGGCAAGTGCTGAGGGGATAGCAATGCTTCCAAGATGTGTGGGACTGGCTAGATGTGTATCATCGCTTTCATTGGCATGTCCAAAGGAGCTGTTTAAAAATGCAGCCTCGTCAGGCGAATGTTTATCGCCGTAATAAATTACGGTGGAATGATGTCCGGAGCGCGTACTTTTAATCGTTTGATAGTAGCTTAAACTCCAAGGGAGTTTGGCACCTCCGATCATACATCCCACATTATCAAGAAGAAATAATTGAATCGATTCAATAACTGCGGTTGGCATAGATTCAAATGCAATCTGGGATACCCATTCAGCTAATAATTTAGTCTCATTCATATTATTTTTTCACAATTAGAAAAAACAAACATTTACCAATACGTACGTGACAACCAGATTGGCATAAGAACTATTTATTTTCAGAGCCCACCCAAAAAAGCCGTGAGCTTTTAATTGCATCAAACTAATAAATAAAAGGATAGCATAGAATGCACTCAATATCTGGGTCGTGAGAGCCAGTGTAGAAGCATCCTCCTATTTTAATCCATTTAAGGATTCATTTATGGTGTTGTAGTCAAATTCAAATCCATTCTCGAGTAACCTTTTCGGCGAGACTCGTTCAGAGTCAGTTAATACTACAGATGATTCGCCGATTAATAATTTTAAAACTGAACTTGGGACAGGTACTCCAAACATCGATTTACCCCATCGCAACGACTGTAATATTTCAGAATTAGTACAGGATTGCGGAGCAGTTATGTTTATGGGGCCCTCAATAATTTTGTCGGTTTTAGCAATAAATTCAATCGCTTTTGCGACGTCTTTAACATGCACATAAGGAACAAATTGATTACCAGTACCAAATCTCCCAGCTCCAAAAAATCCAGCGTATCGATAATAAGGCAAAAGACCACCATTGTTCGATAACACATGTCCCAGTCTTAAATTGACCACGTGACAATTTGCTTTATTTGCTCTATGTTCAATTTCCTTACAGACTTCCACTCTGAATTTTGTTCCAGGATCACTGCCTATAACTGACCCACTTTCTTCTGTCAAAATGGAATCGTCAGCATTTCCATAAAATCCGACAGCAGACGCTTGCAGATACTTTAATGGTTTTTCGCGAGCTTTATCAATGTTGTGAATTATTGTATCAATCACCCGAAAGCGTGATTCTGCTATAGTAGTTTTAACTGAAGAAGTCCATCTTTGAGCACCTGGATTTTCGCCACTTAAGTTTAATATGATTGTGTTTTTATCAATAAGATCTGACCAATCTTCATCAATTTGTCTGACTTTGACGCCTTCAATATTTATTTTTGTCTCTGAAGAGCGACTTAAACAATATACCTCATATCCTTTTTTGACGAACTCCAAGCATGCTTCTTTTCCGATCATACCCGATCCGCCTGCGATAATTACTCTTTTATTCGTCACAACATCCATTTTGTTCACATGAAAATGTCCATAATAATGCATCAAGGTGCCAATCATAGGAAAAGAAACTGTTCCATCAAATTTCCATCCTTGTTCTGTTGGTTTCTCGACCCACTCTGATTTGGGTAATAAAAATGTGGGTAATGGTATTTTGAATGAATCAAAAAATGTTATACCTTGAGATTCATATTTTAACGACTTATCGGCTTGTAGTTGTATTTTGTAAATAAATCGAAGCGCCTTGTCTAGTTTACCTCCCATACCTTCACTTAAATGCATTTGTTGATTAAAGCCTTTGTAGAGTGAATGTGTGGTTGAATAGGTCTTTTGTTGCGGAGTCTTATAGCCAAACACTCTGTTCCAGCGTTGTACATCTTTAGTTAAATTGATTACCTCAGCGTAAAACGGCTGCTGATTCATATCACTGGGAAAACCTGCAAAATATCCAATTATTTTTGCTAAAGAGCTTGGCTTTTCTACGGTAACCTCACCTATCCCATTACCTCCAATACTCGCCGTTTTAAACTCTTTTACCTGACTATCAAGTAAATGGGCCTTAGGAAAAGCTCTCCCAAAGATAGAGGATGATTCATTCTCAGTTATTGCTAATGTAGGCGCATGCCAGTAGGGTGACTTTGTTGATCCACCCAAGCTGTAAGATACTAAATATTCGAATACATTTCGTTGCAATGATGGAACAAGGTGAGTGGCAGTACGCATGGCGCCGTTTCTTAACATTTTTAGCAATGGATTTTGAGCTTGTCCTACGGAAGCCACCCAATCCGCAATATTCTGGACTGTTTTAGCTCGTGGTTTTCGTTCGGTTTCGTATTCAGATATACCCTCTAAATAATCAATTCGATCCATTTTAGATGCAAGGCACGCTGCATCCTCGATACACAAACCGGCTCCCTGAGCAATATTCGGTGCGGTAGCATGAGCTGAGTCCCCCATAAGCACTATTCGATTGTCTTTTGATGTCCAGGGGAATTGTTCCACCCCTTCAATTTTAGCTATATCTGTTCTGATTATTTTATTGGTCGAATTGATTAGTTCCACATAATCTACTGCAATATCACCAGAGTCGATGCGAATTGGTTTCCAATCTCTAACTAAGTCTTGCAAAAATTTCTTAGTATCCTGGTCCACTAACTGAACGCCTGTAATTGGCGATAAATACTTGTGATCCTGTTGTGTTTTAACTGCGATAAACCAAAAGGCATTTGGAGGTTTTAGCGGGACATAACCAAACCGAACCTCTTGGTTACCATATTTTTTGGATTGATAAGTTCCCCATGTTTCAAAGGATGAGGACCACCATTTATGTTGGGTATCGATAGGAAGCTGAACATTTGCACGAAAATAAGTATAACCAAGATCAGTTTCATGGACTGGTGGTCGTTTTAATTCGGACATCAGACAATTTCTGATCTTTGAATGAATGCCATCACAAGCAATGAGTAAATCCCCTCGATATGATTTATTCCCATCAAGAGTCACCACAATTTCATCTTTGTCTCTTTTATATCCATCGATTTTTTGTGATGTAATAATTTCAACATCATCTCTATTTTTTAAACCATCTAAAAGCATATTAATTAAATCATCGCGGTTTAAACATTGCACAGGAAATCGGTTTCCAAAATCGTCATTCGCTCTAGCTAATATCCTTCCATCCGAATCTCGATAACTCGGAAAAGGCATGAGATAACCAAATTCTTGAATAAAGTTTTGATAGTTAGGTATATTACTCAATACCAACTGACTGGGCGGCCATAGACCAATACCTCCACCGATACTTTCTTGATTGTTATTTAAATTGGGGCGTGAATCGAAGATTGTGACGTGAAACTTTACATCTTTACCAATACGAACTAATAAATTAGCCAAAGTTAAGCCCGAAATACCGCCACCTGAGATTAAGACATGAACTACTTTACCCATTCCTCACCCCCAAATACTATACGCGTTCTTATTATAAAAAATAACTTTGAATTGAACATAAGTTACCCAAAACTCAATGAGTTTTGCATAACCTCTCAGATTCTTGAGCAAATACATCGAGACAAAATGACGTTGAACACATGTGAGTTATGTGGCTGAATAATGACAATCAAATTTGAATCGTTCGTTTTGAGCAAAAAACTTTGGTTCCTAACCTTGTAATGCCCTTTACTCCTCAAAAAAAGCGACCTCTCCAGAGGATACATCATACAAACCACCAATTATTTTAATAGTTCGTTGCTCTGTCAGTTCTTTTATAATGGTACTTTTATTTAAAATATTTTGGATGCTGTTTTTGATATTAATTTTTGCCACCTCATTAACATAGGGAAGGTTACTCCCATTTCGATTTTCTTTATATGATTGCTCCAGATTGATTGCAGGTTTTATTTTTTCTAAAAGCTGAGTTAAAAAACCTAACTGAGCATCATCACACGCCCCTTTTATTGCACCACAGTTGGTATGGCCAAGCACCACAATTAATTTAGATCCCGCAGCCTTACACGCAAACTCTAAACTACCAAGAATATCGTCGTTCACAATATTACCGGCAATTCGGATACTAAAAATATCTCCAAGACCTTGGTCAAATATTAACTCTGCGGGTGTTCGTGAATCAATACAGCTTAAAATGGTGGCAAAAGGATACTGCCCGTCAGCTGTTTCATTCACTTGTTGGAGTAAATTTCGATTAAACCGTAAGTTTTGGACAAACCGTTCATTTCCTTTTCGTAGCAAATCAATTGCTTGATCTGGTGTAATATTATGCTGATCTTTCTTACTGATAGTTTTCATAAATGCTCCAATATTTAATAGACTTCCTTGCTTTTTTAATTTCCATTAATACCGAATCTATAACTTTTCCTTAAAGTATTATTTTAGTAAAAAAAATTGTGCCCATAACAATACTTAAGCAAAAATAATTATAAATAAGGTAAGTTATCCATATTGAGTGCAGGAATCGATTGTATCGCTTGCTCGCACAAGGCTTGATAAAAGCTCACTAATCTTGAGTAAAATAAACACTACTCCTTACTATCAAGGTGGCTTAAACCATCAACCTGCAATTGCCTCCTGATTACCACATTATCTCTCAGAAGCATACTATATTTTAATTAATCAGTATTTCCAATAATTGATCTTTTTTTGAGAGTGTCATGAAAAAAAATTTTGAAAAGTTAAAGCTTAAACTTAAAGAACTAATGAAAGAAAAAGAACCCATTGATTTACCTATTTATAATGAGCCTGGACGTGAGATTAATAGAGGGGATGTCAAAAGGGATGCGAGCGGTAATGCTCTAGCGAGTACTACAAAAAACTCTTCGGCAAATATACCCCAAGATAAATTGTTTGTATCTGAAAGTGGTTATGCATATCATATTGATGATATTATTCATAGCCTTGGAAGTCGTACCGAACCTAAACTGTTTGAAGATTTTTTAAATCCAGACAACAAAAAAGGGGTTGTGCTCTTTTCTCCCACCGACATACAAAAACTATTAGAATTTCCATCTGTAAAAGAAGCGATCTATAAATTTTCTAGTTCAAAAATCGAAGGAAAATTTGATCCAGAAGACATATTTACTCAATTAGCAGAAACAGCAAGTCTAATTAAAGAAACAACGGTTCAAGCAATGCTTAATATTTATGAAGCAGGTAAACCAATTCATAGGATCATTAAAATAGGAAATCCCGAGGTATATACTAAATTAATGGCACCATCTATGATCGCTTTAATGGAAATTATAGATAAAATGGATAAACGTGAAAAAATGGCTTTAAAATGGTTTATGGATACTATGCCTTATGAATATGGTAAGGTGCGTGCGGTATCATCCAGGGATGCAAATGTTTCTCTATTAGAAATGGATTTAGCGGACCAAATGCAAAAAGAAAAGTGTGGTTCAGGTTTTGAAACGGCGATGCAAACGTTATCAGCTATTATTCATTCTTTTAAACAAGCACAAAAGGCAATCGAGACAAGTCAGTTAGAAACCAAAGAAGAACGAAATTATTCTCCTTAAGTTTAGAGTAACCCTACTGAGCTACCATCGTGCTCCTGAGACTAATGATGAGTCAGGGTCTGAACCATAAAAGCTAGTTTGACACCTCTACACCTGCTTCATTTACTCAAAGCGATGATACTCGCCTAAATCATCATCATATTCCTCTTCCACCACTTTCCTGGAAATAGCACCATGACCATGGGCAATAACATGGTTTCGAAATCCTTCATCTGCAATAAGTGCACATTTACCTAAGGATGAATTGACGTCACTACTCCAGCATCCTACATTTAAAACACCTTGTTCCTGTTCAGATGGCCTCAACGCAGCTTGCAAGGCCTCATAACTATGAGCCCCCTTAATTTTATCGATTATCCCCTGCACTATGCTTACTTTTCGCGCAGTAACAACAGAGTTTCTAAGGTATTTTGTTCTGTCTGAAGGTACGAAATCTCCTTTATCGTTAATTGTACCTCGAGAATTAATATAATCTTGTAACTCTTTAAGGCAACTTTCCTTGGAATGTTTCAAATTAGGATGTAGCTGTTTATCAAGAATTTTTCTTCCTTGAGATACTAGAACTTCATCTTCGTCATCTTCAAAAGCCCCAGTTCCAGCTCTGCGGATAAAAGCTGAAAGATCATGCGAACTTACATCTTCCCTTTGTAACATCGCTCTTGTCTCTTCCACTCCATGTCCTCTCCTTCTATCGGGGACAGGCAGGCGCTCAGGACTAGGAGACACTTCAGGAAGATGACGGCCCGTTACAACATGCTCAGAAGGCCTGGGTACTCTTGCCCCCTCTAAGACAGGTGGTACAGAAGTAGACACTCGAACACTCGAAAGCGAAACAGCATGATCCGATGGACCTGGTACATGAGGCGTATCAACCCGAGCATGGGCATCTAATAGTCTGGCCATGCTGTGATCTCGTGCATCATAAGCTAACGCTAATTTTTTAAGCAGATCTGGATGGTGTCTGAGAAAACTGACATCATGCATATCGGGTCGTGTAGATTTAATAAATAACAAAGCCTTAATCGTATTTACCGTATTTGGATGAGAAGCTTCGCTTTTTTTAAAATAATCACTATCATATATATGATGTAATTCTTCCCAAGCCTTCATACTTACTACGCTTCTTCTCCTTCCATGAGATGCAATCAATTCATCTTCTCTTCGTTCTAAATTTATTGCCAAACCGATATCGACACAAACTACCTCACCCGAGCTAGTTGTTAAAAAATTTTCTTTTGATGGTGCATCAATAACAACCCGTCCAGTACTATTAAAAATATTGATTAAAGCACCACTAATTTCACTATCAGTTGATTGACGCCCCTTTATTAATGGGCATTTCCATCCCAATTGCCCTTCACCAGGCATGTAAAATAAGGATGCAGTTGCACGAGTAGGATTAATAAGATTCCACAAACGCACGGAGCGTTCTGGGCTATCGGCCTTATCGACCCCCTCCTTCGAGGATGAACTGGAGTCTTTCCTTGAAATCTTCGCAACCTCTGTACCATTAGTATAAGTTCTATTAAAGGTTCCCCCACCTAGTCTTTGCCATGACATGATTACTCCATTATAAATCCATATATGTCTAATTTTAGCTCATGTTAATGCAAGAGTGGGGGCCATTGTTTTTTAAAAGGTTACACACGAACTCTAATCTGGTGAGCAACTAGAATCCTAGTTGCAAGCAACCAAAATTCTAGTTAATGAGCATGATTTGATAATTACCTCATTGATTTCTCACAACAACTTCTCTGGTTTCATTAGACTTAAACACCTTTAGCAGATTATTTGCCGATGCATCATCGTGATTAGATCGTACATATTTTCCATCGACCTGATGAAAACTCGATACATAAATTTTGCCATTCTGCATCAATCTAGCCAATTCTTGTGCACGAAATTTTCGTCTGTCGTCAAGTTCAAAAATTACGAAACGGCGTAATTTGTGAGAATATTCAGCTGAACGCATCCGCGCCATCATCGAAGTAATAATAACCTGAGCAAACAAGACCATGTTGCCATTCACTACTGAAGCTGAATCAGGAGTACCATCAACAGAGAGCTCACCTGCTGCAGTTGAATCATCTAGAGATGCCGCAAGTAAACTGAGTTGAGCTCCTAGCCCTGAACCCAGGCTGTCCCGAAGAATATTCGGAGCATTATCAAGTTCCACACCGCCGTTCCAAACTTTCTGAACCAGGGTTAACCACAAAAGAATACCCAAGGCGGTTAAGCTCCCTACTCCGGTGAAGAGCAATGCCGACGCTCCGACAGTTATTACCCATCTCAGCGCTCCATAAAAGATCTCATCACTGTCATCAACATCTACATCAATTCCGGAGGTATCCATCGTCATGCCTGTTGTACCACGGATCAGCACTGGAATAGCCACACCATCGAAGTCAATATCCACATCAGGAGCCACATCGATAACAGGTGTATCAATTGCACGAATCACATGCCCCGTTATTTGAATTCCATTATCAGCCATGGCCATGGACAAGGATGTTATCTTAGCACCATCGACTTCCTGCCCTATTTTAGCAGCGGCGCCTCTATCCAAAACCATATCCAGGAAATTTCTGTTATATGCTATAGCAAGTCCGGTCCGCGGTGCGACAAAACTTTCAGTTATTGTTAATGTTGCAGGTGTTGCTGGTGGACTGGCGGATACTACGAAGGCATCGACACTGTCAGATCCAGCCGGTGTTAAGGTAATTTCAACATTCCATTCAGAAGCATCAGGCTTTGTACCGGGATCGATAAATCGAGTGTTATTAAGACCTTCCACCAGGCTATCAGCAATTGGCAGCCGTGTATTCGCCAGTATATCCTGCACTTCGGCGCTATTCATGAAGTTGTCAATATCACTTGCAATTTCAGCGGGTGAAGGCGTTCCGTCAACTCCATCATAACGAAAGCCGATCTCCGCAACCGGATCAGCATCAACCAAGATGACGGTTAACTTTGCTGCTGCCTCAAGAGGGACAGTCAATGGAGGTGCATTAGGATCGGATGCTGGTCGTACCTCAATCGTTCCCAAAATACGTAATATACTTCGGGGTGAGTCAGGCCCCTGGGTTATCATTACAAACTCAAAAGGATCGAAAAGAACAGTAATATGAGATGGTTGTCCTCCAATGTCCCGGTCAAATTCCAAATGGTCGGGTAATCGACCAATCCGAGTTAATTCACGCAGAAAATCAGTGATTACATTAAAAGAAATTCCAACTGCGGCATCTGCGTTTCCTAAATCAATATTCATGATAATCTCCCTATTTCATGCTATTAGGACGCCCCTTTCCATTTCATTATTTGCCATTGTTTAATTTCTTGAATATTCAATTCTGAAATTACAGCAACAGTTTCCTATTTAGTGAACAGATATTAAGAATAAGTTTGTGCAAATTTTACACAATACCTTTTCAAAGTATAGCCAATTTTTTTATAAAGAGTTCGGATGGAAAAAATGAAATGGGCCTTGTTATAACCAGAAATCTACTAAAATGAGTGGAACATCAATTGTAAGCTTAGAAAAATTGCAAATTCAATAGAATACACATAACTCCAATTAATAATTCCATAATCATTTTGTGCTATTTTTATATCAATAGGGCAAGTTATTATAACTTGTAAGGAGTTAACGTTGTATCAAAAAAATGAACAAAATGTTGAGACTTGGGCTAATATTTGGCATGACCTCACGAAGTTGATTTGTGCCATTGAACGATTTACTCCCAATTCAGCTTTGAAAAATGACGCTACACTCGAAGATTTTCTTCAAGAAGAAAAGAACAACGCCCAGATAGCAAAACAATGTATCAATTCGATTTATCCTTTAATAAAAGAATTAAGAACTTTTTTAAGTGATGAGGAGATATTTAAGGAGTTCACTCGCCGTATTCAACTAAGAAATTTTCACAATTTACGTCTCAATAATAGAGAACATTTTGCTGTGGCTAAGGATGAGCAATATGTCCAAGAGAATAATAAAATAATAGCTATTGCAAAATATATCCTGAACAATATACCTGATAAACCAGGCCCAGGATTAAACAATAAAAATTTCAAAGAAGTGGAGCAGATAAGTGGTAGCCAATTCTTGCATATTAAATATGGCGAGCCCAATGCTCAAGAATTTACTCAACTGTCGAAGGAGCAATTCAACTCCACCAAAGGAATAGAAAAGATAAAAGCGATAAAGAACAATCCCCAATATTGGCTCGGAGACAAATTAGCTTTAAACCCCTTTTTAGTTTTCTATCATTCTTTATCGGACCAACACGCCTCCGCTCTGCTTAATTTTGTGACAAAAAATCCCGGCCTGATGTCACTCATCGATTTAAAAATACAATCGAGCGAAGATTTATTTAAAAAAATAGCTTTCATTGAACAAAATAAAAGAAGCCTGTTATGGTTATTTAAAAAAGGGGATATTGATCAAATTGACATCGATCAACTCATGAGAATACCGCAGAGCGAAAAGATACTAAATTTTATCTATGATAATAGAAACAAATTATCATCGAAAGAGATTGGCTTCATTTTACAGCATCATCAGGGGATAATTACAGACTTTGGTAATCAAAGCACTAAAGACTTCAACAACACCATTAAAAACCTTATAGAAGCAAGAAAAATAGCCCCTAGAATTAATTATTATTTAAACGATCAACTGATTAGCCCGAGTGGAGTTATCCAACTTTTTTCTCGTGGTCCTTCAGTATTCAAAGCCAACGTGGAAGCTTTCGAGAGAAACAAAGACCTGCTAGATGACGCAATTAAAACAAAAAAACTAATCCTCAGAGAAGGTAATATTTTGTTAAATTCTAGTTCATACTATATTGATGCACTTGGTCAATTTTTATCAAAAACAAACATTAAATCTCCTCTAAGAAGTACCGTAGAATCAAGCAATAAATACATCTCAGAATTGCTGTTAAGGGCAACACCACAATGGAAAACTGATTTCATGGAAGCACTTACCAATAAAAAGCTAGAACTTAAACAAGAAGATAATCGATTTTTACAATTTTTCACAGTACTCAGGGCTAATAATAAAAGTAATAAAATTAAAGCAATTGATGCCTTACTGAAAGAATTAAAGAGTGATTCTCAACAAATGAGTGAAGAAGTTCTTGAGCATGCCTCTGTTTTATTAGACGGCCGGACAGGTGGAATCCTTAAGCACTATGCTGAATTTACTCCTCTGTACAAAACGTTGAAAGAGAAGACGGAAGTAAAAGAAGATGGAGTCGAGATACCAGATACATGGAGATTTAATTAATCTCAAAATTTTGTCTACCGTTCTAAAGAATGTTTTCAATAAAATTTATTTACCAACTTAAACCTATTTTAATTTGTTCTAAGGTTATATTAGCTGCCCTTCTAAATGTGGTATATGTATGTAAATTCGAGTCTTTGATGCGAGATTGATTCGTAAAGTTTTGCAGACTATTCCATACCCATTCGATTCGGGCATTAAGTCTTGAGTTCAACGGCATTTCCACTCCCAGTCCCAATTGTACCCCCTGACAATTCTTATTTGAGGAAAATTCTCCAGAAAAACCACCTAAAACTCCAGTTTGGCTGATGCCTCCACTTAGTTGGATGTTGCTGATCACATATCCCACACGCCCATATAATTGGGCATATTCATTAAGATTGAATCCGGGTCGTGCGACAATACCGTATTGCCAACGTTGACGAAAGGTTCCATGAAGGTTTCGAGTGTAGAGTGTATTTGAGTCGATGAACTTGATATTTCCCTCATTAGAACTGAGATCGTAAAACCCTTCTACAGCGAGAGAAATATTTTTTATTACCCGTTTACCATATCCTAAAAAAATCTCCCCACCGTAACCAGCGCCATGCCAATCGAAACGATCAAAATCGAGAAAAAGTGAGGAATTACTTGATTCAGCTCTTCGAAAATTATAAGAAGAAGTATCCTTAATTGCCGATAGTCCCAGATATAATCCCGGAATATTCATTAAGCCATGCCTTTCAATACTCCAACTTAAACTGGGAAAAGTACAGACCAAAACCAAGATGACAATAATCCTTTGTACCATTCATGCATCCTTGAAAAATCGAGTAACTATGTGTTGCGAAGAATATAAAATTACAAAGAAACTTGCAATGTTTGACAAGGAGGAAACATAGCAACTGATTTTGATCTCAAATCCCCACATTTATTAATTATATTTAAAGCATTACATACCTTCTTAATATTCACTTAAGGTTTTCTAAATACAATGTGCCGAATTTTGATTCATATAAACTTTATCCAAAGGGGGTGTCTGTGTCATTTAGAATAGATCTAGCATCTAAAGAAGGGGTTGCTATTTATTTAGTCGTAATTAACAATATGATTAATGTCAATTTTGAAACAGCTGATCCATCTAAGAAAGAGTTGGCTCAGGAAATTCGAGGCAGATTTACTCACTTACTGTCTGCACATGCTTCACTGGAACATGAACAAGAAATAGTACGTGGAGAAGATGCTGAGCATGTCAAACGACACCATGGAATCAAAGAAGAAACAAAAATAATGCATATGCATTATAGTTTTGACCAAGATGTAACACCAGAATTACTAGAACATTTTTTCGATCAATTACTGATTGCTCAGAAGTCCCCTGCGCATACTCGTGATCAATTTGTTACTCAAGACCAGGTGAATGAAATTTTAAAAAATTTCGGTATATTTTATTCTGAATTTAAAGGTTCCAAACTTGAAAAAGAATTTTTAAAAGAACGTGAATTAACCAGAGAGGAAAAAGATAGTCTGATTCAACATGCAAAACAAGATACAACCGGTAGTTTATCACGAAAAGACGTGGGAGAATTGGAAGAGTGTGGGTTTAGCGAATCTGAAATTCCTAAACCAAGGAAGCCAGAGGAAAATATCCAAAATAGCATGTTCCTTTCTGTCGATTTAATGGATCTAATGATAGGACAACTTCTTCAGACGATTGTCCAAAATAGAGTATCAGGATTTAGACAGGGATTTTTCCAAAGCCAAGAAAGACATACCCAAAGTAACGTTATGCCACTACGTAATACAACTGTTTTTTTAGGATCTAGACCTGGATTATGGGTAAGTGGTACTAATCCTAGCAAACAAGAAGAGAGTGAACAAGATACAATGGAATTCCCTTTTCAATAAAGCAAACAAGTAGCTTGCTGGGCTTAACTGCCCAGCATACTTTGCTTCAATCCATTTTTTATGGATACCACTCAGTCAAAACGATTTCTAAATTGCATTATCAAGCACGTATTACATTAGTGGGTTGCCCATTGAGGAAATGAGCAATGTTTTCACATACTGTATTTAACAAGCGTTTTCTCGCTGCAACCGAAGCCCAAGCAATATGGGGTGTAATGATGCAATTGGATAACCCAATTAAAGGGGCATCAATACTTGGAGGTTCTTGGCTTAAAACGTCAAGGTAAGCGGCACTGATCTGCTTTGCTTTTAACGCATTTGCCAAGGCTGATTCATTAATCAAACCACCGCGCCCGGTATTAATGAGAACGGCTGTAGGTTTCATTTGTTTCAACGTATCACTGTTAATAATATTTTTTGTAGACTCCGTTAATGGGCAGTGCAAACTTAAAACGTCGCTTTGTTTCAGAAGGTCTGCGAAGCTCACCCAGGTTGCTAACTCATCGTGAAAAGGGGTCGGCTTGTGCGCAATGATGTTCATTCCCAAAGCGTTAGCCACCAAAGCCACTTTCTGGGCCACTCGACCATAACCCATTAATCCTAAAGTCAATCCAGCTAATTCGGTTATGGGATTTAACCAATACGCGAAATAAGGCTGGGCTTGCCATGCGCCATCCTGGATGGATTGATTATGAGCTTCAACACGGTTGGTGTGAGCAAGTAATAAAGCAAGCACGTGTTGCGCCACACTGTCGGTACTGTAATCAGGGACATTCGTCACAACAATATTATGTTTTGCAGCCGCCTTGACATCAATATTATCCACGCCAGTAGCCATTTCGCCGATATAGCGAAGGAATGGAAGTTTACCAAAATGCTCTTCCGTTAACTTCGCTTTATTCGTAATAATAATTTCAGCCTTACTCGCACGTTCTATAATCAGTTCATCAGGCGTTTTATCATAAAGACGAACTTCACCTAAGTCATAAAGAGCATCAAGGCTTAGACCATCGCTAATTAATGGCTTAGAATCCAAAACAACAATATTATTTTTTTTCATGATGAGTCGTTCCTCAAGCTAAATCTGCAAGGGTAGCCTGGTTGCTTGCAATCAGGGATTATTAAATGTTACTTGCAAAAAAGAATAGAGCGTTATACTCCTGGTTGCAAGCGATTGAATCTTACACACAACCTGTTTAGCTCTACTCCCCTCCGTCCCGCTGCTTTGTCCGCGGGATCCAGAGGAACAGAGCTAAGCAATAGACCCGCGGACAAGCCGTGGGGCGTAGATAGAGTGTGATCAAGAGACAGTGGCAAGCGACCAGGCTACCATTCATTCTAATCCAAATTTCATTTTCGCGTTTATTAATCCCCATTCATTTTTTATTCTAAAATCATAGTTAAGATAGTTTGCTCACAGCACATGGAGATATTATGACGCATTCTAGAATGCCCGTTTTATTTATCGGGCATGGAAGTCCTGTCAACGCGATTGAAAACAATCCATTCACAATAATACTTAAGAAATTGGCAAAAACATTAGCTCGTCCAAAGGCAATCCTTTGTATTTCAGCTCATTGGCTTAGTGCTCGTACATGGATTACCCACACCTCATATCCTAAAACAATACATGATTTCCACAAAGGTCCCCCTGAATTATTTACAGTGAACTATCCTGCTCGAGGTGCTCCAGAATTAGCAGAGAAAATCAAAGCAGCAATTCAAACACCGAATATTCAACTTGATGAACATTGGGGTTTTGATCAAGGTATTTGGATTGTATTAATTCATATGTATCCTGATGCCGATATCCCCGTTATTCAACTGAGTATTAATATGGCAGAACCAGCTGATTATCATTTTGAGGTAGGGCGTCGTCTTAAACAACTGCGTAATGATGGAGTGCTTATCATAGGCAGTGGAAATATTGTCCATAATGACAAAATGATCGTTTGGGATAATCAATATGCGCCCCCCTATCCCTGGGCAATTGCATTTGATGAACAAGTAAAACAATGTATTATCCAACGAAATTACAAACCTCTGCTCGAAGAATTACTTTTTACCGAGGTAGGTCGGTTAAGTGTTCCTGCTCCGGACCACTACTTCCCTTTACTTTATGTTTTAGGAGCTTCCGATTCGAGTGACTTACTACACTTTGAATTTGAAGAAATTCAATTTGGCTCGGTTTCCATGCGATCCTTCAGCTTAGGTCGTTAATAATCAATAATTCTACGATGAGTGACTTTGGAACACGCTGGACTTAACATCTCTCTGCACTTTATATTTAAGAAGTTGAAAACACTAACTCCTATTTGTTGACTTGTACTTATCATTTCATTCATCTATTCTTATCTAGCTGTTACTAGCTGTTAAATTAACTAGCTGTAAATAATATGGAGATTAAAAATGGATAAGCGAAGTTTAATTCTTGCCGCTACAGCTGCAGCCTTGTTTACTTCAGGGGTTTATGCCTCTTCCACACCCGACAACAATATGGGTAATTCTAACTCACCTATCAATTTAGCAAAAAACAATTGCAATGGTAAAAATCATTGTAAAGGTAAAAACTGCTGTAAAGGTCATCATAAATGTAAAGGAACTCAAAAATGCAAAGGCCACAATAGCTGCAAAGGGACCAATAAGTGTAAAGGTACTAACGTATGCAAAGGCACTAACAGCTGCAAGAGTGACCACAATAAATGCAAAGGAACAAACACATGTAAAGGTACTAATAGTTGCAAAGGTACCAACAGCTGCAAAGGAAAAAGCAACTGTAAATCATAAGGTCTTAAAATTGATGTCTCCAACGAGACATCAATTCCCTTCCCTCCCCTTTTAGGAACAGTAAACAGATGGAAAAAAACACCCAAACTCATTCTAAAAAATATTCGTCACTAGGAATGGGACTCGGTTTACGGGCAGAACATTACCAGTATATTTTGGAACATAACCCACCTATAGAATGGTTTGAGATTCTCACTGAAAATTATTTGGTGGATGGGGGAAATCCTCTTTATTATTTGGATAAAGTGCGTGAAAACTATCCCATAGTGATGCATGGGGTATCGCTATCAATTGGTAGCACCGACCCTATTAACATAGAATATTTAACGAGAGTTAAACACTTAGCAGACAGAATTCAACCCAAATGGATTTCTGATCACTTATGCTGGACGGGTGTGCATCAACGTAATATTCATGATTTATTACCCCTATCTTATACTGAGAACACCATAGCTCATGTCGTTGATCGCGTTAAATGGGTGCAAGATTTTTACCAAAGAAGAATACTACTGGAAAACGTATCCAGTTATATTACGTACAAAGAATCTGAAATGACTGAATGGGAGTTTCTCTCTGAAATAGCTCATCGCGCAGATTGCCTGATTTTACTGGATCTAAATAATATTTACGTCAGCTCCTATAATCATGGCTTTAACCCCGAAACATATTTGAACCATATTCCAGTTGACCGCGTTCAACAATTTCATTTAGCGGGACATCTGAATTGTGATGATTACATAATTGATACACACGATCATCCGGTTATAACTGAAGTCTGGGACCTATACAGCCAAGCGATTAAACGATTTGGGGAAGTATCTACGATGATTGAACGTGATGACCATATTCCCCCCTTTGAAGAGTTATGGCAAGAATTAGAATATGCTAAAAAAATTAAGCTAAGTTGTTTATCGAACGAAAAAACGGGTTTAGCACATGAAACTATCTGAACTACATACATTATTACAGAACTCTATCCTGACTTCTGAGCCTCTTATTAATCCTCATCTAGATGCACCACCTAAAGGCTCTGTTGCAGATAGAGTAGCCATCTACGCCAACGGCTTTTATGGTCGGCTTGAAGAAGCATTAATGAGCGACTACAGCTCGTTAGCTGAGCTGATGGGTGAGGATAAATTTAGCGAAATGAGTCGAAGATATACTCATTCATATCCCTCGTACAACTATTCGCTCAATAACTTCGGGGAAAATCTTAGCCAACTTTTAACTGAAATGTTGCCCTATAAGAAAAAACCTTATTTAGCTGAAATTGCCGCATTTGAATGGGCAGAATATCAAGCGGTTGTTGCTCAGGATGCAAATTTATTATCTGTGGCTGATTTGCAATCTTTACCATTAAATCAATGGCCTGAGATGAAATTTCATTTGCATCCATCATGTAAAATCGTTGCAATGTATTGGAATAGTCTTTCTCTTATTAATGCCTTACGCAGTAATAAACCCATTCCCAAGCCTAAGAAACTTACAACCCCAAAATATGTCATGGTTTGGCGTCGTCAGCTTGATGTACGATACCGCACGCTAGAACCTTTAGAACTAACGATGCTCAATGCAATAATACAGGGATCATCATTCGTGAATATTTGTGAAATTTTAAGTCATCACCTACCTGAAGATGAAGTAGCAAGTTATCTTGTCAGTGAATTGCATGCGTGGATTCAGGAACATTGTTTTATAAATAAAGCAATTGCAATTGACCTAACTGTAAATCCAGCTCATTGAGCAGCAAACTAGCAACTGTCTTGAATTCGCAATTCAAGACAGTTGTACTCGATCTTAAATGGCCCTATTGACTTTATCTTGTACAGGACTAACGTTTAATCTATACTTTTTATAGTTATACGGCTCGTGAAAGGAATCTTAAATGTCTATTTCAAAAAAACCGCTTCATATCGATATACCGGTCAAACTCAAAGAAGTAAAAGCAGTTTTTAGTGTGGGGTCTTTGGTATTCGAAGGTGATCTGCCCGCAGCGATTTTCCATATCCAACTCATCGAAAATGACATTTCTGATTGGGGTGCCAAATCAGAAGTCATCGTTGTCTTTCACACCAATGCAGGGCATGTGGTGTTAAACGATGAAACGTATAATACCGAACGGAATATTGCGACAGGTAATCCTTATAAAGAACTCATTGCCGATCTAAGAAAGCGCGGCGTGCAAGTCGAACTATGTGGCGCTACAGCAACAGCTCACCATTGGGGGAACGCAGACTTGCTCCCCGGAATTAAAGTTACCACAGACGCCATGGCAAGATTGACACAACTCATGCAAGAGGGTTTCGTAAAGATCACGGAGTAAACGAGACTATTACGAACTAATCTCCATCTAGTGTAAGATGGGCTGATAACCCTGAGATATCCTCACTTTTTCAAAACTAAATTTCTCTCATTCCCCTACGTACCGCGCATAAAGCGCGGCAGGTAGGCAGCAAACGTAGCCTGAGCTGTTTAGCCCAGACTCTCTAAATACACATATCTATCTCATACGTGAACATCACCATATAACAATTCGCCAGTATACTCTGGTGAATGGAGACAGGCATATGCGACCCATACAAAGAACAGAAAAACGCATATAATAACTGCCCATCCAGGAATTGGCCCCAGTGCTGCATTTTCCACAATTCCAAAAAAAGACATGGCCATTTCCTGCCGCCCCCCTATAAGTTGTAGCTTAGTAGAAGATATTTTCAGGATCCATGCCATTAGCAAAATGAGAAACATCCAAACATAATTTCTGCGTAATCTCCGTGATATAGCCGCACCGTAGCTCATGAGAAATCGGGGTTCACGCAAGTCTTGTCCAAGGGTGTAAGCCCACGGCTCATCCATCGCCTTGGTTGCCATAAACATCGGAGCAAAATAATAACGTTCAATCATACGCACACGTGCTCTGTAAACATCAAAGAAGCGATATCGTCTCGATTCTATGAGAAGAAGTAGCAGAACCAGCAGCATTGCGAACAACAGCACGCCGTGGTGAGCTGCTGGGGTTGATAGAGACAGCGAAAGCATTGCAGCCGCAGCAGTAATAGCCCAGTTGGTTGTGCGATCAATACGGTCCCTCCATCCGGCCATCCGAGCAATTTCAGCCCGATGATAATGGGCCAGCACTGTGATGAATTCAGATGATGTTGTAGGAAGTGGAGGATTCAAACCCGCCATGGGCTGTTCACCCAATCGTTGTTTTTCGTGTTCCATACTACCTCCAAATAGGTGAAGGGTAGAGTTATATATCAAATTTCATTGATATAGTTCAGTTTTAACTTACAACTCTTTTGATATTATAGTAAAGAATACTCTTTCATTTATTTCTGGGAATCATCATTCTTG
Source organism: Legionella stuttgartensis (assembly GCF_977063405.2). Lineage (NCBI taxonomy): Bacteria > Pseudomonadati > Pseudomonadota > Gammaproteobacteria > Legionellales > Legionellaceae > Legionella > Legionella stuttgartensis. The sequence goes on from NZ_CDRUHA020000022.1 coordinate 473,671, forward strand.
TTTTAAATTTTTTATATTCCATTCAAAACTGATTGTTCATTAATAAGAAATTGTTCAAACAACTGGTCGACGACGAGGTCACAATTAAACCATAGCAATCAATAAATAATCTTTTTGACAACATAATTCACATCATTATGCTAATATCTGAATAGCTCTAAACTTTAAGGAGAATGAAAATGAGTAAAAAAGGACCTATTTTATGCACAATACTACTTTTAGCTAGTACTATGGCACTTGCAGCCGACAACGACAATATGAATCAGTCTAATGGGGCAAGCCCTAGCACGAGTACTCCAACGGACAGTACTACAACATCCACTTCACCATCTACGGATGTAAACACTACTACGTCACCTTCGACGGATACAAATACGTCTACCCCTTCTACAAACTCAGACACAAGCTCTTCACCAGGTGCAGATACAAATGGTACTACTTCGCCATCCACAAATACAAATAGTACTACTTCGCCTTCGACAGATACTACTACCACCCCTTCTAGTACAAATACTTCTGTCACCCCTTCAAATAATGAGCAAGGGACAAGTAGCACTACAAATGTTAACCAATCTACAAGTAACGTGAATGCTACAGATGTAGATGTGGATGCAAATGTTACCGAAGTGAATGACAAAGTGAGCATTCAAGGTGTTACCACCGCCCCTACTTTTACTAATGTAGAGTTGCGTGACGGAGTATACTATTTGCCAGAAACCATCACTCCTGTTGGAGGATTTTACTTTTTAAACATTGATTCGACTGAACGTGTTTGTACTCTTAAAAAACTTAGAAAAGTAAAAGTACTCTCAACACCAAAAACAACCACTGTCATCCTAGGAAAACAAAGACATATTTTATATTGCTATGATAGAAGCTATTTTAATTTCTAACATTCCAACAAGTTCCAAATACTCACTCTTATAACTTTTAAATTTATAAGAGTGAGCCTTACTACACCCAATTCGTCCATCTAAAGTGTCTCTATTCTTTCCTAGAAAACAGCCTAAGACTCGTTTAAATGAAGCCCATGCAAAAAATGAGCGTAACTTGTTTATTTTTTTATAGATTGGACTCTATAATGAGTCATTATGTCACAATATGGGGCAGATACTATGGATAGTAAAATTGAAAAACAACCATTCACACTCACAATGTTAGGGACCCTTACTGACTTTACCCCGGAATTAAAACTAATACCCAAACCAACTCCTTACACTAAGGGAGCTAAAGTAAAAGATTACCCAAAAGGAGAGACATTGAGTGTCATCTCTTCTTTAATCAAAACAAAAATACCTGCGAAAATAACAAAAATAGATGCAAAAGATCCGTACCCATTGCAAGCTGATGAACTTACCGTAGTTAATGGGCCCAAAACCGATGGTGCGAATGTAGGAGAAAAAATTGGTTTGGGTCTTGCGGCAATTCTAAAAGCAATAGTTCGCGGACAAACTCCTATCAACATTATTGCCCATAGTAGAGGAGCTGTTGAATCCATTTTGATAGCCCATGAATTAGAGGCAATACAAACGATTATTACTTCATGCTCAACTTTTGAAGAAGTATTAAAACAGTTGTCCGAACAGCAAATTAAAAGACAAAAAGGTACACCTACAAATAATACTCCCGATATTATAGAACCCCTAAAATCCCAAATGAATCTAATACCTAAAGATGAACAGGAGCAATGGTTTAATAAGTTAAAATCATCGCTACCTGATGCCTCCATTAATTTTCTGGGGATCGATCCGGTTCCGGGCGATTGTTTTCCGATTACCTGGTATGACGAACGTTTTTTCACATTACCCGAAATCATTAAAAATACTGAATTAATTTATTATGCAAATGAACGTTCTGATTGGGGTTTTACGCCGATTTTTCCTGAAGTAATCTCCAAAGAAAAACAGAATTTTGTTCGCTATTCCATGCCCGGACATCACGGCACAGGTTCAAATGGAAATGATGGTTCTCAACAAGGAGTCATTGTCTCCCCTGATGGATATAAAACCACCCATGTGCAAAAATTAATGATATATAAAATACTTAATTTTTTAAGTAAGCAGGATGTAGCATTTAATGATGGTGCCCAGATCTTTCATCAATATACTGCTCTAGGCAGAAAATATTCAACAAACTCTAACGAACTGAAATCAATTAATGTGGCAGAACTCGACTTTCCTGATATCTTACGAAAACTTTATAGTGCGATTGCAAAAAATCAAATTGGGTATGATGCCTATAATTCAACCCATTATTCCTATATGGGACTCACCAAACAACGCAGAACTTTGCTTAAAGGACATACCTATGGATTTTTCAATGACATCTTTTCGAACTACTCTGGATATGTTAATGAAGAACATGCCTTATTAATGCAAGCCCATTTCTTTAAAATTTTTGGCCTTGATACAAAAAGAAAAAATCTCGCTGAGATGCTCGCTACTGCAAGAGTGGTCCTAGAAGAACACATTAAAAAAATCGCCGACAAAGAACCATCTATCCTAGATTCTGAAGTAACCCGCAAAACTGTGTCAGAAACCTTTGGCATAGTCATTCAACAGGTTAGCCAGCAATATTTAACTGATGATTGGACTTCTCTTGAAAAACAAGAAGAAAAAGAAATACTTCATCAAGGGATTATTGATATCTTAACTAAATTTCAAGAACTATCTGTATCCGACAATCTAACCATTAAGCAATTTGTGGTAGAACTTCTTAACTTAAGTTTCACCCGCATAAACCATACTTTAATGCTCCAAGCTCAAGGATTAGAAAAAGATTTCAATTGCTTGCAAGAATCTATAGATAATCGTTTAAGTCATTTTTTTAGTGCCTTGTTAATGCAAGCAAATCACAACGAAAGTACGCCTTCAGTTATTCTGGACGAAATTATAAACTCTGAAGAATATAAAATATTACCTAACCATCCCACAGCAATCAAAATAACTCATATCCATAAAAAATTGACTGGGAAAGGTTTAGAAAAATACAAGGTCGATGAACTTACCAAGAGCTATGAAGAGCAATTTGCTAATACTATTGAAGATTTCGCAAGACTGTATCAGCAAATACAGACTCTTCTCTTTGATCTAGCAGCAATGCGCTACATGGTTCCTAAGGAAAAAATTGAACTAGACGAATTGAACTTACTAAAGCAAGCTAATGGCTTAATTGCAACAGCTGCAGAACGATTTTATAAAGACAGACCCCAGGCGCTTCCCCCCATTGCAGAATCAGAGTTTATGAAATTGACAGAACAACATGCCATTAAGCATTTTGACATAGTCGATCGTAGGAAAGAAAAGAATAAAGAACCTGAAAAAGTAACTACAGAGACCACCAGTATTTTTTCAAAAACACTTTCTTTCTTTTGGAATCCCCTGAGTATGATATATGGTTCTCAAGTTACTTCCTCTGCTAACGGAGAAATTTCCCCCAAGGATGAAATCTCGTCGATTCTTAAATAGGATTAATTCAACATCATCAGGGGCGTTATACGAGTAAAAATGAAATACGAAATGTTTTACTCAAAACGCCCTTCACGACATATCATCGCCCAATCGCCCTCATTTCAGGACTTAAATTATGGTTCATAAACTCTGTTCCTACGAAGCACTATACAGTAATGATAAAATTTTCAATCGACACAGCGTACTCCCTCCCTACTCAACCAGTTTTTATGAATCAAAAAATCTGTATATAAACGCGCCTCCTCACTTCCAGGCTGTGGATGCCAATCGTAAGTCCATGCAACTTGGGGTGGTAATGACATCAGAATCGACTCAACCCTTCCTCCTGATTGCAAGCCAAAAGCTGTTCCCCTATCATAAATTAAATTAAATTCAGCATAACGTCCTCGTCGATATAACTGAAAACTCTTTTGTCTTTCTGTATAAGGCATGCCTTTTCGACGGAGAACGATGGGACAATAAGCTTTGGTATATTGATTTCCAACGGACTTTAAAAAATTAAAACTCTTTTCAAATTCCCACATATTAAGGTCATCAAAAAATATTCCTCCAATACCTCGGGGTTCACTTCTATGTTTAATGAAAAAATAATCATCACACCATTTTTTATAGCGCGGATACACATCATTACCAAAATCATCACAAGCTGCTTTGGCCATAGTGTGCCAATAAGCACAATCCTCTACGAATCCATAATAAGGCGTTAAATCAAAACCACCACCAAACCACCAAATAGGTTCAGCATGCTCCTTAGTGGCTATAAAAAAGCGAAAATTAGCATGAGATGTGGGCACATAAGGATTAATTGGATGGATAACAATTGAAACACCAAGAACTTCAAACTGATAGTCACTAAGTTCAGGACGTTTTTCCGTAGCTGAAACAGGCAAACTCTTACCCTTAACATGCGAGAAATTTACCCCACCCTTTTCAAAAACATCACCATTAGACATCACACAACTTGTCCCATATCCTAGAGTCGGATCCTCCCAATAATCGGAAATGAAGTTAACCTTATCATCTATAGCAAGAAACTCATTGCAGATTGATTTTTGTAATTCAACTAAGTAGGTTTTAACCTGAGTGATTTGATTCATGATAGCTCTTAGTATCCTAAATATGCTTTATTCGAATTCTATGAGCCGATAAAATTTATCGCCTTGATCTACATCATGGAAAAAATTTGTATTCTAAAATGCATTTGCGATTTATAATGTAACTTAAGCATTACTTGTCTGTATGATAGTTCTGATATGATAAACTTCGATAATAATCATCCCACCTGTGAACATTGCACCTTTTCTCCTTTTTGCATCACCGAAGAAAAAAATTCACGATGGATAAAACAAATTAATCGTGCAGTAAAACAACACTACCATCTAAAAAAAAATGAAGTCTTATATCTTCCTCAGAATGCCTTTAGAAACATATATGCAATTCAGCATGGAAATTTAAAAACATATCAAGTCGATGTGGATGGAAATGAATTAATTCGTGGATTTTATTTTTCTGGTGAAGTCCTTGGTTTTGAAGCAATTTACACGCAACATTACCTTTTTTCAGCAGTGGCATTATCTGATAGTGTTATTTGCGAAATTCCTTATGATAATTTCCTAGAACTACTGCATTTAAGCCCGTCTCTGCAAAAACATATTTTATATTTAATGAGTCAACAACTAAATATAGGATCTTATTTGTTTTCAATCACAGCAGAACAACGACTTGCCGCTTTTCTTATTGATTTATCCTACCGGTTAAACCCCTCCGAAATGCAACCGACTTTTCTACTGCCTATGTCTCGTCAAGATATCGGTAATTATTTAAGACTCACAGCAGAAACCATTAGTCGCCTTCTCTCTCAATTTAAAGCAAATAAAATTATTGCGATTGATCATAAGCAAATTCAATTTTTGCAACCCGAAAAATTAAAACTTATTGCTGATATGAACGACGATCGTTGCAAAAACGTAAAATAGTATCCATTCGATTTCACACACTTACCTCTCCTTCACCGCACAGTAGAGTTCCAGAGGGGATCTATGTACTTTTCCATGATCTAGATCAATGTCATATAAAAAAAAATAATTAAAATATCTGAAAAAAAAGAGCATAGGTTGCATCAATAACACTAAGTTAAGCTTATTCTCCTAGGGCCTACGTTCCGCGACTTGTTCGCGGAAACCAAGGAATGTAGGTTTCGTGGATCCCGCGAACAAGCCACGGACGTGGGTAGAAAGGAAATATGGAAAAACACTCTTAACTTAGTAACATTATAGGTTGCATCATTTGCTTTATACCGACCATTTTAGACGCTGTATAAAGGTAATTTCCTATGAAAACCACTAAATCAGATAAGTTATGGAAGCAAGTTAAGGGAATAAAATCATCAGTCGCCCGTTCCATCATACCGAATGAATGTTATAAGCAGTCACAGATCAAGGCTCTATTTTGGTATTTTTTTGATTTAGCACTGTTTTTGTTTGGGTTTTACCTGATTTTTTTTAGTGTTCATCTGGAATTAAAACTAACAGGCGGTTTGATTGCAGGTGTCGCCACGGCAATGATGTTTGTTTGGGCACATGATGCAGCACATGGGGCACTTTTTAAAAACAGTACCATTTCTGAGGTACTTGGAACAATAGCGATGTTACCCTCATTAAATATTTATCGAATGTGGTCCTACGGTCATAATAAAGTGCATCATGGATTCGCCTCTTTTTCTCCAATTGATTGGATATGGCGTCCTCTTACATGTACTGAATATCAATCGCTCTCTATTTTTCAACGCGTACTTTATCGCATAGAGCGCTGCTTTTTCACTTGTGCGTTCCACTATTTACGCCGGATTTGGTGGGAGCAAATGCTATGTTTTAATCCTGGAAAAGATAAACAACAAAGCCGATATTATCGAAATGGTAAACTTATCGTGCTGTTTTATGGGTTAATGATGTCCATTTTGGCATATGTTTTTACGGGAGGTATCGTTGGAATTGCTATAGCCGTTATTTTGCCGTTCATTATCTTTAATTATTTTATCGCGATAATTATATATCTGCATCATACTCATCCCGATGTCCCTTTCTTTGATTTAAAAACTGAATGGTCTCATTCTGTGGGCGCCTTGTATTGCAGTACTGTTATCCATTCCTCAAAAATATCCAGGGTATTATTACATAACATAATGATACATATACCCCACCATTTAGATCCAAGAATTCCTTTTTATAACTTACCAAAAGCACATAAGGCATTAAAAGCTAAGTATGGTGAATATTTTCATGAATATCACTTTAAGTTGCGTTATGTGCTCAATATTTTCAAGAAATGCAAGTTATATGATTTTGAAAAAAAATTGTGGATGAGCTTTAAAGAAGCAATCTAACAGGGTGTTTCCAGAAGATTAAATAGTACCAGCTTAGTTACATTACTTAAGCATCTTATTCATGCCTAAAGAGATAAAAAGAATCCGCCTACGAATCTAAAAAACAGGAGAATTAAAAGTATGATCCAACCAATTTATAAAGGAGTGTCTGGATTTCCGGGTACATGGACAATGAGACCTGTAGGTGTTGTTCTACTTATTATGGTTTTGCTTATTTTAAATGGTTGTCATTCTGGGGTAATAGCACCTAGAGGACAAATTGCAGCAACTGAATTAACACTAATGTTATTTTCAATCAAACTCATGCTCATCGTAGTGATTCCTGTTATTGGCATGGCATGCTGGTTTGGATGGCGGTATCGTGAGGGAAGTAATAGAAAATATACACCCGAATGGAATCACAGCACCATTTTAGAAATAGTTTGGTGGACAATTCCTTGTATCATCATCTTAATTTTAGGTACAGTAACTTGGAAAACCACGCATAGTTTAGATCCCTATAAGCCAATTGATTCACAAACAAAACCTGTCACAGTTCAGGTTGTCTCACTTGATTGGAAGTGGTTGTTTATTTACCCTGACTATCAAATAGCCACCCTAAATTATCTTCAAATTCCTATTGATACTCCTATCAATTTTAAAATCACAGCTGCATCCCCTATGAACTCATTCATAATTCCCCAGCTCGGAGGTCAAATTTATGCAATGACCGGAATGACTACACAGTTACATCTTATCGCAGATACCCCAGGAAATTATCGAGGACTTGCCACAAACTACACCGGTATTGGTTTTGCAGAAATGGGCTTTAACACTGAAGTTACATCCCATAAAGAATTTACTAAGTGGGTTAATTCAATGAAACAGTCACATGACCAACTGACCTCTTCGGTATTTTGGGAGCAACTGGTACCAAAGTCCATTAATGATCCCGCAAGGTATTTCAGTAGTGTTGATGCCGGATTATTTGACAGCATTATTATGCATTACATGATGCCTCACCAGGATCATAAAAATGCATAGAAACAAATTGTTCATAAGTTTATGTCCCTAAGTTAATACAAAAAGGAAATCGTTATGTTACAAACATTATTAGGAAAACTAAGTAATCTTCAAGAGGTTTTCCCTTATCTTTATGAACCTATAAGCCAGCAAATTATTATATTTTCAATGCTGACATTCATCATTATTGTCGGTGCTGCTGTGTTAGGAGGGATCACTTACTTCAAAAAATGGAGTTATCTTTGGCATGAATGGGTAGTTACCGTAGACCATAAACGTATTGGTAAAATGTATCTTTTTGTTGCTCTTGTAATGCTTGTTAGAGGATTTATTGATGCCGTTATGCTGAGAGCTCAGCAGGCAATGGCCTCTGGAGATTCGTATGGCTATCTCATTCCCGAGCATTTTGATCAAATATTTACTGCTCATGGGACGATAATGATTTTTTTCGTGGCAATGCCACTTATGTTTTCGTTATTTAATTTCGTAATACCATTACAAATTGGTGCTCGTGATGTTGCATTTCCTTTTCTAAACTCACTTAGTTTTTGGCTTTTTGCTGTTAGTGCATTATTAGTTAATGTGTCCTTATTGATCGGTGATTTCGCCCATGCCGGTTGGTTAGCATATCCTCCTTTTTCGGAACTTGCATATAGCCCAACAGTTGGAACGGATTATTACATATGGGCTATCCAAATTTCAGGCATTGGTAGCCTTATGTCGGGAATAAATTTTTTCGTGACAATCCTCAAGATGCGTTGTCCAGGTATGTCCTTAATGAAAATGCCAATTTTTACATGGACCGCTTTTTGTTCTTCAATTCTGGTCATGCTTATTTTCCCTGTACTGACTGTTGCATTGGCATTACTTGGTTTGGACAGATACCTTGATATGCATTTCTTTACCACCGGTGCTGGTGGCGATCAAATGCTCTATGTAAATTTAGTATGGATTTGGGGGCATCCAGAAGTCTATGTATTAGTTTTACCTGCTTTTGGTGTTTATTCAGAAATTGTTGCAACGTTTTCTCGAAAAGCATTATTTGGTTATAAAACGATGGTTTGGGCTACCGCAGTGATTACTTTTTTGGCTTTCATTGTTTGGGCTCATCACTTTTTTACCATGGGTGCAGGTGCAAACGTAAATGCAGTTTTTGGAATCCTCACAATGATTATCTCCGTACCAACTGGAGTAAAAGTCTTTAATTGGCTGTTCACAATGTATCGAGGACGAATTCGGTTTACTACCCCAATGTACTGGTTAATGGGATTCTTTATAACCTTTACGATAGGAGGAATGACTGGCGTAATGCTTGCTGTTCCAGGTATTGATTTTCAAGTTCACAATAGCACGTTTTTAGTTGGACACTTTCATAACACAATCATTGGTGGCGTTGTGTTTGGTTATTTTGCTGGCTTGGCTTACTGGTTCCCCAAAATGTTTGGCTTCACCCTAAATGAATCACTTGGTAAATGCGCTTTTTGGTGTTGGCTCGTTGGTTTTTTTGTTGCATTTACTCCCCTCTACATCCTGGGTGCTATGGGGATGACTCGCCGTCTGTATCATTACGATGCGTCTACAGGTTTTCAACCTTATTTAATTGTAGCGGCCATTGGTGCAGGAATTATTGCTTTAGGCGTTATTTTTCAGGTACTACAAATTATAGTGAGCATTAAAAACAAAGAGAAATATCGCGATATTTCTGGAGATCCATGGGATGGTCGTACATTGGAATGGGATACAACCTCCCCTCCTGCTGCTTATAACTTTGCACATGTCCCAGTCGTTAATCATATTGATGATTTTTGGGAACAAAAACAGAAGGAAATAAATGGATTAGGTAATTCAAAGAAAGAAGTTTTAACGTTCCAAGATATTCATATGCCTAAGAACACATCCGTAGGATTTATTATTGGTATCTTTGCATTCATTTTTAGTTTTGCAATGGTATGGCATATTTGGTGGCTTGTACTATTAGGCCTTGGCAGTATTGTCATAGCTCTGATGATGAGATCCTTTAATTACGACACTGATTATCATATCACTGCAAATGAAGTGGAAGCGAATGAAATTAAATATCAACAATCTCTTGTAGGAAGGTAATGATGAGTAATACGTTAATAAAAAATATTCAAGCCTCGACCGCAATTCCGGCCACGCCTCGTGACATGTTAACAGGAGCCAATAGCGACCGGCATCCTCAGCTACGCAGACACGCTGCGGAGCGAGACATCCACATCGATAATAATCATTTTGATGGCTCTAAAAATGTATTCGGTTTTTGGATATACATTATGACGGATTGCTTATTATTCGCCTCTTTATTTGCAGTATATGCCGTTCTTCATACTCATACTTTTGGTGGACTACATGCCAAAGAACTGTTCAAGCTACCCTTTGTATTGACTGAAACCTTACTACTATTAACAAGTAGCTTTACTTATGGTCTTGCAATGTTAGCACGTAATAGTCCATCTCCAGGTAATGTAGCCCGCTGGATGTGGGTGACTTTTGTGTTGGGGGTTTGTTTTATCACAATGGAATGTTACGAGTTTCACAGCTTGTATTTGGAAGGTCACACTTGGGATAAAAGTGCATTTTTATCATCTTTTTTTGCTTTGGTTGCTACACACGGACTACATGTCACTGTAGGACTTATCTGGATGTTAGCCATTATAGTTCAAATAAATATGCATGGTATTACACCCATAACTAAGACAAAGTTAACCTGTCTCGGTTTATTTTGGCATTTTCTGGATGTTGTTTGGATTTTTGTTTTTTCGGTCGTCTATTTGATGGGAGCTATTTAAAATGTCAAAACATGAACTTGTTTTAGATGCTGATACCGGAGCCTCATATGGCACATATCAATCCTATACTATTGGTTTTGTAGCCTCGCTTCTTTTGACCCTTTTCTCGTTTTATTTGGTTGCCTCCTCTGCCCTACCTCCAAAAATCCTGTACATAGTAGTGGGGGTTCTTGCGATGATACAGCTTTTTGTGCAACTGGTGTGTTTTCTCCATTTAAGTACGAATTCAAAAACAAGCTGGAATCTATTAAGTTTTCTCTTTACTTTGGTCGTAGTATTAGTATTGGTCATAGGAACTCTGTGGATTATGTATAATTTATACGAAAAAATGGATATGAATATGATGGCTATGTAATCTCTGGACCAAACTCTAAAATGGGACCTATCCTTTCAATTGATTTATTTTTATAAGGATTAAACTATTAATATGAAATCTCCAGAATTACTATCTCCGGCAGGCTCATTAAAACGTATGCGACGAGCATTTGCCTATGGGGCAGATGCTGTGTACGCGGGGCAACCTCGTTATAGTCTTCGTGCTAGAAATAACGAGTTTACCCATGAAAAATTGGTGTTGGGCATTAATGAAGCTCACGACCAGAGTAAACTATTTTTTGTTGCAAGTAATATCATTGCCCCCAATAATAAAATAAATACATACCTTGATGATCTTGCTCCAGTCATTGAAGCCGGTCCAGACGCTTTAATTATGACAGACCCCGGTCTCATTATGATGGTTAGAGAGAAATGGCCCGATCAACCGATTCATTTGTCAGTGCAATCTAACGTGATGAATTCCGCAGCAGTAAAGTTTTGGCAATCTATTGGCCTTGAGCGCATTATTTTATCTCGAGAATTGTCGTTAAAAGAAATCCAAGCAATTCGCGAAAATTGTCCGGATATTGAATTAGAAGTATTTGTGCATGGCGCATTATGTATGGCTCACTCTGGACGTTGTCTCTTATCCGGCTATTTTAATCACCGGGACCCGAATCAAGGAGCATGCACTAATTCATGTCGATGGAAATATAATATTAAAGAAGGCACAGAAGATGAATGGGGTAATGCACATGTAGAAGCGAATACTTTTCTATTTGAACAATCTCCTCAACGTGAAGGGGAAATGAATCTCATCGAAGAGGATGAACATGGGACTTATCTCTTTAACTCAAAAGATTTAAGAGCAATTCAACATGTTGAAACGCTTGCACAAATGGGCATTGATTGCTTAAAAATAGAAGGACGTACTAAATCAGATTTTTATGTAGCTCGGGTGACCCAATTGTATCGAAAGGCCATTGATGATGCTGGTGCTGGCAAACCCTTTGATTGGAGTCTCATGGATAGCCTGGAAGGACTATCACTCAGAGGCTACACGGAAGGATTTTATCGTCGTCATGTTCCTGAAGAATATCAAAGTTATAAAGATCGCAATGAAACAGGTATCAAACAGCAAGTTGTAGGCGAATTACTTGATTATGACCGCAGTAAACAACTACTTGAAGTCTTAGTAAAAAATCAATTCGCTATTGATGATACCCTTGAAATCATGCTTCCAAGTGGTAATCACATTTTTACCCTCGAAGCCATTGAAAGTACCCAGGGAGATTCAATCAAACGCGCCCCAGGCAGTGGTCATGTTGTGCGGATTGCTGCTGATATTCAAGAAGTGAATCTGTTGGAACATGGCTATTTAATTCGCCATTGGAGTGATACTTAACCTGAGCAATATATGTCAACAATTGAACAATTGAGAGAACAAATTCAAAACATAGATCATGATATCATTAAGCATATTGCTCTTCGTCAGGATTTATGTAAAAAAATTGGCACGTTAAAAAGCCAATTAGGGAAACAAATTATTGATACCGATCAGGAAAAAAAGAATTTTGAGTTTTATGAATCTCTATCTAAAGAATATTCGATAGATCCTAAATTTGTTGCGCGTTTATTTAGATTAATTATTATAAATTCTAGAACGATACAACAATAATGAGTCCAAAAAGTCGATTATCCTAAACTTGGCAAAACACCCTTTACGACGCCATGAACTATTAGAAGTGCCTCGATTCATGGTACTCAAGGTGTTCTTAAAATTGTAGCGATAGATCTCCTAGGTTATAAATCAAACTTTATCGCTACTAATTTTTTTAGCACACCCTTCTTATAAAATCAGCCATTTCTTAACGCCTAACTATTCACTAATTTTCCGAACGCTTGGCAAGTACTCGCTTATCCATTACCTTCCGCCAAAATGGGGGGAATAGAGCCAGAATTATCATTCCCAAATAACCTGAAGGAAGTTGGGGGCTTGAATCGATGTGCCTTAATAACTGATAAGGACGTGCTCCATGAACATGATGATCAGAATGTCTTTGCAGGTGAAAAAGAAGCATATTGCTAAGCCAATGACTCGCATTCCATGAGTGTTGAATTGAAACTTTCTCATAAGTTCCATTGGTGAGTTTTTTGCGCTCCAGACCATAGTGCTCGATGTAGTTAATGATTTCCAGCAAAATAAAGGCGGTCAAAGACTGAATAATAAAGAAGAGAAGGGCCATCCATCCGCCATAATAAAACAAAGCCATTGCAATGATAATCGGCATGCCGATAATCCACCAAAATTGATTGTTTACATGGTACCAATGATACCCTAAACGATTTAAACGCTTACGCTCTATATTCATAGCAGAACGAAAAGATCCGATAATTGTTCTTGGTAAAAATTGATACAAACTTTCTCCTAACCGAGATGTGGCAGGATCTTTGGGGGTGGCCACATGAACATGATGACCACGAACATGTTCAATAAAAAAATGACCATAACAGACACTAACTAATAAAATTTTACTTAAGAGTTGGTCTATCAGGGTGTTTTTATGCATGAGCTCATGAGCAAGCGTAATTCCAATTCCTCCGGTTAAAAGCCCTATTGATAGACTAAACCCAATAAATTCTGTTGTTGTTAAGGGAGTATGTGCAATTAGATAAGCTGAGAAAATTATAAAGCAACATTGCAACGGTACATATATCCAAGTAAGAAGCTTGAAATATTTATCTTTGAGTAATATGTGTTCCTGAGTACTGTCTGGATTGCTTGGATCAACCAACCAAACATCCATCCATGGAACCATCGTGAATAATATAATAAAAGGGAGGAAGGTGTAAAAATTACCAAAATAAAAACCAATAAAAGGCAGTAACACCAACAAATAAGCCAACATAAAACAAAGTTTTTTACTTAATTTCATTTTTCAACTCCCATCTATAAATATAGATGAATCATTAATAATATGCACTACCTCTGAAGGAAGAGTGATCACCCCATCCAAATTGTTTACAAATATCAGTACTATCAAATCAAAAAGAAATAAGCAAGAGAATTTATTTGACTTAGTTCCGGGGTGATTTTCGAATTAATGAATAATATGTTATACCTCCATATGATCATTAATTTAATTTATTGAGTATAATTGCACCAAATCTGGGTAAAATAAATAACTAATTAATGATGTACATTGGTCCATTAGTTTTTTCACTTAAGTAAGGTCATGCAATGAAAATATCCAAAATGAACAGATTAAGTATTTTAATGTTCGGAATGGCAGGTTTATTGGTTATCAGTGAATGCGCTTTCTCACAGAATCCATGTCAGGGTGGCGGCATGTCAGTTCGCTTTGACTTATCAAAGACCAACAATACACGTATTGAAAATAAAAATACTTATATCGTAGTGCTGGGCATTGATCCAACCACAAAGAAACATGCTTATGTTCAATTTAATAATGGAAATCAAGTCGGTACACTTGTTGATATTACCGATGTAAATATGAATGGAAAAAACTATGGTATTCCATTATCAGAATTAATTCCTAGTTCAGGGGGAACAGCACAAGCATGCATCCCACATCTTACTTCCGGTAGAATTTATGTTTCCTTCGGAAATGCCTTGGATATGCCTACAGATAAGAATACCCTCACTCCGAAGCAACCTGACGTAAATAACCCACAAACGACTACAAATGGAACGCTATTTGATAAGGTCGAGTTTAATTACAGCACCAGTGGGGAAACAGTTATTAACCCCACTGGAGTTGATTTTATTGCTATCCCTTATACGATTCAACAAGCAGGCCATGAGTATGGACATGCGGGTGGCTTAGACGGTGTCATTAAAAATATGAAAACCATTGTTTGCCGTGCCGCAGGTGAATCAACAAACGCTCCTGAATGTGCTCTACGATGGAAGCGCTCAGAATGGTCAAGTCTGGTAGTTTATAATTCAGCAAATGTATTAATGCGAGTTGATGCCCCTGGAAGATTTGGAAATCGATTTAATGGATATTTTACCAACTACATTAATGAGCTTAGCAAGTACTATTCTTCCGCTATCAATCGTTCCATTAAAATTGATTTAAAAGAATTAAATAAAGGTATCTGGTCAGGAGCTTTTGAACCGAACACTCAAACATTAGTCTTTTCACCGACAGGTGGCTCAAGCTCTGAATCATTGTCTTATAATCTAGGTTCACCGCAAGCCAGTAATTCAATCTTAATGGGAGCACAAGCACCTTTTTATAATAGAAATGCGGTAGATTCAACCCTTGCGCGCGATCTGACATCTGCTATTGTTTCGGGCATGTTAATGCGAAAAGAATCTGCCTTCATTGGTAAAGATTTCTTTGATTCATTAGGTAACCCAATTTTCAAAAATAAACAACAAATGCAACAACTACTCAAATACTATTTTAACAATGGTGATAATTCAGTAGATTACATAGTCAATCAATGTGGTGCCACTAAAGATGCGCCATGTGTGAATGTTTATTCTGAGGCCATGCATGCATTGAGTTTCGATAAAAATATAGATCATCCACAAACTAGTTATTTAAATTCCTACGCTTTTTCCTATGATGATTTTCTAGGTATGGATGGCACCAACACGCAGACTGATGCAAAACCAGCGGTTATCGTGATCGGAGATATGAGCAATCGAAAAATTCCACATATAGATCCCTAATTAGAAAATTAGTTCAGATTATGAGCTTATATCCATATCGAGTTGAAGAAAATAATCTATACTTAACGTTTAGATTCAGTCAATAAAGAATGGATATCATGAAACAAACAGGGATGGTACTGCAAGGAGGCGGTGCATTAGGAGCTTATGAATTCGGCGCCTTAAAACGTCTATATGAAGAGCCTCTATTTTCACTAGATATTGTTTCAGGGGTTTCTATAGGTGCGATTAATGCAATAGCATTAGTTGGATCCAAAGAGGAACCCATTGCAACTCTTGAAGCAATGTGGGAGGAATTTACTCTTTTCTCTTCTCCTTTTCTGAATGAGAAATTCGCTTCTTATTTGGCCTTATTTGGAAATCCTTCCTTTTTCTACCCGCGGACTGACTATTGGAATTTGGCAGATTGGACGAGTTTTTATTTCACCAAACCTTTGCAACAACTATTAGAAAAGTATATCGATTTTAAAAAAGTAAATAACACGTCGATGCGTCTAATTCTTACAGCAACAGATATTGCAACAGGGAAAGTCAAAACATTTTCAAATCAAGGTAGGGATCGAACAGAAATTACTCCACTGCATGTGTTAGCAAGCGGCAGCTTACCTCCCAGTTTCCCTATGACCACGATAAAAAATACCTGTTATTGGGATGGAGGCTTATTTGAAAACACCCCACTCTCCCCTGTTTTAGAGAGTCTAAATCCTGATCCTGACGTAGAAAAACAAATTATTGTAATTAATCTGTTCCCAAGCCAAGGCAAAATACCTACCAATATGGTTGATGTTTTTGATAGGATTTTTGAAATTCAATTTTCTAATAAAATCCGCTTTAATAAAGAATTAACTGAAAAAATTAATGAATACATCGAGGTCATCAATGAAATTGAACAAATTGTACCGGCTGATAGTCCTATCAAGCAATTGCCAGGGTATCAACGTCTAATACACTATAAATACATCCAAAATATCCTTTATATTGAAAATAAAGATCCCGAGAATGTAAACGCCGCTTTTGATTTTTCTTCCGATACCCTCAGAAGAAGAATAGATGCAGGGTATAGAGATGCAGGAGAAGCTTTAAACGCATTGGACTCATAAAATTGATCATTTTTTACTATATTGTTTAATGGAATCAATTACATAGCTCTGTAAAATAGGACATTTAATACCCACTTACTTTTTTTATTATATAATATGTTCATATATGCTCTTAAGTTTTTGGTTATTTATGACTTATTCAAAACGATTTTTTGCCCGTCCGTCCCAGGTAAAAATTAAAGATATCTATGAATCACTTAGTAAAGAATTTAAGAAGGATATGTCTCATATTGAAACAGCGTATACTGAAATACTTGGGAATAACAAAATCAATGGGGCTTTATTGAAAGAAAAGGAAGATATACACGATAAAATTAATACCCTTCTGTCTAACTTTACGAGCTTTTTCATAAAAGATAGTCAAAGTTTACTTAAAGATATTTATCAACTAAAGATAGATATATTGCAATTAAAAACAAAATTTATGATACAACATATTTTATCCAATAATTTTGAATTTGATTTTGATGATTATTCGCTAGTAGTGAATCTCCATAATGCCCTCGGAGAATTCAATGATAATCTTCGCTCAATGAAATGGTCTGGAGTTGATAGTGATAAATCATTCAATTGCAAATACTTTGATCAGATGCATTCCTTAGTGCGAGAGCAATATGACAAATTAGCAGGAACATTTTCAATTGGTGATCCTTGGGAGAATTGGAGTTATGACGAAGAAGAGGACTCCGATTCAGAAGATTTTAAACTTGATTTAAAATAACATCCATAGACCCTCCATTTGCGAGATGCGCTAATTATTCTGATAAGAAATCGGATACTTCATGAACTACCCAGATTCTTTTAGCTGGAACTTTAATCCCTGTATCTTGAGTAAAAATCTGTTCTGTATGTTGAAGGGCACTTTCTTCAAATTTAATGTCTTCATTTAGTCCATCTTCAGCCCATAAGCGCTCATAGATTAATTTCGCTTCATTCAATGAAATTTGATAAAACTTCGTCAGTTCTAAGATAGTTTTTTCTGCATTTTTTTTCATTTCATTAATTTTTTGATAATACGAATAGATAAATTTTTTAAGCGTTATCCGCTTATTGGAATCTAGATAGTTAGTTTTATTAATATTGGCAACAACCCCCTGATATCCACCACTAAAATGCATCATGCATTCAATTCTTGGTAGGCTTGGATCATATGAAAATGGAGGATTAAGTAAGGTAATATCGAGTAGATGATGTTTTAATTGTTCATAACGGAGATTTGTAGCTCCGGCTAAAACCCAATCGAATTTCTCATAATCTTCAGGATAGTGCTGCATTAGGTATAATCTTAAAAGTCGCGCATATCCTGTAGGCGTATCTATCCCGGTTATAATGGTATTTTTTTTTAAATCGATACGACCACATAAATCTAAAATCCCTCCATGAACAGGCATTATTGCCGCAACATGGGGATAATTCTCTTGAAGAACCATAGACAAAGTATCGTCATAGGACATAAAAACAACATCTGCCTTTTTATCCTTCAAATCAGAATGCGCTTCGTTTGCATCCTTCACGTACTTTATGTTGATAAGATCATTTTTTCCAGTTTCTAAAATAAAGGATACGATGTCTTTAAACGCTGATATCTTAAGAGGACTGCTATTTATCATTGGCTTTCTCCTTACGCAGACTACTTTTAAGTGCTACAATAGCTTTGCATTCTTGACGATACGTGCACTTGATTCAAATATTTGATCCTTTAATTTATTGAGATCCGAATACACCAATTTTCCCTGACGTTTTACAATCTTCCCATCAATAATTACTGAATCTACATTATGTCTATTCGCATAAAAAACAATGGATTCATAAAGACGATGTACTGGCCAAAGATTTATATCTTTAAGATTAATAAGTATCAGATCCGCCTTCATCCCTGGAGCTAATGTACCTATTAATTTATCTAAATGAAGCGCTTTGGCCCCATTAATTGTAATCCAATCTAAAGCTTTATCGCATGTTAGACTAATGTTGTTGACTAACATTCCTGAATCAATTTCCTTTTGATTATCAAGTGCACGTTGTGTTTGCAGAGCAAAACGCAATTGCGTAAATAAATCACCGTCCATGTTTGATGGAATATCGGTACCTAAAACAGGCGCGCCACCAGCGTGTAATAGTTTTCCAGTTGCTGGAAAACCATGCCCCATTTGCATTTCTACCTCGGGTGTCGTGCTCAATGATGCACCATGATCTGCAATTAATTGATATTCTTCTTGCGTTAAATTATTTCCATGCACGAAATTAATATGCTCATTAAGCATTCCGGTTTCATATATTTTTTTTACTCCGAATTTTGCAGAACTCACACCTACGTGCATCGTAGCTAATACATTTAACTCTCGAGCCAATTTAATATCATGAAGCAATACCTCATCTTGGGTAAAATCAGGACCTCGCAAAGCTAAGGCCATTTGTATTCTACTATTGCTTTGGAACGCATGGTTTTTAAAAAACGCTACTGCCTCATGCGGGTGTTTTTCAGAACTATCAAACCACCACTTTGATGAATCAACCCCAGGAGTACCATAGGCAAAAACAGCACGAATACCTGAATCATCCAATCCTCTTATTGCGTGTTGGGCATGCTCAAGACTATTAATGTTATTACACCAATCAAGTACGCAGGTTACGCCTGCATCAATCTGCTCTAAGGCCCCATACATATTGGCAAGATACATATCTTCTGGAGAAAATTCACGACCAAGAGCATCAAGCATTTTTTCAAAATAATTAGCTAAGCTCCAATTTCCCGCAACCCCATGTAATCCCGCTTGCCATACATGAATATGTGTATTGATTAGACCAGGCATAGCCACCATATCTTGAGCATCTATAATTTCGGCATCTGCGTTATCAAGATGTGGAGCAATATCCTCTATTGTGTCATTCACGATTAAAAGATCCATTTTTTGTGAAAGGGATTTTTTAGTATTGAGTAACACCGTATTGCGAATCAAAATAGGCCTTTTTTTCATCTTCCTACCCTATTGCTTGGTGGTCATGAAAATAAACACATCCAATGTTAAGTGCATTGTTTTAGTATAGCTTATTTAAAGTGGCTAATCGTTTTAGCATGTAGTTACTAAATGCATCTATCCCCGATAAGGTATTGATTTGAAGGATTAAGAAAAAACAAGAAATAGAACAATAATCAACTCCGCAGATTATAGTGTTACAAGTCGATTAATTTCAAAAAACCTTTCATCTTATCACTAATAATTCTCTTGATAAACAAGAAATTATCAAAAAATTATACTTTTTTAAAAATTGTCTACTATAGTTATTTTTAAATAATAAAAATAAATTAGGGGATATCATGTTACTTCGATGGAGCGCTGTAACCCTTTTGTTTTGCATACTGAATTCTCCATGCTTCGCTGAAGAAAAAGAAATTGCAATTACAATTGATGATTTACCCTTTGTTGGTTCTGGTGCTGGTACACCAGCAAGCTTGAAAAGAACACAAGCCCGATTTATGGCTATAGTCAAAGCTCTTGTTGACAATCAAGTCCCTGCTACTGGATTTGCCATTGGGGGAGCTATCCCAAAACCTGAATGGGAACTTCTGGAAATATTCCGAAATCAAGGTTTTGCTTTAGGTAATCATACTTATACCCATAAAAGCTTGAATAATATGAGCGCGGATAAATACATTGCTGATATCGATCACGCTGATACTGTTTTAGCGCCTGTATTGACAGAACCTAAATACTTTCGCTACCCCTACCTTGCTGAAGGGACTGGGCAAAAAAAACAAAAAGTGTATGACTACTTAGCTGCACATCAATATACTATCGCTCCTGTAACGATCGACAGTAAAGATTATGAGTTTAATGCTCGTTTCTATAAAATCCCTTATAGAAAAAGAGCTCAAAGTCTCCCATCATTTAAAAAACGCTACTTGGCTTACATTTGGAAACAAACGTTACTGGCAGAGCGAAGAGTAAAAAAAGTTGATGGCAAACCCTCCAAACAAATCTTATTGATCCACGCCAATCTTCTTAACAGTTTCTGTTTAGAAGATATTATTGAATTATATAGAAAAAATGGATATAAATTCATTAGCTTAGCTGATGCTTTAAGAGACGATGCGATGCCGTCAGTGAATGACAATACGCAAGCATTAAATAGCGTTATACCACCAGTGAAAGAGACGGTGGGGAAATCTACAACAAATTAAAATATCGAGTTCAGAATACCTTATCGTAATCCCCTCATCCAACGGACACCTTCTCCCCTCTGGGGAGAAGGAAATGAAAATACACTCCCTCTTCCGTCTTAATGAGCATTCTCGCCACTGGAGAAGGGCAAAACTTAAGTTTATCAAGAAAAGTACTCCCATCTCCCTTCCTCGAGAGAGGGGTTAGGGTGAGGGAAACTACCCAGAAATCAACTTATTTTTCTCTAAACGAGATATCGCTTGCTTGGGTAAAAGAATCCAGTAATGACCATGATTTTTCATATGTCCGGCGATTAAAGTCGCTTTTTCGCCACCACCCCAAAAAACATCCCCACGTACTTTGCCGCGTATCGCTCCGCCTGTATCTTGAGCAATCATCAAGCGTTGCATGGGTTTATTTTCATCCGGGTTGTTACTATCAGGGCGTGTAGTAGTTAACCAAAGAGGAGCACCCATAGGTACCCATTGTTTATCAATAGCAAGCGAATAACCAGGGGTTAATGCCACTCCTTGTGAACCTAAAGCGACTCCATAAGACATTTTATGGAAAAAAACAAAAGATTTATTTTGATTAATTACTTTATCCATCTGCTTGGGATGAGCTTCCAAATAACGCTTTATTGCCTGCATGGATGCATTATCTTTAGTCATCACTCCTTTTTTGATTAATACACCGGCAATTGCAGTATAAGGTTTTCCATTTTGGGAGTCATAACCTATTGAAAGATTGCTGCCATCCTCAAGTTCAATTACTCCCGAACCTTGAATTTCTAAAAACAAACGATCTATAGGGCTATTAATCCATACCAAAACACGTGCCTTACCTTTAAGTGCTCCATTATTAATTTCTTCACGAGTATAATAAGGGACCAGTTTTTTACCCTCTAACCGACCTACAATACGGCGACTTTTTAAATCGTTAAAAAATAGACCTAAATCAGAGGTCACGAGATCATCAGGTGTTTCATAGAGAGGAACATGAAATTCTTTGGATTTTTTATAACTCCCCTTAATTATAGGGACATAATAACCGGTAAATAAGCCAGGTTTTTCGCCAATATCAGTGAATTCTACTGGAGTAAACCATTTTTCAAAAAATTGCTTTGTTTCCTGTTCTGATGCAGGAGAAATCTTTAAAGCAGCATTACAAGCTGGCTGCCAATCTTTTACTTGTAAATCAATATCATCGGTGCCGACAACTTCTTCGGGGTTTTGTTTAATAAAAGCACGACATGAAGTCTGAAAAGTCAGTAAAGATTTTTTCAAATCCGCTGATTTCCAACCAGGTAATCGTTCAAATTCAGCCTGTCTGAACATCTTTGAGGGCTGTTTTGCCGGCCAAAACCACCATACCAAAGTACTTACGGCAATCAAGGCTAAAAAAAGTGTAATAAAGCGTATTTTCGTATTCATAGGCGGACAATTTTTACACGTTATGGAATATTATGCAACGAAATATAACAAAATTTAAACAATAAGTGCTTATTGAAATCTATTAACGCACAAACAATTCTTTTAATAAGAAATTGATATTAAATAATTTTTGTGGAACTCTCAAATAAAAAAATTGCATCAATAACCAATATAAAAAAATTAATGAATTCGTAAAATCAAATGCTTTAAAACACTTAAATAAGTTTAATAAAGCCACAATAAGTCACCAAGATAGCAAGTCTTGACCGAGTTATATAGAAGGTAAATACCGCCAACTGCTCACTCCTAGAGAAACAGAACGTTCCTTTGCAAGACAAGGGATGACTCCTCCAGTATTGATAAACCGTATTTGTAAAAGAGAAGCAGGAGCCCCATCTTCAATCGATACCACAGTAACTCGCTGATGATGAGTTGCAGACGTTCGTCCTTTCTGCCGAACTACTAAACAAGGAAACTCCCCCAAATCTTCAATGAAATACTTGTACTGGCTTGAACCACTCACCAAAGAACACCCTTTTTGATGAAGCAGATGATGTATTGCCTGATTTGCAGAGTCTGAGTGTACTAAACAATCTTGATTGAATGTTTGGTGTTGATGCAACAATTGCGAGGTTACATCCTCTAATTGATAAAAATTCTGATGGAACAGCTCTTGTTTATTGATTGCCTTATAATAGAGCAAAACGTGCTGCATTGAGGTCAATGCGAGTAGACTTATCACACCAATAATAAGTAACGTTACTAATAAAATAAATCCTTTATTTGTTCCATTCATCCACGCACCAAAACCCTAAGCTCATGCGTTTTGTTCTCATCTAAACCCATACTAATTTCGAGAAACTGCTTCTCTTTTACGTTTCTTTTTCGAGTATGCATGAAATGAATTAAAGGTGTTATTTCTTCTGTATGTACCAACTTATAATGTAAGGTATCCTCATGATGGACATTGTTCTTAATGAACCATTTCTCTTCAAGATACTCACCAACATAAGAGGAGCTATTATAAGAAAAAAATAGGGGTTTATTGAGACTAATTAGAAGCTGCTCACCTTGTGGTTCGATATCGAATAGTTCGTGTATCTCAGCATGGTCACAATCTGCAATCAGGATGGGGCGCTTATTATGAAATATCGCAGAACTCTGTACCCATATTCTCGTTCGACTTTCAATTTTCACTATTTGTGCAAAATGTTCATTCATGCGGTTGACTTGAATAAATTGCTCCGAATGGTTCCCAATACGTAGGGCTCGAATGGTATTTTGATGGTTTCGACGATCAATGATTTGCAAGCGGTCCATGCCTAAACATGGAGTAAAACCTGCGCGTCTAATGCTATCACTCAACAAATCACTTACCCATTGCAAATCAAAACGTATTGCTAAAACTTTTTCAGTCTCAAGATATTGATGCTTACTCTCTAAATAAAGTTGGATCAATTCAGTCATAATCACGGTTGCCAGAAAAAGACTAATTAATACTTCGGTCAAACTAAGCCCCATTTGTTTTTTCATCTAATTACGTCCTATGGGGTTTCGTTTACGGGTTATAGTGCCTAATTGCTCAAACCATGCAAGATGAATCAGTACTTGGTGTTTTTGTTGTTGGATTTCCAAATGATACGCAGAAGGAATCGGGGGCAGTTTCGACACTCTGGCCGTCAACGTCTCCTCAATTTGATCGAGAAATTGAGATCCTTGTGTTCGAAAAACTAATTGATTTAATAATTGTTTGCTCTGTCGTTGTTGTTGTAATAAAACGAGAGTCAACGTGGTTACCAGTACTAAAGACACCAATACTTCAGTAAGGGAAAATCCCTTTTGCCAATTCATATTCCATTTTTCCTGTGGTTGGTTTGCAGGCACAGGTTAGCGCCCTGTAACTAAAAATTCAAGAGCAATGATACCTCATCAAATCAACAGAAAGTATCAATACAAATCTAAATGATCCATATGCGATCTATTAGATTGTTATTAATCTTTAATGTGTTTAAAATGGCGCCGGACACAAACAAAGAAGCAATACCCGCAAAATAATTAGGCATTAAAAGGGGAAAAATGATGTATGCTTATTTAGCTAAAGGTGCAACTGTTGGACATGTATTAACCCGTCGAGTTTTAAGAGGAATTACCAGTATTCCTGGGGTACTTCTTGACTTGATGCTTGCCATTCTCTGGGTTCCTGAATACACCTCGTACTGGGATACCAATAGCGCATATATAGACTATGCAGATGGCACCCGCCTACATGGGGTGATGCAAGGTGCTTTTGGTTGGATAGGTGAATTATTAGGTTTTGTGATTGGCGCCCCTGTAGGAGCCATTATTGGTGCCACCTTATTTTTTCCCGACTTACTACATCAAGGATTACTTTCTCTAAAACATAAAATCTATGATTCAGTTGATGCGTTTGCTGTTTTTATTGGCCAAACAACTTTTTTCGAAAATGTTTATGAAGCACCTAGCAGTTACTCTCAAAAAGCCTGGAATCTGGGAGTAGCTGTAAGCACGATATTCACTGCCATCCCTTATCTCGCCGCAAAAGCTCTTGAATTTTTCTTACCTTTTTTACCCTTATCTATGCCTATTGCTTACATCGGTTCTGAACTTGGTGGTCTGGCAGGCTGGGCTATTGGAGCACTCCTCTACATACCTATTCATTTTCTAGATAAGTGTACGGACTTGATTGAATTATGCAGAAATGCAGTACTTAATGGCGTCGCGCTTATTTATGGAAAATCGGGGGAAGTTCCTGCTGGCGCCAATGGATATCGCTCAGAATGTTGCGTACCCGATAATGCAGTACATTCGGACAAATTTCGTGATCAAGTTGAGCATTATAAAAATACCACATGGGCAAAGCTTATTTTTGGTCCATTAAAAGGACAAGCATCCTCTGTTAAGGAGGGAAAAAACTCTGTATCACCTAATGAACTCCTAGATCCGATCACATTTGAACCGCTAGGAGTAAATGGAACCCCTACAGTTATTGATCCCCATGGACATACATTTAATGATGGTAAGGGAAACGGAGATATTCGATTTTGGATAAGAAAAAACCATTCATGTCCTATTGATCGTCAATATCTAAACGAGGCCGATTTGATCCCCAATCGTGCTTTTGATGATTTGGTTGCCCAAATGAATTTTAATAAATAATCTCATACCGGATGTACATCATCCGGTAATAAATTAAATGATTTTTAACCCATGAGCTCGTGACAGAATGTTAAAGCTTGGATAATATGGGTAAAATTTTTAGTTAGGGAAAATTATGATGGTTAAAGTTCAACAATTACCTCATCCAGGCATACAATCTTTAGTCCCCTATAAACCAGGTAAATCTATAGAAGAATTAGCACGGGAAAAAGGGATTAACGCCCACGATATTATTAAAATGGCCAGTAACGAAAATCCTTTAGGCTGCAGTCCATTAGCTTTGGCTGCCTTAAAAGAAATGTCCCCCCACACCCTGGCAACTTATCCTTCTCCAATGAATCATCCCTTAATTCCTAAACTGGCCAATAAACTCAAAATCAATACCGACCAGCTTTTTGTAAGTAATGGTTCAGATTATATATACACGATTCTACTTAACTGTTTTGCACTACATCATGACAAACACATTATTACCCACGAATATGCATTTAGCACTTATGCGATTCAAGCCCATACCTTAAATATCCCGGTTCAAACCATTGGGATTGATTCAGATTGGCAAGTCAACGTAGATAAATTAATCCAAGCATGCAATTCAAAAACAGCAATTATATTTTTAGCGAATCCGAATAATCCAACAGGCATCCTGATTAATCCAAAGGAAATAAAACGCCTATTAGAAAATATTCCTGAAACCACCATATTGGTCGTTGATGAAGCATATTATGAATATGCTGCTGCTCAATTGAATTGCAACAGTATTGACTGGCTCGCTCATCATCCCAATTTAGTCATCACACGTACCTTTTCAAAAATTTATGGGTTAGCGGGCGTACGATTAGGTTATGCAGTGGCTCATCCCTCTATAATTGAGCTAATGCGCCGTATACAGCTCCCATTTACGGTCAATCAAGTTGCTCTAACTACCGCCCATGCAGCACTGGATGATGATGAGTTTCTTCAATTAAGTTTGCGAACTAATGCAGAAGGAATGCTGCAAATGAAAGAAGGGTTAAATCAATTGGATATAACCTACCTACCCTCTGCATGTAATTTTCTTACCATAGACTGTAAGGAAGATGGCATGCGGCTCTATAACTATTTACTTGATAGAGGTATTATCGTGCGACCTCTGCATCCATATAAGATGAACAATTACCTAAGAGTTACCGTAGGAACCCAGGAACAGAACAATCGTTTTCTTGATACATTAAGTACCTTTTATGGTAATTGACAATTCTCTAGATTGAGACAAAATGATGTGATTTGGAGTACCGAAACGCAGCATACATAAAGTATGTGATTATCGGAGCGCATAAAATCGCTTCATTTTGGCCAAGATAGTAGAATCGACAAAGACCCTGCAAGTGAGGAAATAAAATGACCAGTGACTTAAGCAGCAAACATTGCGAATCTTGTGAAGGCATAGGGGCTGCATTAAATGCCGAACAAATTAAAAATTTAATGCCACAGTTAAATAAGAATTGGGAAGTTAGTGCAGATAACCGAATCATTAAACGAAGTTTATCTTTTAATAATTTTTATGAAACAATGGCCTTTGTCAATGCTCTCGCGTGGATAGCAAACATCGAAAATCATCATCCTGATTTAGAGGTCGGATATAACTATTGTCGCGTAAGCTTTATGACTCATGCGCTTAATGGATTAAGTCATAATGATTTTATTTGTGCAGCCAAAATGGATAAGTTATTAGGATAAAAAATATAACATGTAGTCTGGGTGAAGGCGCAAGCCGTAACCCGGGTTTCTCTATCACATATTCCCCAGGCTCCGCTTCGCCTCACCCAGTTTAATACTTCATCACCACCTGTTCATCGCCCAAAAGATTGGTTAAAAGCTCAAGTAACTCATCACTAGGAATCACTTGCCATTGTGGTGCCAGACTCAACTGCGCTTTTGCATAGTCATTTCTGTAGGAAAACTGCACTGAGCAACGACCAATATGAGCTTTTAACAAAGCCTGAACGGAAGCTAAAACTCCTTGGCTCCCAGCATGCAAACGCAACTCCAAACATCGAGCAAATTTAGTACGCGCTGTAGGAACATCATAGAGTGAATTTGCAGTCATTTTCACGCCACCATTATAATCATCATGCGCTACTTCACCTTCAATCACTAACATATCTCCGGTTGCCAAGTTCGCAACGGAAGACTCAAAAAGCTCTCCAAACACAACAACATCAAGTCGCGCCGTAGAATCATCCATCCCTAGAATGACCAACTTTTTTCCGCGCTTAGTCACAATCTTGCG
The DNA here is from genome assembly GCF_977063405.2 of Legionella stuttgartensis. Lineage (NCBI taxonomy): Bacteria > Pseudomonadati > Pseudomonadota > Gammaproteobacteria > Legionellales > Legionellaceae > Legionella > Legionella stuttgartensis. The sequence goes on from NZ_CDRUHA020000022.1 coordinate 501,500, forward strand.
AATCCCTACTATTTGCGCACAGATCACGGCTTTTTTGTGCATCGATGGATTTAATTGACTGATTGAAACGATAAAATCACCAAACTCACGTCGATATTGATCCGCTGGATGTCCGGTTAGATAAAAACCTAATACCTCCCTCTCCCCTTCCAGGCGTTGAGCCTCAGACCATGGTTTACACTGTACGTACTCATGCTCATTACTCTCATCTTCCAATAATGAAAGCAAATCGAATTGACCACTGGATTGATTTTGATGCTCTTTTTCCGCCACTTTTAACGCTTTTTCCAAAGAGGCGGTCAATATAGCGCGTTCCACATTCCACTCATCAAAAGCACCACTTTTAATGGTTGCTTCCAATACACGTCGATTTACTTTGCGCAGATCAAGACGCTGGCAAAAACTAAATAAGTCAGTATATGTCCCTCCAGCCTTCCGCTCCTCGGTAATGCAATCAATGGCTGACTCACCCACTCCTTTTATGGCACCAAGACCATAAATAATGGTGGCATCATCGGCGGTTGTAAAATGATACATTGACTGATTGATTGAAGGCGGCAAAACCTTCAATTTCATATGAGCGCACTCATCAATAAAGGTGACTACTTTATCCGTATTATCCATATCCGAAGACATTACCGCAGCCATGAATGCCGCCGGATAATGCGCCTTAAGCCAAGCGGTTTGATAAGCGACCAAAGCATAAGCTGCTGAATGTGATTTGTTAAAACCATAACCAGCAAATTTTTCCATTAAATCAAAGATATGGGTTGCGACCTTTTCATCAACACCTCTGGCAGTTGCTCCTTGAGTAAAAATTTCTCGTTGTTTTGCCATTTCTTCTGGCTTTTTCTTTCCCATGGCGCGACGTAATAAATCCGCTGCCCCTAAAGTATAGTTTGCTAATACCTGCGCAATTTGCATTACCTGTTCTTGGTATAAGATAACGCCATATGTTGGTTTTAAAATAGGTTCCAAATCAGGGTGAGGATAGTCAACAGCAGCACGACCATGCTTACGGTCAATAAAATCATCCACCATTCCGGATTGTAAAGGTCCTGGTCTGAATAAAGCCACCAACGCGATAATGTCTTCAAAACAATCCGGCTGTAAGCGATTAATTAATTCCTTCATACCACGGGATTCCAGCTGGAACACTGCTGTTGTTTTACATGCCTTTAATAAATCAAAAGTCGCGGCATCATCTGTGGGTATTTGACTGATATCAACTGATGGTAATCCTTCCGCAACCTGTTTCTTATTTACTGTGGCTAATGCCCAATCAATAATCGTCAGGGTACGTAATCCTAAAAAGTCAAATTTGACCAAACCTGCTGCTTCAACGTCATCTTTATCGAATTGGCTAACAATTTGGTTGGAGCCTTCTTCACAATAAATAGCTGTGAAATCTGTAAGCTGGGATGGTGCAATAACTACCCCTCCAGCATGCTTTCCCGCATTCCGTGTAATTCCTTCGAGTTTTAAAGCCAAATCAATTAACTCTTTGACCTCCTCTTCCTCGGTATAACGACGCTTGAGCTCTTCCTCCTGCTCCATCGCTTTGCTTAATGTAATACCGATTTCAAAAGGAATTAATTTTGCTAATTTATCTACAAAGCCATAAGGATGACCCAACACGCGTCCCACATCACGCACTACTGCCTTTGCAGCCATAGTACCGAAGGTAATAATTTGTGAAACGCTTTGTCTGCCGTATTTTTCCGCCACATAATCAATGACTCGATCACGCCCTTCCATACAAAAATCGATATCAAAGTCAGGCATTGAAACCCGTTCTGGGTTCAAAAAACGCTCGAAAAGTAATTCATATTCTAAAGGATCTAAATCGGTAATTTTTAATGCATAGGCAACTAATGAGCCGGCTCCCGAACCCCGTCCAGGTCCTACAGGCACGCCATTTTTTTTGGCCCATTGAATAAAATCAGCTACGATAAGGAAGTAGCCAGCAAAACCCATGTTATTAATAACATCCAATTCTATTTGAAGACGTTTATCGTATTCTTCTCGAGAGGTCTGCAGTGCTTCAGGTTTGTTTTTAAATATTTGTTGTAAACGCTCTTCCAACCCCACTTGTGATAAATGAGATAAATACTCCTCAACAGTAGAGCCATCCGGTATCGGGAAATTGGGTAGATAATTATTACCTAAGTCCAGTTTTACGGTACAGCGTTTCGTGATTTCAACAGTATTTTCTATTGCAGAAGGTAAATCCGAAAATAAAGCAACCATTTCATCGGCTGAGCGTAAGTATTGTTGCGCACTATATTTTTGCGCTCTTCTAGGATCTGCTAATGAATAACCCTCATGAATGCAAACACGAGCTTCATGAGCTTCAAAGTCTTCTTGATCAAGAAAACGTACATCATTGGTAGCAACGAGCGGTAATCTCAACTCGTCAGCTAATGCAATTAATTTTTCATTATAACGGGACTCATCAGGCCGCCCTGTACGTTGAATTTCCAAATAAAAACGATCAGGAAAAAGTGCTTGCCAATATAATGCTCTGCTTTTGGCCAATGCATCATCATTGGCTAATAAAGCCTGTCCAATATCACCAAATCGTCCACCTGATAAAGCAATAAGCCCTGAGGAATATTCTTTAATCCATTGATTGTGTACTCGAGGTTGTCCTTGATATTGCCCTTCTTGGTAGGCTTTAGAAACAAGGCATGTTAAATTTTTGTAACCTTCCGAATTAAGGCATAAAAGAACTATAGAAGAAACACGCTCAGGTTGCTCAGGGTCATGGCAAGGTAAATCACTTCCAATAATCGGTTTGATTCCCGCATCAACAGCAGTTTTATAGTGCTTCACTGCCGCAAACAAATTACAATGATCAGTTACCGCAACAGCACACATTCCTCGAGATGGTAGCGCTTTCATTAAAGGCTTAACCCGAACCAAACCATCAACTAAAGAAAACTCAGTGTGAACACGTAAATGTACAAAACGTTGTTGCATAAGGAAATTAACTCATTAAGCTTAATTGAGGAACTTTAACCTAAATCAAGCGTTTTGCCTACCTGCATAGCAGGATAAACAAGACCCATAATATAGGGACCAAAACTATTTTTTTATTCAAATATGGGATTGATGTGGATCAAAAGCATCCCGGACCGCATCTGCGAATAAGTTAATTGCTAAAACTAACAAAAACATAAAGAGAAACGCAGCCAGCATGGGCCACCAAATCACTGGATTTCGTGCAAGTTCAAAGCGTGCACTATTGATCATATTTCCCCAACTAATTGTCATGGGAGAAACGCCTACCCCCACGTAAGAAAGTAATGCCTCGGCCATAACGAGAAAACTAAAGTCCAAAACCAAGGTGATTATCACAATATGCATCACATTAGGCAGTAAATGTTTGCGAATAATGGTAAACCAATTGGATCCTAAAGCACGTGCCGCTTGAACATAATCCACTTCACGCAATTTCAAAGTCTCTGCTCGCAAAAGACGACATAAGCTAGTCCAACTCGTTACTCCTAGAATGAAACAAAGTGCTAACAAACGTGCATCTGCACTCTGAGCCAAGGTAGTAAACTGCTCGGGGTGATTAGCTATATACACTTGCAAAGATAAAACTGAGGCAGTAATTAATAAAACACCGGGTATCGAACTTAAAGTAGTATAAGCATACTGAATCAGATCATCTGCCAAACCACCAAAATACCCAGCAACCACCCCTAAAAATAAAGCCAAAGGCAGCATAAATAAAGTGGTTAAAAGACCAATGACCAAACCAGTACGAATACTTTTAATAGTAAAGTAAAAAATATCTTGGCCAATTTGCCCGGTACCCAATACATGAAATACTCTTGAAAGCTCATAACCAAGCACAACAAAAAATGTAAGGCCACCTATGGTAATTATGGTACTTAAGCTGGTAGCACTTAAAGCAAACAAAGGTTTTGATCGACGACTATAACGGGTCAAAATGAGAGTTAGTCCTATAAAAAATGCTGTTAATATACTGATTTTCAATGCACTTCTAATTGAACTTTCTATGACCTCATTTTTTTCTGTTTCGGTTTTTACCCTTTGTCCAGGATAAATTAATGTTGGATGCGTTTGTTTAACAACACCATTTATTAAGGTAGTTTCACTGATGAACTGCGTTAAAGCTAAAGGGGCCGAATATGTTTTTTCGGAAATCTGATCTATAGGAGCCAGAATCCTATCCAACACTGTAGTTGCCGTTTCTGAGTCTTTATGTACCGAGGTAACATGAATCGAATCCAAAACACCAATAGTCATAAAAAATAATAAGATGATGCCTGCACTTACAGCAATGGGCCTATGCAAAATTATGGAAAAAGAACGTCTTATATGCTGCTTGCGCAAGCTTAACAAAATAACCAATATACTTAAGGCCAATAAGGTGAGAAAACATTTATCAGTCCATAGAAACTCAAAAGTCATTTTTTCTTCTCAACTAATCTCATCAATATACATTTAAGATAACCTTACGCGGGGATCAACCACCATATAAGAGATGTCAGTTAATACCAAGCCAACAATATAAAGAATTGACCCCAAGAACACCATAGCACGTACTATAGCAAAATCTTGTTGTTGAATCGCATCAATCGTATAACTGCCTAAACCTGGTACGCCAAAGAAGGACTCCAAGATCAAACTGCCCATAAATAATGAAGGAATAAGTACTACGATCCCGGTTAGTATGGGAAGCATTGCATTTTTTAATACATGTTTGAACATTACTTTTTGCTCAGATAACCCCTTAGCTCTGGCCGTTTTAACATAGTCTTTATGCATTTCCTCTAAAAACAAAGTACGATACCAACGACCACCAGCCCCCAAGCCACTAAGTACTGCGACCGTAACTGGCAAAATAACAAACTTCAACGCTTCAAAACCCCCGTCATAGCCTGAAATGGGTACGAGACGTAATAATTTACCAAAAAGATATTGGCCACCAATAATATAAAACAAGCTGGATATGGACATTAAAATAATACACAGCACCACGCCAGTTAAATCAAGATACGTCCCCCTAAAAAAGGCCATAGCCATTGCTACAATAATATTAGCAACAATATCCAATAATAAAACAGGAACGGCGATTGAAAGACTCGGCCACATTCTATAAGTAATATCCTCACTAATATCACGTCCAGAATCAGAGACCCCAAAATCAAAAGTAAACAGTTTCATGGATTTTTGAAAGAACAATGTTGCTTGTATTTTTTGTATTCCTGTTTTTTGTTCGTTGTAGAATAAGGGTAAATTGTAACCATGTGCTGCTTTCCAATCCTCGATCACTTGCTGCTCCACATGCTTCTGCCCCAAATGCATCCGCGCAATATCATCAGGTGTATTCACCATGAAAAATAAAATGAACGTAATGAGATTAATTCCAAAAAGAATAGGGATCGAGTAAGTCACTCGCCGAAATAAATATTTGATCATGATAGAGATTTCCGTTCTGCTGGTTTTCTTTCTTTCTTGTAATAGGCAATAACCAAAGGAAGAACTAGGATTAGAATAAGCCCAAATAAGATACCCAACGGCCAAAAAATAGGCTGGTTCCAGATTAGTCTCAATTTATTGCGTTCAGGTACATTGATGGCAATATATTTTAATGTTGCAAAAGACATCGTATTGGGTTTAACGCGTGCAACCCAATTCTGGGATAAAACAAACTCTTCAGGATGTATCCCCCAAATCCAAGGCGCATCACTTCGAACAATTTGGAGCATCTCGTCAATGATCTGCTGTCTTTGTTCATCATTTTTTCTGTTTTTCATTAAATTAAAGAGACGATCAAATTCAGGATTTTGATAGTTTGCAGCATTTTCACCACTAAACTTCACCTTGCCATTGGCACCATACAATTGAAACAGAAAGTTTTCAGGATCCGGGTAATCTGCTACCCACCCCCAACTAAAGATTTGTGTATCTCCGGTGCGCATTTTTTCCTGAAAACGATTATATAGGGTTGCACGTACATTCAAATCAATACCTATCTGGGCAAATTGTTTACGCATCCAATCAAATAATGACTTGTCCTGAGGGGCTCCCGTTGTGGTCACATCATAATGTAAAATTAAATGACTTCCAGTAGCGGGATCAACTCCATCTGGATACCCTGCCTCTATCATCAGTTTTTTGGCATCGCTTATAGGACGTCGTTCTATGTCACCATCGTTCCATTGATAAACATAGGGATTAATACCATCTTTACCCTTTTTATAACCAAAAATTCCGGGTGGAATAGGCCCTTGAGCAGGAATACCTCGACCATTATGAAAAATGGCTATATTTTCATCATAGTTTACCGCGATGGAAATAGCTCTCCTTAACTTGCGCGCACGTTCACTGGAACCACCTACTACTTTATCAAGCATATTGAAGCCCATATAGTAGGTAGTGGCTTGTAATTCTTCGGTGAGATACATGTGTTTTTTTCGCATCTCGGGTGTTAGCTCTGCTTTTCCATGTCGGTTTGTATGAATGGCTTGGTCAAAACTATCCGCACCTACTACAGAGTTATCATAGTAACCTTGTAAAAATTTATTCCATCGCGGAATGGACTCTTTTTCTAATGTAAAAACTGCTTTTTCAATAAATGGTAAACGTTTGCCTGCATTATCTAAATATCCCAATTTTCTATCTTCATCCGAACCAATACTGGGATAATACTCTTCACGGAAATTTGGATTCTTTTGTAAGACCATACTCCGATTGGGATTGTTTTTAACTAACATAAACGGTCCTGTTCCTACAGGGAACCAACTCAAAGTGATGTTATTGTCCAACATTCCTGGTTGAGAATAAAAAAAGTCAGCTTCCCATGGAACGGGTGAAAAGAAACTCATAGCCAACCAAAATAGAAATTGAGTGTATTCCCCCTTTAAGATGATCTCAAATGAGTAGTCGTCTATTTTTTTAAGACCTTTTAAAGGGTAATTACGCAGATCAATGTATTTATTATTTTTAGGGAGCGTCTGCCCATATTCCGCAAAACCCACAATATAGTCATTCATCAAACCAAAAATCGGGGAGCTTAATTGAGGATTTGCCAAACGTTTTATTTGATAAATATAATCATCAACAATCAATTCTCGTGTGCCAGTATTCTTAAAATCAGATAATTGATTAATCCCTTCATCATCTAAATATTCCGGTGTTATATGATGATAACGGTATGCACCTGTATCATCCTTAGCAAACGCCGGATGAGGCTGGTAATAAATTCCTTTTTTAATGTGGATGGTATAAACACTAAAAGCAGGAGTTTGCTGACTGTTTTCAGGTAGTGGGTTACCTTGCTCATCCAAGTACCGTAACTCGGGCATTTGAGTAGCTATTAATGGAGTTAATTGGTATGGCCTTTGTAAATAATCATACTGCAACAACGGTTCATATATTTGGGCAATAAAAATAGACTCATTGGTTGAATAAGAAAGCGCTGGATCCAGAGTTTTAGGCTGTTCAGAAAATGATGAATAATAAATATTTTCTTTTGATTGCTCCTGAGGATATGGATTATTTAAAACCCATGGCAAAGCATAAGCGAAGCTAGCGCTATTTAAAAGCAGAGCAATCAGAACTATGCGCTGTATACGATTCAAAAAAATATCCTTATTTAAAGCCTCTAACTCGCTAACATTTCCAAAAATTGTCCTTCATCCAAAACAGCAACCCCCAAATCATTTGCTTTATCCAATTTGGATCCTGCTTCACTTCCAGCAATCACATAATCCGTTTTCGCTGAGACACTGCCACTTACCTTAGCCCCTAGAGTTAACAATTTTGTTTTCGCTTCTTCACGTCCCATAGTACTCAAAGTCCCGGTTAAGACTACTGTTTTTCCAAATAAAAGATGTTCTTTATTGACTTTCTTTTTTTCAATCTTTGGCCAATGAACTCCAAGTGCTAATAAATGCTCAATAACTTTACGGTTATGATCTTGGGCGAAGAAATGGACCACATTAAAAGCACCTACAGGCCCCATATCCTGCAAACTCATCAACTCTTCTTCTGTTGCTTTAGAAATCGCATCAATATCTCCAAAGTGCTCTGCCAACATCCGTGCACTCGACTCGCCAATTTCACGAATTCCAAGAGCATAAAGGAATCGACTAAGCGTTGTATTTTTACTTTGTTCCAAAGCATCTAATAAATTTGTTGCTGACTTCTCTCCCATACGTGGAAGATTTGCCAAAATAGAAGCATCAAGCGTGTACAGATCAGGTAAATGACGGACAATCCCCTCATCGACCAACTGCTCAATAAGCACAGCCCCCAATCCCTCTATATACATGGCCTTACGAGAAGCAAAATGCCACATCATTCTTTTTAATTGAGCCTTACAAAATAGCCCGCCAACGCAACGAGCAACCGCTTCCCCCTCCTCGCGAACCACTTCAGAACCACAAACAGGACATGTTGTAGGTAACTGAATTTCCTTGGTATGTGCAGGGCGTCGTTCTAGAACAACAGAAACGACTTCTGGAATAACATCTCCAGCACGACGAATAATGACAATATCACCGATACGAATATCTTTTCTAATAATTTCATCCATATTATGTAATGTCGCATTACTTACAGTAACCCCTGCAACATTGACGGGTGCCAAACGCGCCACTGGGGTTAAAGCGCCAGTTCTCCCTACTTGAAAATCAACAGCTAAAAGTTCGGTCATCTCTTCTGTCGCAGGAAATTTATGGGCGCAAGCAAATCGAGGTGCCCTTGAAATAAAACCAAGTTGTTGTTGTAAAGGTATGCTATCAACCTTATAAACAACCCCATCAATCTCGAAGGGAAGTTGAGCACGCTTGGCTAATATACCATGGTAATAATCCAAACAACCCTTAATACCAATCTCTCTTTTTGTATCCAAAGAAACCCTAAAACCAAACTCTTTGAGTAGTTGCAATTGCTCCCAATGCGTGTTTGGTAAACTGTACCCTTCGCAAGCCCCAATTCCATAGCAGTAAATAGCTAAAGGCCTACTTGCTGTCACGGCAGGATTCAATTGTCGTAAACTCCCGGCAGCAGCATTACGAGGATTAGCAAAAACTTTTTCTCCTGCTTCTTTAGCTTTTTCATTGTACTCTTCAAATCCTGCTTTCGGCATGTACACTTCACCACGGATTTCGATAAAACGAGGTGGTTTTGATACCCTTAAAATCAAAGGAACCGCAGCGATTGTTTTAATATTAGCAGTAATGTTTTCGCCTGTAGTTCCATCCCCGCGTGTTGCGGCAGAAACTAATGTTCCATTTTCGTAGGTAAGGTTGACAGCAAGGCCATCTAATTTAGGTTCACACGTAAAAACCAATTGCTGGAGTGGCTCATCCAGTTTGTCGGTAACTCGTTTAATAAAGGCTTGCAACTCTTCTTCAGTAAATACATTCGATAAGGACAACATAGGTTGTCGATGAGTAACAGGCATGAATGCATCGGCAGGAGTACCCCCAACGCGTTGAGTGGGTGAGTCGGCCGTCAATAATTCAGGATACTTGGCTTCTAAATCATGTAATGCACGAAAACATCTATCGTATTCGGCATCAGGAACCAATGGTTCATCGAGTACATAGTAGTGATAATCATACTTCCTAATTTTATTCTGCAACTCAGAAATTTGTTCCTTTATCTCATCAATACTCATTCATTTCCATCCATAATTCTAATCTTCTAACAGTCTGTACCTCACTCAGCTATGCATTAATTTATAACCTTATAGAGGGGTAAGCAATCATCTTAAAACATTAGTTTATCATTAAAAAATATGCTATAGATACATATCGACTCAACAGAAACCGAGGCGTGATAAAAATGGATTTTAAACGTATTTTAGCCGCAGTATTTTTACTTGTATCCGCTACATTAACTTATGCTCTTCCCCAATCTCACGAATATGGCAATTTGGGTATTGCTTTTGTCCATGGAACAAATGACCACCGAGAAGATGCCGAGGGTGATTATTGGAAAACCGATTTTATTCAAGATATTGCTCAAGCACTTCCTAATCCTGGAAACTACTATGTAGTTCATTGTGATTACAGCAAATACATGTGGGATGAAGCTGTTGCAGGGTGTACTGCAAATCAGTTATTAGATTTTATAAATCATAAAAAAATTGACTCTCTAATTCTCTACACCCATTCCAATGGCGGAAATGTAATGCGTTGGATTCTTTCTAACCCAACCTACGACAAACGCTACATGCTATTAAAAAGAAAAATCAAACAAATTGTCGCTTTAGCTCCTTCAAGTGGAGGTACACCGCTTGCCGATATGCTCTTGAATGGAGGTATTTTTGAAGCAAGCTTGAGTTGGTTATTGGGATATACAGGAGATGCAGTGAGACAACAACGGGTAGGTGACATGCATATCTACAACGAAGAACTCTTATTTGGTACTAAAAATCGCCCATCCTTACCCTTACCTTTTGATTCAGTGATAGGAACTAATGTTATCTCCTCCCCTTTCTCTTCAGCCAGTTACTGTAATGGTTATTTACTCAATAGCGGTTTAAAACTTGCTAAAATTTATTTGGATTCATGTGCGGATGGTTTTTTAAATTGTAGTTCCCAAATTGCGGCAGGATCAGTTTGGTTTTACGATAAACAACAAACGGAAGATCAGACGACACTTAGTCATAACCAAAGTCGTCATTCATGTTTTGGACTGGATAAAATACTGATTTCAGTATTACATTCTAAAGGAGCTGTAAAATGAGAACTACTCTCACCTTCTTGTCTTTATTTTGTTGCGCACAAGTCAACGCATTCACCTTGCCACAAACTCCGGTGAAATCTTATGAATGTGATGTTTGCGATACTTTATCACATGAGCACTTGCAGGATAACTGGAGCATGGGAGTCACTTCTTTAACTAAAGCAGAAAGCAACATTCAAAAAAGTTATAGTTATGAACAACGAGTAACTGCTGCCCAATTGCAAAAAGGGGTTATTTTACCGATTCAAGCACCAGAAGCAGTACTACGCATTATTCCTTTGCAAAAAGATAAATCCATGCCTGAATTGGAGCTAAAAAGTGCCTCTGGTACATTCATGAGTTTAAAAGATGCCTCTTCTCTATATAGTCAGGATGAAGCCATAGATGAATCACTTAAAATCGGGTCACATCAGGCCATGATGCAAATCAAACCCGAGTTAGGAATTGGTAAGTATGTAATCAAAAGTAAATCAACAAACGCTGCAAATGAAGCAGATACTTATCTTATTCATGTTTTTGAAAAATATTCTTTAATTTATTTACAAATTGAACCATCTGCATTGCAATATCAATATGGAGCTCAATTTAACGCGCTCATTACTTTAAAAGATAATATAACGTCCTATCCTGCAGATGATATCAATGCGACATTAATAGGTCCTAACAACCAAACAATTCCTCTTAAAATAAAAGAGGTAAAGCGCAACCAATTCCAAGCCAGTGCCCTTTTAACGTCAGATGAAAATGTTCATGGAGTGAATTGGTATATCGATGTAGATGTATTATGCGAACTTCATGACAATGGCCCGATTCATCGCACAGGACGCGCTGCATTTTCCTATGCAATCCCTTCTGCCAGTCTTGTTAGCATCCAAAAGATTTCCTCAAATCCTTTAACTTTAGCTGCTAAGGTAGAAGTGGCTACAGCAAGTCGATACGCATTACAAAGCGTTTTATACAAGAAAAACTCAAAGGGAACGAATATTCCGATTGAAACAACGCAGAGTGCCCAGTGGCTCGAACCAGGAAAACAAATAATTAAATTTAGCTTTGACAATTTTGCACATTTAGCAGAGGATCAGCTCTCTGTTGGTTATTTGCACCTGACTGATTACGGGCAACTAAAACCAGTTTATCAATACGATCAGCCGATTAAACTCAGCCAACTTTTGGACTAATTAATGCAATTTTTATCTTCAATAACCTTACTTGAGGGCGTGGCATGTGCTTTAGCCCTGCAATTTTTACTCTTAATTTGGCTTTTGATAAGCCAAAGCCAACAAAAAAAACTGAGTAGACAGTTTAATGAAAAAACTATTGAGGCCTTTACCATGCAACTACACCAAGTGCACTTGGATGTAAGTGCGAAAATTGCCCAAGGACAATTATTAACGCAACAACTTATCCATGATACAGTCCAAAAGCAAATGACCGACGTTCGGGAACAAATAAGCCATAGTTTCAAGCAACATGCCAGCTCCCTCACCTCGCATTTGCAGTTGCTTACTGAAGAAATTCGCAATCATCTCCATAGTTTAACGCAACAAGTCAATCATAAACTAACGGAAGGCTTTGAAAAAACCTCTTCTACTTTTATCGATGTAGTAAAACGATTAACCATCATTGATGAGGCGCAGAAGAAAATCACTGAATTATCGAGTCATGTGGTCAGCTTGCAAGATGTATTAGTTGATAAAAAGGCGCGGGGAGCTTTTGGTGAGGTACAACTGGCAACGCTAATTAGTAATATGATTCCTCCCAATCATTTTGCAATGCAATATACCTTAAGCAATCAAAAACGTGCCGATTGCATTTTATTTTTGCCAGAGCCCACCGGTAATGTGGTGATTGATGCTAAATTTCCTTTGGAAACCTATCAGCGATTGATTAGTACAGATGCAGGTTCAGTCGAGAAGAAATCGTTACAACAGCAATTTCGTCAGGATATTCAAAAACATATTAAAGACATCGCAGAAAAATACATCATTCCCAATGAAACTACTGATGGGGCGATGATGTTCATTCCTGCAGAATCCATTTTTGCAGAAATTCATGCCAATTATCCAGATTTAATTTCACTTTCTCAAAGATTAAAAGTATGGCTTGTCTCCCCAAGCACATTGATGGCGGTACTTACTACTGCTAAAGCGGTACTTAAAGATGATGCGACTCGCAAACAAGTTCACATTATTCAAAAACACTTACAGGCTTTAGCTGATGATTTCCAACGCTTTGAAAAAAGAATGGATAAGCTCTCCAAGCATATTAATTTGGCGCATCAAGACGTTAGTGAAGTAAATACTTCTGCTAAAAAAATTACATCGCGTTTCCAAAAAATTGAGTCCGTCGATATCGAATTAGATGAGCTGGAACTCATGGAAACCGATACAACAGCAAATGAAACATAAAGTGTGTACCCTATTCGTCATCCCGAACGTAGTGCTTCCAATTCACCTTAAGTTTCCATTGAAGCCAGGAAACCCTACCTGCTACGACTTGTTCACAGCATCCAGGAAAAAGCAAACTTAGTGCCTCACTCCCTGGATCCCGAGGACAAGTCACGGGACATGGGGAGTGTTATAAGTCCAGGAAAACTTAAGGTGAATTGGAAGACACAGTGAGGAGACCTCCAGAAGATGAGTTATGATGACCATCAGGAGATCCTTCGTCGACAATTCCTCAGGATGACGTGGTCGTGAATGCTTCGTATCCCCTATATCTTTAATTTAAATATAGAGAAAATATATGTCGTCTCCATTTACTGAAAAAAATTATTTTAATCAAACATTCACCCAATTAATTATTGAAAAAACACGAATTGAACAGCTTAATTTCGAAAACTGCCAGTTCAAGCAATGCAAATTTATTGACGTTATTTTCAGTAATATAAAATTCACTGAGTGTGATTTTGAATCCTGCGATCTGGCGTTGGCAAAATTTCCAAATTGTAAGTTTTCAGAAGTTTCATTTAAAAATTCAAAAATCATAGGAGTAAACTGGACCGAATTGAGCTGGCCCTTAGTCAAACTTACAAGCCCTCTCTATTTTTATAGTTGCAACTTAAGCCATTCTAGTTTTTATGGATTAGAACTTTCTAATTTGATTGTCGAAGAATGTAAAGCGCATGATATTGATTTCAGAGAAGCAAATTTAAGTCATGCAAGCTTTGTGGAATCGGACCTATTGAATAGCCTATTTCTCCATACAAATTTATATTCTGCCGATTTTACAAATGCTATCAATTACACCATTGATCCAAATGAAAATATAATCAAACTGGCACGCTTTTCCTTCCCGGAGGTCATCGCATTATTAAATCATTTCGATATTAAAATTAATGATTGGCCTGGAAACGACTAATTTGTAGTGGGCTCTGAACTGTAGCAATTCGAACTATAATTCATTATATGGGTTGCCTTTAGAGCTCTAAATGACTAAGAAATATTTTTCAAGTAGAGGTGGAACACTCGCAACACGACTCGATCAGGCTTGGGCTGATTATAATAATCAATTTTTATCAAAAAATGCTCGACTTAAAGCTCTAGATTTTATGATTTATGTTTTTGATATCAAAAATTTTTCCACTGACAAAAATGGACTTAACCAGCTTCTAAAAAATTTAATGGATGAAAGGGAAAGTAAAAAACAAAACAATCCAAATTATATCCCCATGCTATCCAAAGGAATATATCACTTTGAAAGTGATAGAGTCTTAAAGGCTACGCCTATTTCTAAAGTTTCTGCACAAGCAGATATTCAAAAAGCCTTTGATGCGGGAGAACTCCTCGATGTTAACCAAGGCTCTAAAAAAATTGATAGCTCCTGGGGTACTACCTATTTAACACCAGAGCAAAGAGCAGAGTATCGGATTGAAATCCATAATGGCTTACTTCATAAAAAAGGCCGGGTTTTTGATTCCTCCGAATTAATTGCCCACAACAAACCTGGATTTGTCGCATTTACTTTAAATGCGAATGGTGAGCTTTCTGCTTTTGAGCATTTAGGTGTACAAGAGGATAAACAACGTAGAAAACTTGCACATTCATCAATGAATGCAGGTGCTCCTGTATTAGCCGCAGGAGAGATGGAAATACAAAATGGTAAATTAATTAGTATTAATACTTATAGTGGACATTATAAGCCTTCATTGTATTCTGTGGCACGTTTTTTAGAATATTTAAGCGATCGTGGCGTAGATATTTCAGAAACAAAAGTATATTTACGAAGGAAACCAGGCAAAGCATCTGGACTTTTATCTAGAACAGTTCTTTTAGAGGGAGATGATCATCCATGGCATGAAGTTCCCGCAATCGATATTGTGCATCAAGTTAAAGCACTTATGATAAGTAATTTAAATTCTCTTGATGAATATCTTAACAGTACCAAAACAAAATTGTTTAGAGATGTATTCAAAAATGAGTTAACTCAAGCCAAGTCTGCGATTGCGCAAGCGTTCCATGATGAACTTGTTTACGCACTGGATAAAATGAACGGCTCCTCATCGATAACAGACATTAAAGCATCTCTTGAGTGCCTCGATTCAATCATAACAAGATACTCAAAAGAGCTTGAGCAAAAAATTGAGGAATTAAATGGAACTACAGGACGTCTAGACAGTAAATTTGCGGACATGAAAGCTCAAATTCAAGCAACTCGCGAAAGGATTGCGGACAGTAGTGATGAGAAAGAAAAGGAGCGAATTGAACGTTTTAAAAATACCTCTTAAATAAAAAGATTAAATTGACGAGTTCAGAACGTATACTTGCTGAATACCCTAGCTCCTCGAATTGTTTTTAATATTAGAATTGATTATTTAATCAGAAATAATCTGCCATTTTAAGATGAACCAAGACAATACATAAGGTATAATCGAAAACTTTTAAATCCGATTGCCTAAGCTATGTCCATCAAAACCTTACTCTATAAACCAACACAGGCCAAACAAATATGGGGACAACTCCATGGAAGTAGCTTAGCACTTGCACTGGCTGAGTATTGTCAACAAACTCCTGGAATTAAGTTATTGATTGCCCAAGACAATCTCAGTGCAAATCAGTTACAGGCAGAATTAAACTTCTTCCTCAACACCACTACACCTCAAGAGTTATTGTTTTTTCCTGATTGGGAAACACTTCCTTACGATCAGTTTTCTCCACATCAGGACATTATTTCTGAACGCTTATATACCTTAAGTCGTATTCAACAAGTAACCGATGCAATTGTCATCACATCGGCAAGCACATTAATGCATAGGCTTTGCCCACCGGAATTTTTAAATCAATATGCTCTGATGCTTAAAGAAGGCCAAAAACTGGATTTGGGTGCTTTTCGTAACCAATTACAACAATCCGGTTATCATTGCGTTAATAAAGTACTTGAACATGGAGAGTTTGCCCTACGCGGTTCAATTATTGATGTTTATCCCATGGGTTCGGGTTTACCATTTCGCATTGAACTTTTTGATGATGAAATTGAAAGTTTAAGGGAATTTGATACTGAAACCCAGCGCACTATAGAAAAAATTAAAGAAATCAATGTGTTACCTGCCCGAGAATTTCCTTTAAATGAACAAAGTCAATTGCTCTTTCGACGAGCTTTTAGAGAGTTATTTCCAGGAAATCCCAGCCAGTGCCCTATTTATGAAGCAATCAGTGAAGGTCAGTTTCCTTCGGGGATCGAATACTATTTACCCTTATTTTTTGAAAAAACCGTTACTTTTTTTGATTATCTACCGGAACATGCGAAAGTTTGTTTAATCGAAAACATTCAAAATAATGCAGAACAATTCTGGCAAGAATTGAATGAGCGCTTTGAACAAAGACGATATGATATCAGTAGGCCTATTTTATCGCCTCAAGCGTGTTTCATTAATCCAATTGAATTATTAACCAAAGCCAATACCTATGAACAACTTCGTTTGTTCCAAAATCCATCAGATAAGAAAGGGGCTGTGGTTAATTTTGATATCGTACCCGGTCCTCAATTACCTATAGACAGGAAAACCCAAGAACCTTTAAGTCAACTTCGCGAATATTGTGCTGATTCGACGCGTCGCTATTTAATTGTGGTCGAAAGTGCTGGACGACGTGAGGTCTTACTTGATTTGCTAAAACCAAGTGGCATTTCCGCTAAAGTACAATCTTCATGGCAGGATTTTATTAATGATACGGCCCCAGTCAACATCAGCACAGGGGATCTTATTTATGGATGTGAATTAAAACAAAGCCAGATCGTAATCATTGTTGAGTCTCAATTATTTGGAGAGCAAAGCACACCACAAAGACGTGGTACGCAAAAAACAATTGATCCCGATTTAATTATCCGTGATATGGACGAACTCCGTGTTGGCGCTCCGGTAGTCCATTTGCAGTTCGGGGTCGGACGGTACCAAGGCCTACAACATATCGAATCCAACGGGTTTGCCAGTGAGTTTTTAGTTCTTACCTATGCGGGTGAAGATAAAATTTATGTCCCGGTAACCTCCCTCCACCTTATAAGCCGTTACACGGGGATGGATAGTGAACATGCCCCTTTGCATAAACTAGGGTCGGATCAATGGCAAAAGGAGAAGAAAAAGGCCGTTGAAAAAATTCATGATGTCGCGATCGAATTACTGGACCTCTACGCCAAAAGAGAAGCGCAACCAGGATACCAATATCAAATAGATCATAGTGAATATGTTAAATTTGCCAGTGCGTTCCCTTTTACCGAGACTCCCGATCAATTACAGGCAATTGAGCAAATCATAAGAGACATGGAATCTCCAAGGCCCATGGATCGTTTGATTTGTGGGGATGTAGGTTTTGGCAAAACCGAAGTTGCAATGCGAGCTGCTTTTGTTGCAGTACAAAGTAATAAACAAGTTTGCATTCTTGCGCCTACTACTCTCTTGGCGGGACAACATTTTGAATCCTTTCGAGACCGATTTGCTGATTTTCCCATCAATATCGAATTACTTTCACGCTTCCGTTCAAATAAAGAAACAGAGACAGTTCTTGCTTCTTTGAAATCCGGCACAGTGGATATCGTCATAGGCACCCATAAATTATTTCAAAGTAATATTGCTTTTAAAAATTTAGGCCTTCTCATTATTGATGAAGAGCATCGTTTTGGTGTCAAACAAAAAGAGCACATTAAAGCGCTGCGAACTCATGTTGATATTTTATCCATGACTGCTACCCCAATTCCAAGAACACTGAATATGGCTATGGCTGGAATCCGAGATATTTCTCTGATGACAACACCCCCTGCCAAACGTCTGGCAATTAAAACCTTTTGGCAGGAGAAAAAAGACCCAACCATCCGTGAAGCCATTTTAAGAGAAATTCTTAGAGGTGGTCAGGTATTCTTCTTGCATAATAATGTAGAAACAATTGAGCGAGTATGCCAGGATTTACAAACCCTAGTCCCAGAAGCAAAAATCCGCAGTGCTCATGGACAAATGCGTGAACGCGAGTTAGAACGGGTAATGTCTGAATTTTATCACCATCGTTTTAATGTATTAGTCTGCACCACCATCATTGAAACGGGTATTGATATTCCTACCGCCAATACAATTATTATAGATCGAGCTGATAAATTTGGTTTAGCCCAATTACATCAGTTACGTGGACGCGTTGGCCGCTCTCATCATCAGGCTTATGCCTACTTGCTTACCCCCCATGAAAAAGTCTTAACTGCCGATGCAGTCAAACGTTTAGAAGCGATTGTCTCATTGGAGGATCTGGGTGCAGGATTCACATTGGCAACTCATGATATGGAAATTCGCGGAGCAGGTGAGCTTTTAGGAGAGGAACAAAGCGGAAACATGCAGGCCATTGGATTTAATTTATTTATGGAGCTGCTTGATAAAGCAGTCCATGATTTAAAAGAAGGAAAAACGCCAGAGTTATCTGCACCAATGCACCAAGGGCCTGAGATAGATTTACGAATTAGCGCCATTATCCCTGAGGAATACATTCCCGATATTCATAACCGACTCATTATGTATAAACGAATTGCAAATGCAAAAAGTAAAGAACAATTGCATGATTTACAAATTGAGTTGATTGACCGATTTGGTTTATTACCACCACAAGTTAAACATTTATTATTGATTACCGAATTAAAATTAAAAGCGGAACAAATGGGTATTCAAAAAATCAGTGCTGGAGCCCAGCAAGGGAAGCTGGACTTTAATGAAAAACCTTCTATTGATCCAGGCACTTTGATTCATTTAATTCAAGTCCATGCCAAAAGATATCAAATGGAAGGACCGCAGCGCTTACGTTTTAACCTAGATAGCACTTCTTCAGAAGAGCGAATTTTTGAAATCACCTCCTTGCTTAATAAATTAACTGGAGAGAACAAAGTCTAGAGAGGACTTCCGAGCAAGGCATGGATGATCTTTTGAGACCCTGTTGAATAACCGCAAGCAATCGCTTTTCCGGTTTTTAGAAGAGGATGAAGTAAACCCTTAGATCTTTTTCATTGACAACCCTAACTTAATTAATTAACAATCTTAGTCGCCAATCTAAAAATAAGTCATTGTTTTTTAATTAATATATAGAAGGAACTATTATGATTAAGAATTTTTCTTTAAGCTCATTATTATTACTTTCTAGTTTCATTCCTGGAATTGCAATGGCAGATCCTACTGCATATGACATAAATGTCTATTGTCCTGCTACTCAAGGACCAAACGCTGTAACCCATTTTGGAAACTATATTGGTGGCTACGGTGTAGAATACGTATTATCTCAAACACTACAAGTATACTTTCGTTCTACCGGCTCTGTTCAAGATGTTCCCGCTAATTTAATTAACTATTTTAATGATTCAGTGACTTATAATAGTGCATCTGGAAACATTATTTGTAGTTATCAAAGCAATAATCCCGCAGATCCCAGATTTACCACAGCATACACTGTCACGAATGGTATGGGAGGCACAGTACAATCACAAACCAATAACTCCATCAGTGTTCGAATTCCTGCTGGTTTGAGAGGTTAAGTTTTTAGTCAGATAAATCCTGGGTGAAGGGATAGCCGAACCCAGGTATCATTGTGCTCAAAAAACCCGGGTTCCGCTTCGCTTCACCCAGGTATTCTACTGACGA
The DNA here is from genome assembly GCF_977063405.2 of Legionella stuttgartensis. Taxonomy (NCBI): domain Bacteria; kingdom Pseudomonadati; phylum Pseudomonadota; class Gammaproteobacteria; order Legionellales; family Legionellaceae; genus Legionella; species Legionella stuttgartensis. The sequence goes on from NZ_CDRUHA020000022.1 coordinate 521,337, forward strand.
CCTATTTAACTTGTTCCACCGACTGTCAATGCATCGATTTTCAAAGTAGGTTGCCCCACTCCAACTGGAACGGATTGTCCTTCTTTACCACAAACACCTATTCCTCGATCCAAGCCCAAATCATTTCCAATCATACTGATTTTCTTCATCACATCCGGACCATTGCCGATGAGTGTGGCTCCTTTGACTGGCGCAGTAATTTTGCCATTCTCAATAAGATAAGCTTCGCTAGCAGAAAATACAAATTGACCTGAGGTAATATCAACTTGTCCACCACCAAAATTAACCGCGTATAAACCACGTTGTACAGAGCGAATAATTTCTTCGGGATCATGTTGTCCTGCCAACATATAGGTATTCGTCATCCTGGGCATAGGTACATGCGCATAAGATTCACGACGGCAATTACCTGTAGAGTTCATACCCATCAATTTGGCATTTAACTTATCTTGCATGTAATTCACCAAAACACCATTATCAATCAATGTAGTGCATTGTGATGGCGTGCCCTCATCATCAATAGTTAGAGAGCCCCTTCTGTCCTTCAAAGTCCCATCATCAACCACAGTAACACCTGGAGCAGCTACTTGTTGGCCAATACGTCCCGAAAAGGCAGATAATCCTTTGCGATTAAAATCTCCTTCCAAACCATGTCCTACTGCTTCATGCAATAAAACTCCCGGCCATCCTGGGCCCAAAACCACAGGCATTGTTCCTGCTGGTGCAGGTTTTGCTTCCAGATTAATCAAGGCCTCGCGTACTGCCTCTCGAGCGTAACTTAAGGCATTTTCTTTTTCGTAAAAATAGGAATAAGGTACTCGTCCACCGCCACCAGAGCGCGCTGATTCCCTTCTTCCATTTTTGTCTTCTACAATAACGCTTACATTAATGCTCACTAGTGGTCTAACATCAGCAATCATTTGTCCATTCATTCCAGCGACCATCACAACTTCATAGCAGCCACTTAATGAAGCATTTACCTGAATTACACGGGGATCAATACTACGGGCTTCTTTATCAATCGCCTCCAATAAAGCAATTTTCTCTTGTTTACTCATACCTTCAATTGGATTTAAGCCTTGGTAGCGACTTACAGCTGCCCCTTTTACATGAATCGATTGAATTGGTTTGGAACCAGTCAGTGCAATAGAACGAGCGGCATCGGCAGCTCGCAACATTGAAGGTAATAAAATATCATCACAATAAGCAAATCCTGTTTTATCACCACTAACGGCGCGAATTCCTACCCCTCGATCTAAGGAGTAGCTCCCGCTTTTCACCACCGAATCTTCCAAATACCAGGATTCATAACTGCAACTTTGAAAATAGAGATCAGCGTCGTCAATATGATGATGCATCATTGTTTTAAATAATTTTTCTATACCCGTTTCATCCAGTGCTGCAGGAGCTAGTAAAATCTTTTTTGCTGTAGTAAGAGCTTCTGTCATTTAATTACCTTTAATAAATAAAATAGTGTCTATTGGTTTTTGCGAACAAAAATAGTATTTCTCTTATAAGTTTAATACATGATGGTCTATACAGGGGAATTTTCGGCGTATTTCCCTTTGGTTTTGTAAATTAATATCTGCTGTCACCACTCCAGCACCCGTTTCTTTTTGAGTGAGTATTTTTCCCCAAGGATCAACAATCATGCTATGACCAAAAGTGGTTCGTCCATTTTCATGTCGCCCCCCTTGATTTGCTGCCAAAACATAACATAAATTTTCAATGGCTCTGGCTCGCAATAATACCTCCCAGTGCGCAAGGCCAGTTATAGCCGTAAAGGCAGAAGGAACCGTAAACACCTGCGCCCCTTGCAACATCAGCTGTTGATAAAGCTCTGGAAAACGTAGATCATAACAAACCGTTAGTCCTATTTTTCCCACTGGAGTTTCCACAAGAGCCAGCTCATGTCCGCGTTCAATGGACATTGACTCCTGATATGTTTCATTTGATGAGACGTTTACATCAAACAAATGAATCTTATCATAACGCGCTACACACTTCCCTTGATCATCATATACCAGGCAACTGGCACGTACTTTAGATCCTGAACTTTTAAGAGGAATAGTCCCCGCGATTACCCATAAGCCTAATTTTTTTGACAATTGACTGATTTTTTGTTGTATAGGACCAGCGCCATACCCTTCGCCAATCTGCAATTTATCTGTTTCATGAATCCCCATGAACGCAAAATTCTCAGGCAGGAGTACAAGTTCGGCTTGCTCTTCACGAGCTTGGGTCATTAATTGTTCTACTTGTTGTAAGTTATCAGCAACTCCTGCTGAGGAAACCATTTGTACTAATGCTGCTCGTGCCATAATAAATCCTAAAATTTATGACATCAAAAATGTCGAGATTTTTCGCGTAATCTTGGTTTGTGGAGCGCCAGCTGAGCTGGGGCTTTTGATATGAATCGATTAACTCAGGTTCTTCTGACTGAGCCCAAGTTACAATAATTCATACTGCACTAACCAGCCCTACTTGTTCTATCAAAATTTATTTATAATACTACTATAGTACTGTAGAACCTCAAAACAAAAATAATTCGTTTTAAACTTGAAATATGGGAAACTGTCCCATAGATATGCTAGACTAAATATAAACATAGAGGAGCTCTAAACAATGAACCGAAATAATGTCACTATTCTTACGCGAAGTAGTGAGTCTGCACTCTCAAGCAATAAGGTACTGCGTAATACCTATTTATTACTCGGTCTTACATTTTTATTCAGTGCATGTATGGCCCTTTTATCTCTTACGAGCGGCGCGCGCCCAATGAATCCTCTTCTGATGATAGTTGGCGTTTATGGTTTAATGTTTTTGACTCAAGCATTACGAAATAGCGTTTGGGGACTGGTCAGTGTTTTTGCCTTCACTGGATTCCTGGGTTATACCTTAGGTCCTGTGCTTAACTTTTATATCAGCCACTTTTCTAATGGCCCGCAAATAATTGCAACTGCCTTAGGTGGTACTGGAATCATTTTCTTTGCACTATCCGCTTATGCATTAACCACTAAAAAAGACTTTAGCTTCCTAGGCGGATTTCTTTTTGTTGGTGTAATGGTTGCTTTACTGGCAATGATTGCAGGAATTTTCATTCATATGCCGGCGCTACAATTAGCCATTTCAGCCATTTTTATACTTATTTCTTCAGGATTAATTCTGATGCAAACGAGTGCAATTATTCATGAGGGCGAAACGAATTATATTTCAGCTACAGTAGGTCTTTTTGTATCAATTTATAACTTGTTCGTAAGCTTGCTTAATATACTAAGTGCATTTTCAGGCCGCGACTAGTTATCGTTCTCCTCTACCTGAATCCCGGTTAGTTTTTGCCGGGATTTTTTTTGGCACATATTCACGCAGTATCATCGAAAAGCCGTATTTGGCTGCTCTTGAAGCATGGCGCTCCACCAAAGTTCAAATACGTTGAATCCCTTCTCCTTACAAGGGAGAAGATGCCCACAAGGGCGGATGAGGGGAATTCTTAACGTAATGTTAGTATCATTAAGTTAAGAATCGTAGCACTCTAATTAACTTTGTTGCCAACTAGCTTTTGCCCTAAATAGTTCGGGTAAGTCATTTACAGTCTTTTTGACTTCTTGAGGCAAGGCAAACAAGTCCCGGGTTTTCTGGTAGTAAACACCTAAAGGAACTGGATACTCCGGAAAAGATAAAGAAGCAAGTCGCATCGCAGCAGCAAAACTACTTGGATCATGTCGATAAATATCCGTTTCTTCTGCTGAAACACGAGCGAACTCTTCTCCCTTTACATGCAATGCTTTCTCTTTTTGCGCACCATAAAGTAAAGGTTGCCCTTCTTCTAATAGTACTGTGTTCTCTGCTCGATTGCTTTTAAGCGCAAACTCATCAAAAGCACCATGATTGAAAATATTACAATCCTGATAAATTTCCACAAAAGAACAGCCCTGGTGTTCCTGAGCTTGCTTTAATATGGAACCTAAATGAACCGGGTCCTTGTCTACTGCACGAGCTATAAAACTAGCCCCCGCCGCTAACGCTAAAGAAAGCGGGTTCACTGGTTCATTAGCTACTCCTTTGGGGGAGGTTTTTGTCACTTGACCTTTTTGTGATGTTGGTGAAAATTGACCTTTGGTAAGGCCATATACCTGATTATTGAATAATAAAATATTCACGTTTACATTACGACGTAAAATATGGATCAGATGATTGCCTCCAATACTTAAAGCATCCCCGTCTCCAGTGATTACCCACACACACAAATCATCCCTCAAGGCTTTTAATCCCGTTGCCACCGCAGTAGCTCGACCATGGATGGTATGAAAACCATAAGCATTCATATAATAAGGTAATCGGCCTGCACAACCTATTCCGGAAATAAACACATGCTGTTCTGGCGGTAATCCCAACTCAGGCAACATTTTTTGCAGGGCCATTAGAATTGCATAATCCCCACAGCCTGGACACCAGCGAACTTCGTTTGCATTGGCAAAATCTTCACGTTTATAATTGTTGTTCATAGTTCGCTTCCGCTTTTATAATGTTCACCAGATGACTCACCGTAAAAGGCTGACCATTCGATTGACTGATTACTCGTGCATCAACTAAATAAGTAGCACGAATAATTTGGCATAATTGTCCAGAGTTTAATTCGGCGACCAATACCCTATCGTATTTTTTCAAAATAGCACCTAAATCATTGGGCAAGGGATTCAGATGACGTAAATGGACGTAAGCAATCGCCAATCCTTGTTCCAAACATTCCTGCACAGCTGATTTTAAACTGCCGTAAGTACTTCCCCAGCCAATTAAAATGGTTGATGCATTAACATCCCCTTCAATCGTTAAAGGAGCATACTCTTGTGCAACTCCATCGATTTTCTGTTGACGTAAATGAACCATTTTTTGGTGATTTTCAGCATCATAACTTACTCGCCCCTCTTCACCTTGTTTTTCTAAGCCTCCCAACTGGTGAATATACCCTGGAGTACCGGGCTTATTCCAACTACGACTTAAAAACTCATCACGAGCAAACGGTTTTGGAAAACGGTTAAATTTAACTTGAGGTAATTTTAAAGAGGCGACCTCAGGGATTTTCCATGGCTCAGCAGCATTTGCGAGATAAGCATCCAATAAAACAATTACTGGAGTCATATATTTAATGGCTAGATAAAATGCTTCTAAAACAGTATAAAAACAATCAGCAGCCGAATGTGCTGCAAGTACCGGTAAAGGTGCCTCACCATGACGTCCATAAAGCGCTTGTCGCAAGTCACTTTGACTCGTTTTCGTTGGTAAACCCGTTGAAGCTCCTGCTCGTTGAACATCGAGCAAGACTAAAGGTAATTCAGCGACTACAGCTAAACCCAAACTTTCACTTTTTAGGTCCAGTCCAGGTCCAGAAGTTGTAGTTAAAGCCAATCTCCCGCCATATGCAGCTCCGATACAAGCACAAATTGCCGCAATTTCATCTTCTGCTTGCAAAAGTTGTACTCCAAAATCAGATAATCGTGCACACTCATGCAGGATTGCTGAAGAAGGAGTAATTGGATATCCGGAAACCAAGGTCGGTATTTGTGTAGACGTAGCCAGTGTAGCAAGTGCTAAGCCTACTGCTTCAACACCTGTAATTTGTCGATAATCCCCTACAGCTCGATTAACTTCACCTAACATATAGTCTCGGCGAGTTAACTCTAAAGTCATTGCATAATTGTATCCAGCTAATAAAGCCAATTGATTGGCTTTAGCAACTACAGCATTCGCTTTGAATTTTTTAGCAATAAACGACTCGCATGCAGTAGTTGTCAAATCAAACAACCATAAAACCAAACCCAAAACGTAAAAATTTTTGGTTTTGGTAGCTTGCGGTTTCGTCAAATCAAGCGAAGATACGGCTTGAAGAGTTTGGGTGATTAAAGGAAATGAAACAATTTGGTAATGTTCGGCACAATTATCGAGAAAACTTTTATCCATTCCCGCTTTTTGCCAATCCTTTTCTTGATAACTGTCTTCGTTAATAATCAACAAACCGCCTTGATTTAGATGTTGCAAGGAATTTTTTAATGCGGCTGGATTTAATGCAACAAGCACATCAAGCGACTCACCTGCAGTGAAAATAGCATGTTCCGCCATTGCCAATTGAAAACCAGAAACCCCCGCTACAGTACCTGCTGGAGCCCGAATTTCTGCAGGAAAATCAGGTAAGGTCCGCACATCACGACCGGTAAGTGCGGCGCTAATAGTGAGTTGTTCCCCCACCAGTTGCACCCCATCACCTGAATCTCCAGTAATACGAATAACAATCACGTCAGATGTTGACATAAAGTCTTGCTTCCTGCATTAGTTGACGCATGTGTCTTACTGCCTCTTTCATACCGCAAAATAAAGCACGGGCAATAATTGCATGGCCTATGTTAAGTTCATGTAATTCTTTTATGGCGGCTATAGCTTGCACATTATGATAGTTAAGACCATGGCCTGCATTAACAATCAAATTTAAACTTACAGCATATTCCGCGGCGTGTTTTATACGCCCTAATTCATACTGCTGCTGTTCTACATCCGTAGCATCAGCATAACATCCGGTGTGTAATTCAATAACAGGAGCACCGATATCTGCTGCAGCCTTAATCTGTTCACGATCTGGATCAATAAATAAAGATACTTCACTACCCATAGATTCCAAACGTCGCACAGCGTGCTCTACTGATTTCTGGTACGTTATTACGTCCAGGCCACCTTCTGTAGTTAATTCCTCACGCTTTTCCGGTACCAAACACGAATGCTCAGGTAAAATTTCTTCGGCAAAATCAAGCATCGCCTCGGTAACTGCCAACTCAAGATTCATTCGCGTTTGCAAAACTTGTTTAATCAAACGTACATCACGCGCTTGAATATGTCTTAGATCTTCTCTCATATGCAAAGTAATACCATCAGCCCCTGCTTCTTCCGCATCCATAGCTGCTTGAACAGGATCAGGATAACGGGTACCACGTGCCTGACGTACTGTTGCTATATGATCAATATTAACCCCCAAGAGTATTGACTTATTCATTCTACACCTTACAAATAAAATAAAGAGTATAAAGTCCCTTTTGACCTAAACTCAAGTTGCTTGAAAACATATATATTCGTTGCATTAGTTTAATGCAGTAACAATTCTATGAATTCATACACCCTTCACTGTTTCTTTCACTCAGCAAGATACAAAGCACGTGTCTTAATCTCTCGCCCCCCCAGAAGATGATCGATCGCTTGGCGCATAATAATTTTTGCTGATTTAAGATAAGGAGCCTCATTTAATTTATCTTCTGCCAATGCAAGAATATGTGCACCCGAAATTCCCCGGCTGTCGCGAATAAAACCTTCACCGGCAACAAATTGATAATATGAATCAGGAGCAATCAAATTTGCGCTACCTGCTTCCTGTGTTAATGAAAAGGAATAACCACATGCATGCAGCAAAGTCCACTCAAAACGTCTTAATAACGCTTCAATGACTAATCGTTCTTTTGCTAATGTTAGGCCATTTAAAGTAAATAAATAAGCATCAAACAATGCCGAATCAGAATAATTGCGACTTAAAGCATAATAAAGAATTTCGTTTATATATAAACCTGCGAAAAGTGAGCTACCTATAAGCTGAAGTGATGGGGAAGTACTTTCAACAGTTTGTACATAATATCGATCACGACGCTCGGCAAGATTGATCCATAGTGGGGTAAAAGGTTGTAAAAGGGCTTGCTTTTTTGGGGTACGCCCACCCTTATAAAGGCATTGAATTACGCCTAACTCACGCGTAAAAAAACTGACTTGAGCACTAGTATCCCCAGACCATTTTTTGTGTAAAACCCAAGCTGCTATTGTCCTAGTGGTCATAACCTAATTGTTTTAATATACGCTCGTCATCCGACCAGCCTGATTTTACCTTACACCAGCACTGTAAGAAGACTTTTTTGCCTAATAGTTTTTCCATGTCCACTCGTGCATTCGTTGCCATTTCTTTTAGTTTCTGTCCCTTATCACCAATGATCATTCGTTTGTGATTGTCTTTATCCACAAGAATCAGTGCATGAATACGCACGAGCGTGCCTTCATCCTTAAAGGATTCAATATCTACAGTAACAGAATAAGGTAATTCTTGTCCGCAAAAGCGGAAAATTTTTTCTCGCAGCAATTCCGCGCATAGAAATTTTATGGGTCGGTCCGTCAATTGATCATCTGGAAATAAATGAGGTCCCTCTGGCAAATAATTCTGTAGTTTTTCTTGCAACTCATCGACCTGTACTCCTGTTTTTGCGGATATAGGGATGATTGCTGCGAATTCATGTTTTTGACTTATTTGTTCTATCCAAGGTAACAACTGAGTCTTATCATCAATTTTATCTACTTTATTCACTACTAAAATACACGGTACTTTGGCTTGCTTTACTAAATTCAAAACGTACTCATCCTCGTCTTGCCAATGGGTTCCATCAACTAAAAAAGCAATCACATCAACATCCCGCAATACACTAATCGCAGTTTTATTCATCATGCGATTCATTGCTTTTTTAGTCCCTTGGTGAATTCCAGGGGTATCTACATAAACAAATTGGTAATCACCTTCAGTACGGATCCCTAAAATACTGTGCCGAGTTGTTTGTGGCTTTCTTGAGGTAATGCTAACTTTTTGCTGCATAATACAATTAAGAAGTGTTGATTTACCTACATTAGGTCTGCCAACTAAAGCGATATAACCACAATAACTAATCATTAAAATAGATTCCTGTTTATTTTTAAAACATTTTATCAGTGACACCATAAAATTTCCAGAATTGTAGCATTTCTACTTGATATTTCATTAAAAAACCAAGTATCCTGTGCAGTATGTGAACAAAGGATAGTTCCAATGTCTTATTTTGTAACATCAAAAGGCCGCACTCAACTTATCGTTCCCTTAGCCATTACCCCCTCTAGTCATCAAGCACTGCCCACCATAACAGGGAGTCCATTCAGTAACGAAGCCGGAACAGTAGTATACGGTCATTACAATATGGAATACCTTCTTCCAGGAGGAGACAGACTGCGCTTAATCGCTAATCATGATAAAAAAACAGTGCAGCTTATGTTATTTACGTATAAACCGGAGGTGATTCAACTACTTCCAGGTGATCGATCGTCTTCATTAGTAGCGAATGTTATTAGTAAAGTTCATCGCTACCGCATACGCTCAGGAAGCTATAGCCAGCCGCTAACTTCGACACAAGAACAAAAATTGAAGTTTGCTAATGAATGCATTGATTCTTTAAAAAAATTATTAAAAGAAGAGCGACGATTAACCAGTCAAGATCATAAAGGTCATGAGGCATTAAGAAAACAAGTGATTAAAATTATTGGCCACTATTCCGATCAAAATCGCTTGTTAGCAACTTCTCCTCTGGTATCCGAAGGCACTTTGGGAAACTTTCTTTACGAAGCCCATAAAACAGCACAACATTATTCTTTTAATCGTGTCTATTCTGTGTCACGACAAGATCAAATGGATTTCAGGCATATCGTAAAAAATCATGAAGCAAAACAACCATGCCTTGTCTGGGATAGCGAGCTTCATATAGGACATAACACTAAAGATTTGGATGATGCATTTAAAGTCATTTGTAGCTATTACAAATTATCCCCAGCTGGAACCTTGAGCAATATCCCTGCAAATCGATTTGCACAACTTGCAGCTTTTTTTAATAAATTGTGGCGAGATGGCCATGATTGGATCAATTATCTGGCAATTGATAAGAAACCAGAACACAAAACAGAAATAGTGCAACGATTAGATGGCTTAACGATAACAAAGATTACTCCCTACTATAGGCTACAAGGATTTCCACAAAAAGGTTACCCCGATTTACCCACTCTAATACGCCAATTCATTAACAGTACCAGCCCACCAATATTTGCTGATACCACAAAAAAAGCAAAAAAAAGGATCAGTAAACTGCCACATGGTAGTTGGGCCATTATTGCTGAGGAAGAGCTTATCCTAATCAGACAGGAAAACAAAATAATGCAATTACGCTATTTTGTTCATGAGGGGCTCTTCTACCCTTTGCCAGAGGGACAAGATTTATATACCTTAGGACAAATCAGTAAACGTCATCTCTACTTACCAGAACGTGTTAGTCTCAAGCTTAATGCGTTTATTTCACGTATACCTCAGTTTTTCTATAAGTTCTATAAAAGCATGCATCACTTTATTATCCATGATCTGCGTGATGATTTTTTCAGCCATATACACGACACACACATCCCAAAATTAGATAAGCTTAAAGAACTAAAAAGCAAAAACAACAAAGCAAGAAATTCACTAAGCTCAGCATTGGAAAATAAAGGACTTTTAGCTAATGGCCAAACTTTAGAAGAATTTATTAAAGAGCAAATTAGCAATAGCCCTTACATTATTGCTCGCCCCAATCACCCACCAAGTCACCATGCTTATGATAATCCGCTTCATCGAACCTTAGAAATAATACGCCATATAGCCAGTTTTTTCATTGACGTAAGCGAGCAAAATCCGTTGATCGGGACTTTAGCAATGGCTGCCTATGCATACGGCGGTGGAGCAGTACTTGCTCCCGAGTTCCTTAAATCAATTTTAACTAAATTGCACTTACATGGTTTAATTGCGGGGATTGAACCAACACAAAAACTGGCTCACTGGATGAGTCATGGAACAATCTCTGAAGCGATTTCTGCATCAATGACGTACTGGCAAAGCGTCGTAGCAGGTGGAAATTTGGATAAATTCTTTGTTGAAGCGTTCAATATACTCAAAGAAGATCCGGCAGAAATTGCGATTATCGCTTCATTAGCACTTAGCCTCGGTTATGGATTAACTAAAGCAATTCCCTCCTTGGGACGTGAAATGGGGGATTTTCCTTACACCAATTATGCCGCTTTAGGTGGAAAAGGAGGCGCAGCAATTTATGATACAATTATGCATCCTGGTGATGATTGGTTCCTGGGTACCTGTAAGTGGTTGTGTAAAGGCTTTGTTACTTTAGGAAAGCTATGTATCGCTCCTTTTTTTGAAAGCTATCATTATGGATTTCATGAAGGATTTCTTAGAGGTTGGCAAAAAAGTGGAGTTCTTCTTAAGAGCGTCAGTAAACAAATTCTTGCAGCCTCTGCTGATTTTATTTTAGCGCTCCTCACCATTCCAATTATCGAAGTCAGCGCTCTTTTTATTCATGTCCCATTTCGTGGCGTTACAAATCTACTGACTAAAATACTTGCTATTCTTGGAAATATCAGTGCTATAGGAGAATTATTCCTTTTCTTTTCAGCAAGACCACATTCAGAGAATTTAATCTCCAATTTTAGATTATCACCACTTTATGGTTTCACCTGGCCGCTTGACCATTTTTCTGATAATCCATTGGTCAATCTCTGTATTAATATGGTTCGTGCTCTATGCATTCCATTATTACAATTAATAAAAAACCTGATTATATTACCCATTTTGGATTTTATTTCTTTCTCTGCTCGCATAGCACTTACTATCTTGGATCCTATAACACGTATTCTTGCCTATTCTGTAGGAAGTATTATCAGCGCAATTGGCGAAGTCTGGGATCATTCTTTTGGATTTTTGTTTAGCACTAGTGCAAAAGGGGTCACTTCGATTTGCAATTGGATCGATAATCAAGCGAGTGCATTAAAACAAACCTTATTATCGTTTATAGAAAGTCAACGCGGCGATTTATATTATTGGGCATTTGCAGAGGAAGATCTAAAATCACATACTACTTTGAATGATGCGGAATATTATTCAAGTGATCCGAGACGTTACGAATTAATCCCGCATTCAAAGAGTCATTGCCTATTACAAACGCTCCTAGACAACGGAAATGATTCACCATTAAAAGAAAAAAATCATGAACCTATTACTCACCATCCTCCTATATTGGCAGTAAAAAATTCGAAAAGTAGGGCAAAAACTTCTTCCCAAGAAGAAATAATTAACTATAGTATGTAGCATGCTTATCAAAGCATTAGCTTGCAATTCATGCTGATTTATTGACCAATCTTGTATATAATTAAATTAAGATGTGGAATGAGGATATGTACATATGACGCAATTAAAAGAAACCTTAGAACCCATCGTTTCTCAAGATAATTTGATTTTTAAAGAGCTTGACGAGTCTATTTATTCAAAACAAGAAGCACAACAGCTGAGATTTTCTTCGTCTTCAAATGAGGAACTTGATGCTAATCCTTCTACAATAGATCTAAGTAATTTTGGTTTGAGAAATCCTAACGATATAAAAATCTTCTTATTATCACCAGCAGGAGAAACTGTAACGCATGAAATTGGAGCTGAATTAATGCGAGAAAGAGTTTTTGAGGAAGAGCAGCAACTGCAAATATACGAACAAATTTTGTTGCAAGAACGTAAGAGGGCTTTAATATTTCATTGGTTACTTGGAGAAGAAGAAGAATCCGAAAAAGCACGACAGGAAATAATTCAAATGCAGCAGGAGCAAACTCGTAAATCTAACGAGCCAAGTACACCTAAAAAAACCGCTACTGAGCCTAACCAAGCCACTAAAGATACTATCGATGGGTACACTAAATCTATAGCGAAACTACAAAACGATCACGCAGCTCTTACAGACCGTTCAAAAAAGTTAGAAGCTGATCGGCAAATGATTACTGAAAAATATGATACTTATGATAAAGGCTTAGAAGACTTTAATGCAGCACGTTTTGAAGTAGAAACAGACGCGCAAATCAAAGAACAGATTAAAACACTCCAAAAAGAAGCGGACGAAACCGCAGACAAGATGATGGAACACGGTGTAACAGATAAAGAAGTTCAGAGATTAGGAAATCACCTCAATACTTTAAGTTTAAAAATAGCAAGTTTAGAAGATATACTAGCGACCCGATCCAGCAAAAAAAATGAAGATCCAAAAGTATTTGCTGATATTAACGGGAATACTAAGGATGCCAATGGCGTCCCTGTTACCTATAAAGATGCCGCCTTTGTTCTTTCTAAAGGACAAAAAGTTGAACGCGATGAAAATGGAAATTACTACCTTCTGAAAGCGGGTCAAGATTTAAAATCAATGGATACCCAAGCTCTAAATCAAGCAAAAGAAGATTTCCAACTGGCCAAAAGAGACATTAAAGTTGTAAAAGATGTAGTAAAAGATGTAAGACATGAAGAATTAGATCATAACTCATCACTTATTGCAAAAAACAAAGCTGAAAAATTAATGGTACAAAACCAAATTAATTTAATGCAAGCTGCTCGCAGCAATGCAGAACAAGCCCTGAAAGCCACCCCTGATGTACCTATGCAGTCGCCAGGATCAACAATTACAACTCAAAACATTGGTCTTGGCATCACTCCTATGCCAAACCCAACACAATCACCTAAGATGTCCTCAGCGCCCACGCCATCACCACAGATTTTTAATGCTGCTGCGTTTGTACAAACTATAAGTAATGGCCCCAAACCTACTTGGGGCAGTTTGTTTTCTAAAGTTCAAACAATACAGGATCCCAGTGTCCAAAAAGATTTAGATAAATTTCTTACGGATGAAGCTAAGAAAGAAGCTAAGAAAAATATGTCAGAGGACAAAAAAAATGAAATGGACAAATTTAGCCCAGAAGCGCTAAAGCAAAAACTTATGGGTATGTTACGAAGAGCACCCGTTCCAGAGGTAGCGATGAATGGTTTCTTGAAACATATGGCCAAATTCGAAGAGGCCTATAAACCTAATGTCACTTCAGAAGAAAGTCCAGTAGCACAACGGGAACAGACACCTATTTCACCATTTAATACTACACCAAGTGCCTAAAACTTTATCATAGAAAAAGATACCCGAGTACATTTGTCAGAACTCTCGGGTACTTTTTTAAATAAAGTGAATCACCTTCCGGGAAACTAATCAATATCCCTAATTTCTTAAAATAAGATTCACAAATATACTTGCCAACACACACTAACTCTTCTAACATTAAACTTTGTGACTTAACCAAAGTTTACTAAAAAAATACATCACTGTAGGACTCACTATGATCTTAGATAAGTTACTGGGAAAGCAATCTGTAATTATATCACTGGATGTAGACAATTTTTTGTTTGAACGGTTAGAACAAATTAAAGCAGCCGGTTTCGATTTAGTTGAAATTAATTCAACAGATCAAAAATTATTATCCCAAGCAGTCGAACGTTGTCCTTCTCTTAAAATCGGTGCCGGTGGTGTGATTGATACACAACAACTCGAAAACTGCTATCAGGCAGGGGTACATTTTGCTACCAGTCCTGGTTACTTGCCAGCAATTGCACAAACAGCCAATGTTTACTCATTCAATTACTTACCTGGGGTTGCTACAATTTCTGAAGCAATGGCAGTGATGAGTCTGGGGTTTGCACACGTCCGCCCTTTCCCCGCTGACTTAGCTTTTTGTACGCTTTTAAATAAATGTCTTCCTCACTTAAAACTATTCCCAGCTGAAATTGAATGGGAAGAAGCAGAACATTTTCTTAATTTACCCTCAGTAGCAGCGGTGAGTATACATAATCCTGATACAAAACAGCTGGATGCGCTCACTACAAGTATTTTGGCATAATTTTAGTTTTTAAATCTTAAGTAAGATACTTATAGCTAATCTTTCCTTAATGTTATCAAGCCTATAATTAGGAGAATCACTGTGATTATAGGCTTCTACTATGCTTACTGAAGTTATATTAGATCAAACAATAGCGACTCTTTCTACCTATAAGGGAAAAACTAAAATTGATCCTGCATTTGATAAATACAAACAAGGAATAAAAACATCGCTTGTTGATTTTATTAACCAATGTAAAGCAATTCCTCTAGCCCAACAATTAGATCATATTGCCAAAGAAATGAAAGAAAAAACCGGAGGTATGTCTGCCAAAATTGAAAATAACAGTGGTAAAAAACGTAGTTGGACTTTAATTTTTACTTTAGCAGCATTAGCAATCGAAAGAAAACAAGATTTACCTAAAGATCATCCAGAAATCGCTTCCATTGATATGCTTTTATCTGGTTTCAGTAATGGCTGGGTCAATGAATTTGGTTCAATAGGATTTGGATTAACACTTAATGAAGAAGCAATAAATAATATTCTAAATGGAATGAAAGGCTGGATTCAAAAATATGACATCAATCAAGGTGAGCGAACCAAACATGATGTTCTATTGGCACTTTACGCTTCGGTATTCTCCCTTGAAGAAAAATTATCCAGCTCACCTCTAGCGCCTAAAAAATTTAAAGATGAAATGGGAATCATAAAAGTTCAGCTGATTGATAAATTCAATGAATTAAAAAACAAATTAGACATTAAAAAGCCCCCTTCAATTCAAGTAATTGATCCCCTAAAAGAATTGGCTCCTAAAGAAGAAATTTTATATCGACAATTCAAAGAACAATTAGAACACTTAAAAAAGAAACAAGAGCAAATTCAGCAAAATATACGGACCTTCCCACAAGCACAATTTGCGCGAATAACTCAATTGCAACAATTATTAAAGGATCCACCATCGGCAAGCAGCAAAGACCCAATGAGTGAATTTTGGAAACAATATGATACCCAAACAAAATTTAATCAACTTTTGAACGACCTTGATGTTCCCGAAAATGAGCGTCCTGGATGGAACGAATATTTTAAATACCAACATGGCTCATATCGCGAACAAGCCATCTCAATATTATGGACAGGGAGTTGGGGCCTACCCCAATTTATTGGAGGGGTTCCGAGTAATATGATTTCTTTGGAGTTGTTGCGTAGCAAAAGCGATGCAGCGATTAAACCGCTACAAGTAATACACGCACAAATTGAAGCGCAAAAATCAATTGTAGATTCAGAACGACCTACTCAACTTATACACAGCATAGAGGATGAATTAAAAAATTTAGCGGAATTAAAAAAGACCAAAATGGATGTCTTAGAAGAAGAGCTTGCTGATGTTATAGGTCATAAATCGACAAATGCATTGGCAAAGATAAATAGCGATATTGAGCAATTGAATAAGAGTTTAGAAAAACAGAAGAAAATGATTCAATCGCTTAAAAACATTCAGGAAAAAATAGAACTATTGAAGAAACTTGTGGATTGTACTGATGTAGAAGAAACTTTTAGATTATTCCTAAATGAAGCCAGTAATACAATAAGTCTTACATCTCAACCTTTACCCCCTGACTTACCAGCAGCCAAAAAAATCGCCACTTTGGAGCACTCAGTAGCTCGAGCTCAGTCTAATATATTGGGGCTCCAATTAAGCCTTAATCAAATGGCCAAAGCATTGAATCTTCAACAATCGAGTGCCATTGAATTGGTGTCAAAATTCATTCACACCAAAGAAAATACCCTAGGTCATACCCTATTATCCTTTTTTTCATCATCTTACAAAATAATGTTTAACGAGTTAAAAGAAGCGCTAAATGAGGAATCCCTTGAAATTCGTTTGAATAAAATGAAAGAGGTATTAGGCATCAGCGATGAACCTCAAAAAGAAAAAGAAATTTCAACTTATTTTAAGAAGCTAAAAGAAGAAGCACAAGAAGTGTTAAGTGAAGAACACTTCGAAGAAATACCAATACAAACAAAGCCTGCTTAGAATCTAATTAATTATTTTTATTAATCAATAAATCCAAAATAAAAAATGCAGCCCCAATACAAATCGCACTATCTGCTATGTTAAAAGTAGCAAAATGGTGGTGCTTATAATAGACATCAATAAAATCAATAACATACCCATGATATGCTCTATCAAACAAATTACCTATTGCTCCGCCTAAAATAAGACTGATTCCTGCCAAAAGTAGCTTAGCCTGACTTTCAGTACGATATAACCAGATAGCAAGGATACCACTCACTATTAAACTGAAGCCGGCAAAAAACCATCGATGCCAATCTCCGGCGCCGCTTAAAAAACTAAAAGCTGCGCCAGAGTTATAAGCCAAAGTAAAATTAAACATTGGAAAAACTGCTAATGGTTTATAAGGAGTTAAAAAAAACTCCACTAAGTATTTACTCGCTTGATCACTAATAACTACTAGAAGACTCAGAATAAACCATGGCCATTTTTTCATATAAATTGTCTCTCTTCCTCTTGTCCACTGATATTACCAACACAACGTAAACAGAGCTCAGGATGTTGCATATCTTGCCCAACATCAGGCCGTCTATGCCAGCAACGAGCACATTTTTCATACGTACTTGCTGAAACAGCAATCGAGACACCATATGCCGTAGTAGGCAGACCGGAAGGAGCTGAACTCATGGGGTGTACAGCTGCATCTGATGTAATTAATAAAAAGCGCAACTCCTCGCCTAAACGAGTCAGTTTAGGTAAGACTTTGTTGTCCGCATATAAAGTTACCTCTGCAGCTAATGCAGAACCGATTTCTCCTTTTTGACGTGTTTCTTCCAAAGCCTTATTTACTTCATC
Source organism: Legionella stuttgartensis (assembly GCF_977063405.2). Lineage (NCBI taxonomy): Bacteria > Pseudomonadati > Pseudomonadota > Gammaproteobacteria > Legionellales > Legionellaceae > Legionella > Legionella stuttgartensis. The sequence continues at coordinate 538,786 of NZ_CDRUHA020000022.1, forward strand.
ACGGATTAAATGCAGCTCATCCCAATCCGTCATATTCACATCATCAATATTTGGCCAAGCATCATACCAAAGTTCAGTAAAGACTGATTCTTGATTATAACCAGGTATATAGCGCCCTATCTCCTCGGCTGTGAAGGATAATATAGGAGCTAACCAAAGAGTGAAGGCCCTAATGATGTGATACATTGCAGTTTGACAGGAACGTCGGGCTTTGCTTTCTTTTGCAGTGGTATATTGTCTATCCTTAATTAAATCCAGATAAAAGCTTCCCATATCTACTGCACAGAAATTGTGAATTTTCTGGTAAATAATATGGAATTGATAGCCTTCATAGGCTTCTATAATTTCTTCTTGTAAGAGCTGAGTTCGCTTTAATGCCCATTTGTCCAACTCCAAAAGATCTTTATCGTGTACACAATCCTTTGTTGGATCAAAATCAAATAAATTTGCTAGTAAAAAGCGAGCTGTATTACGAATTCTGCGATAAGCATCTGCATTTCTTTTAATAATTTCATCTGAAATGCTCACTTCATGTCGATAATCCGTAGAGGCTACCCATAAACGTAAAATATCAGCACCATGTTGATTGACTAATTTATCTAAAGCAACATAGTTTCCTTTAGATTTAGAAAGCTTCTTACCTTCAGCATCCACGGTATAGCCATGAGTTAACACGGTTTTATAAGGAGCAACACCATACATGGCTACGGAAGTGGTTAATGAAGAATTGAACCAACCGCGATGTTGATCTGAGCCCTCAAAATAAATATCTGCTGGGAAAGCCAAAGCTTCATTTTGTTTCAAAACAGCAAAATGGGTTACACCTGAGTCAAACCAAACATCCATGGTATCATTAATTTTCTCATAAAACTCAGCATCATCCCCAAGTAACTCTTTTACATCCATTTCGAACCAGGCATCGATCCCTGCTTTCTCAATAAGTAAAGCAACTTTTTCAATAAGCTCAAGTGTATTAGGATGCAATTCACGCGTCGCGCTATGTACAAATAAAGGCATAGGAGTGCCCCATGCTCTTTGTCTTGATATACACCAATCAGGTCTGTTTTCAACCATATTGCTAATACGAGCCTTACCCCAATCAGGAACCCAAGTTACTTTATCAATTTCTTTAACGATATGTTCTCTTAATTGGCTTTTATCCATAGAAATAAACCATTGAGGCGTAGCCAAGAAAATCATCGGTGATTTATGACGCCAGCAATGAGGATAACTATGTCTAATATTTTCTTTAGCTAAAAGGACGCCTTTTTCAGATAAAACACCCAAAATAGTATCATTAGCCTTTAATACAGAAAGACCTGCGAATAGTTCAACATCATCAGCAAAACAACCATTTCCTTTAACTGGATTAATCAAAGGCAAATTATATGCCTTACCAACTAAGTAATCGTCTGGTCCATGAGCAGGCGCGGTATGTACGCATCCAGTACCGGACTCAGTAGTTACATGCTCACCTAATACCACAGGAACAAAGCGATTATAAAAAGGATGTTTCAATTTCAAATGTTCAAATACCTTTCCTTTTACCGAGCCACGAATGGTATATTGCGTCATCCCATAACGAGCCATCGCCGATTCAACCAAATCAGTAGCAAGTATCCAATATGCATCGCCCGTATCTACTAAAGAATAGTCAATTGCGGGATGCAAACATACCGCTTCATTAGCAGGTAAACTCCATGGAGTCGTTGTCCAAATAGGAAGACCCAGTGGTTTTAATTCTGCCTTTACTTGAAACAAATGAATAAATTCTTCGGGATTTACTGCAAAAAAAGCGACATCAATCGATGAAGAGGTTTTCTCATCGTAATCAACTTCTGCCTCAGCTAAAGCAGAACCACAATCAATACACCAATGTACTGGTTTAAAACCTTGTTGCAAATGACCATTTTTGATGATTAGGCCCAATGCACGAACAATATTGGCTTCATAACGAAAATCCATTGTGACATAAGGATTATACCAATCGCCAAAAACTCCAAGTCTTTGAAATTCATCGCGCTGAATATCAATTTGGCTCGCAGCATATTCACGACATTTGGTACGAAACTCTCGAGCAGATACCTTATCACCAACTCGGCCTATTTTTTTCTCTACATTAAGCTCAATCGGTAACCCGTGACAGTCCCATCCAGGAACAAAGGGTGCATCATATCCACTGAGTGATTTTGATTTAACGATAATGTCTTTAAGAATCTTATTTAACGCATGACCGCAGTGTAAGTGACCATTCGCATAAGGAGGACCATCATGCAGAATGAAGCGCTTACTTCCAGTGCGGGCTTTACGGATTTTTTCATATATTTTTTTTGCCTGCCAATCAGCCAAAACCTCAGGCTCTCGAGTAGCTAGGCTTGCCTTCATCGGAAATGAAGTATTAGGAAGATTTAATGTATCTTTGTATTCTGCCATAAGAGTTCGCTCTGCAAAATCGTTAAACTTTTGGTGACTACTCACCCCGTATCAGGATATAGCTCGCATTTGGTGCATATTATGTGAAAAATATTTTGAAAGACCGCACATCATCCCAGCCCTTCCAAATGTTTTTATTCAATCTGCACCCAAATCTACACCTAGCTTTGATATAGAGGTAATTTCATTACAATTCTTGAGGAATTCTTTCGCCACCGCAATATCATCATAAATCTGTGCAATTAAAGCATCCACCGAAGTGAATTTAACCTCATCACGTAATTTGTGCAAGAAAAAGACCTGCAATAATTCACCATATATTGACTGATCAAAATCGAATAAATGCACTTCCAAAATATTCTTGCTGCCATCCACGGTAGGACGGCGCCCAACATTAGCAACACCATATATTATTTTGTTAGCAATTCGAACCTGGACTGCAAATACCCCTTTTAAAGGTAGCGAAGTTCGATGAAGAGCCAGATTCGCTGTAGGAATCCCCCACTGACGTCCTCGTCCATCTCCATGTAATACACGCCCACAAATATTATAAGGTCTACCCAGATATTTAGAGGCCGTATCTAGCTCGCCATGTTGTAATGCTGTTCTAATTCGCGTTGAGCTGATTCGATTTTCATTAATACAAAAATTTGAATAGATATTCACATCACAAGCAAATTCCGAGCTAAGTTTTTTCAATAAGCTCACATCACCTTCTCTATTTTTACCAAAACGAAAATCTTCCCCTATGAGCAGATATTTCACATTGAGTGTAGAAAATAAATAAGTACGGACAAAATCAGCCGCTGATGTTTGCGCTAATATACTATCAAATTTTAAACAGTATATATAATCAATCTGGCATGCGCGTAAAGCATCTAATTTTTCTCTTAAACTGGAGAGTCGAGCAGGTGCTTTCTCCTGTTGAAAATATTCTCTTGGTTGTGGTTCAAATAGAATAAGGACTAAAGGCAACTTTAAGTCATTAGCTTTTTTTCTTAAAGTCCTAATAAGATTTTGATGACCTAAATGTACGCCATCAAAATTACCAATAGTAGCCACCACTCCTTTATCAAAAGCAGAAAAATGTTGAATCCCGCGCAACAATTTCATAATAATTCAATCGTGTAACTCGAAACCTAGTAGTATACTTGTTTTCTGCCCGGTTGAGAAATAATTAGAAGATTGAATAATCTATTAGAGGTCATTGCAGACTCAGGGGAAACAAAGCGTAAGCTAAGTGTTAAATGATTATCCTCTGCATTCGCTTTGTTTCCCTGGGGCATTCTTATGATTTTTCTGGATGAATCGAGCGGACAATCAAAACATCACATTGAGCTCCATGCAAAATAGAGTTTGCCGTTGAGCCTAATAATAATGAAAGCCCGTGCTTTCCATGACTTCCCGTAACAATTAAATCGATATGTCGCTCGTTTGCGACTCTTAAAATCTCATTCTTGGTGGAACCAAACTCGATAAATCGGTGTTTTGCATCCACACCCAACTTTTCAGCTAATTCATTAAGCTCTTTTTCGGCTTGCTCACGAATAGATAATTCAACCTCAGCAAATCCGGCAAAACCAGGATAAGCATATGCAGGAATGGGCTCTACGACATGAACTAATATCAAATCAGCGCCATTCTCATCAGCAATTTTTTTTGCTTTATGGGCTGCTATAATACCAACCTCGTCAAAGTCAGTAGCAAATAATACCCTCTTATACATCATTTTCTCCTTATAATTCTGATGCCTATTTATAGACTAGCAGATTTAAAATTAATTGCATTACAAATAGAACGTGTTTCTTATCGTAAAGAAAATATTATTAAAATATCCATTCTTTGTAATTCTATCTTGAGTTGGAGTGTATGAAATTCCAATGAATTGTATGCTATTTACTCAGCCCTAAACTTTTCTTAATAAAACCTTAATGTTTATATAATAAACTTATAGCCCAGTTTTAAGTCACAACAATCCATCAATTAGGAGTTTTATATGCCTAAGGCTTTTACCCACTTATGCAAAAAAGTTAATCTTAGTTTATACGACAATACCTTGACTGTTTATCCCAAACCAGATCTGCAAAAGCTTCCACCTGTAAAAGATGAATTAAGCTTACTTTTTCTTCTATTGTTCTCTAAGATGGATTGCGTTAGTGCTGAAGTTGATACCTTCTTTATGGAGCGCGCCAATGAGTTAGGTGTTTATCGTTTTGTACATCGCGACGATTTAGATCATTATTTATATCATCAAGATGGTTTTCAAATGGATGATAACCATTATCATGCTCAATTTGCAATATCCATTGATGAACGTAAATTAGATAGCATTTTAGATATATTACAGAAATATTCCATTATTTCAGAGGATGAACATACAAGCTTCGTCAAAGCATATCATGATGCGAATACTATTCCTAAAAAAGATCTTGCCACAAAGCAAGATAGAGATGTTGCTACTGCAACTAAAACGAAAGCAGCAAAACCTACTTTCGCAGGGTTAAAACCAGGATTTTTCCTTTCAAAACAAGATCAGTCTGAGAGTTTCGATAACCATAGTATTCAGCCCTCACGACTCATTTAAAAGCCCAAGATTCTTGAATCTTGTCTCAAATCAACGTGCCTCATTTTAGGCACGTTGCTTCATTACCTCAAACGAACGAATATTCACTTCCACTGGACTGTACCAATCAATTCTGATTTTTATCTCTTAATCTAATATGCTCTTCAGCTTTAGCAATAGCTTTCCGAATTGCATTGGCTTCTTCGGATTGTTCTGGAGCCAGCTTTAACAAGCGTTGCCAATAGCTTATTGCATCCTCATACGCATGACTCACAAATGCATCCATAGCAAGCATGGCTAATGCATCAGGCTGATTTGGATTATTTTTTAATAACCGTTTAAATATCTCTGTAATTTGTTCGGTAAATTGCTGATTACTCAGAACCCATAGGCTATGTGCATAATTGACAGCGTACTGTTCATCATTAGGATTAAATTGATATGCTTTAGCAAAAGCATCTACTGCATTTTTTCGTTTATTTTGGCTACTGTACAAACGCCCCAAAAGATACCATCCTTTGGCACTTTTGGGAGTATCATCCAATTTTGCCCGTAATTTATCGATTAATTCTTGCGGACTTTTAACGGACTCCAGCATTTTTTTAGCTTGTTCTTGGGAATTCAAATGATGGACGTGCTCTAGCCAGCCCCCAAAACCGCCCCAAGAAAAATATCCTATAAATGCTGCTAAAAAAATACTCGGAACCAACAACAAACTGGCGATAAAATGACGTCTGAATGGATAAATTATGAATATGCAAGCTAAACCTGTTAGACCTGCTAATGCCCCTAATAACCACCATTCATTCATAAGAAACTCACTAATTTTAAATATAATCTAGGTTTAAGACATTCACTCCATGACTCACTAACCTAGTTCAACGGAAGTGTACTTCTTCTCTCGAGTTTTAAAACACGCCTGCCAGAAAATAAGAAATCCTAATAATAAAAATAAAATAGGCCCAAACCATAGTAAAAATGTCACCGCCTTAACAGGAGGTTTAAATAGGATAAAGTCTCCATAACGAGCAGTAAGATAATCACTGATTTCACTATCACTCTTTCCTTGTTTAACCATTTGATACACTTGAGCACGCAAGTCTTTTGCTAATTCAGCATTAGAATCCGCCAAATCTTGATTTTGACAAACCAGGCAACGCAAATCCTTGAGTAGATGGTTAAACTGAGCTTCTTTTTGAGCCGAATCCAAGGGATAAGTGCTGTTTGCCCAAACGGATGAACATAAAAAAAGTAAAAATCCAAAAAAGATAAGGCCTATTCTCATGAAGTCTGCTCCAACTGTTTGATCAAAGGCGAAACCTCTTTTAACCACACCTCTTGAGTCATAACTCCTGCATGCCGATAACGAATTATTCCTTTTTTATCAATCAAAAAAGTCTCTGGTGCGCCATAAACTCCTAAATCGATCGCAACCTTCCCATCTTGATCTTGGATAATAAGTTTATAGGGATTTCCCCATTGCTCTAGCCATCGAAGTGCATCAGGCGCTTTGTCTTTATAATTTAACCCATAAATTGGTATTCCTTCGCGTGCCAGTTGCAACATAAAAACTTGCTCATCAATGCAGGCCGAACACCAACTGGCCCACACATTTAACAAAATCACCTGATCGCGTAATTGATTGGAATTAAAAAACGTGTTCGGAGCATGCAATTGGGGTAGACTAAACTCAGGCAATGACTTCCCCAGCTGAACAGAAGGCAACTCGTGTGGATTTAGAGACAAACCACGCCAAAGGAAAACACAAAGCAGCACAAAAAGAGTAATTGGAATAAGCTTCCATCCTATTTTTTTCATGCGTTTAACTCCTGGACTCCAACTACTGCTGTCTGTCTTTTTCGATAATATCTTCTGTCAGTCAATGCCAAAAAGCCACCGGCCAAAATCATAAATCCACCCGCCCAAATCCAGCGAATTAAAGGCTTAAAATAAAGTCTTACCGACCATGAATCATTGGTTAATGGTTCACCCAGGGCAATGTAAATGTCTCTAAAAGGTGTCACATCAATTGCTGATTCAGTCATAGGCATTTGACCTATTGTATATAACCTTTTCTCAGGATAAATCATCTTCGTTTTACCATGATAATCTATTTTGAATTGTGCCTTGGTTCCTTTATAGTTGGGGCCAGATAATGGCTCTTGCTGTACAAACTCAATAGAATAACCTTGCAAATCGACTTTTTTTCCGGGCTCCATTTGTACATCATCTTGCACACCATAAGCAGTTGAAACCGCAATACCGATTACTGTAGTAGCTACTCCTAAATGCGCCAATATCATCCCCCAGTAAGCCTGCCCTACTTGGAATAAACCACGCTCATAAATTCTTCTATAGGCCGCCTGAACGGTACTTAAAATCACCCAAAAAGCAAGGATCAATCCCATAAAGGCAGAAATGTTCAATTGTCTGGAAGAAGTAAGTAATAATACAAAAGGAAGTAAAAAACTAAGAAATGCCGTTTTCCAAAGTTTTTTTAGCACATCACGCCAACGATCACTGTTCCATCTTAAATGGATACCTATTCCCATTAATAACAGCATAGGAACCATCAACGGAACAAAAACCGCATTAAAATAAGGAGCGCCTACAGATAATTTACCCAGCCCCAAACCTTCAACAAGCAAGGGATATACTGTTCCCATTAAAACAGTAAGCATAATTACCACTAAAAAAACGTTATTTAATAACAAAGCACTTTCTCGTGAAAAAGGACTAGGGTGGCTGCCTGAGTGCAAATTTTGTGCTCTGAAAAGAAACAATAACAAAGAGCCGCCAATAACGAATATTAAAAAGCCTAAAATATATAATCCACGCTGTGGATCTACGGCAAATGCATGAACCGAAGTAAGAACCCCGGAACGTACAAGAAAAGTACCTATTAAGCTTAAAGAAAAAGCTGCAATTGCCAACAACATAGTCCATGCTTTAAATTGTTGACGCTGCTCAGTCACTGCCAAAGAATGCAGTAAAGCAGTTCCAACTAGCCAAGGCATAAAAGAAGCATTTTCTACCGGATCCCAAAACCACCATCCTCCCCAGCCTAATTCACGATAGGCCCACCAACTTCCTAAAGTAATCCCCGCAGTTAAACAACACCAGGCAGCTAAGGTCCATGGCCTAGTCCATTTGGACCAACTTGTTTCTACCTTGCCAGCCCATAGTGCTGCAATAGCAAAAGCAAAAGCAACAGAAAAACCGACATACCCCATATACAACATTGGTGGATGAAATAAAAACCCTGGATCTTGTAATAAAGGGTTCAAGTCACGACCTTGAGTATCTAAAACTTGAAATTGACGTAAAAAAGGATTGGAAGTAGTGAGTAAAAACAGAATAAAACCGATACTTAACCAACCAAGAACGACTAAAACACGCGTACGCATCTCCTTGTCGAGACCCGTACTGCAAAAAGCTACAAGTAACATCCAAAAACTAAGAATGCAGACCCATAACAACATAGAACCTTCATGCCCGCCCCAAACAGCGCAGAGTTTGTAAAACCAAGGTAAGGAAATACTGGAGTTACTAAGTACATAAATTACTGAAAAATCATTCTTTAAAAAACAAAGGGTGAGGAAAAAATAAGACAAGCCAATAAAAACAAACTGACTGACTGCATAGGTGCGTGCAGCCTCCATCCAATTACTGCGTTTTAATTGCAGCCCTGCAAGCGGTATTAAGGCAAGCATTACGGATGAAAGCAAAGCCAAAATTAAAGAAAAAACCCCTAATTCTGCAATCATGAGTGTACCTTTTTAGATAAAGCGGCTTTCACTTCCGGCGGCATATAATTTGCGTCATGTTTCGCCAATACTTGTGAGGCACGAAAATGTTGATTGTCAATCAGCTGCCCTTCAGCAACTACCCCCTGCCCCTCTCGAAACAAATCAGGAAGAATTCCCTTATAAGTTACGGTAATTGTTTGATCAAAATCGGTTATCCTAAACGTTACATCCAAACTTTTTTTCGAACGGGTAATGGAACTTTTCTCAACCATTCCACCTACCCGAATATTATGTTGGTGTGGCGCTTCACCAGCTACAACTTGGGTTGGAGTATAAAACAAGCTAATATTTTGCCTTAGAGCATATAAAACCAACGCAGCTGCAATGGATAAAATAGACAGGGTAAATACTAAAATCATTATCTTGCGTCTGCGTATTGGAGTCATTTTTATCGCTTAAACCATTGTTGTAATTTTTGGCGTGTTTGTTTTCCTTTCCATTTCATACCTAATAAATTCATGACTAAAACAACACAAACTAAACCATAAGCGGGCCAGACATAAATGGAATATCCCCCCATTGCCAACCATTCTAAAAATTGATTCATTTAACGTCCCCTTCAAATTGAATCTTGACCCAGGATTGTCTTTTTTCCCTAATCAATAATTCTTGCCGAGCTTTTTCTAAAATAATCCACAGACAATATAAAAAAAATCCAGCAATGGTCAACAATAAAGGATATAACATGCTTCCATCAATTTTAGGTTTAGCAAAAACCGACAAGGTAGACCCCTGATGGAGAGTGTTCCACCAATAAACAGAATAATGAATAATTGGTAAGTCAAGAATTCCAACTAAAGTTAAGATAGCAATGATCTTATCCCCATCTTCTTTGTTTTTTATAGCATAGTGAGTCGCTAAAATCGCAGCATAAAGCAATAAGAGGATCAATTCAGAAGTTAAACGAGCATCCCAAACCCACCACGCGCCCCACATGGGTTTTCCCCAAATACTTCCGGTTACCAGCGCAAGAAAAGCCATACTAAGACCAATTTGAGCCACAATATTAATTAAAAGACCTGCTATCTTAATACGCCAAACCAAAAGTAATACCGCTAAAAACCCCATCCAAGCGTATAGCATCATCGACAAAAACGCACTGGGCACATGCACATAGATAATACGGAATGCATCACCTTGTTGATAGTCAGGCGGCGTAAATGCCAATCCCCAAACAATACCAACAAGTAACGTAACTAAAGCCCCCACTGCCAAGCTTGGAATGAGGCGTCCAGTAAAACGATAAAATAACTTAGGCGATGCCAGTTGGTATAATAATTTCCACATAGGAACAATTGAAATCAAAAGAACCGGATTTTATCACGTATCCACCTATTCGCAAACATTTAGGATCTGTTTCTCTTTCTCAAGATTCAGCAAAACAGTCCAAAAAATAAGAATAAAAATAAACTACTCAACGTGACTGATGCGCATCACACCGGCTATTGCGTAAGGTAAAAAACCTGTAGCAACTACAGATATTGCTAATAACAAGGCCAAATAGGCACTAATTGGTAACCCTTGCATGGCAATATTTAAAGTTCCACTTCCAAAAATTAATAAAGGTAAGGTTAATGGCAATAAAATCAAAGCCATCAAAAGACCTTTTTGATTGACCCCAACACCAAAAGCAGCGGCCAAGGCACAAAGAAAGAGTAACGCAGGAGTTCCGCAAATAATAGTCAGCGCAAGTACTTCTGTTTCCCAGACATTTAATGAAAACAATAAAGCGATTAAGGGGCATAAAATAAGTAACGGCAGCAAATTAAATAACCAATGCGCAATAACCTTTGCACCAACGAGTAAAGGTAACGACTGACCAGAAACAATCCATTGTTCAATTACCCCATGCTCATAATCTTGTTGAAACAAGCGCTCTGCCGAGAGCAATAAAGATAGAAGTATTGCCATCCAAACCAAACCAGGTGCTATAGTCCTAAGCAAAACAACTTCTGGCTTCACAGTTAGAGGAAACATAAAAAGGAAAATTAATAAAAATAAGCATGAGTTTATTAAAAAACGAATTTGTCGTACTTGAATCAACAACTCGCGTTTGCATTGTTTGGTAAATAAAGAAAACGATGAAATCACAAACAATACTCCTCATAATCAGAGGGACTGAGTGGTAATTGCTGGTGCGAAGTCAATAAAACGGAACCACCCTTTTTTCGATGGGCTGCTATTTTATCCATAATCCGAGTAATCGCCTTATCATCTAGTGCAACTAAAGGCTCATCAAGCAACCACAATTTAACATCAGCGAACCACAAACGTAGCAACCCAGCTTGTCTACGCTGTCCTGCGGATAATAAGCCACAAGGGATATCCAGATGATGTTCCAGTTTAAAAATCGAAGCAAATTCGTCTAAATTACTCAACTCATCATGCTTGATGGAACGTGACGATGAAGAACTATAATGAAGATCAAAAAAACAATTTTCTTTTAAAGTTAAATTAGGATTAATTCCTGTTTTGTGGCCAACAAAACATACCTGGCGTTGATAAGACGCTCTGTCATGGTCTATATTTTGTCCTTGAAATTGAATTTCACCCTGATGCGGATGATATAAACCAGCGATTAATTTCAATAAGGTCGTCTTGCCTGCGCCATTTCGCCCCCGTAAATGAATTAAGCCCCCTGACGGTAAATGAAAAGCCACTTTATTTAATAAAGGTTGATCTTGATAATCAAAATCAAGATTAATCACATCAAGCATAGGTCAACAACACATTGGGTTAATATTTATGTAGCCTGGGTGAAGCATAGCTGAACCTTGAAACCTTTCAACTTCATAATTCTCGTTTCTGCTGCTTCTCTACCATTAAGTCATTCAAGACATCTGTCAGGTGAGAATCTATTTCGATGCGGTTCTGAACCACTCTAAAAATAGATCTCCGCATTCGCGGAGATGATAAACATTATGCTTCTCTGGCAGTGCTGCTACGCCACTCACGCTACACTTTAATAAAAGAATAGTACTTGAACAAAAAAACAAAACAAGTTTTATTTCATTTTCAAGGCGCTATCAAACTCCAGATCGCTTCTTCGTTCAGCAACCATTTCTCTAAAAGCTTTTACAGAGGATGTCTCTCGTCCAAAAATCCAGGTTGCAAGTCCTTGACTTGTAGCAAGAACATTATATTCAGGCTTATCTATTAATTTTGCTACTTCATCATCCAAATTCTCTAAAGTCGCATTTTCAAGTTGCTTTTTAAAATTCAGGAGAATTCGGCTTTTTAATAAATCCCCTTCAAAACCTTTGTAAGCATCACCTAATCGGTCACCAGTCAGCTTGAAAAAATGAGTTCTATTTTCGGAGATATTTTTTATTTGCGCTTCATAATGCGTGCCCAGTAAAGTAAGCTTCAGTGGGGGAAAACTGGGAGCGTTCGTAATGAGATCGCAACAAATTTCATTTTGTTTTTTGAAAGTATTTATGGAATCCTCAACCATCGTATCGATCATTGGAAATAGATTAGGTCCAATCACTGTACCCAAATTTGAAGCTGGCATCCGAGTTTTTTGATTTTTTGCAACCTTGTTTAACATCGTTAACAAGCAAAAAGCGATTTTTTGAGTAGCCTCTGAGGTTTCTTTTAATATATATTTTATAGTTTCGTGATAATCGTCCTTCTTTTTAGCGCTATTTAGAGTCTCGAATTGAGTAGAACTAAACAAGGAATGGTTATGGTTTTGTAATGAGCCTAGAATGCTTTTAAGTATTTGCGCTTGCTGAAGTAAAGTCAGTTCTGAGAACTTAAATGTTCCTTGTTCTATTTCAGCGACTATGGCCTTACGTTGTGGATCCGTATATGCAGAAACACGAAAAACTCCTTCTTTTTCAGCATGTTCATCCCCCAGCTTTTTATCGATCTGCTTGATTAAAGTCAAAGCCGCGTATTGTAAGTTGTCAATTTTCTTTTGTCGTAATTTTTCTTTAGATGGCATAATATTATCTTCTCCTACAATTTATTAAATAAACTAGCTCTTGCGAACTCTCTGATTGAGAGCCATAATTTTGTTTTTATTTTTTAAAGGTTCATGATGGAATTTTTAGCTCAATACGGTATGTTTCTTTTAAAATCAGTGACTGTAGTGATTGCCTTTCTCATAATATTTGCAGGTTTTTTTTCCATGAGCCGCAAACCAAAACCTAAATTGGAAATAACGTCCTTAAATAAGCAGTATGAGCATATCATATCCATAATGAACAAAGAAGTGCTTGGCAAAAAACCAATCAAAAAGAAAAAAAATAAAGAAGAACAGCCCACTCTGTTTGTTCTTGATTTTCATGGAGACATGAGAGCATCCCAGGTAGAACAACTCAGAGAAGAAATAACGGCAATTCTTTCCATTGCAAAATCTGGAGATGAAGTTTTAGTTCGTCTAGATAGTCCTGGTGGTGTAGTTAACAGCTATGGTTTGGCAGCCTCCCAGCTCCAACGTATTCGTGATAAAAATATCCCTTTGACGGTGAGTATAGATAAAATGGCTGCCAGTGGCGGGTATTTAATGTCCTGTGTTGCTAATCAAATCATTGCAGCACCTTTTGCGATTATTGGCTCTATAGGCGTAGTAGCCCAGATCCCTAATTTCCATAGATGGCTTAAAAAACATGATATTGATGTAGAATTGTTAACTGCTGGAGAATATAAACGTACTTTAACACTCTTCGGCGAAAATACTGAAAAAGGAAAGAAAAAAGCTCAGGATGATCTCGAAAAAATTCATGCGGCATTTAGAAATTACGTCGCTGCAAATCGAGAGCAATTGGATATTGATCAAGTTTCTACAGGCGAGCATTGGTTAGCCAAAGACGCGTTTGATCTGAAACTCGTGGATAAACTCTGCACTAGTGATGACTACTTAGTGGAAAAAATTGCGAACTATAAGACATTTAAACTAAGCGTCCCCCCCAAAACCTCTTTAGCCAATAAATTACTAAAGCCAGCAGCTCGTTTGATGCATCCCTGGGGATAAAAAAAGATGATTATCCAGCAGTATGGTGGCCGCAAGGGGTCTCAATATTCAAAATACTGAATGAACTGCTGGATTTGAGATAATGGTATATAATTAATTTAGATTATATAAGGGAGTGCGTTATGAGTGACTTTAAATCAAAACTACCTGATCTCAAAGAATTAGCCTCAATGACAAGTAAGTTATTTACCGATATTAAAAAAAGTGTTGGTGAAATTGTTGAATCATACAAAGAAAATAGAGCAAAACAAGCAGAGGAATCAGAGAAGGCAGAACCCTCGAATGTAGAACCGGTTAAGGAAGCCAAGGTTAAAACACCCGTTGCGGAAAATGTAACTACTGAACCTACCCAATCAGCAGATCCTATTCCACCCGTGGAACCTCCTCCTGTGAAGCCTGTTGAACCTGTTCCACCAATTGAAACGGTTGAACCTATTGTGCCTCCTGAAGAATCAAAAATTGACGACACAAAAAAATAAGTAGTCTATCGAATCATGTAGCCCGGGTGAGGTACAGCGAACCCGGGATCTACATCGCGCTATGTTATCTATTTTGAAGGCCCCTTCCAATAGCGCGCTCCATCACGTTTCAAACGCGTTCTGGACGTGTGAGCCCATATTTGCGCATTTTTTCTACCAAAGTGGTCCGTCGCATATTCAAATAGCTTGCAGCATGAGCCACTACCCAATCTGATTCATTTAATGCTTGGCTGATGAGGGCAAGTTCAGTTTTCACTAGATGTTCTTTTAAGTCGATACCCTCCGATCCAGAAATTTGCTCCTGACTCATGACTTCGAATAAAGCCTCACGCTCAGAACTCGACGTATCAGATTCCGTAGGCTGAGGTTTATATTCTCCTCTTATCTTTTGAGGTAAATCCTCTTCACTCAAAATTCCTTTGGGATATAAAATAGTTAAACGCTCTACTAAGTTAGCTAGCTCTCTGATATTACCTGGCCAACTATATTGACTTAACGAAGCCATAGCATCCGGCATTAGACGTACGCTAGGTCTGTTTTCACTCTCGATGCGAGCGATCAACTCATTAAATAATAAAGGAATGTCCTCTGCTCGTTCTCTTAAAGGAGGCATTTCTATGGGGAATACGTTAAGCCTATAAAATAAATCCTCTCTAAACTTTCCTTCTTTAATTGCCTCTTCCAAATTTCTATGCGTAGCAGCAATAATCCGTACATTTACATCAATACTTTTATTAGACCCCACTCGCTCAAAACAACGCTCTTGTAATACTCGCAGTAGCTTTACTTGCATGGGTAAAGGCATATCACCTATTTCATCAAGAAATAAAGTACCACCATTTGCTAATTCAAATCGACCTTGACGAGACGTAATCGCGCCCGTAAATGCGCCTTTCTCATGACCAAATAATTCACTCTCAAGTAACTCTCCGGGTATGGCACCGCAGTTAATAGGAATAAACGGCTTAGTGGCTCGTGAGGACAGAGTATGGATATTACGTGCTACCACCTCTTTACCTGTTCCAGATTCTCCAAGAATTAGAACACTTGCTTCAGTATCAGATACTTGCTCTATTAATCTGCGAACATTGCGAATGCTGACGCTGTTACCCACAAGGCTGCGTAATAAAGGATTTTTATGATTGCTGATCATAATTGATTTGACTGCTTCCTTAGCAATTTGGCATTGATGCAAAGACTCCATTATTTGCGCATAAGTAAATGGGAATGGTTGACAAGCAACAACATTGCGTAAGAGGCACTGAGTATTATTTAATTTTTGCCCCACAAGAATCACTGGAACTTTGGGAAATTTGTTCACCAAAGAATCAAGCTCATTAATTGTCTCCTGGATTACTTCACTTGCACCCAGAAGAATAACCTCAGGCTCAATATCAGCAATTTGCCACTCGCTGTACTTATTGACTTCAGTAGATTCACCGATAAAATCAAGTATAGTACGCAACGTATTGCCCCGACTTTCATTATTATCAATGATAAAAACTTTGTCATTAATACTCATAAACTTATCCTTAAGTTTTATATAACCACACCCATCTTTCTTTCTCCTAAAAAGAGAAAGAGTTCATCAATTCACTATCGATAACAGACGATCAATTTAAAAGCATTGCACTGGTTTCCAAAACACAATTCCTGACTGCCAATTGTTTTTGTGGCACTGACCTGAGTTTCTTTCACAAAATGCTTGGCTTGTATAAAACCCATACGACTGCAAAACGAATTAGCCGCACGGGAACCACAACCTTGTTTCTGGTCATAACACCAATCTACGCGATAATCATTAAAACGTGGGACAGCAAAACTCTTTTCCCGGTAATGATAAGGTTTTGGAGGGGTATGAGATAAGCCAGTAGCACAAACAATGGTCATAAAACCATTACATCGCCAACCTTTACATGTTGCACTCGCTGATAAGTAATGTGTTAATCCTATATTATAGGCAATTTCATTATCGCTGGAATAATCGTAACCTAACATTTGGCAATAACGATCTGCCACCATTTTGCCGCATTCCTTTCCATCCACAGTACAATAATCCAACCGCTCTCCTAGATAAGTAGGATGCCAAAAATTTCGAAAAGCTTTATTGTGCTTTTCACTTGTATTTGAATGAACCGAAAAGGAACAAAATAAAAAAACTAAAAACATAAAGTAACGAAAATTGCTCATTAAAACAATCCTTTAGCGACTATCAAATCATGTTAGCCTATGACGTCTACTGGTACAAGAGCCAACATAAGGTAAATCACTATTGATTTATTAAATGTAGCACATCTAATTCCATTCATTTTCAAATAGTGCTTATTTTTGATCATTAATTGGTAATTAACTTTTTAGAAAGTAATATTGAATTCGTTGCATAATCACCCGTTCATTAGGGTGATTTATGACTTTACTTATCGATACAGTAGCAAAGGTACCGGCAGTCTTATTAGATATTTCAGGATGTGGGAATTTAAATTTATTGGCACAACATGATCGTAGACTAGAGCAAAGCACAAAATGATATGTTGCGTCAACGGGCGCTAAATAGGATTATCACTATCAATAAATAAATGTTCTAACTCAAACTGAGAAGCAAGATGATTACCTAAAGCCTGAATTCCATAACGTTCTGTAGCATGATGGCCGCAAGAATAATAATGAATACCTAATTCTTTTGCTTGATAATAAGTTCGTTCCGATATTTCCCCACTGAGATAAGCATCCACTCCTAAACGGAATGCATCCTCGATAAAGTCTTGCGCTCCTCCGCTACACCAAGCAATATTGGTGATCGGTTTTTCACTACCTGCAATGAACAGTGGAGCACGTCGCAATTTTTTTGTTAAATATTCAGTAAACCCTTCTGGCTTCATTGTTTGAGCTAACTTTCCTGACCACAGTAGGTTATCAGTACCTCCTGCCTTGTGCATATGAACAATGTCCACTTCAAATAATTTGGCTAAACAAGCATTATTTCCTAGATCAGTATGGCAATCCAAAGGGAGATGATACGCAAATAAATTTAATTCATTGCACAATAATTTATAAATTCTTTGACGCTTCATTCCTATAACCATTGGTGCTTCACCACGCCAAAAGTAACCATGATGAACCAACAAAGCGTCTGCACCCCATGTAATTGCCTGGGAAATCGCATCCTCAGAAGCAGTTACTGCGGTGCAAATTCGGCTAATTTGCTCTTTACCTTCAACCTGCATTCCATTGGGTGCGTAATCATTGTATCGTTCGCAGCTCAATAATTGATTAAGGTATAAGGATAGTTCTTCTTTAGTAATCACCGGTCAGAGACTCGCTTGATGTCAGCACCTAATAAAGATAATTTTTCTTCTATACGCTCGTAACCTCTGTCCACGTGATAGATACGCTCAACTGAGGTTTCACCGTCTGCAACTAGCCCAGCTAAAATCAAACTGGCAGAAGCACGTAAATCAGTTGCCATTACGGGTGCACCAGTTAATCGCTCAACTCCATTAATTATTGCAGTATTTCCATTAAGTTGAATCTGAGCCCCCATACGTTGTAATTCTTGTACATGCATAAAGCGATTTTCAAATATTGTTTCAACTATAGTTGAAGAACCATCCGCAACTGAGTTCATTGCCATAAATTGAGCTTGCATGTCTGTTGCAAAAGCAGGATACGGTGCGGTAGCAATATTTACTGCTTTAGGACGTTGGTTGTGCATATTAAGACTTACCCAATCCTCACCTATGGTTAACTCTGCACCAGCTTCCTCAAACTTACATAATTGCGATAATAAGGTATCAGGACGAACGCGTTTTACAGTAACATGTCCCCGAGTTAGAGCTCCTGCAGCTAGATAAGTTCCTGCTTCAATCCGGTCAGACATGACGGAATAAGTACCGCCAGAAAGAGATTCCACACCTTCAACTTCGATGATTGAGGTTCCAGCACCAGAAATTTTTGCACCCATCTGAATTAGAAAATTAGCCAAATCAACCACTTCGGGCTCACGAGCCGCATTTTTGATAATTGTTGTTCCTTCAGCCAAGGTTGCGGCCATAAGTATGTTTTCTGTACCCGTTACAGTGACTGTATCAAACATTAAACGTTTACCTTGCAAACGACCTCGTCGGCAACGAGCATTGATATAACCGTTTTTTACGGTAATATCGGCGCCCATAGTTTTCAACGCTTTTAAATGCAAATCAACTGGTCTTGTCCCAATAGCACAACCTCCGGGCAAAGACACATCCGCTTTACCAAATCGAGCAAGTAACGGCCCCAATACTAAAATCGAAGCCCGCATGGTTTTAACCAAATCATAAGGAGCAACAAACTCATTTACTTGATTGGCATCAACTTGGACATTCATTTTTTCATCAACAATTAATTGAGCGCCTAATTGACCAAGTAATTCCATCATAGTAGTTATGTCTTTGAGATGAGGAACATTGGAAATAGTGACATGATCTCTTGCAAGTAAGCTCGCGGCCATAATCGGTAAAGCAGCATTTTTTGCTCCCGAAATAACTACTTCACCATTTAGTGCTTTGCCACCATTTATCAATAATTTATCCATGTTGCTTCCCCCATTCTTCTTTTGTCCACGTTTTCATACTAATTGCATGAAGCTTGCCAGTGGTAATCAATTCTTTCAATTGTGTATAAACCCATTGTTGTCTGGCAACTTTAGATTTATTTAAAAAAACATCACTAACTACGGTTATCTGGTATTGATAACCATCCCCCTCCACTTTGATGTAATAAACATCATCAATGGCTTTAAATTTTTGTTCGATTTCTTCATTACTTATCATTAAAATTAGCTCACAAATTGAAATAAATACAACCTTTTGGCAACAATTCTATCTGAGATAAAACAAACACATCATCCGAGATTTCGTTTTCTAAATAAAAAAAGAAAAACCCGGGCTCTGGTTCACACCGTCACCCAGGCTACAATTTATAATCCTAAAAAAGTAACCGTTCTCTTATAAAAATAGGCATTCCGCTTAGAATAATCAAAAATTACACAGCCTCCAAAATGCCCTTTACACCACAAAATTCTACTAAAGATTGAGTTTCGGTTGGCATGCCTATGATTTCAAAAAACTTATTATTTTTTTTACATAATTTTCTAGCTTCGATAAGCAATGCTAAACCTGCACTGTCACAATGCGTTACATCACTTAAATCCAAACTAAATCGGTCACTTTTATCTTCCATCAAAGCCTGATAGAGCTTTGCTCGTACCGCAACAACTGACTTAAATGTTAGATCGACATCAGGTTTAAAATAAACATTATTCACAATTAAGAAGTCCTTTTAACTTGCTTTTTTTCCATTAACTTAATGACTTCATCAATGCTGGAGTTTTGCAATGCAGCAGCGAACTGAGAACGGAAACTTTGCAACAGGCTTACCCCTTCAACGCTAAGATCATAAATTTTCCACTGACCATTTTTAGCAACAAGGCTATAAGACAATGGAATATTTTGGCCTTGCGCACGAATAATAATGCTGTTAACACGCAAAAATCGAGCGTTCAAAGAACCTCTTAACGGTAAAAATTGTATGCTTTCATTAGTGTATTGTGCCAAAGGACTGGAATAAGTGCGAATCACTAAACGTGTAAACGCTTTAGAAAATTGAGCTCTTTGCGCATTTGTTGCTTTACTCCAAGCTTGTCTTCCCAAAACAGAACGTGACATACCTGCGACATCTACAATAGGAAGCAAATTGGTTTCTACAGCGTGATAAATAATACTGGGATTACTTTTTAAGTTGTCCTTATTTTCCTTTAGAGTATCAATGATGTTGTTAGCAGTTTGCTCTAACATGGGTATAGGAGAGTTTTGTGATGCATTTATTATCGGAGATAAAATCACACTGACAACTAATAAAATTGTTTTTATTATTCTCATGTTCTGACCTTATTTTTTAATGTTAAACAATAGTTGACCAATTAAATTTTCAAGAATAATAGCCTCTTGAGTCTTTCCAATTACATCTCCATTTTGCAAATAAGGATGCTCTTTATTATCGTCGTCCTCAAAGCCTGGAACAATACTAATATAATTAGAGCCAAGCAATCCCTCAGTCAAAATGCGTGCTGAAGCATCGTCATAAGGTATTTTTTTATCACTTCGCAAGCGCATAGTGACCTTTGCATTAAGCTCTCCTGGTTGTAACTCGATATGGGTTACCTCTCCAATCTTAACTCCAGCTACAGTAACAGGTGCCCGCACTTTCAAGCCACCAATATCGGTAAAATCAGCAGTTACATCATAACTGTCATGAGATCCAAAACTAGAAAAGTTACTTACTTTCATTGTCATGACCAGCAAAGCCAATATACCAAGCAACATAAATAGGCCGACACTAAAATCTACGTAACGTTGCTTACTCATTTACCAATCTCCAATCATCATTGCGGTCAACAAAAAATCAAGCCCTAATACAGCAAGCGATGAATAAACTACCGTTTTAGTCGTCGCCTGACTAATACCTTCTGCAGTAGGCACACATTCAAAACCCTGGAATACAGAAATCCAGGTTACAACAAAAGCAAAAACTAAACTTTTAATGATACCACTGAGTACGTCGATTCGGAAATCCACTGCTGCCTGCATATTAGACCAGAAACTTCCTGCATCCACGCCTAGCCAATGAACACCAATAAAATAACCACCAAAAATGGCTACAGCAGAAAAAATTAATGCCAAAAGAGGTAAGGTAATAAAGCCCGCTATAAACCGAGGATAAATAACTCTTCCTAAAGGATCAACTCCCATCATGTCCATACTGGATAATTGTTCCGTGGCTTTCATCAAACCAATTTCAGCAGTTAGAGCTGATCCCGCACGTCCAGCGAACAACAAGGCACTGATTACAGGCCCTAGTTCTCTTGAAATACTTAAAGCTAATAATTGACCTAATTGACTTGAGGCACCAAATTTTTGCAAAGTATTATATCCCTGAAGCCCCACTACCATTCCAATAAATAAAGCAGAAACAACGATGATCAAACACGATAAAACACCCACAAAATGGATTTGATAGCGTAACAATGGCCAAAGTTTTGAAATTCCAGGCCGTCTGAACAACATAAAAAACAAAAATAAGCCTGAATTTCCCAAATTTTGCAAAACCCGAGAACTACGATTACCCATACGTGTGATGAACTCAAGCATCTAATAGCTCCTCTATATACGCTCTGGCAGGATAATGAAAAGGAACAACCCCATCAGCTTCCCCATGCATAAATTGTCTAATCTGAGGTTCAGATGATTGAATCAGTTCATTCGGGGTTCCTTGGCCGATAATTTTTCCACCAGAAATTAGGTAAACATAATCTGCTATAGAGCAAGTTTCTTCAACGTCATGTGAGACAATTATTGTTGTGGTATGCAACAATTCATTTAACCTTTTGATCAACCGAACAAGAACTCCCAAAGAAATGGGATCTTGGCCTGTAAATGGTTCATCATACATCATGAGTTCAGGATCTAATGCTATAGTGCGCGCTAAAGCAACTCGTCTGGCCATCCCACCTGACAACTGAGCAGGCATCAAGTGAGCAGCACCTCGCAATCCTACCGCTTCGAGTTTCATTAATACGATATCACGCAACATGGATTCATTGAGTTGAGTATGTTCCCGCAAAGGGAACGCCACGTTATCAAACACTGAAAGATGGGTGAATAAAGCAGAGCTTTGAAAAAGCAAGCCCATATTGCGTCTCGCCTCATACAAAGCCTTGCGAGATAAGTGATGCATGTTTTGACCATTGACTTGAATAAAGCCACTGTCAGGTCTTAGCTGAGCACCAATTAACTGCAATAAAGTTGTTTTTCCAGAACCACTAGGCCCCATAATGGCGGTAATCTTGCCACGCTGAACCATCATATCAATACCATTGAAAATGCAATGGCTCTCTCGAGTAAAGATTAAATTTTTTATTTCAACCCAATTTTCAGGCATGCTCTCTTTCCGATTATAGCCAAAAGTAGAAGTATACCTAAGATACTCTCTAAAATGCTAGGTTTTAGGCGACTTGATTTTTTTGCTCAGGAAGCTTTTAAAAGATGGGTAATAGACAAGGTACGCTGGGAATCTTTAAAAAGCCTCCTGAAGGTAAATAGTATTTTGAATTATCCTGAGCCCCACACTGGATCGTAAAAAAAATTGGGGTATTTAATTCTATATATTCAAATGTTTTTTTGTTAGAATGAAAAATAAACAAAAAAACATCCAATAGCCTATGAATTTTTGTAAACTTGGACTTGCTGTCATTGAAACTGAAGCACAAGCTGTCTTTGAGTTAACCCAGCGAATCGATAATCGGTTTGAAAAAGCCTGTGAACTCTTGCTCTCCTGTAACGGGAGGATCGTAGTAACAGGTATGGGAAAGTCCGGTCATATAGCGAATAAAATTGCGGCGACTTTATCAAGTACAGGAAGCCCGTCATTTTTTATGCACCCAGGTGAAGCAAGTCACGGTGATCTGGGAATGATTACCCGCCAAGATACCGTAATTGCCATTTCTCACTCGGGCAATACATTGGAATTAGTTACATTACTTCCTCTGTTAAAAAGACTGGAAGTCCCTTTAATTACCCTAACTGGAAATTCCGAGTCGACTTTAGCAAAAGCAGCCGATGTTAACTTAGATGTCAGTATCAAGCAAGAAGCCTGCCCTCTTGGTCTCGCGCCAACAACCAGTACCACTGTAGCATTAGTTATGGGTGATGCACTAGCAATTGCACTGTTGCAAGCTAGAGGTTTTAGTGAGGAAGATTTTGCATTGTCACATCCTGGGGGCTCTTTAGGCAAACGACTTCTGTTGCGTATTGACGAGCTCTGCCATCAAGGTGTGCAGCTACCCCTTATTCATGAAAATGCAACTGTAACAGAAGCGTTACTTGAAGTAACCGATAAAAAATTGGGGATGACTTGCGTCATTGATAACAAAGGGTACCTTGTTGGGGTATACACCGATGGTGACATTCGACGCACTCTAACACGTCAATATGACATTAATACGACGCCAATAAAAGAAGTTATGACGCGTAATCCCCGTACAATTCCCATGGGAATACTTGCTGCTGAGGCTTTGACGATTATGCAAAAACACAGCATTACTTCATTAATTGTTATTGATGAAGAAAAACGGCCTACTGCTGTTCTTCATCTTCATGATTTATTAAAAGCGGGTGTTTTTTAAATGAATAAATTAATTGAGCGAGCCAAGAAGATTAAATGCCTCATCTGTGACTTAGATGGTGTTCTTACCGATGGTCTCTTATATATTGATAACCACTTTAATGAACAGAAAACATTCCATATTCATGACGGAGTGGGTTTAAAATTACTGATGACGGCAGGAATTGAGGTCGCCGTTATTACTGGTTCGCGCAATGCAGTAGTTGATCATAGAATGCAACAATTAGGAATTGTTCATTACTATAAAGATCAATTGGATAAACAAGAGACATACAAGCAACTAAAAAGCAAATTAAATCTCCAAGATGAATATTTTGCTTATATTGGTGATGATATTCCTGATGCCCCAATTATGCAGCAAGTTGGTCTTAGTGTCGCAGTTGCCAATGCAGTACATCAAATTAAAGAAATTGCCATGTGGCAAACCACACTATCAGGAGGCCGCGGGGCGGTACGTGAGTTATGTGACCTCATTCTAAATTCACAGAATAAGATGGATTCAGCTATAGCAGGTTATCTAAAATAATGAATGCAACAAAACAACTCATATGGCTTTTTTTTACTTTAATCACTCTGGCCTGTTCAGGGTGGTATTACAGTCATTCTACAATTAAAATTCGCCTAGACAGTGAAACCTTGGCAAATTCAGTAGATACTACTATTGTTAACGTTAAAGTGCGTCAGTTTAATCCGCAAGGGACGATTGCTAATATACTCACCTCGCCGTTCATGCAGCATATTCAAAACGGTAATGTCTATTTATTACAAAATCCACATATTATTGTAAGTCAAGAAGAACAACCTCCCTGGGATATCAGCTCACTCAAAGCCAAATCATTTGAAGGTGGTAAGCAAATCACTTTTACGGGCAACGTTGTCGTGCGTCAAAAAAAAGGAGCCGAGGAAAGTACTTTAAAAACAGAAGAAGTAACCTATTTCCCTAAAGAAAAGAAAGCAAGTTCTGATTTGCTGGTAACATACGAGCAACCAGGTAACATTGTACAATCGACTGGAATGAATGCTTATCTCGATGAGAAAAGAGTAGAGTTACTCCACCAAGCAAGAGGAAGTTATGTTCCAGCGAATGGTTAACTACAGTTTGCTCCTCTTTTTCTTGTTCGCATCTTCTTCATATGCCCTAACAGAAGATAAAGAAAAAGTAATGCATGTCATGGCAGACTCAGCTGACTTAAGCCAACAAGATCATAAAGGAACCTATATTGGCAATGTTGAATTAGTACAAGGAACAACAAATCTACAAGCCGATAAAGCCGTGACTATAGGGAATGAAAAAAACCAACTAGTGGTTGCTATAGCCAATGGAACTAAAGAAAAACAAGCACACTATTGGACAATAACGGATCCTCAAAAACCTCCCGTACATGCTTATGCTGACACTATTAGATATTATCCAATACGCCATCTGATTGAGCTAATCGGGAATGCTCGAGTAGAACAAGGAAAAAACTCTTTTTCTGCTGCAAAAATAAGTTATGATACTGTGAAGCAACATGTTCTGTCTCAAGGTGATGACAGTAAAAGAATAATTATTATTTATCACCCAGAAAAGAAACCATCATGAGCATATTGGAAGTACGGAATCTTAAAAAGTCATTTAAATCACGAACCGTGGTTAACGGCATCAGTATCCATATTAAAAAAGGTGAGTGCGTCGGTTTATTAGGTCCTAATGGAGCTGGTAAAACAACATGTTTTTATATGATTGTCGGTTTGCAGTCCTGCGATGAAGGCCAAATTCTCTTATCTGATCAAGATATAACATTATGTGCCATGCATCAAAGAGCCCGTCTGGGAATTAGCTATCTCCCACAAGAAGCATCAGTCTTTCGTAAACTGACTGTGGCAGAAAACATCATGGCTATTCTAGAGCTTAGACCTGATTTAAACGAACAGGCACGAGAAGAAAAGCTCGATCTTCTGCTTCAAGAATTTCATATTTCACATCTGCATAAAAGTCTCGGTATGGCACTTTCTGGAGGGGAAAGACGACGTGTGGAAATTGCGAGAGCTCTTGCAATAGAGCCTTCCTTCATTCTTCTTGATGAACCTTTTGCTGGAGTCGACCCGATTTCGGTCATTGATATTAAACGAATCATTCAACATTTATGTAATAAAGGTATTGGCGTTTTAATCACCGATCATAACGTAAGAGAAACCCTAGATATTTGCGAGCGTGCCTATATTGTCAGTCAAGGAAAAATATTGTGCGAAGGAACCCCTGACTTAATACTAGCTAACCAACAAGTCAGGGCAGTTTATTTAGGCGAAGATTTCACTTTATAAAGAAGTAGCCTGGATGGAACGTAGTGGAACCCGGGAATGTATATTCAGTAAACTCAGGGTTATACTGCCGTGGTACTCAATTAAGCATATTTTCCCAGAGCTTACGTTCTGCGAGTTATTCGCGAAAACCAACAAATGTAGGTTTCATAGCTGGATCCCGCGAACACTTCGGGGACGTAGGCAGCTAGAAAATATAGGAAAATATTCTTAACTTAGTGCCATTAGGTTATACTGCGTTGCACTCGGGTTACATCACTAACCAATATTTTGATTTAACATGCTGCTCATTATCGATAATTATGATTCATTCACCTACAATCTAGTACAATATTTCCAATGCCTCAATGAAGAAGTATTAGTTTATACGCATGATCAAATCAGAGTAGACCAAATAAAAGAACTTGCTCCTCAATACTTGGTCATCTCACCAGGGCCAAAAGCGCCAGATGAAGCAGGCATTTCCATGGAAGTAATACGTACTTTTTATCGTACTGTCCCTATTTTAGGTATTTGTCTTGGACATCAAAGTATTGCTCAAGTTTTTGGTGGTCGAATAATACCCGCCCCAGAAATAATGCATGGAAGAACATCAATTATAGAACATAATCAACAAAGAATTTTTAAAAACATTCCGAACCATTTCAAAGCAACGCGATATCATTCTTTGGCGGTAGAAAAACAAAGTCTTCCAGACTGCTTCACCATTGATGCCTGGGCAAATGATACAATAATGGCAATTTCACATCGTCAATATCCTGTTTTTGGTCTACAATTCCATCCAGAAGCAATATTAAGCCAATATGGACTGCAATTATTAGAGAATTTCTTGAAATATGAAACCCAATCTTCTGTTTGAGCACTTAATCGCAAAAAAAAATTTGAATCCTGAGCAAATGCAATCAGTGATTCATGCGTGTATGTCAGGTCAATATAATGATGTACAGATCGCAACATTTTTAGCACTCATGCGCATGAAAGGTGAAACTACCGAAGAGTTAATAGCCGCAGCTGAAGTCATGCAACAATTAGCCCACCCTATCGATTTAGGCACTAACTTAATTGATATCGTCGGAACCGGTGGAGATGGAAAAAATACATTTAACGTCTCTACGGCATGCAGCTTTGTGGTAGCCGCAGCAGGATTCCCAGTAGCAAAACATGGTAATCGCTCTGTTTCCAGTCGTAGTGGTAGTGCTGATTTATTAGAACAAGCCGGTTTTATATTAAGTTTGTCCGATCAGCACATCCAAACATGTATTGAACAATGTGGCTTGGCATTCTTATTTGCGCCTCACTATCATCCAGCTATGCAACACGCACGAGCAGCGCGTCAACAACTGGGGATTAGAACATTGTTCAACTTACTTGGTCCATTAATCAATCCGGCGCGAGTAAAAAAACAAGTAGTAGGTGTATTTTCAAAAGCCTGGCAAAAACCTTTAGCTTCTGTACTTGCTCACTTGGGAAGCGAAAGAGCCTTGGTAGTTAGCTCTCAAGATGGATTAGATGAAATCAGTATTGCAGCCCCTACAGATGTCATTGAGTATCGAGAAGGAACATTTCATCACTGGATAATTACTCCAGAAGACTACGGAATCAAACATCAGTCCTTAGATGAAGTGATTGTTGATTCACCCTCTCAAAGTTTAGAATTGATTCAAGAGGTGTTTTCCGGAAAAAAAGGAGCTGCTCGTGACATGGTTTTATTAAATTCTGCCGCCGCAATATACTGCGCTCAGGAAAATAGTTCTTTTACTCATGCTTTAGAACACGCCAAAATCGTTATAGACAGCGGCAAAGCCAGCCAATGCTTTACTCAACTTAGTCAATTAACTCAAACTTTAAATAAAGAATCGCATCATGAATAGTGTGTTACAACGTATTGCCCAACGTAAACAAGAAGAAGTCGCTCTTGCTAAGAAAAATAAGCCCTTAAGTTTATTAACACAACAACCCATTATGGATCGCCGTGATTTCATCGCTGCCCTGCAAGATAAGAACAATCCAGCAATTATTGCAGAAATTAAACGCGCATCTCCAAGCAAAGGATTGATCAGAGAGGATTTTAATGTAGAAGAGATTGCAACAATCTATGCACAACATGGAGCACGTTGCCTTTCGGTGCTTACAGACATTGATTTTTTCCAGGGCCATCCTGATTATGTAGCTCTAGCAAAAAATCATTGCAGCCTCCCTATACTACGAAAGGACTTTATTCTTGATCCGTATCAAATTTATGAAAGTCAGGCATTAGGTGCAGACTGCATCTTACTTATAGTTGCTTTACTTGATGATGTTCAGTTAACGGACTTCTGCCAATTAGCCCATGAATTGGAACTGTCCGTACTTGTAGAAAGTCATAGCCAAGAAGAGTTGGAGCGTGCTGTACGCTTACCTACTCCATTAATAGGTATTAATAATCGCAGTCTTCATACTTTTAAGACAGACATTCAACTGAGTATCCAATTAAAACAATATATTCCCCAAGATAAAATAACCATCACCGAAAGTGGTATTAATACCCATTCAGATATACATTTGATGCAATCTCACGGAATAAATACCTTTCTCATTGGAGAAAGTTTAATGAGGGCCAAGGATATAGGAAAAGCTCTGGATCAGCTTATAAAGGGAGCTTAACTTGGAAGCGCTATCGCTTTGTAGCTTGGGTTATGGCGCTTATACCTTAGCCAAGCTATAAAGCATTCATCACTTTATATTGATATGTGAACAAATGCAAAACAACTACTCCCAATTTGGCTCAGATGGTTGTGATGGTTCAGGCTCAGGATATCCAGGATCATCCGGCTCATAAGGCTCTGGTTCTATAGGATATTCTTCAGGCTGCTCAGGATACTCATAAGGCTCTGGAATTTCATTGTCGTTTTTCAAGATAACATCCTTATATTTGTAAGATTTATAAAAATTATAGCAAAAGGAAAAAAAATGAAAGTAGCTGTAATCACCGGTGCTGCAAATGGAATTGGCTTAGCATTAAGCCAAGTCAATCTACAACAAGGCCATACTGTAGTTATGGTAGATAAAGATGGTATTAAACTCAAACAAGAAACCGAACGACTATTACCCCTCTTCCCAGAACGGATTTTGGCAATTTCTTGTGATGTAACACAAGCTAATGAAGTGGCACAATTGGCACAACAGGTTGAAAATAAGTTAGGTCGTATTGATTGGATCTACAATAATGCAGGGATTATAGGCCCATTAGAGCCTATTTGGGATTTGCACCCAGAACATATTCAGCGAGTAATGGATGTGAACTTATATGGAATGATTCATATGATTCAGGCTTTTACCCCTTACTTATTTCAGCAAGCTTTTCATTCGCATATCATCAATATAGCGAGCCTATATGCATTATGTACCGGTTCACAAACAGCCTGTTACTCCATGTCAAAACATGCGGTACTTGCTTTATCGGAATCATTATATTTTGATCTGGTGCGTATGAAAAAACCCGTAGATGTTTCTGTTGTTTTTCCGTCCTTTACAGACACATCTCTTTTATCTCATACAGCAAATGCAGGTTCTTCTTTACATGAAGCATTAAAATCTCTTTTATCACATTCACGCCCTGCTATGGATATTGCAGAACATATTGTACATGAAGTGAATGAGAAGAAGTTCTATATTTTCCCGGATAAAGAAGTAAAAGGATATTGTGATGAACGAACTAAGGCTATGATTCTCCAAGAAAATCCGCATGTAACTAATATTGAAAAGTTAATGGGTGCATTAATTAAACGGCAGGAATCCAGGAATTAATCATTCTGTCAGCTTATCTAAAAAAGTTGCCTTTCACATCCTCCTAATGTATTAAACAGTCAATCTTCTTTCTTTAAAGAAGATTGACTGTTTAAATGCAAAGCTCTTGAAAAAGAATTAAACCCTAGGCCCAATACCTTGCCTCATTAAATAGCAATATTTGTTAAGCTTATCTGTATTCAACAATTCCTGCTTGATTCACACCAGAATCTAGAGAAAACTTTTCATCCTCAGACTTCCAAAATGCCCCTGAAAAATTACTCAGTTTAGTTTTGATATCATGTGGAATAGATTTTTTTTTGGCCTCTCGATGGCTTAAAACATTTGCTGGTGTAATAACATGAGCACCGTTAATGTAAAATACTTTCTCTATTCGGCTCAATACCTCAGAAATAGAATAATCTTTAATTGGAACGAGTTTAGGTGCTTGGGAGGGAGGCCATGGCCGATCAATATAAACTTGATATCCTAATTCTTTTTCAATTTGTTGGATTTCAAGCGCCGTTTTACAAAAAAGCCTTGTTAAACATTCAGATAAAATAGGATGCTGATCTACATTATGAGATAGCAAATAAGAATGTAAAAAATAGGGGTCCATACCAAAAACATATTTATTTTGATATTCGTTCATTAGAGAGAGTTGAGGTTGGAAACCACGCGATGTAAGCGGTGCAGGATTAGGGGTATTAGGGATGTGTTCATAGTTTCTAAGAACAACAACACTATCTAGCAGTATATTCCAAAAAGTGTTTCCTACACTATTTTTGTTATTAATTAGAACATTTAAGATATCAACAACTGATTTTATTTCTGAATTGAATTTGATATACCCAAGGTCGATTGCCTTCATAATAAGATAAAACTGAATCCTGTGGGTAAATTTACCATGATAGAAGAGTGGCGCTATTCTTGGATCTTCATTCCACAAAATATGTTTTTCCACCAACTCATTTGCCAACGAGTTAGGAAGAAAACCTAACAGTGTGGGCACTCCACCACTGTTTATTTTGTGTTTTTGCTCCTCAGTAGTCAAAGTGTCATTGACAACATGGCCTGTATCGTTGGCTCGCGCATCAGTTTTTTCTTCGGGTAAGGGCCAAGATAATCCAATATGGCTAATCTGAGAGTATTTTCGCCTTGGAGTTATCGATAATTTTTTTTGATTTAAGGTGGTTTTTAGAGCATCTTCAAGATGGCGTAACAAATAGTCTAATATTTGTTTACTCGATAATAAAAAACTAATGTTAGCAAAAATTACTGCGGTCTCAGAAGAGACTTTCAGATCTTGATAAATTTTCAAAAATTCTTCATAGATCTCTTTATCAAGATCAGTTAACTTAATTTCAGAAGGAAAATTTTGATCAATTATTTTCATAGTATAGATTTCCCGGGTAACGCTTTGCCTTCACCCGGGATGACGCAATTAAGCTTCTAACATATCCAATAACTCACGACGAAACTTATGATAATCCACTTCTACAGCATGCCGAGTATGGGATTTAAATCGATAATGAGGTTTATTCATTTCTTGAAGTGTTTTTTCAAGCAATTTATCCGGTCGCTTTAAAGTACCCATAATAATGCGCGCCGCAATTTTTGACTGATAATCCGCGAGCGGCCAAATACACCCTTGGGGCTGGCACAAGCCGATAAAATAGAGATTATCGTAGTCTGGGTGCATCATTTTCCGATAGAGTGGTATCTTAGTTGAATTACTAAAGTCAGCAATTCCCTTATCGAGGAAAGGGAAACTTATTTTATAACCTGTAGCAAAAATTACCGTATCAAATTCTTCAGACTCACCATCTGTGAAATAGACGCGTTTTCCTTCGAAATGCGTAATTCCTGGGCGAGGGAACACTTCCCCATGACGAATAAAATAGAGTAACTCTGTATTAATGGTTGGATGAATTTCTAAAGGACCACAATCCGGTTTCATTAATTTATATTTAGCGTATCTTCCCTGCAAGAGCCGAGCACAAAAACTCAAAAACTTCTGTCTTAACCAGGAAGGCATCCATCTAATTTTTGCTACAGCATCATCGGTTGGTTTACCAAATACAAATTTAGGGAAAATATGATACCCTCTACGCATACTGATACACATTTGCGAAGCAACACGTGCAACCTCTACAGCAATATCACAAGCAGAATTACCACCACCTACAACCAAAACACGTTGATCTTTAAAAACAGAAGCTTTCTTATATTGATGTGAATGAAGCAGCTGGCCAGAGAATTCACCTGGATATTCTGGCATGCATGGATCCCAATGATGGCCATTAGCGACTAACAGATAATCAAAAAACTCTTCATGAGTACCTTGTTCATTTTCAAAAATAACTTTCCATTGGCCGTGATCACTATGTTCTACTTTTAATACAGTCGTGTTAAAACGAATGTATTTAGTTAAATCAAAATGATCCGCATAGCTCTTAAAATAATCTAAAACTAAGGTATGCGATGGATAATCAGGATAATGCGCTGGCATAGGAAAATCTTCGAATTCAGACCAACGTTTTGAACTAATAATATGAGTCGTTTCATATACACTGGAATGATCATTTCGTTCATCATACACCCAGTTACCACCAATTTGATTATTTTTTTCAAATACCGTGATATCGGTTACACCCTCTTCTTGCAAATTTTTAATTGCAGCAAGACCGCTTGGACCGGCTCCAATTATGCAGACACGAGAACAATTTTCTTTACCCTTTTGCTTGATTTGCATTACTCAACACCTTTTTTACTTCTTCCATTATCATTGCTTGTACAACGGGATCTTTATCAATAGTGAAATGATTCACTGCGATGCCTTTTAACGTAGTCACGTTAATGTTGTCAATACGTGTTTGCTCTGAATTTACTGCTCTAAGCTTTAAACCGCTAAACATAGGAACATAACCAGGCTTATAAAAATTCATCGCATGCTTCACATTTGGTGGCACAATTGTCTGTGATACAGCATCCACAGTGACCAATAAATCCACAGGAATACCCATTCTATCCAGATTACGAGCAACTTTGATTTGTTCATTAGCACCTAAAGAATGTCCTACTAAAATAATAGGTCTGTGCTGTTGATGTTTTTGATAATAGGTAGCTATTGAACGTGTTACATTGCCTGCGTTGTACCACATATCGCTAGGAGCTGGGACGTTGTACTCTTCAATAACACTATCGCTTAGCGTTCTCATTCCAGTACTAAAAAGTCCAAGCCCCCCAAGCATAGTATGTACTTCACCATGATAAGGTTGTGACTTACTCACTTTCACTGTCTTCGATGTTGTTTTCCCATTCTTTTGAGTTTCGGATTTATGAAACACAGATTGAGCGATTTTAGGTATTGGTCTCTTCTCAGAAGCTCTACCTCCTGATAAGTCGACACAGCCCGTCATACTTATGGTAATAAGTAAAAACAAAAATGAGCTGAAAACACTAAATTTTCTATTTTGAAATGAGTTCATTTTATTTTTATTCTTAATTTTTAAAGCGAGGATCATAGCTTATTCTTAGAAGGTTTGCCAAGATCGGTTGAAATGAAGTTAAATTCTTTCATTACTATATGTAAGTTATTAATTTTGTTACTCTGCGAACCATATTTAGTTTATCTTGTTTATCATTTTAAGGAGCATGTACAAATTGATCGTGGAAAAAAGAAATGCAATTCTTACTGTCAGCCAACTTAACCGACACGTTAAATCTTATCTAGAAAACGAACTGGGTACAGTTCATGTTGAAGGGGAAATCTCTAATTTGAGTAAACCCGGATCTGGACATTTTTATTTTACATTAAAAGATCATCATGCCCAAATTCGTGCTGTTTACTTTAAAAATCGCCACGCCAATGGACTTGCAAACAAATTATGTGATGGCCAACATATAGTTGCTAGTGGAAGATTAAGTCTGTATGAAGCACGAGGTGATTATCAATTAATCGTAGAACAAATTACTGAAGCGGGCTTAGGAGCCCTTTACCAACGTTTTGAAGAATTAAAAAACAAACTTGCAGCTGAGGGTTTATTTGATGCAATAAAAAAACGACCCATTCCTGCCATGCCTCGCACAATTGGGATTATCACTTCAACAACAGGGGCTGCGATTCGCGATATATTATCCACTCTAGCGCGACGTTTCCCATTAGCTGAGGTCTTCATCTATCCAAGTGAAGTTCAAGGTGCTGGCGCAGCACAACAACTGATCAACGCATTAAAACGTGCGGATGCAGAAAAACGATGTGATGTGCTTTTGCTTGCACGCGGAGGCGGAAGCATTGAAGACCTATGGGCATTTAATGATGAGCAATTGGCACGAATTATTGCAAATAGCTCAGTACCTATTGTATCTGGCGTGGGCCATGAAACAGATTTTACAATTGCCGATTTTGTAGCGGATTACAGAGCAGAAACACCTACCGCCGCAGCTACAGCAGTAACACCCGACTGTAATGAGTTGTTTAAATTATTAAATCATTCCATCTCTCGTTTGTCGGAAGCAATGCACCGATTTTTGCAAAAATACCAAATTAGATTGCATCACTTAATCGATAAAATATCGTCACCACAAAAAGCAATTGCCAGTCATTGGCAAACCACTGACTACCTAGAACGACAATTGATTACTTGCATGCGCTCCATCATCAAGCAAAAAACACATCAACTCCATCTGTGCATTAATCATTTGAATGTCCAAAATCCCAAAACACAAATCAAACAAACACAGGTTCTTTTAGAAAAAATATCAACCCAATTAATCCAGAACATACAGAATAAGATCAATCAACTTCAATATCACTTAAGAACCCAATTATCTACCTTGCATGCAGTCAGCCCCTTGGCTACACTGGATAGAGGATATGCTATTGCAACGAAAGAAAATAAAGTATTGTTTTCGAGCCAACAAGTAACGATTGGCGAGACAATCGATATACGCTTGGCACAAGGTAATTTAACCTGCGAAATCACCCAAATAAATGAGTAGAAAATGCTTGAAGAATTAAACAATAGTCTTTATTGGATTTTAAGCCAAACAAAAAATAATATTCCCATTCTAGAGATTATTTTGTTGATTCCCTGGCTTTTTTTCTTTGTGAGCCAAGTCTACAAAAAAATCTTATTCCTGGGCATTATTCCAAGGCATCTTCGTGGCTTACCTGGTATTCTATTTGCCCCGCTTTTGCACTCAAATTTCAACCATATATTTTTTAACTCGATTCCCTTGCTCGTTTTAAGTAATTTCATTTTAATTAATGGACTTAACTACTTTCTTGTTGTTACCATACTGATTACTGTTTTAAGCGGAATTGCGATATGGTGCTTCGCTAAACCTGGTATACATATAGGTGCTAGCGGACTAATCACTGGATATTGGGGGTTTTTAGTTAGTAATATCTATCAAACTGGCACAATAACGACAATAATCCTTGGGATCATTAGTCTCTATTATTTTGCAGGTATTTTTTTTGGTATTTTTCCTAGAGATAAAGGAGTGTCCTGGGAAGCACATTTATTTGGTCTATTAGCCGGTTTAGCTACAAGTTATTTATTTGTGCTTTATCCTAATGTTCTACAAACAATTCAAGTTCCAACTAATAGTTTTTAAAATATTGAGTTGTTCTACTCATTTGCGCCTAAATGCCTCCTTTTCGAGTTCTGAAGCGCAAAAAATCAGGACAGCCTGGCTAAGATAGTAGAAATTTAAACAGACCCTATGCTATCCTAAAAAGAAAAAAATAATTCGAGAAATCAAGATGCAGTCACTTAAAACTCTTTTATGTATCGGTATATTAAGTCTTCTTATTTCACCAGCATACGCCCAATCCCAATATATTTCCGGTTGTTGTAGTCAAATGGGAGGAGTGAGCTATTGTGATTCATCTGCCGGCCGTCTTGTTTGTAGAAATGGTTTTTATTCTGCATGTTATTGCACACCACACGCTGTGATGGATTTACAATTATTTCGTGGTTGCTGCTTATGGAAAGGCGGCGTTGTTTCAACCTACAGCGTAACTGGATTCGTTGTATGTAATGATGGCTCAATTTCTGAAGAGTGTTCTTTACGACCAGAAGAGAAAATTGCAGCTTGGTAGGTTTCAGATATATACTTCGCGGCTTATTCTCACGCTGCGAAGTATCGCTTGCCAGGAACACATATGCTTAACCAAATACAATCCACCCTTACCTTATTAAAACAACAAAAACCCTTAATACTTTGCCTCACTAATTACGTAACTATGGATTTTATGGCAAATAGCCTTTTGGCTTTGGGTGCTGCACCACTCATGTCTGAATCTGTAGATGAAATTGAAGAGCTGATCCATTTAAGTCAGGCAGTATATATTAATATAGGTACTTTGAATGATGCATTTATGGATAGAGCTCGATTGGCAGCAAATATTGCAAACTCCATAGGTAAACCACTTATTATGGATCCTGTTGGCGCAGGAGCAAGCAAACTTCGAACTGCTGCCGCAATGGAGTTATTTCCTTATGCTCAAGTCATCAGAGGAAATGCGAGTGAAATCATTTCATTAGCTGGTGCAAACGGCAGCACTAAAGGAGTTGAAAGCTCAGATCCTGTAACCAAAGCAATCAATAGTGCACATATACTAGCACAATCCCATAAAACAGTTGTAATCAGCGGGCCTGAAGATTTTATAACTAATGGAGTGGATGAAAATTTACTGCCATTTGGTTCTAACCTCATGCCACTGATCACAGGAATGGGTTGCACAATGACCGCTGTTCTTAGTGCCTTTGTTGCTTGTCACGCCAATCATTATCATGCTGCAATTCAAGCAACGGCCTACTTCGGCTTATGTGGACAATTGGCGCATGATCGTGTCAAAACTCCTGCAACATTCAAAGAAGTATTTATTAATAATCTGTTCGAACCAGATTGGAGTTCAATGTCAAAAGTCGTAGCGGAGCATAGTTATGCAATATAAAGCCTTATCTATAGCAGGATTCGATGGCTCAGGTGGAGCTGGAATTCAAGCTGACTTAAAAACATTTTCTGCTTTAGGTTGCTATGGAATGACTGTGCTTACAGCACTGCCCGTACAGAATACCTGTGGCGTAAAACGGTGCTACACTATTCCATTGCAAGCTATAGAAGATCAGCTAAATGCTATTTTTGATGACATTAAACCAGACAGCATAAAGATAGGGATGCTCTTCAATAATGAAATCATTGAGTTAGTTTCCTCATTCCTTAAAAAAAAAGCAGTAGATATTCCCATCGTGGTTGATCCTGTAACTGTTGCTAAAAGTGGTGATCCTTTATTATTACCCGAGGCTGTGGATTCCCTGATAACAAACCTTATGCCACTTGCCACGTTGATTACCCCCAACCTTCCAGAAGCATCTACTTTTACAGGAACACATGCATCGTCTGAAAAGGAAATGATGTATGTTGCTCAACAGCTGCTTGAGTTTGGCCCTAAATATGTTTTACTCAAAGGTGGACATCTTCTCCACTCACAAGAATCGAATGATTTATTAATAGGAGCAAATGGAGACACTCATTGGTTTGCAAGCCCGAGAATTAATTCTAAAAATACTCACGGAACTGGATGCACTCTTTCGGCAGCGATAACGGCCTGTCTTGCCCAAAAAATCGACATGATTCCGGCATGCGGTATCGCAAAAAGTTATTTATTCAATGCCATTCAGGCTGCAAAGGATCATTGTGTGGGTTTAGGTAATGGACCGGTCCATCATTTTTATCATCTCTGGCCAGTACAATTGTTAGATATTTAAAAACGTACCCGCATACACATGTATGCCTGAGTGCAACGAAATAGAGCTTGGGAAAATCATTGACCAGGATTTCGCTTCACTGCACCCAAGCAACATTTAGAGTTCGTGTTGGTGCGTATTCTTAACTCATACTTTTTGGACTACTGCCTCTTGATGTTTTTCAATGAGTTCCCCAAAGCACAATGCGCTGAAAAGAATTAACAAATAACCTATCGTAGAATAACAAAATATAGTATCTGAGAAAGATAGCACACAAAAAGAAACCAATAATCCCAAAAGAAAGGGTTTCATTTCTTTAAGCTTGAAGGCAGTAATAAACAACGTGCCTATAAAAAAAAGAAAAAGAGCAATCCCTATTAACCCCAGTTCCGCAAGAGTCAACCAATATTGACCATGAGGTTCATTAAGCTTCTTTCCCCAGGCAGGAATAGGCTGTTCTTTGGCAAAGTTATATTGGAAACCTCCTGTGCCTACCCCTATAAGTGGATTTCTTTCAAATAAAGATTGAGCATATTGATGAAACTGTATTCTAAAACCTAAAGAAGTATCTGCTTGATGATGTTTCAGGAGCTGAATATCATGCATCATTAAATGAACCCCGTTTTGCATTACGGGACTTAGAGTATAAGCCAAACTAATTGCGCCTATAAATGCTACCATCCCTATTAAAGCTTTTTTAAGAGGCAATTTTTGCACAATCAATAAAGACATTAAAACACCATAGATAATGTAGCCAGTTCTTCCAGGATTAAGAAAAAATGTGTGATATGTTCCTAAAACAACCATAAAAATATAGAAAATCCGCAACCACTTATTTATATTCGGTCGTAATGCTAAAATTACGGCAAAATAAACACCTAAGGCAACCATAAACCCAGTAATAATATGATTGTAAAATACATCTGCAGGATCTGTGGAATGAAACGTTATTAAATGTCTAACCTTCAACACCGAAAGAATACAAGTCACGATCATCGTTAATATATAACTATTTAAAACCCAAATTCTGGTCTGTGGTTTAATAAAGCCTACAGCAAATACAGGCAGGAAAATTAACTTAGAATATTTATCAATAACATTATATTGTAAGGAGTACGGTGCTTCAGACCACAAACACGCGATTATAACAAAAAGAAATAAACCAATGGCGGCACGGGCCCATAATGTATTAAAAGCATAATGCATATATTGTCTGTAGTAAGGAGCAAGCACGAGGGCCACTAAGCAAATTACCACTAAAATTGACTTAATACTGACACTTATAGGGATAAAAAAAGCTAATAGGACAAGAAGCGTTGGTATTAGTATATTATTTTTTTCTTCTAACAAGCTCAGTCTCAAATTAATTCCTCTGTGCTTTTTGGCAATTGGTCTATATTGCTGTCTTGATACAATTGTTTAATACCAC
Organism: Legionella stuttgartensis; assembly: GCF_977063405.2. Taxonomy (NCBI): domain Bacteria; kingdom Pseudomonadati; phylum Pseudomonadota; class Gammaproteobacteria; order Legionellales; family Legionellaceae; genus Legionella; species Legionella stuttgartensis. Next base: position 577,525 of record NZ_CDRUHA020000022.1, read on the forward strand.
GATAAAAAGTACCTTGTGCATTAAACACTGCAAATAAAAAACCTATTCTGCCATCTAAAAATCCACGTTGCAAGATATAACATCTGAAAAACATCCATGCTGTACTTGCCACAGTTTTAATGAAACTGGATTTTCTCTTATTTAAGATGTATGTTTTCGCGCTATAAGATGAATATTTATTCATCTTATACAAAACATGACTTACATCTTTAAATGAATGGTGCATAATGACATTTTTGATTTTACCAATTCGTGTACCCTCTGGAAGTACTATTTTTTCATGCACAATATCATTACTAAAATAGGCGTTTGCACGTTTAAAAAGACGAATGTGACGCTTGGGGCTAGAAGAATATTTTAAGGGTTGATTATAGAAATACATTTGAATTGCAATTCTAAAAGCATCGGCTGAATTGGATGACATGGCCGCCTTGATTTCTTGCTGCAACTCCTCACTGACGGATTCATCAGCATCAAGATTTAACACCCAATCCCCTGTAGCTTTTGATAATGCTCTTTGTTTTTGAGCACCATAACCTGGCCAGTCTGTGGAGAAAACATGCTCGGTGTATTCTTTGGCAATGGCTACTGTGTTATCAGTACTTCCAGAATCCAGTACGATTACTTCATCAGCAAATCGTACGGATTCAAGACATCTTCTAATATTTCTCTCTTCATTTTTAGTTATTATTGTTACAGTCAATGTCATTTAAAAAACACCCTCTCTATGATCATGACTAACAAAATGCAGCTTTCCGTCTTTAACTTTTAAGGTGACGTGACCACCATGCATCAACTTACCGAATAAAAGTTCGTCCGCAAGTGGTTTTTTTACATTTTCTTGAATCAATCGAGCCATTGGTCGAGCGCCCATCACCTTGTCATAGCCGTGCTCAATAAGCCACTCACGAGCCATTTTATCGACGTTAAAGGTAACACCTTTATGACTTAATTGCTCATCCAACTCCATAATGAACTTATCAACCACTAAACCAATGGTCACAGCATCCAATGGAGCAAAATTAATAATTGCATCGAGTCTGTTTCTGAACTCAGGGCTAAATTGTTTTTTAATCACTTCAAGCCCGTCATTGCTATTATCTTGTTGTGAAAATCCAATAGAGTTCCGTACCATCTCTCCTGCCCCTGCATTAGAGGTCATTACCAGAATAATATGTCTAAAATCAGCTTGACGACCATTAGTATCGGTTAAGGTACCATGATCCATAATTTGCAACAGCAAATTAAATACATCTGGATGGGCTTTTTCTATTTCATCAAGCAACAGTACTGCATGAGGATTTTTGGTAACTGCTTCAGTCAACAAACCACCTTGATCATAGCCAACATATCCCGGAGGAGCACCAATTAAACGGGACACTGTATGTTTTTCCATATATTCAGACATATCGAAACGTAACAACTCTATGCCTAAAACATTAGCCAATTGTCTGGTTACTTCTGTTTTTCCAACACCTGTTGGTCCAGCGAATAAGAAACAACCAACTGGTTTTTGAGGATCTCTAAGTCCAGAACGACCTAATTTAATTGCAGAAGCTAATGCAGTGATCGCCTGATCTTGTCCATAGACTAAGAGCTTTAAATCACGTTCTAAATTCCGTAAAGTATCTTTATCACGGGCAGATACTTTCTTGATAGGTATACGTGCAATTTTCGCAACTACGCTCTCAATTTCAGTCACGCTAATAATTTTCTTGCGTTTGCTTGCCGTTAATAAATTCTGATAGGCACCTGCCTCATCAACCACATCGATCGCTTTATCAGGTAAAAATCGATCATTAATGTATTTTGCAGATAATTCAGCAGCAGCTTTCAGTGCAGGAATAGTAAATTTCACACCATGGTGTTCTTCTAATCGTCCTTTTAATCCTTTCAATATTTCAAATGTTTCATCGACTGTAGGTTCAGGAATATCAATTTTTTGGAAACGTCTTGCTAAAGCTCTATCTTTCTCAAAAATACCTCGGTATTCCTGGTAAGTTGTAGAACCTATACATTTTAGCTCTCCGTTTGCCAACAGAGGTTTAATTAAATTAGAGGCATCCATAACACCACCAGATGCGGCTCCAGCACCAATAATTGTGTGAATTTCATCAATAAATAGTACTGCTCCATCCTGTTGACCTAATTGTTTTAACACTGCTTTTAATCGTTTTTCAAAATCACCACGATATTTGGTCCCAGCAAGCAAAGCACCTAAATCAAGTGAATAAACAATACAATCACGGATGGCATCAGGTATTTCACCATCTACAATACGTCGGGCCAGTCCTTCTGCAATTGCAGTTTTACCCACTCCAGCTTCACCCACCAGCAAAGGATTGTTTTTCCTGCGTCGACATAATACTTGAATGGTGCGTTGTACTTCTTCATGACGTCCAATCAAAGGGTCAATTTTTCCTTGTTTTGCACGTCTGTTGAGGTTGGTACAATAGCTTTCCAGAGGTGACTCATTTCCCTCTGATGAATTCATATCATCTTCCATAGAATTCATGTTTTCATGCATATCATTGTTTTGATACTTAGAAACACCATGAGAAATATAATTAATTACGTCAAGTCGCGTAATGTTTTCACGGCGTAAGAAATAAACTGCCTGGCTTTCTTGTTCGCTAAAAATTGCCGCTAAAACATTAGCCCCGGTTACTTCGGTTTTTCCAGCAGATTGAACATGAAATACTGCACGTTGTAACACGCGTTGAAAACCAAGTGTAGGTTGAGTTTCCCTATCTAATTCATCTTCAGGAATTCTAGGGGTCGTTTCATCTATGAATTCAATTAAATCGCGACGTAATGCTTCAATATTTGCATCACATGCTTGCAATACACTTCCAGCCGCTGGATTATCAAGCAATGACAACAACAAATGCTCCACGGTCATAAATTCATGACGCTTCTCTTTTGCTTCCTTGAAAGCTAAATTCAAGGTGAATTCAAGTTCTTTATTTAACATTGTCGTTGCTCCTCTTCAGCCCACAGCAAATTACTCGGGTTCCATGCTGGATAGCAATGGGTGCTGATTCATTCTGGCGTATTCATTTACCAGTGCTACTTTTGTTTCTGCTATATCTCGTGTAAATACCCCACACACGCCTTTTCCTTGAATATGAACCTGTAACATCACCTGAACAGCAAGTTCTTCACTTAGGTGAAAAAAATGCTTCAGTACCTCCACTACAAAATCCATAGGTGTATAATCATCATTGAGCAATACTACTTTGTACTTTCTAGGCACTCTGATTTCCGTGCTCAGCTCCGGTTCAGCGACTTTTTGCCTAACAATTTCCTCTAGATTTTGCCCGCTCATAACATACAACCTCTATACTATTTTTATAGACTCCTTACGCACTTTTGGCCAGTAAAATCATCTATTTTTAATGAAAAAATTAGTCTTTGAAATATTCAAAAACATATTGATTAGTTAACATTCATTAAAGGTATAATTATAGTTGGTAGGAAAGTAGCCCTAGTGAAAATACAAAACTGGATAACTATCCTTGCTTGTATTGGATTTCACTGAGGCTAGATTTCATCCATACGATTTACATATTTTTAATTATTTCCTCTCCAAAACCAGAGCTACTGACCAAAGTTGCACCGCTCATACCACGCTCAAAATCATAGGTGACTGTTTTAGCTGCGATGGCACCTTGCATGCCTTTGATAATTAAATCAGCAGCCTCATTCCATCCCATGTGACGTAACATCATTTCAGCAGACAGGATAATTGACCCAGGGTTTACTTTATTCTTGCCCGCATATTTTGGTGCCGTTCCATGGGTTGCTTCAAATACAGCAACGTCATCACTTATATTTGCACCTGGAGCAATACCAATACCACCTACTTGAGCAGCTAAAGCATCGGAAATATAATCCCCATTTAAATTTAGCGTAGCAATTACGCTATAATCTTCCGGTCTTAAAAGAATTTGTTGCAAGAATGCATCAGCAATTACATCATTTATAATAATTTGCTTACCTGTTTTTGGATTCTTGAATTCCATCCAAGGACCACCTTCATATTCTTTAGCACCAAAAACATCGCGTGCAACTTGATAGCCCCAATCTTTGAACGCTCCTTCGGTGAATTTCATAATATTGCCTTTATGAACCAAAGTAACTGTTTGGCGGTCATTATCAATTGCGTATTGGATTGCGGCTCTTACTAAACGTGTAGTTCCTTCTTTAGAAACAGGTTTAATACCTATGCCACAATGCTCAGGAAAACGGATTTTTTTAACACCCATATCCTTCATTAAGAATTCAATCACTTTCTTAGCTTCTGGGGAATCCGCCTTCCATTCAATACCCGCGTAAATGTCCTCAGAGTTTTCTCTAAAAATAACCATATCGGTTTTCTCAGGCTCTTTGAGTGGACTTGGGACGCCCTCAAAATAACGAATGGGTCGCAAACAAGTATAAAGGTCCATTTCTTGACGAATAGCGACGTTGAGTGAACGAATTCCGCCTCCAACTGGAGTTGTCAGGGGGCCTTTAATCGAAACAACATACTTTTTCATCGCATCTAAAGTTTCTTTAGGTAACCATTGATCAGCCCCATAAACTTTAGTCGCTTTTTCTCCTGCATAAACTTCCATCCAGGCAATTTTTCTCTTATCACCATATGCTTTTGCAACAGCAGCATCAACAACACGAATCATAGGTGGGGTTACATCCACACCAATACCATCTCCTTCAATAAAAGGGATAATGGGATTATTTGGTACACGAAGTGACAGATCAGCAGCAACTGTTATAGCCTCACCATGTGAAGGCACTTTGATTTTATCGTATGTCATTGACAACTCCGTAAAATTAGAGAAAAGGCAATGATAGCATGTGATAACTTGGAATCCCAAGTACCATTTCTATTTAATTAGCATGCTTGAATGTTTACTATGCATGTTGCAACATTTTGATCTGTTCAACAAGTTGATCATATCCTGCTTCAACGTTGATATAATCATTTTTTGACAAATAAATAGACAATGATCCATCATCTGTGGCAGAAGGTTTTTGTAAAATTCCATTATAACCTTTGCTTTTCAAACGGAGAAAATCATTAATTTTGGTGACTAAATAAAAATTACGGAAATAATTTTCAGGAATCATATGGATTGCCTGTGCATCTTTTTCCAATGTGTTTCCTGGTAAATAATCTTTAAGTGAATAAGTTGAATTATTATGTACAGCTACTATCTTCCCTTTTGGCAATAACTGCTTGATTTTACTAGCCAACTTATTTACTTCTTGATGCGCCTGAGGATTATATCGACCGAACTGTGAAAGCGTTTTTTTGATTCCATTATCTGTAAAAATTCGATTTGGATCAAACTCATAACGTTGGTTATTTAAATGAAAGACTACATTTCGACCGCCGGAGTGTACGAGTGCAATAAGGCTCCCTCCATCTTTCTGGATCACCGCCTGAGCTGCTTTTAAAGCAGTTTGTTCATTATGATGCAAGTGTATAAAAGTCTTTCCTCTACCGACAATCTGTTTAATCTCTACTTTTTCATCACCAACCATTACAACATGATTCATCGCATAGGTACATTGACAAAAAAAGAGAGAAACTAAGATTGTGTATTTCATGAACAATTTTCACCATAAAGTATAATTTTTGCGTTATTGTATAAGAATTAACCTACAAAAACAATGAATTGAATTGCCCATAATATGGAAAGCCCCTACTATAGGCATATTCGAAACTCCTTTTTATATCATATTTAATGCCAGAGATTATACTCTTCAATAAACCTTATGGTGTCGTTAGCCAATTCTCAGGGGATGCTCAGGAGCATACCTTAGCTGCTTTTATCAATAAACCTGATTTTTACGCAGCAGGACGATTGGATAAAAACAGCGAGGGCCTATTATTATTAACGAATCATGGAGCTCTGCAACATCAGTTAACTCATCCTAAATTCAATAAAAGAAAGTATTATTGGGTTCAGGTTGAGGGTATTCCTAATGAAATTGATTTAGCTCCCCTGAAAAAGGGTTTAGTGCTCAAAGACATTAGCTTTTTGCCTGCTGAAGTCAAACTTATTGAGGAGCCTCAATTATGGCCACGTACCCCCCCTATTCGCTTCCGGAAAAATATTCCTACCAGCTGGTTGGAAATTACTTTAAGAGAAGGGAAAAATCATCAGGTTCGGAGAATGACTGCCGCAATTGGGTTCCCTACCTTAAGGTTAGTCCGTCATAGAATTGGTAGCTGGAGCTTAGAAAACTTACAACCTGGTGAATACAGAATAATACATCATCAATTCAAATAACCAACCCTCATCACGAGTGTAACGCTTCCAATTCACCTTAAGTTTTCCTGGACAGCCACTGAGCCTACGTGCTCCGACTTGTCCGCGGGATCCAGGAAAAAAGCGAGATAAATGCCTCAATCCCTGGATCCCGCGGCCAAGCCGCAGTACGTGGGTTTTGTTATAAGTCATGTAAAACTTAAAGTGAATTGGAACGTGTAACGAAGGATGATCCCTTAACGATAAACCAGACGTTTTAACAATGTATCTTCGCCAAGCAAGCGTATCCATGGCCAGATAAACATACCAACCAAAGCACTCGCTACAGGCATAAACAAACTATAGTTGAAACCCAGAAGAGCAGTAATTAAAGAGATAATCGATTGGTATAAAAGACAAAAAAATCCAACTAAAAATATTTGCTGCATCATAGAAAAAAATTGAAACCGTCTTGATTTGCTGGAAGCAATCCAGGTAACCAAAAGCAAGGCAAATGAATGCTCTCCAATTACTGTTGCCAATAGGACATCCAATAATAATCCCACAAACAATAAGGTAGTTAGCCTAAAGTTGCCCGGTAAAAAATATTCTATGTAAAGCACGAGTAATAAAACCCAAGGCGGTCTAAAATCTGAGATTAATTCAGGCATAGGTAAAATGGATAAAAGAAGAGCTATAATAAATCCCAAGCATAAGCGTACGCGAAGATTTCTCATCACATAGTCTCCTTAGCATTTAAACGCTCATTAATTTGCGTATTTAATTGCTCTTGCTCTACATCTTGCCAAATCAGCAATACCAACCGATTACGATTAAGTAGGGCAACGGGTTCTACTTTAACCTTAACAAAATCTTCACCAGGAATGCTATTCACCTCTTCCACACGCCCTACAGGATATCCTTCTGGATAATGCCTATCCAAACCCGAAGTAACCAATACATCACCCGGATGAATCGATGAAGTTTTGGGTAAATTAATTAAAGATAATTTCTCTATGTCATTAGTTCCAACAAGAATCGCACGTTCTCCCGTGCGATTATTACGTACTGGGACAGCACTCTTAGAGTCAGAAATAAGTAAGACCGTACTGGTTATAGGACCCACATCAACAATTTGCCCCATAACTCCTTTGGCATCCAAAACAGGCTGCCCCACATAGGCACCATCCCGTTTTCCCTTATTTAAAATAACTACTTGACGTGAATTACTGGTATCAACAGCAAGAATTTGTGCAGCCATTGCACTCATATCGGCTTTAGAGGAAGTTTGGAGCAACTCTTTTAATTGAGAATTTTCTTTTTGAATGATGATTAACTTTTGTAATTCTGCTTCCAGCATGGTTTGCTGATAGCGCAATTGCATATTTTCTGCGATTAACGCTTTTTTCGCACTAACCAGCGACTGTACCCAGCCAATGACGCGTACAGGGTAATCAACTGCATATTGCAAAGGTGCAACGACAAAGGAAAAACCACTACGCACACTATCTAAATAACGGTAATGATAATCAGAGAACATTAAAAAAACAGAAAAGACAAGAGCGAGCACAAATCCTAAAGAACTGTACCCGCGTCTACTAAACAATCTGTTATGCGTATTATTCTGTTGAGAGGAAATCACCGCCGCGCAAATCCATGGTTTCTAAAGCTTTACCACCACCACGTGCAACACAGGTCAGCGGATCTTCAGCAATTAATACAGGTAAACCAGTTTCTTCCATTAGCAAAGTATCTATGTTTTTCAATAGCGCACCGCCTCCGGTTAAAACCATACCCCGCTCAGCAATGTCTGCTGCCAATTCAGGTGGAGCTAATTCTAAAGCAGCTCTCACTGCCCCAACAATACCTGATAAAGGCTCTTGAAGTGCTTCTAAAATTTCAGCACTAGTGAGAATGAAACTACGGGGAACCCCTTCAGCGAGGTTTCTTCCACGAACTTCTATTTCAAATAAATCACGACTTGGGAATGCTGAGCCAATTTCATGTTTGATACGCTCTGCGGTAGTTTCACCAATAAGTGTTCCGTAGTTTCGGCGTACATAAGATACAATCGCATCATCAAACTTATCACCACCGATACGAACAGATTGGTGATAAACAATCCCACTTAAGGAAATAATTGCAACTTCTGTTGTACCGCCACCTATATCCACAACCATAGAGCCACTGGCTTCTTCCACGGGCATTCCCGAGCCTAAAGCAGCTGCCATAGGTTCTTCAATAAGGAATACTTCACGGGCACCCGCTCCCATTGCAGATTCGCGAATCGCACGACGTTCAACTTGCGTCGAACCACAGGGAACACAAACCAAAACTCGTGGACTTGGACGTAGGAATTTATTTTCATGAACTTTATGAATAAAATGTTGCAACATTTTTTCAGTAACAAAAAAGTCAGCGATGACCCCATCTTTCATCGGTCTTATGGCGTTGATGTTTCCTGGGGTTCTTCCCAACATTCGCTTCGCTTCAAGACCTACAGCCGCAACACGTTTTTGCCCTGACTCATTACGCAAAGCAACTACAGAGGGTTCATTTAGAACAATCCCTTTGTCTCTCACATAAATCAATGTATTAGCTGTTCCCAAATCAATCGATAAATCATTGGAGAACACACCCCTTAATTTTCTGAACATAAGCCGCACTATCCCATTCTCTTTTTGTGCGCTACTTTATACTAAATTTGGATAAAAATCGACAGTTCTACACAACAATTTAAAATTAAAGAGTGAATTTTTATACATGAAGCAAATTTTCAATTTTTGATAAGCGTCAAAAACAATAATAACTTTTATTGTATTTGTGCAACTTCAAAAATCAAAATAACAAACTGATTATAAATTATTTTTCTAAATTACCATTTTAAACATTGTCCAAGCTTCCATTATGGTTCAATTTCCAGTTAAAAATATATTTTGTAATCAATTTGATTATATTATACACTATCATCCCCTGACATAGATGAACTTCACTTAAGGTTGTTATTTATTATGCCTACCAGTTTAAAACTCAAAGAATTATCGCAGTGGACCCATGGTGAACCTGATTTAATGGGTAGACTTCTTTTTAATCTTTTTATCTTCTTAAAAGAAGCAACTAATAAGGGCAAAGACAGCCCTCAATATCTAAAGATAATGGATAACATTGCTAATTTTATAAGTCTACTAGGACCTCAACGACTCCATATTCACCAGCAAGACAAACCAGCAATTGATGCATCTGCGTTGTTAGGCGCTTATTTACGTTTAGGAATAAAACATAATGATAAGCCAATTGTTGAGTTAGATAATGAGCAAATCGCCGTAGTACATGCTTTTGTTAAACCATTAATTCACGAAGCGTTCACACCTGAACAATTTTTTGCGAGTATCGAGGGGACTCCTTCCCAAAAACATAAAGCAATATTAAAAATGTTTATTTTTAAAGGTATTTCTGCTGAAGAGCAGAAGGAGATGTTCAAGGGAAAGTATGAAGATAAAGTACATGAGCTTCTTGACTCAATCCTAAATTTGGCTGACTTCATGCGAACTCCTTTTAGAGTCTTACCTGAAGAGGAAAAAGCAGCCATTGCTCAAGCAAAAAAAACGGGTAAAGGGCAAGCGCAAACGTCTGGGATTGACTTGCAATGGACCTCAATGCATAAAGCCATTGAGCAAAGTCTGGAAAATATTATTGCTTTAAAAATGAAAAAAAGCTCACCGTTAAAAAAGAATAAAGCGGAAGAAGCGCAAAAAGCTCTTCAACAAATAAAACAATCATTAGGTCAATGTCAAAAATGCTTCGGAGTAGCTAATGCAATCTATGAAACACAAAAAGAATTTGCAGTAGAAGCCAGAAGACTTGAAGAAGTTCACAGTGAAACCTTTAAAACGCTTGGTTTCCCAGAAGCAAACCAAGAGAAAATAAATAAATATATTAGTGACTTTAGAGAGATTCTTATAAAAATAGATCCTGAAAATGCCAAGGCAATACAAGCCATGACACTCACTCAACTTATCAAACTTTATGGCGATCAATCGAACGCCAGTTTCGAGAAAAAGAGGAAAGAATTAGCTTCTACTCAGGAAGAGCTACAAAAAACCAGCGAACTCGTAAAACAAAAAACAGATGCTTTACAAGAGTCTCACAGCCAGCTACAAACCTTACAACAAGAATATGAGCATCTTAAGCTTCAAATTGATGAAGCGACCCAAAAGCTTGAGCAACAAGGTATAGAACTTACCCGACTTCAAAAAGTCGAATCCGCAGCTAAACAAACTATTGAGCAGCAAAAAAATGAATTACAACAAACCAGGTCGGCTTTAGAAGAGTTGAAGATTCAATTACAGCGTGTTCAAAAGGAAAAAGAGGAGCTAAGGATTTTAGCCTCTGGAAAGGAAGACGAAAAAACAATTTTTCAGCTTAGAAAACGATTAGAAGAATTACAATTAGAAAATAATGAATTAAATCAACAACTTAAAGAGAAACAAACTGCAAAATCATCAAGTGAAGAGAGTCCCGAAATAAATCCGCTTCAAACAAAGCTGGATTCTCTACAACGAGAATATGAGTCATTACTTGAGCGAGTAGAAAAAGGGAAAAAAATCCAGGAACCGGTAAGTGAGGCTCCACAGGATATGACTCAGCTTAAAGTTCAGTTGAAGACTTTGGTGCAAGAAAATGCTCTGCTCAACGAATCATTAATTAAACTAAGAAACCAGTTAAAAGAAGCAAATGCCCTAAAACAACCAGTTGAAGTACCCGCTGATAATATAAAACCGGATCTACTTATAGCCCTGGGTGGATTACGCTTAAATAAAGCAGATACAAGTAAAATAAAACAAAAAATAATTAACTGTAACGATCAAATAGGTTTATTAGAGATAGCTGCTGAAATTCAGCGCTTAGAGAAAATTAATCAGTTTATAGAAACAATGAATAATGGAATTTTACAGCGTGCAGGTTTTTTCTCCTCTGATCCGCATAAGAAAATACAGACAATTGAAACAACCTTCCAACAATTATCTATTGAAGACAAAAAGAAATTGGCTGGATTGTCTGAGAAAGAAATGAATGATGAATTGAGTAAAGAAAAAGGTAAAGAAAGTGATATTGGAAAATTCCTTAAAGCAATTCATCATAAAAGAGGCTTTATTGCGATTCGATCAGCAACGAGCTTCACATTCTTTAAGACTGAAATTAGTCACTTAAAAGATGAGTTAGAGCATATTAACGCACCTGCGTCTGTACTCTAAAGCATTTCAATTGTGTGTCACTGTTGTACTAATTAATACGCACAACAGTGACATTGTTCTACTTATTTAATAGGATTTTTATTCTATTTTATTAATAACAAATACCTGATTTAATTTATCTCGATTCGCCGTCATAAAATGTTGGCCTAAACCCTTCACCTCAGCAAGCTCTTCTAAAGATTTAAAACCATGATGACTTTTACGATAGGCAATGATGGCTTCAGCTCGCTTTTTCCCAATACCTTTAACTGAGCCCGTAAGCGTTGATAAATCAGCCGAGTTGAGATCAATTTTATGAATTACTACAGGAGGCTTTTTTTTGCCTGAGATATCTTTGGGAATAACTGCATGAGCAGAAAAAGTAATTACTGATAATGACAAAACAGTAGCAATAAATTTTGCTTTCATAATTTTCTCCTAATTGTTGGACTATATGGCTCGTTCCAGAGCCGGCAAAAGTATCCCAAGATTTGAGCGTCCTGTCGAGAGGTTTTTTAATTTTTTTGCTTTAAGTTCAATGAGTAACGAAAAATCTAGATTGATGGGGCGGGGATGTTTGGCGGGCACCTTCTCCCCAATGGGAGAAGGGAAAATTGTCAGCATTTTTTAACTCGACCGCACGCAAGCATCCCCTCTCCCATCATGGGAGAGGGTCAGTATGAGGGCAACTCGAACTAAATTAATTTACGTGATGAAGCACGTAAGCAACGGATGCAGTTAATTTTCTCACCATATCTAAGTGCAAGAATTCATTAGGGCCATGAGCATTGGAATGAGGTCCCAAAACCCCGGTAATCATAAATTGTGCCTCAGGGAATTTCTTACCTAACATTCCCATAAAAGGAATAGTTCCCCCTTCTCCCAGATAAGCAGCTGGCTTTCCATAAAAAGCCATTGATGCGGCATCAGCCGCTTTTTCCAACCATGAAGCAAGTTGAGGGGCATTCCATCCCTGCGAGCCATCTCCTACATTAAAACTCACTTTAGCATGATAAGGAGGTTCTTTAGTTAAGGCATCATGCATCACTGTTGCTGCAATTTTAGGGTCTACTAAAGGTGGTAAACGCATGGACAATTTTAGTGCAGTTTGTGGTCGTAAAACATTCCCTGCATTCTCTATAGTAGGAAATCCATCAGCCCCGGTAACAGTTAACGCAGGTCGCCATGTCCGATTTAGAATCAATTGTTTCCTATCCTTTGTTATCGGCTCCACTCCTTCATGTAATGGAAATTCTGCATAAACAGAATCGCCTAAAACTTGGGCACACTGTTCTGCTTGTTTTACTCGCTCTTCTGGAATTTCACAATACAAATCAGATAGTTTGACCTCTCCTGAAGCCTCATCTTCAATACGACTAATTAATTGTCGTGCGACTCGAAAACTATCTGCAACAATACCACTTGCAGCACCCGAATGGACGCCTTCATGAATGAGCTCGACGGATAGTTCACCGACCAAATTTCCTCGTAACGAAGTAGTCATCCACAATTGCTCGTAATTCCCAGCACCAGAGTCAAGGCAGATAACTAGCTTAGGATTGCCAATTCGGTCATGTAATTGTTCAATATAATAAGGCAGATCATAACTACCGCTCTCTTCACACGCTTCGATAATCAAAACACAGCGAGGAATAGGCAACCCTTGATTCTGTAAAGCACAAATTGCAGTTAATGACGCATAGGCAGAATAGCCATCATCTGCAGCTCCACGACCATATAAACGTCCATCTTTTAACACCGGTTGCCACGGGTGTAAATCTTCACTCCATCCAGACATTTCAGGCTGTTTATCAAGATGGCCATACAACAAAACAGTTTCATCAATTTCACCAGGAACTTCGATAAAAATTAATGGAGTCCGTCCTTCAAGCCTCATAATTTCAAGCATCATGCCTTTAGGAGCATGTGCCTTGCACCAATCAGCAATATGGGATACCGCCTTATCCATGAGTCCATGTTCCTGCCATTTAGGATCAAAATGAGGGGATTTATTAGGAATTTTTATGTAATCACATAAACTAGGGATAATTTCCGCTTCCCATTGGTGACAAACGAATTCATACAGCGCTTGCGGATTGAACATGAACTTGCTCCTCAATAATAGCTACGATTTGGTCTGTAGCGGACTTAATATTTAGTGCATTGATTTTATTATTAATATCCCTTTTATTATTCTCCAGTTCATGTAAAGTTTGCAGTAAAGTATCTGTATTCAAAGATCGATCTTCAATTACAAGGCTAATACCTATTTTTTGAAAATAGCGAGCATTTTGAATTTGATCTCCTCGACTAACCTCAGCTGGTAAAGGAATTAAGATATGAGGCTTTCCTAAAGCTAAAATTTCATAAAGAGAGTTAGCACCTGCTCGTGAAACAATAACCGATGCCGCGGCAAATAAATCAGCTAATTCTTCATTAGCATACTCAAACTGCTTGTAGTCCCGACGATTGAGTAAGGAAGTCTCTAGTTTCCCTTTTCCACAGATATGAATAACTTGATATTCTTTTGTTAATTGAGGTAACGCCTCACGAATACTTCGATTAATAGAACCCGCCCCCAAGCTGCCCCCTATAGCTAAAAGACATGGTTTTTCTGCATTAAATCCACATAACTCACGTCCACGGTCGCCATTACCGGCAAACAACTGCTTACGAATTGGCGTTCCTGTAACTTCTATTTTATCTTGATTTTTAAAATGCTTTTTTCCTGCTTCAAACGTTAAACAAATTTTATTAACGAAAGGAAAGCACAGCCGATTAGCGAGTCCAGGACTCATGTCGGACTCATGGGCCACAACAGGAATCCGATTTAACCAAGCCCCTAGCACAACTGGAAATGCAACAAAACCGCCCTTTGAAAAAACCACATCAGGTTTTAATTTATTAAGCAAGAAAAAAGATTGCACAATACCCACTACGATCTTAAAGGGATCCAATAAGTTTTTTAAACTTAAATACCGGCGTAGTTTACCGCTGCTTATACCATAAAATGGAATTTTAAGTGGTTCTATCATCTGCTTTTCAATACCATGAGCAGAACCAATATAAGCAATTTCCCAACTTTTATGGCTGAACTCGTGTATTAATGCCAGGTTAGGCGCCACATGTCCTGCTGTACCTCCTCCGGTAAAAACTATCATTGGCATCATAAAATCTTCCTAATAAGTAAGCTTAAGTCTATAGCCTGAATTGATTTGGTAATCGCACCAACAGAAATGAAATCCACACCTAATTGACCTATTGTAGCAATATTTTCCAGGGTAACTCCTCCAGACACTTCTAAATCACAACATTTTGGCTGATTTATTCTAATCGCCTCTTCAAGCATGTTTTGATTAAAATTATCCAACATAATTCTATCAGGGTGAGCACAAATTGCTTCACGTAACTCATCCAGAGTTTCGACTTCAACCTCAACCAATACATTTTTATTATTTTTTCTTGCCAACGCAACAGCTTCCGCCACCGAACCACAGGCTTTGATATGATTTTCTTTAATTAATATAGCATCATAAAGGCCCATACGGTGATTAACACCTCCTCCGCAAGTCACCGCATATTTTTGTGCTGCTCTTAATCCAGGAAGTGTTTTCCGGGTATCGAGTAATCGAGTCGGTGTACCACGAAGCTTTTGCGTATAATGATACGTTTGTGTTGCCGTAGCAGAAAGAGTTTGTAAAAAATTCAAGGCAGTTCGCTCACCGGTTAAGATGCTTCTTGCTGGCCCATATAACGTACATAAAGTTGCTGGAGCCGCTAACCACTCTCCTTCCGTGACGAGCCACTTTAGTTTTACTTGATCATCAAGTTGATTAAATACTTCATTAACCCACCTTTGACCGCATACCACCATAGGTTCTCGAGAGATAATTTCTGCCTCAGCCCGAAGATCGGCGGATAATAAAGTTGCAGTAACATCTCCATCACCTACATCTTCATGTAATGCACGTGTCACCTCGGTTTCTATCTGTAAAGAAATTTTACTCATGTACTATTTTCCTGTCTTTCTGCGCATATCGAATTTTTAATAAAAAAGGTGCAATAAATGTTGTCACCATTACCATCAAAACAATTGCAGAAAATAAATCATCGGAAATAACACCTAAAGTTCGACCAATAGATGCAAAAACTAAACCAACTTCGCCGCGAGGAAGCATACCGATACCAATTAATAACCGATCATTTGAAGAGCGAGCCCCATATCCACTGACTAATTTACCAATCACCGCTGCGATGATTAAACCCGTTGCCAAAATAATTACATTCAAATGATAAAAACTTTCTAATTTAACTTGGATGCCAATTACAATAAAAAACATCGGTGCTAAGATGGACTCTAATGGCGATAATAAGTGATAAATACTGCGATTTTCTTGTTGACTTAACGGTACGCCATCAAAATAGTCATCATGAAGAATGACTCCCGCAGTAAATGCCCCAATAATTGTTGCAAGTTGAAGCACCGAAGCTAACCAAGAAAGAGTCATGATAAACAGAAAAGTAATGAATAATTTTGCTTCCCAAGGTTCAAGAAAACGGAAAAAATGAATCGCCTTACGCAGGACAATGGGACCTAAAAATAAGGTTCCAGCAAAAAAAAGTATCGCGCTTACAATAATGCGCAACACAATCATAAAATCAACTATCCCACCAATCACTAAAGAGCTGACTACGGCCAATATAATTAGTCCCAATACATCATCCAACATTGCCGCACCCAATATGGTTCTTGCTTCTTTAGTGCGTAATTTTTTCATTTCGGAAAGAACACGTGCTGTAATTCCTATACTCGTTGCACTCAGGGTCGCTGCAATAAATAAATCAGATTGATAGGAAGCATTAGGCATCAATAAATAAACAGTACCAAACCCTAATAACATGGGGGCAATCACACCAATCAAAGCAACAATAAGTGAATCGCGGCCTGTATGTTTCATTTCCTCTATCGAGCTTTCCAAACCCACCATAAATAAGAGGAAAATAACCCCATATCTTGAAAAGGTATCAACAATATAAACAATTTTAAGAAAATCAGAACCATGAGGGCCACTTAAAGCACCAACAACCTGTTGCGCGTAATTAGCATTTGGAATAACCGAGCTAACTGCTTGATTCAATGGCACTCCTTGAAGTATTTCCTTTACCGCATCAAAAATGGAGGAGCCTTCTCGTAACAAAATTGCCAAGGGAAATCCATAATAATAAAATATATTTCCAATAAGAATTCCAATTAACAATTCACCCAGCACACTTGGCTGATTCAGACGTCTTGCTGTATAACGCCCAATAATTGCAAAGAAAAAAATCGTAGTAACGCCAAGTAATACAAATGCAACTGGATCAGCATGACCAGCCTCAGGAGAAGCAAAAGCCATAACAGGAACTATTCCTGCAATTAGAAACCACCATTTTAAAACCTGCATTAATGTTTTATACCTCGCTAAAATGATCTATTGGAGTCTGTAAGGGAGTAGAAAGCCTCTTCAACGATTTAAGATAACTTATCAATAGCAGCCCTATTCTGCAGCTTTTACACAATTCTTAAGCTGCTAATAGGACTTTATTTTGTGCACAGGCTAATTGAACAGTCACATCCAACTTTCTATTGTTTTGCCAAAAATAAACAGGTTTCTAAAACAGAATCTGGGTTAAGTGAAACGCTTTCTATTCCTTCTTTCATTAACCATTGGGCAAAATCCTGATGATCCGAAGGACCTTGGCCACAGATACCTATATATTTGTTGGCCTTTTTACACGCTGCAATTGCCATATGTAAAAGAGCCTTCACTGCATCGTTACGTTCATCAAATTGGGCGGCAATTAATCCCGAATCTCGGTCCAAACCTAATGTCAACTGAGTTAAGTCATTAGAACCTATGGAAAACCCATCAAAATGCTCTAGGAATTCTTTAGCCAACAATGCATTGGAAGGTAATTCACACATCATAATTACCCGTAACCCATGCTTACCCCTCTCAAGCCCATGTTGCTTCAAAACTTGAATTACATTCTCCGCCTCAGCCACTGTTCGTACAAATGGGATCATAACTTCTACGTTAGTTAAACCCATTTCTTCACGAACACGTCGTACGGCTTTACACTCCAAAGCAAAGCAGTCTGCAAATGATTCAGAAACATATCGTGATGCACCTCTAAAACCCAGCATAGGATTTTCTTCGTGTGGCTCATATAAATTTCCACCAACAAGATTTGCATATTCATTCGATTTAAAATCTGACAATCTTACAATGACAGGCTTAGGATAAAACGCTGCAGCAATTGTTGCAATTCCTTCCTTTAAGCGCTCAATATAATACTCAACTGGAGAATCATAGGCTGCTGTTTTTTCAGTAATAAATTGCTTTAATTCCTTATCTTTCAGCTGATCAAAATCAAGCAATGCACGCGGATGAATACCAATGGTATTGGAAATTAAAAATTCCAAGCGTGCCAACCCTACTCCTGAGTTGGGTATGGATTGGAATGTAAACGCTCTTTCAGGATTACCTACATTTAACATAACTTTCATTGGCAATTCAGGCATGGTGTCTACATCAAGGCGTGCTTGTTCGTAGGGCAATAATCCTTCATAAACATAGCCGTTATCTCCCTCAGCACAGCTGACGGTTACCTCATCACCATCACGAATGGTTTTCGTGGCATCGCCACAACCAACTACGGCAGGAATGCCCAATTCACGAGCAATAATAGCCGCATGACATGTTCTACCACCTCGGTTAGTCACAATAGCGGCAGCACGTTTCATTACAGGTTCCCAATCAGGATCCGTCATATCAGAAATCAACACATCACCAGGTTGCACACGGTCCATTTCACTTACATCTTTAATAATCCTTGCCTTACCTTGGCCTATGCGTTGTCCAATACTTCGCCCTTCAGTCAACACCTTACCTTTTTGCTGTAAAGTATAACGCTCCAATATCTGTTTATTGTCGCGACTTTTGACGGTTTCGGGACGAGCTTGCAAAATATATAGTTGACCATTTAAACCATCTTTTGCCCACTCTATATCCATTGGTCTACCATAATGCTTTTCAATAATCATGGCTTGATGAGCTAAGCTTTCTACTTCGCTTTGCGTTAAAGAAAACAGTAATCGTTCTTTTGCATCAACATCTACGATTTTAACGCGCTCTTGCTTGCTGGGGTCATCATTGTAGACCATTTTCAAGGCTTTACTGCCAAGATTTCTTCGAATAACTGCAGGTCTTCCGGCTTGGATACCGGGTTTATGTACATAATATTCATCAGGATTGACTGCTCCTTGAACAACCATCTCCCCTAAACCATAAGAGGATGTAATAAACACTACTTGATCGAAACCTGACTCAGTATCCATAGTAAACATCACACCACTTACAGCCATATCGCTACGAATCATTTGTTGAATACCTGCGGACAGAGCGACTTCATGATGAGCAAACTGATGATGCGTGCGGTAAGTAATCGCCCTATCATTAAATAGTGATGCAAAAACATGTTTTATTGAAAGTAAAACTTCATCAATTCCTTTGACGTTTAAAAAAGTTTCTTGTTGCCCCGCAAAAGATGCATCAGGTAAATCTTCTGCTGTAGCTGATGAACGAACTGCCACGCTGAAATTGTCATGGCCTATAGATTGCGACAGCTGTTGGTATGCGTCCCGAACAGCACGTTCAAACTCAGGAGTAAATGGCGTATTAACAATCAGTTCCCTGACTTCTTTTCCAACAACAGCTAATTGTTGTACATTATCTGGATTCAGAGTGGCCAATTTTGCATAGATTTTTTTATCTAAATCATTTTGAGACAAAAACTCTCTGAATGAATCCGCTGTAGTGGCAAATCCACCTGGAACTGCTACACCTGCTGAGGATAAATGACTGATCATCTCTCCAAGAGAAGCATTTTTTCCACCGACCTGTTCCAGGTCATGCATGCCAAGATGTGCTAAATCAATAATATGTGTTTTGACCGTCATAACTACCCCAAGTCCATCAAATGATAATCATTTTACTTAAAATGTGCGGCTATGGGAATTAGAAACTTTATTTGTCAGAAACATTAGCACTCATAGCCCAGAATAAATGAGTTTTTACCTAATCCTGAGCATGAGTATTGATGTTCGAAAAAGATTACGCATTACATGCAATTAAAGCTTGAGAAAATTCTTGATGGAAATTCGCAGCACCTAGAAGTTTAATAATACCGCCTTTGCGTAGCTTTTCTTCTACACGTGGATTAGCGCCACTTAAAATAACTCTGACATTACGCTCTTGTAAATCTTCAATAATTTCTTCTAGGGTTTGTAAACCAGTACCATCCATAAATGGAACCCAGCGCATTCTAATGATTAATGTTTTAGGGTCGGTATGAGTAACAGCTAAAGCATGTTGGAATGCTTCTGCTGCCCCAAAGAAGAACGGACCTTCTACAGCATAAACCAATACTCCATCGGGTAAGGTTTCAATATTGTGTCGTGCCAATTCGGGTGCTAACTCTTCCTGAGTCATCTGCTGCACTTCAACACTGGTAGCCATGCCCCGTATGAAGTGTAATATGGCAATGATTACACCTATATTTACTGCGACTACCAAATCCACAAATACCGTAAGGGAAAAGGTAACCAACAAAATCACCACATCAGCTCTGGGTGCACACTTTATTAATTTAATAAAATGTTTTACTTCACTCATATTCCAAGCAACAACAAATAAAACTGCAGCCAATACGGTCAGCGGTATATTCACTGCCAAAGGTGCCAGGAAAAGAATAATTAATACTAATGTGAGCGCATGGATAATACCTGCTAAAGGGCTATTACCTCCATTCCGAATATTAGTCGCTGTTCGCGCTATCGCTCCGGTAGCTGCGAATCCTCCAAACAAAGGTGCAAAAATATTTGCTATTCCCTGCCCCACCAACTCACGATTGGAATTATGTTTTGTCCCAGCCATACCATCAGCTACAACTGCTGATAAAAGCGACTCTATAGCACCCAGCATCGCGATAGTAAACGCAGGTCCAATCAACTCAATTATTCGATCGATTGTCAGGTTGGGTAATTGAAATTCAGGGAGCCCTTGAGGTATTCCACCAAATAAGGAGCCTATTGTCGCAACCCCAGAAAAATGAAAAACCGATTGTAATCCTGTCACGATTAATAGAGCCACAAGTGGACCTGGAACACGCTTTAGCCCAGAAATTCTATTTGAAAAAATAACTAAGAAGAGAGAAAAAAAGCCTAAAACAGTTGTCATTATATTGAGCTGAGGAAAAGACTGTAATAAATACCATAACTTTTCATGAAAATGACCGCTTCCTCCTGAGGGAAGACCCAAAAAGTAATGCCATTGCCCTACCCAAATCACTACGCCAATTCCCGCAGTAAAACCAATAATCACTGGGGCAGGTATAAACTTGATAATGCCCCCTAGACGAGCAAGGCCAAAAAATAACAACATGAAGCCGGCGAGGATCGTTGAAATTTGTAAACCAGAAACTCCGTATTTTGCGGTGATACCTGAAAGCACTACAATAAAAGCTCCAGTAGGACCAGCAATTTGTAAACGGCTTCCTCCCATAATGGAAACAATCAAACCAGCAATAATCGCGGTATAAATACCCTGCTCTGGCCGCACACCTGATGCAATAGCAAATGCCATTGCTAAAGGTAAAGCGACAACTCCTACGATAATTCCGGAAATAATATTTTGTAGCCAATACTTCTTCTGAAATAGACCTGCTTGGTAAGATTCAATGATTGTTTTCATGAAATGCCGCGATTCATTTTTAAAAATGAAACCATTATACACAAACATATTAAAAAAATATCAATTTTCTGATAAAATTCCTCACTTTAATTCACATCTGCTCGCGCATCTAATATTATATGTGCTTTATCATTAGGGCTAGCTACTTATGACTCTTACTGCTTTAAATGCGATCTCTCCAATCGACGGGCGTTACATTAATAAAACACGGGCTTTAAGTCCTTATTTTAGTGAATTCGCATTAATTTATTATCGCCTGACTGTAGAAATTCGCTGGCTTGAATCTTTAGCAGCTAATAAAGCGATTACTGAGGTTCCCCCATTAGATCAAAAAGCCCAAGATTTTCTCAATAATCTTATTGCTAATTTTGATGAAAATGAGGCGCTTAAAATTAAAGAATTTGAGCGACAGACAAATCATGATGTTAAAGCAATAGAATATTACCTAAAAGATAAATTCCAGCATCATGCTCCTTTGAAAGCCATTACGGCTTTTATTCATTTCGCTTGCACTTCAGAAGACATCAACAATTTAGCTTATGCGTTAATGGTAAAGCAGGCCATTGCCCAGGTCATACAACCTACGCTTGCTGAAATTATGGGGGGGATCACTCTGCTTGGTAAGCAACATGCTGATGTGCCTATGTTATCCAGAACACATGGTCAACCAGCAACCCCTACAACCATGGGGAAAGAGTTAGTCAATTTTGTCGCCCGTCTCAAAAGACCACAACAACAATTATGTGAAGTCTTGATTCCCGGCAAATTCAATGGTGCTGTGGGGAATTATAACGCCCATACTATTGCTTATCCTGAAGTAGATTGGCGAAAACATTGTGCCAACTTTGTTACATCTCTGGGTTTATCTTTTAATGCCTATACGACCCAAATTGAGCCACATGACGGTTTGGCAGAAGTATCACAAATTATGGTGCGTATTAACAATATATTGCTCGATTATACACAAGACATTTGGAGTTATATTTCTCTTGGCTACTTTAAACAAAAAACAGTAGCTGAAGAAGTGGGGTCATCTACAATGCCTCATAAAGTTAATCCTATTGATTTTGAAAATGCAGAAGGAAATTTGGGGATGGCCAATGCCCTATTTATTCATTTTGCAAATAAGCTTACTCAATCCCGACTGCAACGGGATTTATCGGACTCTACCGTACTGCGTAATATTGGTATGGCATTTTCTTATAGCCTGATTGCCTACCTATCTCTAGCCAAAGGTAACGACAAATTACAAATTAATAAACGTGCTTTACAAGAAGATTTAAAAGCAAACTGGGAAGTGTTAGCTGAGGCAGTACAAACAATGATGCGTCGCTATAATGTTCCAAATGCCTATGAACAACTAAAATCGTTAACCCGTGGCCATGGAATTGATGAGCAAAGTCTCAAGCAATTCATTAAAGAGTTATCAATACCTGAAGAAGCTAAAGAACAATTAATCAAACTTACACCAGAGAACTATACGGGTCTAGCAACCCAGTTAGTGAAGGCCTTTTTATGAGTAACACACTCTCACAACAAGGGCAAACCTTTGAATTTGATGTTCTTGTTATGGGTACAGGCTTGGCAGGACTGCAATATTGCTTACAGCTTATCAGCCTGCAACCCCGATTAAAAATTGCTTTAATCAGCAAGGCCGAATCGATTGAGTGCAACAGTCGTTATGCTCAAGGTGGAATTGCTGCTGTTTTTTCAGCAGAAGACTCCTTAGAATCACATATTTCGGATACTTTGGATGCTGGCGACGGGTTGTGTTATTTACCCGCTGTTGAATTCATAATTCGACAAGGCCCCGACATGATAAAGCAACTGGGTCAGTATAATGTTCACTTTAAGCAAGATAACAAAGGAAATTTTCATCTTGCAAAAGAAGGCGGGCATTCACACCGACGTATTTTTAATTGCGGCGATCAGACCGGTTTATCAATTACACAAACAATGAATCAGCTGGCAAAACAAATGCCCCAGATTCATTTTTTTGAGCATCATGTCGCTGTGAATCTAATTACGTATTACCATCCACATCGCACTGACATTCAAGGAGAGATTTTAGGCGCTTATATTCTGGATTGTGCTGCAAATCGAATTCATACCTTTCTAGCGAACTGTGTGGTTCTAGCAACCGGCGGTGCAGGTAAAACGTACCGGTATACGACCAATCCCATGGTTGCAACCGGAGATGGTGTGGCTATGGCTTATCGTGCTGGAGCGCGTGTTGGTAATATGGAATTTTACCAATTCCACCCTACTCTATTGCATCACCATTCTTTAAATAATTTCCTCATTTCAGAAGCCGTACGTGGTGAAGGAGCTTTACTTAAAAACGCTGAAACAGGCGAACGGTTCATGAAGCACTATGCTCCAGAGCAAATGGAACTGGCAACGCGTGACGTCGTTGCGCGTGCTATTTTTAGTGAAATTGAACGCAGTCAAATGGGATTTGTTTATCTTGACATTACTCATCAATCCAAAGAGTTCTTGAAAAAACGTTTTCCACAAATTTACGCAACACTATTATCCATTGGCATTGATATGAGTCAGGATATGATTCCTGTGGTGCCTGCAGCACATTATCAATGTGGAGGCGTCCTTACCGACATTGATGGACGAACTGATTTAAAACGACTTTATGCTATAGGTGAAGTTGCTTTTACTGGTTTACATGGCGCGAATCGTCTCGCAAGCAATTCATTGCTCGAAGCATTAGTCATGGGCTCCAATGCAGCTCGATGTACTTTAAAAGATATTTCTGCTCCTTGGAAATATTCTGAACATATTCCTAATTGGAGTGCTCCCAGTGAGGTCAATGCCAGACGCGCCAGCCAAATCAATGCACAGTGGCGTGGTTTAAGAGGAGAAATGACCTCTTATGCAGGCATAGTACGTACTGAGGCTGGGCTTGAAGATCTACTACAATTAATAATGAAACGTAAAAAAATAATTGAAGAGTATTATTGGAAGCATTCCATCACTCGAGACTTTATTGAGCTAAGAAATATTATTCTCAATGCTGAATTAATTGTAAGAGCTGCCCTGGCAAGGCGAGAATCACGTGGTGGGCACTTTCGTGAAGATTATCCGAATAAAAAAGCCGAGGCACAAGAAAGCATTGCTAAGCCAGGGCTGATGGATACTTCACCTGAATAAATAAGGACAAGAATCCCAAGCCCAGGTTATGTTTCGCTGCATTCGAGCTACAATATACTTGAGCAATACATTAAATGATTTGAGGCAAAATAGATGTTTAAAAACTCCACTCTTTACAAACCTGAAGCCACATTAATGCACGTCAGAAATGATATGAGCATTTGTCAGAGTGACTACCCTATTGACTGGTATCAAGAGGAGTTTATTCCCTATGCCCAGGAATACCAAGCTCTTCCAGATAGAAAACTCACAACGGTCCTCGCTTGGATGACTCCTTATCTTAAAAAAGCTCAAGATCATTTTGGTGAGCGATTACTACTCCTAGCTCATTATTACATGGGTGGTGATATTGTCCGCTTGGTTGAACAATTTGGCGGACTTATTGGTGACTCTTATCAATTAGCCTTGATGGCAGCGGAACATCCTGAAAAATCCGTCATTATTGAATCTGCCGTGCATTTCATGGCTGAATCAATTAGTATTTTGGCGAATAAAAACCAACAGGTTTATATAACCAATCCTAAGTCCGGTTGCACCATGGAAATGCTTGCCAAAGATTTCATGGTTGAACCTGCGTTCCTTGACTTGAATGAACGGTATGGTTCCGAAAATATTTTACCGGTTTGCTATATGAATACATCGGGTCGAGTCAAAGCGTTAACAGGTGCCCAAGGTGGAGCAGTTTGCACAAGTTCCAATGTAAAAAAAATATTTCAATGGGCTCTAAAACAAAATAAAAAAATTCTCTTCATTCCCGATCAACATATGGGTGAGAACGTCGCTTATTGGTTAGGGATAAAAAATCTTGCCTATTGGCCAGGTGGGACTGCTGGCGCGCAATACTCACTTGCGACTCAAGATTCCAAAACGCTAAAACAATTTGATGAGGCCCAATTAATATTATTCGCAAGCCAATGTGCAGTACATACCCATTATCAACCTGAAATGTGCGATTACTGGCATAATCAAGGGTACACCACCATCGTTCATCCAGAATGCCGAAACTCCGTAATTAAAGTAGCACAACATTCAGGTTCCACAGCGTTCATCTGGGATTATGTAGTCCATGATCGGGCCAAAACCAAACGTTATGCCATTGGTACCGAAAATCACATGGTAGAAAATCTAAAACAACACTGCAAAAGCTTAAATATAGAGGTAGTCAATTTGGCAGAGGCCCCTAAAAAAGAAAATGAAAAAGGAATCGGTTGTGGCTGTGCTACGATGTCTCGCAATGATCCCCCTCATTTAGTTGCACTTGTTGATTTACTCAGACAAGGAAAAACCATGTCTTATAATGAGGTTAAAGCTGGTGATGTAGTCAATGAATTTACCGGAAGTAGAAACAGATTGCCTGGAAATGATCAGCAATGGGTCATCGATCATGCTAAAAAGTCCCTGCAAATGATGATCGATATCACTGAAGATCGCATTTAAACATCTAAAAGAAATGTAGCCTGAGTGCAGCGAAACCCAACTGCACCTGCTTACTTAAAGCTATCTCCTGGATCCCGCGAACAAGTCGCGGGAGGTGGGAGGTTCAGAGATGTGTGTAAGACTCAGTACTTATACCCTGATTATTTAATGCTTAATGACAAGCACAAGAAGGTGATTGTGTGCCGTCCTTACATTTTAAATGGCCAGTAGCGGCATCACATTGAGCTACTCCACCATGTTTTGAACAACAACCTTTAGAACTTGTAGTAGTTGTGGTAGTCGTTTTAGTTGTGCTTGTAGCAGGTTGAGTCGTGGTTGATTTTCCGCCCCACCAACCTTTAGATTTAGTGGTTGTCGTTGTGGTGGTTGCTGGAGTTGTTTTTTTAATGGTATGTGATTTTGTAGTAGTTGTACTCTTTGTTTTCTTACACTTACACGTTGGAGAAGCGGTACCATCCTTACACATCTGAACCCCAGTAGTACCATTACAAGAAGCAACTCCCCCGTGCCCTGAACAACAAGCCGCATAGGCCCCAACAAATGGACTGCTCAATAAAAAAAGAACAGCTATAAATCGATTTACCCATCTTGAAGCTAAATTAGCATTTTTCATTTGAAAACTCCATTTCAGTAAATGACATTAAATAATATAGACCATATTTATTAAAAGCATAAAATTCAGTTGAACTTCATCAGCTTATAAACAGGAACCATGCAAAATTAATGTACTGCAAATAGGCTCATTCCTTGAATGATTAATTAGCATTCTTAAAACCAAATAATCCCTTAATCTTGGCAAAAAAACCTTCCGCTTCAGCCTCAAGTTCACGGAGCTCACTTAATTTCTGAACCATACCCATTTCTTCTTCATTGAGTTCCACTCCAATTTTGCTCAATGCTTGCTGCGGATCTTCTTTTAGCTCATTAAAAAAATTGGGATCATTCTTTATAGCCTCCATTACAGCCATAATCTTGGGGCTTTGACTTGTTAATGTACTAAAATCCATAATTTCACTCCTTTGGCTCATTAGATTTTACAAAAAATCTATAGTAATTTTAGTACATAAATGAATCTATTCGCTGATTTACTGCATTGGAGTTTCTAACTCATGCTGTATAAAATTGACATTGCTCTAATCCTTGCGTACAGACAAAACCACCTAAAGTATTAATCCAATTATAATCAACACGCGATGGAATTTTGGTACGAACTTGCCACCAAATTGAATACTCCCCTATCGAATTCCTATAAGTGCAAACCACTCCTTGTCCATATCCGGCAACTAAAATATTAGCCCGTACGAAATAAGTATCTTTATCCCCTTGTGGACGATTAGGTGAATAAGGATTCTCTACCCAAGGGTCAGGAGGAACGCCCCATTTTAAGGAGGTGGTTTGTGGATCGGGACAATTCACGGCATGACTAATAGTAACAAATTGTGTAAGAAAAAAACTAAAAATAATAAAATGATATCTCTTCATAAATCCCTCGTTAATCATTCAATATTTTTTAAATAATATATACAAAAATCCATTGTGAGAATTTATTTCTTTGTTATAATGGCCGCTCAAATGCCTGGGTGGCGGAATTGGTAGACGCGCCGGATTCAAAATCCGGTGGTGGTGACACCGTGTGGGTTCGAGTCCCACCCTAGGTACCATAAATAGTTCTCAAAATTAAACTATATTTATCTCGCTAGTCCATTGCGTACAAACAAATTCAAATGTCATCTAATCTTTATTCATCCCAACATTACTGCTGTTAATTTTTTGATAATCTGTTTTAAATCATAAAAATAAAATCCGCCTATACTATAAAGAAGCGTAACAGAAGCTAAGGAAACAAGATGTCGACTAAGTGGATAAAGAGTCATCTGACTTTGCTAGCTGGGCTGTCCTTACCAATTCTACTCATGCTTGTTTTCGTTATTTCAAATATCCCTTTCTTCAAAACAGATCCGCCCCGTTATAGTCTGCTATTTTCTATTGTAGACTCCTCCTCTTCCCCTTTTCCTGTGCAAGTTAATCTAGTCGTTAGAAATGATCAGTTGGTTGCTCAATATAGCAAAGTGCAAAACAATTCTAATTGGGGAATAAAAAAGCTTTATTTATTTGATGCTAAAAAACAAAAAGTACGAGAACTACCTTTAGATTTTCCGAATTTTAACAATAGCTCAAATTTTAAAGAAGAAGTGGTGAAGTCAGCCAAACCATTTAAACTGGATACCTCACTCGAATCTCCTGACGGCTATGTCTTGCATACTACTAGTGATAATTTAAATACAGGATTACTCTCAGATCTTTTTTTAGGTAGTAATTATCGAAATAACGCGATCTGTCTCAAAAAAAATTCCACCTGCGTTAAACTATCCAACCTAAGCACAGGACGTTATTTTACGCCAAATAATGTTCAATTTATTGGTTGGGTTAAACCATGAATAAAGACGACGCATTACAAAAAATTGTTGAACTCGCCAAACGTTATCAAATTGACATTAGAGAAATAGCCTTAGCTTTAAAACCAACTCAAACGATAAGCCCTGCGGATCAAACAAATTGGTTAAATAAACTCTATAGCTATATAGGCGGCATACTCATCTTTGCAGGCATTTGTGCTTTGATTGTCATGAAATGGCAAGACTTTAATATCTATGAACGTGTCACCTTGACTCTGGGTTTTGGTTTTTCATCATTTATTTTGGCCTTTGTATGCTTAAAATATCCAAATTATCAAAAAGCTTCGACACCTTTATTTTTGATTGCCCTATTTCTTGAACCAATAGGATTAGTCATCTTGTTGCAAGAATATAATTTGATGCTACCCATAGGGTGGATATTAATCATAGCGGTTATTTACTTCGTTCATCAGCGTTTTGCAATTTTATCGGACAAAGTTCTTATTCTTGCAATCACCACTGTTGCATTTGGATGGATTCTTTTTGTTTATACAGCTGGTAATAGCCGCATTATTTTAAATTTAGGTTTTGGATTTTTATTCTTCTTGCTTGGTCTTTACCACCAAGAAAAGCAATATAAAATCACAGCTCCATTATTTCTTGTTGGTGCGATTCTTGAAACAGGTGGTTTACTTACCCTTTTGTCGCAATATACTTCCCTATTGATGCCTACATGGGGAGTACTTGTTGTTAGTTTCATTCTCTTTTTGCAACATGGCATTGCATTTATAAGCACCAGAATTACGGTACTGGCTTTTATTACTTTAATGTTCCTATATTCATTTTTCCTGGCAGCATTTGAATTACTTGGTGTACCAGAGCGCTTAAAATGGTTTGTTCTTAGTAGTTCATTGCTCGCTGTAAGCTCATTTATAAATCATTCAAAATACCAAAGTATCGCGGGATTACTCTTTTTTATATCCTCATTGGCACTGCTTTTAGTAACTTTCGACATCGTTAAAAATCAGCCCTACGAAATACTGTATTTAGGATTAGCTTGTGGTTTAATGTATATGGCGATTATAGAAAGCAGTCGCATCTTACTTATAAATGCCAGCTTGGCAACATTGTGCTTTATTTTATATTTCTCAAGCCAGCATTTCCCCCATACTATAGGCTGGCCCATTACCTTGATTATCATTGGACTTCTATTAATCGGGGTTAGTGGTATTGTGATCAAATTAAATAAAAAATACATGTAATCCAACTTAATTACTGAATTGGATTCAATTGGCCTTCTTTTTCTACTGTATTAAGGTCTTGTCGGTTTTCTTTAGTTTGATCTTTAATCAAAATCAAAAAGGGTATAAATGCTAACGCGAATAAAATAGAAAGTTGATACAAACCAACCCATCCTATCGCCATTTGAATGCTTGCAGCAACAGGGCCGGAAATAATACGAGGTATCGTCGATAAAGCCACCAGCATTGAAAATTGAGTTCCGGTATATTGTTTGTCAACCAAACGCATGAATAAAGCAACCAGGGCTGTAGATCCCATTCCAGCTGCAAAATTGTCAAAAAATACTGCAATTGCTAATAAACTTACGTTCTTTCCTATCATGGCTAAAACAAGAAATAGAACATTGGTTAATGCTTGCAATAAACCAAAGAAAAGTAAGCAACGATATAAAGAAAAACGCATCAATAAAAATCCTGCACCCAAACCTCCAAGCAAGATAGCTCCAACTCCTAACATTTTATTGATGTAGCCAATAGTCTCTAAAGAAAAACCTAGTCCTTGAATTAAGAAAGGCATGACAATTCCACTTGTAGTGGTTGTGAATGCTTCACCCAACTTATAACAAAAAATAAACAGCAAAAGAGGAACCACTCCTGGACGTAATATCAATTCCTTAATTGGAGCTAAAAAAGATAAAGCAAAATTATTCTTTTCTTTGATTTCAACACTAGGTTCTTGGCTAAAGACAACCGCAAATATACCTGCAATCATCATAAAACCCATAAAACGATAGGTAAAAGCCCAACCTAACTTTTGCGCCATAACCAAAGCCAAACCACCAGATAATAATAGAGCGATCCGGTATCCTAATACTGCTAAAGAAGCTCCTAATCCATGTTCACTAACTGGCAAATATTCTGCTCGATGCGCATCGATCGCTATGTCTTGAGTGGCAGAAAAGCAAGCTAAAACTAATGCAAGGAAGGCCATCAATTTAGGATATTGTTCTGGAGTAAACCAGGCCATAAAGTTAAAGCCAAGAAGCAATAAACATTGCATGCTTATAATCCAACTTCGTCTTTTACCCATACTGAATAAAGAATAGCGATCCAGGATAGGCCCCCAAAAAATACGATAAGCATAGGGCAAACTAATTAGACTTAATGTTCCGGTAGCAAAGACTGACATTCCACTGTATGCAAACCATGCTTGCAAGGTACTGCTGATTAATGCCATTGGTAAGCCAGAGGAAAAACCTAAAATGAAAACAATAAATAGGCGTTTGTTCATCTTGCAGATCTCTTAAAGGCAGTCGAATTCTTCTCTAAAAGAAAAATCCTACTCCTATTTTTAAGGAGTAGGATACGATAAGGTGGGAAATCCCTTCATCATTGATTAGGCTTTTTTCACAGAGATCAAATGAATTTTAAAAATCAAAGTTTCATTTGGACCTATAGGACCACCTACACTACGTGGGCCATAAGCCAAGTCTGAAGGCACATAAATTTCCCATGTAGAACCAGCAGGCATTAATTGTAATGCTTCTGTCCAACCAGGAATCACTTGTGATACTTGGAATGTAGCGGGTTTACCTGATTTCTCAGTGCTATCAAATACAGTACCATCAATTAAAGTACCAGTGTATTCAACAGTTACTGTATCAGATTTACCAGGCTTATTACCTGTACCTGCTTCAATAATTTTATATTGCAAACCACTTGGCAATACAGTTACACCAGATTTTGACTTGTTAGTTGACAAAAAAGCGTCACCTTTAGATTTGTTCTCTTCAGCTTTTTTGTTAAATTCTGCGCTGCGTTTTGCCATCAGATCTTTCTGAAATTTATTCAGAACATCTTTCATTTGTTGTTCGGTCAAAATCAATTGGGCACCAGACATACCATCTTGCATTCCTTTAGCCAATGCTTCCGGATTAATATCAATACCTTGATTTTTGAAGTTTTTTCCTAAATCAGCACCAATACTATAAGATAATTTATCTTTATCCGTAACAAGCGATGTAGCATCAGTAGCAGCCATTGCAGTAGACATTGCCAGCCCCATAATGGCCGCAGTGACCAATTTCATCTTCATAAAGAATCCCCTTGTAGTCTTACTATTGTGCATATCTTCCCAATTGTTGTATTGAAAGATATTGCATTCTAACTAAAATGCAACATAATTCTGCCTAAAATCACATGAAATTACCAGCATTTAAGTACGATTAATTGTAACTATATTATAAAGTCTATCGCTTTGAGGCTCTTAATGCATATCTCCGGTCCGGATTGAGCCACAGCAAAAATATATGACAAATCACAAAGTCAATAGTTAACTATAATTAAAATAGACAAATAAATAAGATCCCTCTACACTTTGCACTAATTGTAACTAGAGATGACGCACATGAACATCAGTGTATTTGATTTATTTTCCATTGGAATTGGCCCATCAAGTTCTCATACTGTAGGCCCTATGCTTGCTGCTAATGCCTTTTTAAAATTACTTGAAGAAAGACAAGTCATGAATGAGGTTCAACGAGTAAAAATAGAACTTTATGGTTCACTCGCCTTAACCGGAAAAGGCCATGGTACAGATAAGGCAATTTTAAATGGGTTGGAAAATAAAACACCCGAGACTGTAGCTCCTGAATCAATGGTGCCTCGTATGCATGAAATACTTAGTTCTCATACGTTAAAGCTTGCAGACAAAAAGAATATTAATTTTAACGAATCCACTGATTTTCTTTTTTTACAAAAAGAGCTCTTGCCCAAACATTCAAATGGGATGCGTTTTTCAGCCTTTGACGCTCAAGATAGTTTGTTAATTGCGCAAGTTTACTATTCAATCGGTGGTGGTTTTATCACTACTGAAGAAGACTTTTCCAAAGTTACTGAAGATACAAATTCACCTCCATACCCTTTTGCTACAGCAACTCAACTCTTAGAGCTGTGCCAGGAGAATAACTTAAGCATCGCCGAATTAATGCTAATTAATGAAAAAACCTGGCGTAGCGCAGATGAGATCCATGCTGGTATTTTAGCAATTGCCCAAGTCATGGATGATTGCATTTCCACTGGATGCCAGCATGAAGGTATTTTACCTGGAGGGCTTAATTTAAAAAGACGAGCTCCTGATTTATATAAAAAGCTTATGAACGAAAAAGGGGTGAAAAGCGTTTTTGAACAATCCGATATCATGAACTGGTTAAATCTTTATGCTATGGCCGTTAATGAAGAAAATGCGGCTGGTGGGCGTATCGTTACCGCACCAACTAATGGTGCGGCGGGCATTATTCCTGCAGTACTTAAATATTGCCAACGCGCCCACGATAAAATGAGCCATGAAGACATATATACCTATTTTCTTACAGCCGCTGCGATAGGCATACTTTACAAAAAAGGAGCATCCATTTCTGGTGCTGAAGTAGGATGCCAAGGTGAAGTAGGTGTTGCCTCTTCTATGGCTGCAGCAGGTCTTACTGCTGTTCTTGGCGGTACCGTAGCTCAAGTAGAAAATGCTGCTGAAATTGCAATGGAGCATCATTTAGGTATGACCTGCGATCCAGTATTAGGTTTGGTACAAATACCATGTATTGAGCGGAACGCGATGGGTGCAGTAAAAGCAGTCAATGCAACGCGAATGGCTCTTATTGGTGATGGTCAACATCAAATTTCTTTAGATAAAGTAATCAAAACGATGAAACAAACTGGAATGGACATGCAAAGTATTTATAAAGAAACCTCTATGGGAGGTTTGGCAGTTAATTTGCCAGAGTGTTAAGAACAAATAAAACCACATTGTTCACTGCTTTGTTTTATTAATTTTTCTAAACCGGATATACGATGTCTTTGTATTCCTTCACTGATCTGTTGAACATCCTCTGAAGAACTTAAACTTAATGTAGAGGATGTTTCACTTGTCGCTCCTACCAACTTTTCCATTTTCTTATTAACTCTCATATTCCTGTACTGTTCATCATTCAAACGATCTCTAACAAAAAATGAGTTCCGATCAATAGACCCCCATGCAGTCTCCCCTTTGCCGTTTACAATTTCATCTTTTAATGCGGAGTCTCGGACTTCTCGTTCTAAATCACTAGTTGATTGTTTCGTACGTAAAAGCCGCACATGTAAAGAACTAATAACCATATTAAACTGATAGATACTGTCAAGTTCATCTTCCATAAAACAACATGCCATAGACATGCGAAACCGATGCATCGTTTCAACAGCTGCCCGTATTTTTTCCTGTTGTTGATGAGCGCTCATATAATCATAAATTGGACAGTAACTGTCTTGATTCGATAACATGGAAATACTATCGGTAGCAAAATAAGCACAAATACGACCTTTAATTTGCAAAGTATCTGAAGGAATATAGACCGTTAACGAGCATCGTTCACTTAAACTGCCAAATCGCATCCTGCTGCTTAATAAACTCGTTAAAACAAGTGATTGCTCGAAGCCCAGCGGGTCACAAATCAAAATATCCAATCTCGGAGCATTCGTGGTTCTCTTAAAATTGAACTCTAAAAAAGACCAATGATTTAATTGTTCACTTCCATCCCATTTTGAAATAGCAATTTGAAAGCGTCTATCTTCATCAGAATATTCAATCATATGTTCAATGAGCTCAGTTAATAAATCTATCTCATCGGTGCTCATTGCGAATGTTGTAAATTTTCCCTCCTTTTTCACTCGTTTCATTTCTTTTAAATATAAGAAAAATGCCATAAGGTCTACTGAAATATTGGCAGGCGTATCACAAAGGGCGAGCATTTCCTTGATTTCTGATGTGCTTTTCATAATGGACACTTTGAATTTTGGCTATTTTATTAATCTAAATGAGATTCACTCAAATCGAAATATTTTATTTAATGCCAGAAAAAAAATTTATTTTTCGATTGATTGATACTTGTGTTTTGTGTTTTGTGTTGTATCATGGCGCTCTTTTTTAAAGCAGAGGAAAATAATAATGAAAATAACTCGCGAATGGATGAAAGAAGATGGGAAACTTGATCTTGTTTCCAAGTCTCAAAAAACATTAGCACAGAGCACAACCGGCCAACAGGTTTTACTTCAATATGGCCTTTTCAAAGCAAAAGGTTTGACAAACCAAGCACAAGAAATTAGGGACAACGTGAACAATGCTATGGAGATAGCTTATGAACAAGATACAAATGCTATTCAAATTGAGAGAGTTGATTTGGGAAATACCAGTTTCGGCTTCTAATTTAAATCTAAATAGAGACTTGCAGCAACTCCACTCAAGTCTCTATTCTCATCTAAACCTAACGTAGCACTAAAGAAACCGGTGTCGCTTTCACCTAAAATCGAGTTCTGGCAACCTATACTATCAGTTAACAAATATCCAAGCATCCGAGTGCTCTTTAGAAAAAAATAAATCGCTCATTGCATAACCTACCACCGCTGCAAGCTTATCATTAAAATAAACCAATGGAACGTGCTCCCTCAACCAGGGTGGGATTCCCCATTCTTGGAATAATTTTTTTAACCGCTTGGTCTGCCCATGCCAAAAAAACTCTTCGCCTCCTTGTCTAAATCGGACAAATATTTTTGTATCAGGAGGAATTACTAATCCCTGACTGTTTTTTTTCGCCAATAAATTAATGCCTGCATTGGGTATGAGTAAAGGCAAAGGAAACGTAGACCACTCAATACATGACGTTAAAGTGCTGGCATTTTGTTTATCTAAATATAAATGTTTTTGATAACGACGTACGATTACATCCCCCCAACTCACTTCAGGAACCGCATCGTGACTCGCGAAAATCACTTCATCAATCAAGCGTTCAAAAGTAGCAGCTGAAGGCAGCTGGACTTGATTATTTTTCAACCAAACCCTGAGTATATTTGCAATACGATCACGGCAGAGTTTGTGTAATGGAGTGACCAATAAAGAATTGCTTGTTAATGCCTCTTGGTTCTCTTTCAAGACCATATCTTGCGCCGCCAGTACATCTAGATTACGTTTCGCCTGTTGGCAATGCAGCGCTGTTCTTGCAATATTACCTACAACTCCAGGCCATTTTCTTTGCAACAAAGGAATAATTTGCTGACGTAGGTAATTGCGGGAATAGCTGATATCTTGATTGCTCTCATCGTTAATCCAACTTAATTGATGCAATGCAGCATAATGCTCCAATTGCTCACGGGAATGGCTTAAAAAAGGCCTGGCAATGGTTCCTACTTCAAGTTGATTCAAATCAACCATAGCAGCCAGCCCATCGACTCCAGTCCCGCGAAATAGTTGTAGAAGTACTGTTTCTGCTTGGTCGTCTAGATGATGTCCTAAAATTAAGCAATCTTGTTCTGTCATTAAAGAAGAAAAAACTGCATAACGTGCAATTCGAGCCCCCTCTTCAACATTCGCCGAACGATCAAATTGAACTGACCGGGTAATTAAATGAATACCCAAATCCTGACAAAACTGTTGGCAGTGTACTTGCCAAAGAGAAGCATTAGCACTAATACCATGATTTACATGCACAGCAACCAATTTTGCAAGCAAAGTCGAGTGGGAAGCAAGAACATGCAACAGCACAGTTGAGTCAAGCCCACCACTAAAACCCACAATTAATTTATTAAAATGACTCAGGCAAGAAAACCACTCGGCACTTAATAAAGGTTTAATCGATTGCTCCCATAGCCATAAATTTTTGATATCGTTTTTCGACCAATTGATCTAAAGGCAACTTCTTTAGGGTACGTAATTCGTTTACTAAAAGATCCTTTAATCGTGCAGCCATGTCATCGACATTACGGTGAGCACCACCTAAGGGCTCAGGCACTATCAGATCAATTAATTTATTTTCCAGAATCTTATCTGCGGTGATTCTCATCGCTCGTGCAGCTTCACTTGCTTTAGATGCATCCTTCCAAAGAATCGAAGCACAACCTTCAGGAGAAATTACTGAATAAATGCCAAACTGGAGCATTAATATACGATCTCCAACCCCAATTGCTAATGCACCTCCAGATCCAGCCTCTCCAGTTACCACACAGATAATTGGCGTTTGAAGACGTGACATTACAAAAAGATTACGCGCGATTGCTTCAGATTGATTGCGTTCTTCAGCACCGATTCCTGGATATGCTCCTGCAGTATCAATAAATGTAAAAACAGGCAATTTGAATTTTTCAGCCATATTCATCAAACGTAAAGCTTTTCGATATTCCTCTGGGCGAGCCATACCAAAATTACGGTATACTTTTTCTTTAGTCCGTTTACCTTTCTGATGACCAAGTACCATCACAGGTTCACCATTCAAACGCGCTAAGCCTCCGATAATTGCAGGGGCTGAAGAACAACTTCTGTCGCCATGCAATTCCTGGAAATCAGTAAAAATACGTTCGATATAATCTGTTGTTTGTGGTCTAAGCGGATGCCTTGCCATTTGTGCAACTTGCCAAGGTTCTAGGTTTGAAAAAACTTGTGACGTTAGCTCAGAACATTTTGCTTGAAGTCGCGCTATTTCATCACTTAAATTCACTTCGTTATCATGACCTATCATGCGAAGTGCTTCAATTTTTTGATTCAACTCTTCGATGGGTTGCTCAAAATCCAAAAATTGTCGGCTCATTGAATACTCTTTGGTGAATTAAATATCATGGTATATGATAACCTTAACCGACAATTGATGCCAGATTCAAACAAAGCATATGATCATTACTGGATTCACCCCTTTAAATACAGAAAACTGCGTCTTAAACGAAGCTCGAATTGATCTTTGGCAATTTTCTTTAACTCATGAATTAAAAAATGCATATGAACTCTTAAATCGGGATGAGCAAGCGCGTGCAGAACGATTTTATTTCAGCAGACATAAACGCCGTTTCTCTACTGCCAGAGCAACTATGAGAATCATCTTAGCAAATTATCTAAATACTTCAGCGGAACAACTGGAGTTCACCTATAATGCTCACGGGAAGCCCGAGGTCATTAATGCTACAAAGTTGCAATTTAATATCAGCCATACTGGAGATTTGGCACTCCTTGCAGTGGGAAAAAACTTTCCCATGGGCGTAGATATAGAACAATATTCAGCTCGTCCTTATGAAGGAATTGCGAAAAATTTGTTTTCTGATCAAGAATATGAAGAGTTTATTAAAGTACCCCCTGCTCTAAAACCCGCTGTTTTCTTTCACGTTTGGGCACAAAAAGAAGCCTTTATTAAAGCCTGTGGCTTAGGACTTTCCTACCCAACCAAAAATTTTAGTGTCCCCATCTCCATGCCAACCAAACAATTGGTGAATGATCCCTTACATAATATGACTTGGCAATTACGCTCTTTCATGCCTGAAGTTGCGTGCAGTGGTGCGTTATGTCATCACCCTACCGTAAGAGAAATCAGACATGGATTTATTCATCTACAACAAAATAATAATTTGATTTTTTAGGTTTACATCAATGCACTTCACTCCTTCACAGCTCACATTATTACAGTTGCTTGGCGATGGAACCTGTCATAGTGGTTCTGAATTGGGAGCAACTATAGGTATTACCCGCTCAGCAATATGGAAACAAATTAATCAGTTAATTGAAGCAGGGATCCCTATAAAAAGGATACGACATCAAGGATATCAACTCACTAGCCCGCTGATTTTATTAAATCAACAACACATTATGGAGCATCTCACGTTACAAAAAAAAATGACTCCATTCAATGTGCATGTTGCGACTTCCATTGACTCTACAAATCGTTATCTTAAAGATTTGCCTCCTACAAATGGTGTAGATATTTGTTGCGCTGAAATTCAAACCCAAGGGAGAGGTCGATTTGGCCGTCACTGGCACTCACCATTTGGAGAAAATATTTATTGCTCAAGTCGTTGGAATCTTAACTACGACTTTACCAAACTTTCAGGATTAAGCTTGGTAACCAGTTTGGCCATAGTGGCAACACTTAATGAATTAGATATCTCATCTAACATCAAAATTAAATGGCCAAATGATATTTTGTGGACTCACAAAAAGTTATGCGGTAGTTTGATTGAAATATTGGCTGAATCCAACGGTAGTATTCAAGTCATCATAGGTATTGGTTTAAATGTTAATACGGATACACAAAACCATCCTCTTCCTGACAAACCCTGGTGTTCATTATATGAAATAACCAAACAATATTTTGATCGTAATGTGCTCATTGCAAAGCTGATTATCAACTTGGAACACTATTTAACCAAATTTATTCAACATGACCTAAACTCTTTTATGGATGAATGGAATAAATCGGATTATCTGTTTGGAAAAAAAATTAAAGTAACTCAATCCTTAGATACTCTATCTGGAATTGCTTGTGGAATTAATCAGCTAGGACAATTAATACTGCAAGATGAAGCAGGAACTACATATTTTCTCTCATCAGGAGATACATCGCTTCATGAACAATGATAAAGAATTATTAAATATGAAGGAGATTAAAGAAAAATTAAGGGTTCGTCCCGAGCATTTTCAAGTGCTCGGAACTGGATGAACTGCGAGGAAATCGATTATACTGCTTCTTCAGACTCGTCTGATTGTTTTTCTTGTTGTATGCGCAAATAAATTTCTTCACGATGGACAGATACATCTTTAGGTGCATTAATACCTAAGCGAACTTGGTTACCTTTCACACCTAACACGGTAATATTAACATCATCACCAATAATTAAGGTTTCACCGATACGCCGAGTCAAAATTAACATAAAAATCTCCCTAACAAAGCAGCTACCTATTCCTCCACAGAACGCTATCCATGGTATTCTTGATAGCCAAAAAACGACTAAAAACAAAAAAATATTTGTTATACGAATTTAATTTTACACTGTGATTATTAACAGAGTATTAAGAAAACGGTTAAATTATCTCTTTTTACCCGGTTTCGTGCAAAAAATTTTTGTTCTTGTTCATCTTGAGACAATAAGATCACCCAATTGATGAGAAAGAGCACCTACACTTGTGAATTATTTATTCTGAGGAGAGAGGCTATTTGGCCTCCAAACCAGGATAAATAACATGGTCAATTTTGGGAAAAACAGATTAAAATATAATCTCAAAAAATAAATGTTTATAAGTCAGAAAAAATGAATTAATTAATTTTTCATTGATCACCAGTCGCAAATTTCCTTCATTTAGGGATATACTTACCAAACATTATTAAACAGGAAACTTTGCATGTCCTTGAAGGCCATGTACAACGACAACACTGAAAACTATGCCATGGCTAATCGTTTTGGTGCAATTAGCCAGAGTCATCAAGTAGCAATTGAACAAATGAAGCACTTTTATTTGGGAATGAAACCTCATTATAAAATTCTTGATTTGGGGGTTGGTGATGGTGCATTTCTAAAAAAACTAGAACAAATTATGCCGCAGGCAGAATTCACAGGAATTGATGTTTCTGCAGAGATGTTAAAGCATGCCCGTGAAAAATTACCGCTTATCACCATAGAAGGTAGTGCTGCGCAAGCAAGTAAGTTCTTACCACCTCATAGCCAAGACTTAATTCTGGCTCACTTTATTAATGCTTATATTCCGATTAAAGTTTTATTTCACGAGGCCAAACTACTAACCCGAGCAAATGGTCATTTTTCTATGATTACAACAACCTATGATTCATTTCCGGTCGCTCAGCAACGTCTCGCCGAATTTATTACAGAGGACTCCGTTTTAAGCAGTGTTGTAGGCCATTATTACAAGTCCATTGTAAAAAACACCACTGTTGCTGCGAATAATAATGAGTTGATGCATGCATTCAAGCAACACCAATTTGAAGTCATCGCTCACCAACGTCTAGAAATACCTATCACTCTAAATAATATTGATGAATTAGCCCTTTTTGGTATTGAAGGAACGTGGTTTCTCAACACTTTGTCCATCAGGATGTTGCCAAAAATATTTTTAATTCAAAGACTTAAGCGCCTGTTTAGCAAAATATTCACTTTTCCTTATCATGATACTCACATAATTGATGTCGTTCTTGCTAGAAAATGATAATCTGGTAATTATCTTTGGGTAGTGGGGTAGGAAAAATGATTTCTCAAGAAGTGAAGAATTATTTACCTGAATTGGCTCTCCGACAAAAACAAGCCAATAACATCATATTTATTACCTTCTGGAGCCAATTCTCTGTATATGCACTAAACACCATTTTAGTTTTGTTTTTAACCCGTCCGGTATGGTCTCAAGGTTTAGGATATAGCCAAGCCAAAGCCTATGCTTTTATTGGCGTAGCCCATGCAATGGGTTATTTGATGCCCATGTTAGGTGGGTATATGGCAGATACGGTGGTAGGAATTAGAAGGTCCATACTTCTTGGAAGTATTTTATTAGCCATTGCCTATTTACTGATTATGCTTAGTGGATACACCGTTAGCTCTCTAGGAGATACTTTTTTTATTGCCGCATATGCATTTATTCCTGCGACTAACTCTCTTTTAATGGGAACCTCTTCAAGCATGGTCTCGCATATTTATTCCGATGATGCTATTAAGGCAAAATCGGCGATGACTTACTATTACATAGCAATTAATGTAGGAGCATTATTAGCTACTTTAATTGCGCCCCTACTCTTTGAAAGCCGTTATGGACCGCTTTCTATTCTTACCTTGACCTTTGTAGGAAAATCAATAGCCGCTTTAAATTTTGCAAAGCGCTATTCCATTTATGAAAATGTCATTTGGGGTAAAGACCAATCTAAATTTTCCAAATCAGGCATAGTTCGTTTAATCGCGTATATCGCCACTATTTATACGCTAACCTTATTTGCCTATTCCCATGTTTACATCGCCAGCACAATTATTGCCACTGGGTGTGGTATCGGAATTGTATGGTTTTTAAGAAAAACGCTTACTCTGCACGGTATTGTACGTGACAAACAAATGGTCGCGTTGCTGCTCATCGTGGAGGCCGTTGTTTTTTTTGTTATTTACAACCAAATGAATAGCACTTTAATTTTATTTGCTGAAAATAATTCTGACCATAATTTATTTGGTTTAACCGTTTCGCCAGCGCATTATCAAATATTAAATCCATTACTTATATTAGCTATTGGTAGCCAATTACCGCGGTTCTATAAAATATTTCCACACTTTACCATTCCCTATCAATTTGCAGCAGGTACAGCGCTTGCAGGCATTGCTCTTTTAGTTATGTCCTTCGCTGCTTCTACCACTACTACTGGAATAATTAACGGCAACTATATTGCTTTAACCTATATTCTCATTTCTATTGCTGAATTATGGGTCAGTGCAATTGGTTTAAGCATGGTAGGACTTTATTGTGATAAAAACTCAATTGCCTTTGCTATGGGGGTATGGTATCTCGCCAGTTCGTTAGCACATGCTATCTCAGGAAGAATTGCAGCCTGGGTGGCAATTCCTAATACAATTCATTCGCCTATAGAAAGTCTGCCCTATTATCAAAACTATTATTTGGTTCTCGGTTTATGCGCTATGGGGCTGGGTATCATCATGTATCTTTTCGCCTATATTTTACAAAAAATAATGAAAAAAAGAGGCGTTATTTTAGGTTAAAAGGTACGCAAACATCCAATGAAACAAATTTAAAAAGCTACCCTATAAGATGCCTAGCAGAGACTTGGCATCCGCTTAAGATACAAAAATGCCCATTCTTATTGATATCATCGATTAAAATTCATTAATGTACCCAGGGCCATCGCTCTACGTGTCGCGAACAAGTCGCGGCACGTAAGATGTGAGGCTAAATTGTAAACAACCCCTAGTATTTTATTTAATATTAAATACCCGCATATAATCTCTTGTTTTAATTTAAAAATATAAAGATGTGCTTGCTTGTTAAGTACGTAATTCGTACCATGCGTTTTTTAACTAGAGTACATTTCATATGAAGATTTATTTTCCAGAGATTAAATTCGAAGGTAACCCAATTGTTTGGGAATTGAATGAAAAAACCAACCAAGCCACATGCTTGCTTTATTGCATAAAAAAGGACAACCAAGCTCAATTAATGCCTAAAATGTCTTTTGATCTATTTAAAAAATTTCCTGGGATTACATATGACAAAGGCGAAATACTCATTAAAGATGTCAAAATTTTTGACAAGGCATACCTAAGCGTCGATCATCTTTGCGAAGTAAAGGAAACCATCACTGCCCCTAAAACCAATATTACACGACAAAAAAGTCTTTTTTTCCTGGAACAAAAAAATAAAATGTTGGATGGTGGAGCTTCCACTTCGAAACCCGTCAGACGCAGCTTAAGCTTAAGCAATACAACTCTCCCCGCTTATACACATATTACATTGGATGAATTGATAAAAAATGATCATTCTACGTGTGCTTTATGGGGTGATACAGTTGCCTACGAAAATTACTTCGAAGATAAAACCAACAGTGATGCAAAAGCACGAGGAGCGAAATTCTTAAGATCTGCAATGTCATTTAATGTTATGGTGCAGTATGAAAAAAATGGTTACCTTTATCCTTTGAAATCCAAAGTAATCAAAGAAATCCGCGCTTTATTGAAGATGCTTGATCCAATCTATACTGATTGGTATTCCGACGAAAATATTCAGGTGAACAGAGAGCTGGTTTTTCATTATCTTCAAAATGCAGTGCTTGAAGCAATGCTTAATGCTCCTCTCAATAATAAGCCTACAGAGTTTGAAACTAAAGAACCACCGAAGTTAGGTGCAGCATTACTCAATTATGCCATAGAGCAAGCCCGTACTTTGCGTGCTGAATTAATGCTGATAAAGTTCAATATATTAATTAAGCCAGAATTATCTCCTGCTCTTGCACTTCGTGATAAAGAAGTAAAAGTTTTGCCCGAAATAACTTCGTTCCGCGAGTTCGTACTCAAACAGCCTAAGGAAATCGTTGAAGCCATTAGTACACGATTAAATACGATTACTCTATTGATTATTGAGTCCGGGAAAGTAGAAGACTCAAATGCTGAATTAAGCACTCAATTAAATTCCTTATTAAGTGTTAATGCACCTGAGATCATGAATTTTCATTCCTTTAAAACATTAATACACACTCTATTAGACCAACAAATAACGAGCAGTCGTAAAAATGAACTAATACCTGAGATTGTTAACAAAGTTACCATCGAAACGATAAATCAAATCTATAAAGTATTTAATAAAACTCATAGCCAATATGTCGCTCAACTGTCAAAAGTGGATGATAACTTTTACATATGCAAAGACTGGGCTGATAAACTAGCGGTTGGCTTAGCAGAAGTTAAACTCAAGAATCCTAAAGAGGAGAAGAAAGTAACAGCTTATAGTCAAGCGATTGCTGATAAAGTTGTCAGCTTTATACAACATCAATTGAATGAACATCAACTACGTCAAGATGAAACGATAAGCACTAG
Source organism: Legionella stuttgartensis (assembly GCF_977063405.2). Classification (NCBI taxonomy): domain Bacteria; kingdom Pseudomonadati; phylum Pseudomonadota; class Gammaproteobacteria; order Legionellales; family Legionellaceae; genus Legionella; species Legionella stuttgartensis. Next base: position 621,419 of record NZ_CDRUHA020000022.1, read on the forward strand.
CTCTCTGTCCATTAAGTTGTAAAGGGATAAACTTTATTGATTAAATTGAACCTGGGAGAAATTATTTCCCGGGTTTAGCTCACCCGGGTTATAAATAATTAATTATCCAAACCTAAATTATCTTGTTTAAATATTCTATCTGCTCGATAACTTGAGCGAACTAAAGGTCCTGAAGCAACTTCAAAAAAGCCTTTTTTTAATCCGATCTGTCTGAGTTCAGCAAAGGTTTCGGGAGTCACATAACGCGCGATGGGTAAATGGTTTCTTGTGGGTTGCAAATATTGTCCAAGGGTAAGAATATCCACATTATGGGCACGCAAGTCATCCATTGTTTGGATAATTTCCTCATCCGTTTCACCTAAACCCAACATCAAGCTAGTTTTAGTCAAAACGTCCGGTCTATAGCGTTTGGCAAATGCAAGAACGTTTAATGTTTGCGCATACCCGGCTCTATTGTCACGTACTGGATGCGTCAAACGTTCGACCGTTTCAACATTTTGTGCAAATACATCAACGCCACTATCCAATAATACGGCAATAACTTTTTCTACACCTTGAAAATCAGGGGTTAATGCTTCTACTTTAGTTTTTGGAGAGCGTTGTTTAATTGCACGAATAGTTTGTGCATAATGATTTGCGCCACCATCAGATAAATCATCTCTGTTTACTGAAGTTAAAACGACATAATCTAAATTCATTAAGGCTACTGTATTGGCTGTATTTTCTGGTTCTTGCAAATCCAACCAACCATGAGGATTACCAGTATCTACTGCGCAAAAACGACATGCACGAGTACATACAGCTCCCATTAACATAATCGTAGCAGTACCATGCGACCAACATTCAGAAATATTAGGACATTTTGCCTCCTCGCAAACTGTCGCCAAACGGTGTTTTTGTACCTGCTCTTTTACTTGATGGTATTCAGGGGTAGTATGATTCACTACACGCAGCCATTTAGGTTTAGGTAAACGCTCATAGGCTAGCCCTGTTGGTTTTACGCCATCTTTAATTGCTGTCACGCCATGAGATGTTTTATATTTTTTTCCGCTCTCTACAACAACGGGAATATTAATGGGCTTGCTCATGTTATCACCTGAAAAACAAGGGTAAGTGCTCGGCTTTTCCAGCGAACGGTCGTATTTCACGCATCTTGCGAGCAAATCCAACCATCCGAGTACACATTTAATGAACGCTGAGCAATTACAAACAAAGAGAGATGATGATCCCAAATCATCAAAGTAAGATCAAGTCAAATTTAAAAAGTTACCAACAATCATCAAGATAAATAAAAGCACAATTGAGACTCCCAAATTAGACAATACAAAGGGATACACCACTAAACTTACAGCAATAGCAAGTAAAAATAAAAGACCAATAGTAGCTAACTTTGTTCTTAATGCGGCAAAGCGATTGATCTTACACAAGAGAAAATAAATAAGTAGAATCAAGATTAGAGGGAGTATGTATACTCCTTGATACAGCAATTGATACAAACTAGCTTGCCAACTGGGTAAATGCTGATCATTCAGCCATTGTTCAAAAATTGTAGACCAATTCATCACACAGGTTTGCTGATAAATTGTAGTGATCAGCCCTAATAAAAAAGCCAATGAAAAATACAAAGTTTTAGAATACTGTTTTTTATAATATTGCCCAACAAAATAAATCGTCATTAAACCCAAGAATACCGCAGGAATATGCATCCAAGGCAACAATTCAAAAAAAGTACTGGGATAAACTTGTTGAAAATAATGGACTATTGCCACAGAAGAGGCATATAAAAGTGCTGCAATCAGTTGTTTTTTCCTCTGAGTCTCGATTAAAAGAAAAGCAAGAAATCCCGCAAAACAAAAAAATGCACATGGAGTAAAAGAATCCATAAACGCAATTGTGGTTGTAAATTGAAGTCTTGACGGTTTCTCTACCAATCCCGTAATAAATCGGTTTGCATTGGCCAAATGACGCAGAGTATTAACCGTTTCAAGAGTTAATTCACCTTTATGTTCAATTTGCTTCTTACAATAATTAATCGCTTGCAATAAATCTTTGCCAGTAGTTTCAGCTGAATCAAAACCAACCCAACGCGAATTACAAATAAAGATAGATGGAACAGCAAAATCATCCATCTGCTGTGCGCTTAATAATTGATAAAAACGACCTAATGAATCTTTATCCTGATCAATATAATATCGTTGAATATGCAGATCCGGATATTTTGTTTCCATTTCATGGAAAAATGCATCAGCCTTCTGACAATGGGGACAGGTGGTCGATAGAAACATTTCTACATTGATGATCACCTTATTATCTGTCTTGGAATACCATGTGGGCGATAATTCAGCAGCCCACACCGTCGCTTGAAAAATGAAGAACGTTAGCAGCAATTTGAAAGCAGTTTTCATAGGATTCATAAGTGCATTAAAAAGGATACTATATCATCCTAAAAAACTCTTTTAATAGGTATGAATATAATTTTCTAATTGCTCTATCACACGAGCCTTATCTTCCAATAGATGATAAAGCAAATCACCTATTGATAAAATAGCAACAAATTCACCATTCTCATCACGAATTAACACATGCCTTCTTTTAGTTGCAGTCATAGCTTGCATTGCTTTTTCTACAACATCATTAGGGCTAAGTATAGTAATATCTCTATGCACCACATCGGCAACTTTTCCTGTATCAAGATCAATGCATTTGTGCAAGCAAGAACGCACTATGTCGCGCTCGCTTACTATACCTATTAATTGATTGTCGTTATCTACTACAACCAATGCACCGATATCATATTCCGTCATCATATCAATACTTTTTCTTACAGAATCTTCTGGGTGGATAAAAATAATTTTTCGCTTTGGTACTGGCAAGGCATTATGGATTAGGTCAGCCATGTTATTCTCCATTTGAATATACTTAACCTATTTTATAAATATAGTACAAATGGAGCGCTTTAAGGGTCTATTGTCGGACAATTATATGATTTTCTACACCACGTACGCCTGGTACCTGACGCGCTATTTGTTCAGCGGTATCACTGAGCCTAATTTTTTTAACATATCCAGAAAGAATCACAACATCTTGCCTTGTTTGAACATGCACTTGGGACACAGCCAGATCATCATTTCGCATTAAAGCTTCCTGCACGCTTTGTGTTAAATCTGCTCCTGGAGTAGCCATCGGTGTAAACGACCTAAATATATTAGATGTTGCCTGGTTCGACTGACAACCAATCAATGAAAATAAAACAAAAACAACCAGGATATTTAGTACGTACTTTTGCATAAAGGTCTCCAAAATAAATTCAAACGGTACTGGGATACTTCATGTAGTTGTTAATATCTATCTACAGTTCTCAGCAATAAGAAACCGTAGCTCAAACTAAACTAAGTCAACCTAGAAAAGAGTCCTGAATTACAGGAATACAACTCATGACTTCATCCACAAGCATGTGGATAGTATGTACTTTAACTGATTAATATACAAATAAATATCCAAGAGACTATACTATTTCATAACAATAACGGTGATAAGAACTGAAACCATGAAAAAAATGGCAAAGGTTGTTTCGAAAAAAATGAAACCATCACAAAAAATAAAAGAAATAAAAGGACGAATTGCAGGCCCAGACTCCAAAGAGAAATCTTCCGATATTGCATATGACTTTTTTAATTTAATGGATAAGTATTATCAAGCCAATCTGGGAAAATTTACTGCAAGCATCAGTCCTGCTTCCATAGCAACCTCATATTTTTCATGGGGAGTCCAACTGTTACAAGCCCCTGGGACTTTCTTAAAATTAAACCTTTATCCTTTACTGAATTTCTCTGATTTTACTGAACGCCTCATAAATCACGATAAACCGGGCAAGGGTAATGATGTGCGATTTCATACAGACAACTGGAGTCTCTATCCATGGCGTTTATGGGCGGAACAATTTTTACAAATTGAAGAGTGGTCTTTAAAAGCTGCAAGTGAAATTCCAGGATTAAATGAACCCAATCGACGAATTATGTCATTCACAATAAAGCAACTCCTAGATGCACTATCCCCTTCCAATTTTGTTTGGACCAATCCTGATTTATTGCAAGAAACACTAAATTCCTATGGAGAAAATCTAATTCGTGGAACACAATTAGGCCTACAAGACCTGGTTGAGAAATTAACCGGCACTCCTCCAGCCGGAGTTGAACACTTTATTCCAGGGAAGCAAGTAGCGGTAACAAAGGGTAAGGTAGTATTTAAAAACCATTTGATTGAGCTCATTCAATATGAAGCGCAAACTCAAAAAGTCTATAAAGAACCTTTATTAATCCTTCCTGCCTGGATTATGAAATATTATATTCTTGATCTTCTTCCGGAAAACTCATTAGTGAATTGGCTGGTTCAACAAGGTCACACGGTATTCATTGTTTCCTGGCTCAATCCTTCTTCTGAAGACAGAAATTTAGCTCTTGATGATTATTATCGCCAAGGAGCTATGGCTGCAATTGATAAGATATCAACCATCATACCTGACACAAAAATTCATTTAATGGGGTATTGCATTGGCGGCACTTTAGCTATGATTACCGCTGCAACTATGGCTAAAGACCGTGACGATCGCCTGAAAAGTCTTTCGCTCCTTGCGGCTCAGGGAGATTTTACTGAGGCAGGTGAGTTATTACTGTTCATTAATAACAGTCAGGTTTCTTTTTTGGAAAATATTATGTGGGAGCAAGGTTATTTAGATACCAAACTCATGGCCGGAAGTTTTCAAATGCTGCGCTCCTATGACCTTATTTGGTCTAAAATGGTACAAGACTACATGCATGGAACACAGAGAGGAATGATCGCCTTACTTGCTTGGAACGCAGATACAACCCGTATGCCTTATAAAATGCACAGCGAATATCTTGAAAAATTATTTCTCAAGAATGAGTTCTCTGAAGGCCAATATACGATTGAAGGCAAGCATATAGCCCCAGAAAATATCAGACTGCCTGCATTCGTAGTCAGTACTGAGAAAGACCATGTGAGTCCTTGGAAATCTGTTTATAAAACTCATTCGCTGATTAAACGAGAAGATATTACTTTTGTTCTTACGAATGGAGGTCATAATGCAGGTATAGTTAGTGAACCAGGGCATTCGGGACGGAGTTATCTAATTCGTGAGCAAAAAAAAGAAGAAACATATATTTCTCCTGAACATTGGCTCGAAATTGCCCAATCGCGAAAAGGTTCATGGTGGATTGCCTGGCATGACTGGCTAGTGAGACAATCGAGTAGTGGTATGAGCTTACCACCTAAAATAGATAAAACATTACCTGACGCTCCGGGAAGATATGTGTTACAAAAATAAATGATTTTTAAATTGAGTATAAAAACATGGATAAAGACTATTACAAAATAATGGGAGTAAGTGAGGATGCCTCTGAGAAAGACATTAAGATGGCATATCGAAAATTGGCTCGGAAATACCATCCTGATATAAGTAAAGAGCCAAATGCAGAAGAGCACTTTAAAGAAATGGGGGAAGCATACGAGGTTTTAAGAGACCCAGTAAAAAAAGCTGAATATGATAATTATCGAAAAAACAAAGCGTATCACCAGCAAGAAGGATCGACACATTGGCGTCCTGAAGAAGCCCAACATTATTACAGTGGCCAATTTAATGAGGACTTATTCGAAAATCTTTTCGGTCATTCTCGCTATCGCCAACAACCGATGGCTGGACAAGATTATCATGGAAAAATAAATATCAGCCTGGAAGATGCATTTAAAGGAACTGTCACAAACATTCAGATTCCTACCCACGAATCAAAAGCCTCCATGCAAACCTTAAAAGTGAAAATACCTCCAGGAGTAAAATCAGGTCAACAAATTCGCCTTGCAGGACAAGGAGCTCCAGGAATTCATGGCGGGCCTCGCGGTGATATTTATTTAACCATTCAAATTGAGAAACACCCTCTTTTTGATTTAATGGATGGTGACATCTACCTCACACTTCCTATTACTCCTTGGGAGGCCGCGTTAGGTGCAACAGTGGTCGTTCCTACCTTAGGAGGAAAAATCGATTTAAAAATTCCACCTGCCTCTCAAGGAGGGCAAAAATTAAGACTTAAAAATCGTGGGTTACCAGGAACAACACCTGGACACCAATACGTCCTTTTAAAGATTATTACCCCGCCAGCAACTACTGAAGCCGCTACAGAGCTCTATAAAAAAATGGAGCAAGTAATGCCTTTTAATCCACGTGACAAAATGGGAGTATAAGCATGAAACAAGACAATACAATAATTGGCGTGCTTATTGAAGAAACAATGACCATATCATTTAATGAAGTATGTCAAAGATATCACATACCTGAAGAATTATTACATGAAATGGTAGAGTACGGTTTATTTTCTACAAAAACCACAAAAAAAGAGCATCTGAAATTAAATCCAAACGATCTTCGCAAAATTGAGTCGGCTTTTCGCCTCCATCAAGACTTGGGAATTAATCTGCCAGGAGTAGCACTTGCTTTAGAACTATTAGAAAAAATAGATCAATTAAATGAAGAGCTTAACATTTTACGTAAACATTTTTGATTGATTAAATTACCCTGTAGCCTGGGTTCAATGCAATGGAACCCGGGTTAGTGAATCTGAATCTATTGCCCCAAATTTGACTATTTTCTCTGATTTTAAGTTTTTGAATATCCAATGTGAAAAAATCCTCAAGCACATATTGCTACACATTGGGATATGGTAATACAATGGTTAAAGGATACCTTTTAATTAAGCAAACCCTATGCGCTCTTTGTTTATAATTTTGATTGTTTCCCTAGTTGTTTTACAACATAAGCTGTGGCTGGGCGATGGAAATTTGATTCAATGGCAAGATCTTGAAAAAAAACTGACCGTTCACGAACAAGAAAACAATAAACTGGCAACACGTAATCGAGCACTTGAAGCAGATATTAGAGAATTGAAAGGTGGCGAGCAAGCTCTGGAAGAACAAGCACGCTACGAACTTGGAATGGTTAAAGGGACCGAAGTCTATTATCAATTTGTAGACTGATAGCCGCACATACTGATTTATGCTACGTTTCCCCAGCATTATTTTCCGGCAACCTGAACTCAAATCCAACTCCCCAAGATTCAAGCATAACCCGAACGGTTAAGATAATTTTCTATTAAGCAATCAGCAATTCAAGAGACGCAGGTGGCTGTTTGTCCCAAAGGCTTAGCACAAATCCCCCTCCCCCAGAACCTGTAGGTTTTACAGCCAGAGCACCTTCTGCAGTTAATCGATTCATATGTTGCTGCAAACTCTCACTAACCAAATTCCATTGATAAAAACAATCCGCTGCTTTATTAATTGCTTGGGCTAAAGAGGAGATTGCATCTGATCCCCCCAGTTCTAAAGCTTTTTTAGCTTCCTCAACTGCGGCAACCATTTGTGTATCAATTTGCTCGGATAATGTAGGATTATTAGTCCATAAATTCTGGACCTGATGTATACAATGGGATGTAATTCCGATTTGCTTACATGAAGATAAAAAAAACTGAGGACGAATTTTTTGCGTAAGTGGGGTAATTTTTCCCGATTTAAAATAAACCCCGCTCTCTGCAGCAACTCCTGCCACATCAAGTCCACTACTTTTTCCATGGAACAAGTGCTCTAGTTCTTTCGCAAAATCATTACATTGATTTTGTTCAATCATTTTTTGCGCACAAAACCAACGACTCATTGCCACACAAAGCGCTGCTGAAGCCCCCATCCCTGCTCCCACAGGGATTGTGCTATCTAAATGAAAATAACCACCTAATTGATTTAAAGAGCGTCCCAATAATTGCATGCCATGTTCTAACACACTCCAAAATAAAAGCTGCATATCTGCACCACTACTTCCCGTATAATCAGCCCCTAAAGAAGTTGCAGCAGCAGAATAAGTTAACGTTAATTTTTTTTCCTTGATCGGAAATACAAGAGCTGGATGCCCCCGTACTACAGCATGTTCACCTGCTAAAATCCATTTGCCAAAAGTTGTGGTTTCAAAATCAAAGAACATCGTAATTGCCTATTAAATAATCACGTTTAAATTCACGTGCCAATTCTGCTTGGTCAGAACGATACAACAAATGAATATTCGGTCCTGCATCCATAGTCACGATAGGACCATCGCCTTTTTTATGCCAAAAATTCTCTAAGTGATGCAATAAATCAATACAATTTTCCGTCATGTATGAAAAAGGTTGCTCGCATGTATTAAACAAACGATGCATATCTTGAAATTCACGCCAGCAGATCTGATAGGCCGAAGTCCAATTTTGACTCACTAATGCCTCTAATAAAAGCTTTAAGTTCTCCCTTGCCCTTTGACTGCGTGTTTCATAAAAAGGACTGCTCTTTACTCGCTGATGTGCTTCACTGGAGGGAACTTCCTTCTTCTTATTGCTAATAATTACACCTTGATAGATTAACTCCGGATAAGGTAAATCTACTGCTTTAACTTCATGATCATCCCATAAAGCCCAGGGAGAATAAAAAGATCGACAAGATGAGCCTGAGCCTAATCGGCTTAACTGTGCCTGCTCATTAATAGAAGGTGTGGGTTTAGTAGTTAATTCACTCAAAGCAATCACAGCACAACGAGTTAAGGCGGCGAAGCTTGAAGCAGAACTGGCCATTCCACTACTGTGAGGAAAATTATTACAAGACTGTACTAAAAAACCACCATCATAATTAAAATATGCTTTTATGCGAGCGAGATGGTCAAGAAACCTTTTTTGTCCTTCTGCTGAAAGAACAAAATGGTCAATTCCTCCGGGTATAATCAATGGTTCCCAAATATCTTTTTTCGAACTTGCTTTTTCAAGTCGAACTGTGCTTTTAAGTTCATTTAACGTGTAGGACAATGAAGGATTATCAGGACTATTCGAGCTATCATCCTTTTTTCCCATATATTTGATCAAAGCAATATTAGCTGGGGCATGAGCTAGCCAATACATAATTTCTCCTTGGGATCCGTAAACTATTTCAATATAGCCTGGTGAAGGCATAAGCGGTAACTCGAGAAATTTTTGATAGAAAAAACCCGGGTTACGATGTGCATTACCCAGGCTACAAATTTACAAATTTCTAAGTCACATATAAAAAAATTCATTAATTATATTGTACGTAATTTTGAATTAGCCAATTGTGCTGTAGGAGTACCAGGATAAGCTCTTACAACTTGTTGCAGGAACTTCTTGGCCTCTTGCTTATCACCTTGTTCAGCGTAGGCATAGCCAACCTTTAACATACTTGCAGCCGATTTACTTGAAGTGGGAAATTGCTGTAACACAACGTTAAAATGCCCTATGGCTTGAGAATACTCTTTTTTAACTAAATAAAGCTCGCCTAGCCAATATTGTGCATTAGCAGTATAACCACCCCTTGGATATTTTTGAACGAATACATTCATAGCACTTATAGCATCATCATATCGTTTATTTTTCACTAATTCATATGCAGCTAAATAGCTGATTTGTTCATCCGCAGGGTTTACTCTGGATGCAGTAGAAACAGGTACTGTAACTGGCGTAGTAACTGATTTGTTTGCTTGGACATCAGGTGCCGGTACAATTTTCTTAGGTGTAGCGGGTTCCTTTGAACCTACTGAAAGATCCAATGAAGGTTTATTTGGCGATGCTTTCGCAGAAGTAGTCCCACTTAAGCGTGAATCTAAATCTTTGTAAAAAGCAACTTGCTGTTGCTGTAACAATTTTAAATCATGAGCTTGTACTTCTAATTGTCCACGTAGCTCTTGGATTTCTTGCTGCAAACTTTGGATTTTGTCAATTAGCTTAGCGCTGTCTGTAACATTATTATTTGAATCATTTGCTTGGTCATCTTTAGCAAGCGCAGGTTCATCATCAGTTTGGGAATTATCTATTGTATAATTTTCATTACGAGCAACTTCAAACTGACCATTGTCAATTTGTGGTTGATCGTACTTAGGGCCAACAGGCGTTTCATACGCCTGCTGGTCAATCATTGCAAAATTTTCACTCTCATCAACAACAGGCGCCACGGACCAACTGGTCAAAGGTAGCAGGAACATAAAACCTGTAGCGATAATGTGTTTTTTGCAATTTATCATCTTGTTGCCTCATAAGTAAATTCTACGCGTCGATTTTGTGCATGTGACGCATCATCATGTCCTAAATTAATTGGACGCTCTTTACCGTAGCTCACAACACGCATTTGTTGTCTGTTAACACCAGCCATACGTAAAATGTCGGCTACAGTATTTGCACGACGCTCACCAAGAGCTACGTTATATTCACGACTACCACGCTCGTCAGTATGTCCAGCAATTAATACACGAGCACCCGGATGAGTTTTCAAGTATTCTGCCTGAGCATTAACAGATGGTAAATATTTGGGAGCTAAGTTACTGTCATCATATGAGAACAAATACAATTGATTATGAGGTGCCTTAGTTGTATAAGATTCACCTGGTTCTTGACCAGCAAAATGAGTAAATTGTCCTAAACCTTGGGCAGATGCTTCGGCATCAGTCACCCCTACCCCATCCGCACTACCTGGTGCTTTGGAGCACGCAGCAACTAAAACGGCACTCGCTACAAGCAGACCTAATTTACATAGTGATCCGGCTTTCATCCTCAATCTCCTTCGTTCTTTTTATTATTGACAAATTTCAAAGTTCCCATACAGGGCTCATGGGGGCACATTGTACAATTCTTTTTATTTTTTGGCTACAATAACTAATTAAACCAATTCAATCCCAAGTCCTAGATACTCCCTTTAAAAACAAGATAAGTTTTCACTAAAAGGTTGCTTGCAGTAACTACGGGGCATTAACGACCACCTCATCCTGAGGTATTTGCGACAAAAGAATCTCCTGATTTTATTCATACCCAGTCTTCTGGAGATCCCTCACTACACTGTGACGCTTTTATAGATACAATCTACTCGAAGCAAATCCGTTAATGTTCGATATGAGATACAACAAAATGGGCTAAGATCGCAGTAAATTGTCGCGTTGCTTTATTCGCTGCGATTACACCACCGTAAGGCGTATCACTTGGGCATGGAATTTGTAAATTGACAATTTTTGAAGCCAATACTTTGTTATCACTTACATGGGTTAAAACCATTTTTCCTGAAAACTCAAGTACACTTGGTTTTTTAAGAAAGTTCTGCTCAAGAGCAAGCAATTGGGTATCTAATCGATAATTTACACCTAAAGTATACGCATTAGATGTAACCGCTTTAAACAGATTTGTTCGTTGCAAGCTTTGTAGGATTAGGGGATAAAGCATATCTGCTGGTGGATTTACCCAGGCATTTTTTGCAAAAGGTTCAAGTTCATAAGGCTTTTTGCTATAGAGCATTTGCTCTGTTTGATATCCTGCAGCGGCATCAGGTGGCGTAACCAATAAAGTAATAGGCATCGGTTCTTTAACCAACTGCTTTGTGCTATATGCACTCAATTGATACTGGTTTTTTACAGAGACTTTAACTGCTGAGCAACCACTCAGTACCGCTGTACTTAAACCCACGAGAAACACAGTCCACTTATTCATTTATTATTCTCCAGGCCCAGGTTTTGGCGGTTTACTTCCACGAATAACCACAGCAGGGTTTTGTCGCAGTTCACTGCTCACCTTTTCCAAATTTGCAGAAATTGCATTCAATCTTCGTAATAAGATTACAGCAGGTGGGAGTGCTTCTTCAGAAATTTTATCGATAGCATTTTTTCCTGTACCCATAGTTTTTGATACACTGTTCCCAGCTTTACTTAAACTTTCTGCCATTGTATTAAATTTAGATATTCCCACTCTGAGTTCTTCCAGCATATGCGGGAAATCTCGGCTTGTTTTGGCAAGATTATCCATTAAAACATTAACATTCTTACCATTGCGCGCAAGGTCTTTAGAAAAATGATCAATATTAGTTAAGATATGGCTTACATGTTTTGCATTTTCTTCATTAAAAATACGCTTTGCTTCGGTACTTACAGAGTCTACATCCTCAGATACTCTCTTTAAAATGCCATCTAATTGAGTAAAAACAGAAGGTTTTGAAGGAATAACTGGATAGGGCTCACCTGGCATTTTTTGGATTGGCGTCAGATCTGAAGTGCTTGCACTCAAACCAATATAAGTAACGCCAGTGATCCCTTGGGAATTTAACGTGGCATATGTACTTGTCGTAATCGGTGTTCCTTCTTCAATATCTAACAAGATTTCAACTTGTCTTGGGTCGCTTTGATTTAATTTTATTTCCTTTACATGCCCCACTTGTACTCCATTGTATTTCACGGGAGCATCCTGAGTCAGACCAGATGCCGCCTCATGCATAAAAACGGTATAAGTAATATATTTTTTTTGACTAAAACCAACTGACAACCACAGCATTGTAGCCACTAAACCTACCAGCAATATAAGTACGACTACACCTACAATGGTGTAATTGGTTTTCGCTTCCAAGTATTCTGTCTCCAGTTATGCTTAGTGCCTATTATACAATGAATGTTGGGAGGCTCTAGATTACATTTTACTAAAATAACCAGCAATTATTTTATTCTTATTTTTCATTAAATCATTAATCGGCTCAACACTTAAAATTTTTCCATCACCAATAAAAGCCACGCGATCTGTCGTCCGTTTTAAAGATTCTATATCATGACTCACCATGACTATAGTGAGTTTTAAAGAATCTCTTAAAAACACAATCAACTCATCGAAAAGTCGTGCACTCAGTGGGTCCAAGCCTGTAGTGGGCTCATCCAAAAACAACAATTCCGGATCCATTGCAATGGCACGCGCTGCAGCTGCTCTTCTTTGCATTCCTCCACTCAATTCTGAAGGTAACTTACCTGCTGCTTCTTTAGGTAACCCCACTAAAGCGATTTTTAACAAAGCCAATTCATACATAAATTTAGGATCGAGGCTAGTGAATTCTCTCATAGGAAACATAACATTTTCCACTACATTCATGGATGAAAATAACGCACTGTGCTGAAAAAGCATCCCCCATCGACGACGGAGCAAAAAAGATTGTTCCATATCGAGATGACTAATGTCTTGGCCAAAAATTTTAATGGTACCTGCTGTAGGCTTCAGTAACATCAGTAAACTACGTAATATCGTTGTTTTTCCGCTTCCCGAACCACCAATAATGGCTAAAATTTCGCCTTTTTCCACGGTCAAATTCACATCAGAGTGTACCCATTGACCACCAAGAGAATTTTTTAGCCCTTTAATTTCGATAATGGGTTCACTCATCTATAAATGCATCCGACTGTAAATGACTGAATAAATTGCGTCAGCAATGATAATTAAAAATAATGCTTGCACCACACTTTTAGTAGTTTGGCTTCCAATATTTTTTTCCGTGCCGGCCTCAACTCTAAATCCCTGAAAGCAACCAACCAGGGCAATTAACATTGCAAATGCGGGTGCTTTATATAAGCCCAAATTCAATTGTGAAATTCCCACAGAATCTTTCAATCGTTGCAAGAAATCGATGAAGGTAATGCCCAGCATATTATTAGCCATAATCATCGCCCCTAAAATACTAAAAACATCAGACCAAAAAATCAATAAAGGAAATGCGATCAATAATCCAAGCACTTTAGGAAGTACTAATAATTCCGTAGGAGACAGCCCCATAGTTAAAAGTGCATCCACTTCTTCATTCAGTTTCATACTGCCAATTTGTGCAGTAAATGCTGAACTGGTACGCCCAGCAACAATAATGGCTGTAATCAAGGGTGCAAATTCACGAAAAATAGCCATACCTGATAAATAGGCAATGAAACTGTTAGCCCCATATGTTTGTAATTGCAATCCCATCTGATAGGCCAAAACGACACCAATTAAAAAAGAAAGCAAAGCAAGGATGGGTAAAGCAGTTACACCTGTAGTATGTACATTTGCGATAATGCTAGGTAATTGAAATCGGCGCCAATTACTAAATGCTTCGAATAATTTAGTAGCTAAATCACCAATTATAGCAACAAGACCCTCTGCTTGTCGGAATTTATTCTCCGATTCTTTACCTAATTGATAAAATATATTTTTTTTATCTGGAGAAGGAATACGATAATCTAAAACATCTTTTTTTGATTTAATTAAATCGATGAGTTGCTGTTGGGTTTCTGTAAAGTCAGCCAGTTCAACTTGGTTTTCTTGCTGTTCGAGCAGATCAATACATTTAATTAAAGTTAAAGCTCCTGCACTATCAAAATAACTGATGTTTTCGCCGCTAATAATTACTTTTTGTTTTTTTGGTAATTCACTTTCATTGAATTTTTCTAATAAATTCCCAATTTTTAGAACAGACCAGTGACCTGTACAGTGGACTGTGGCAAGTTTCTTATCGAAAGTGATTTGCGCGCTGTTTTGTACCATAGTCATATTTATTGAACAATATCCTCAAGAATAATAGGAATATTCTGGAAGAGCAAAAACAATAAAGCATGGTAACACAATATCATATTATTCGGGTAGGTAAAAAATGAAGCCTGGGTGGAGGGAATTAAACCCAGACTCCCTGTTTATTAGGAAAATAAAACTATATATTTAACGCATTAATTGCATTATTTAGTTCGGTAACTTTCTTGCCTCCATCAGCTAGAGGTTTAAAGAGTGATAACTTAGGCATGTGTATTGAAGAACCAACACGATCCAATCCTGTATTGATGAGACTCACAAAATCATCTAAGAATTTTTCCCACCATCCACGATGTGTCCGTAATGTTTTTACATTGACTTTATCGTCACCGAGAACATCTTGACTGTTCGATTTAAAAGAAACTACATCGCCATCACGAACATATTGCTCTTTTAATTGATGTATTTGGACATAAATACTTTTTGCGGCAATTGCAGCTCTGTGATATTTTTCTTCTTCATTTAGGTTTTTTTCTTTCCGATATTTTCTAACTTTTTCTTCATATATTCTCTGCTTTGTCTGAATAGCTCTTAATTTTACATTGACATCAAAAATATGAATAAGTCGTTGTCTTCTAATTCTGTGATCTACATCAGTTCCTTGAGGCAACTTATCATCACCTAAAACCTTTTTAGGTTCTAAAGGTGCAAATGTTACGGTATGTTTTGTTTTAAGTTGCTTTAGTTTTTCAGACTCGTCTCTTACCAACTCGTCACTTTTTATAATTGATTTAACAGGCGTTTTAATCACAGTTGAAGCAAGAGCCCTTCCTTTCCCTTCCTCGTCAGGCACTTCAAGTTTCTGGTGCTCATCCACTTGGCGGAAAGGGTGATTTCCTTTCGTAAGCTCTAATGGAAATACAGGAATCGTGGCGAACATTGCATCTTCTTCTACTATAGCAGGTCCCACTATATGTTGTTCAACGCTTGGACTTATTTCAATAGAAACTTCGGGTGCGAAGCGTTTTCTTAAATTGCTGATCCGTTCTTCGATTTCCCCATCCATCACACTAATCTGCGATTGATGATGAGACGTTAAACTTATAGAAGGCTCTCTATTTTGCTTGTTTTTGTTATATTTGCTTAAAAACTTTTCTAAGTCGTCTTCAGAGTTACATTTTTTCAATTGTTCGATGAATGTCTCTCTTAGTTTTTTAGCCGTGTTAAATGCATTCATTTCTTTACTTTGTTTTCCCATAACATCTCCAGCAGTTACATCCAATTAAGTGCACTTAATTTACTCTTCATGCTAAAAAAACACCAGGGGGGATTAAATTAAAAAAATGAACAATAAAAAAAACATCCAACCTCTTTATTGAAGCTAGTTATCTCTCTCTGCGCATTAAATCACGACAAGTAAGATGATGCCTCGGAAGATAAATTTACTTTTGTTTCATGAATTAAATAACTCATTCAGAAAGAGTCCAGCTCTATGATGGATGACAAACTAAGAAATAAAACAAAATCATATATAACCTACGATTTTCGGGTAGTTTGCGCTCCTATTTTATGATAAAATTGCTTTTATTTTTTTCAAGACACTAAATTCAGGTATGCAAGAAAATTACAGCCAATTTGAACAACGCAAACATGGCATTACAAAACTTGCGTTAATGCCGGCTACTCAAAGGAGAAAGCATGCCTTTAACTTCTAACACTGATGAGCTATTCCGTGGATTTTCTAAACTCTCTCGAGAAGAACGTTTTAAACGCTTGTTAGCCTTAGGGGCAGTAACACCCGAAGACATTGCATTTCTTAAAAATGGTGGCATAAAAGATTTAAATTTAGCAGATAAACTGATTGAAAATGTCATTGGTTATTTTCAACTTCCTTTAGGTGTTGCAACTAATTTCAACATTAACGGACAAGACTATGTTATTCCGATGGCTGTTGAAGAAACATCAATTATCGCCGCTTTATCGAAATCCGCTAAATGGATTAGACAATGTGGTGAAATAAAGACCTGGGTTCAAGGCGAATGCATTTTAGGCCAAATTCAATTAGCGAACGTTAAAGATTTCTCTAAATTTTCTCAAATTTTCCATGAAAATCGTACTTATCTGATTAACAAAGCCAATAAAGATGTTGCTGAAAACATGGTAAAACGTGGCGGCGGGGTCATGGATTTGCAATTACGCCAGCTCAAAAGAGAAGATAATCAAGACATGGCCGTCATTCATTTGACTATGAATAGCTGTGATGCCATGGGGGCCAATATCATTAATCAAGTTCTCGAATACTTGAAAACACCTATAGAGCAGTTAACTGGTGAAGAAGTCACCATGTGTATTTTGTCCAATTTGAATGATCAAAAGTTAACAACAGCTCAAGTCACGATAAACTCTATCGATCCGGTGCTTGGCCAAAAACTGCAAGAAGCATCGCTCTTTGCAGAAATGGATCCTTATCGAGCCGCTACCCATAATAAAGGAGTAATGAACGGCATCGATCCCGTTTTAATTGCTACAGGAAACGACTGGCGTGCCGTTGAGGCTGGAGTACATGCTTATGCTGCTCGTGATGGGCAATATCGAGCAATTACCCGTTGGCGTTATCATGATGGAGTGCTTACAGGACAACTCACAGCCCCAATTATTGTAGGAACTATAGGTGGCGTTACTTCATTGCACCCTACTGCAAAAATGTGTTTACGGATGATGAATATTTCTTCAGCAAATGAATTGGCTCAAGTCATTGCGGCTGTAGGCCTAGTCCAGAACCTAGGTGCGATCAAAGCCTTATGTACTGAAGGTATTATTCAGGGCCATATGAAATTACATATTGATAATCTGCTCTTGGCTGCCGGAGCCAATGAAAACGAAATGCCTGTACTCAAAGAACATTTACAAAAATGGTTGGATTTGCATAAAAGAATTAGCCTTAATAATGCTCATGATTTACTCGCTAAGATCAGACAAACACCGATTGCAGTATGAAATGGTTAATCCCTGCAAAAACATTTCTATTAGGTGAATATGCTGCTGTAGCTCAAGCTTCAGCACTTCTCCTCACAACTGCGCCCTGTTTTGAGCTCACACTTACAACACAAGAAAAAACATCTGGGATTCATCCAGAATCCCCAGCTGGGATTTGGTGGCACCAACAAAACTTAGGACAAAGTCTTTTATGGAATGATCCCTATGCAGGTCGAGGAGGCTTAGGTGCCTCCAGCGCACAATTCTTAGCAAGTTACTTAGCGAGTTGTTTCGTAAATAACACAACTCCTGATTTAAAACAGATGCTTAATGCTTACTATGAATCATCCTGGACTGGAAAAGGCTTAAGACCAAGTGGGTATGATGTGATCGCTCAATCTCAACAAGGATGCGTTTACATTAATAAGCAACACAATGTAATGAAGTCCTACGACTGGCCCTTTCATGATCTGTCTTTCTTTCTCATCCATACCGGCGTAAAACTTGCTACTCATCATCATTTACAAGACACAGCCCTACCCGATCAGATTAATTATTTATCACTGTTGGTGGATGAAGCAAAACAAGCATTTGAACAAGTTGATTCCCAAAAGTTAATTAGGACTATTAATAACTATCATCAAAAACTAGCAGAGTTAAATTTAGTTGCCGAACACAGCTTAAAACATATCAATGAATTTAAAAAAGATCCGGAGATACTCGCAATCAAAGGCTGTGGCGCTTTAGGAGCGGATGTTCTACTACTCATTACTTCGTCAAGTACAGCTCAAACTCTTGCTGATAAATTAAAAATACAGGATTGGACTGTATTAGCTACAGAAAAAGATATTTATGCTCAAGCCCCATTAATGAAGCAATCCTATTTCGTATAGCGCCAATTTTTGTCCAAAAAAAACATTTGTGCCCTTTAAAATAACAAAAATAGAAGAAACATTATAAAAAGACTTGAAATTCTGCGCTAATACGGTATTATTCCAGCCTCTTTAGGGCCGTTAGCTCAGGTGGTAGAGCAGGAGGCTTTTAACCTCTGTGTCATAGGTTCGAATCCTATACGGCCCACCAGTTTTAGAGTACAGTTTAAAAATATTTTGCCTTAAGTAAGGGCCGTTAGCTCAGGTGGTAGAGCAGGAGGCTTTTAACCTCTGTGTCATAGGTTCGAATCCTATACGGCCCACCATTTTGGTAGAGCATCCATTCAACCAGAATGTAAATGGCAAAATATTAAATCCCATACCTTATTGCGCTCGTAGCTCAGCTGGATAGAGTACTTGGCTTCGAACCAAGGTGTCGGGGGTTCGAGTCCCTCCGAGCGCACCATTTAAACCCTTTAAAATCAGGTAGTTAACGGTTACCTGGATCGAAACGTGCCGTAAAAACCAAGTTACAGTGACGAAAACGTGCCAGAATTTTTTGTAATTCTTTCCGCTGCCACCTTTAAATGGTCACTTGAAAGATGCGCGTAACGTAACACCATTTCATATTCTGACCATCCACCTAATTGCTGTAATTCTTGCAATGAGGTACCATTTTGCACATGCCAACTTGCCCAAGTGTGACGCAAGTCATGCCAACGAAAATCTTTGATTCCTGCCCGAACCAACGCTTTTTGCCAAGCATGATTATTACATCGCGTAACAGGCTTACCAAAATAAGTAAATACAAATGAGGGGTGTAGGCCCTTTTGTTTTTCTATAATTGCAATTGCCTCAGAGTTTAAAGGAACAGGGATCGCCTTCTTTGTTTTAGATTGATCAGGGTGAATGAGTGCATGTTTTCTAATTAAATCGACTTCACTCCACTGCAACTTAGTAACATTAGATTGGCGTAAACCAGTTGCTAAAGTAAAAGCGGCCATATCTTTCAAATGATTTGGTAGCTCCTGAAGCAATTTACCAGCCTGTCCGCTGCTCAACCAACGTATACGCTTATTTTCAACTTTTCTCATTCTGAATAATGGCATGGTGTTTATCCACTGCCATTCCTTATGAGCTTTGTTTAAAATAGCACGTATAATTTCCAACATTCGGTTGACCGTCGTTGGAGTAACATTAGTCCGCTCTTTTTCTTGCGCAATAAATTCAATTAATTCGGCGTTAATTTCATCTAACGTTTTCTGGCCAAGATAAGGGTCCAGAAAGGCCAAATGAAATTTATCTGTAACTAAACTTCGTTTATGCGCTGATTCCTCTAACCATCGCACAACAGCATCTACCCACGATTTCTGTTGGGGTAATTTGGTATGCTTGTTACTCCATAGATCTTGTAGAAAATTATCATGGAATTGTTGCGCTTGTTGTTTTACTTTAGTCCTAGTGCTTCTGCGTATACGCTTGTCACCGAAGGTGATGTCGATCCACCAGAACCCATTTTTTTTCGTGAGTGCCATTTATTATCTCCTATATCGACACCCCACGATGCATCGCAAGTAGAGTACTTGTTTCGCATATACATCGCAAGATCTTGTTCTATAAAACGCCAACCTCGCCCTATCTTTACTCCAGGTAGTTCACCTGATGCAGCCATTCGTCGGATAGTTTCCCTGTGGGCGCCTAGAAACTTTGAAGCCTCTTCAATATTAAAAGTATTCATAAGCAACCCCATTTATAACCCTGGTGCACATATTGTTTATTAGTATTGAGTTCAAGAATTAAATGATAAAGCCTCACAAGATCCCGTTCGCAATATAGATTAGTTGGCATTAACTCATCGAAATAAATAGAACGTAATTGTCTTATTGAGCAATTTAGTAAAGCAGCAATGTCTTTTAGAGTATAGTTAGTTGACTCTAATAGATAATTAATGATGTTCTTACAGATTTGTAGCCTAAAGTTATTTTCCACAACGAATACTCCTTTTCAATTTATTCTGTATATAGCTACAGAAAACGCCAAAAAATATTTTTTTATCTAAATCGGTTTGTTTATTTGTTACTGTTCATTCAACTTATGTGTATAATAAACGCTAGGTAAACAATACACACAAATATAAACGATAACGTTTATAATAAACAATTATGTTTATTTTGCAAGGTATTTATATGGATATAAAATTAAAAATAGGGTTAAGAATTAAAGAGTCGCGAAAAAACAAAAAATTCACTGCAGTGCAGTTGGCTGAAGTCACTGGTTTTTCAGCGCAACGAATTAGTAATTGGGAACGAGGAACAAGAACGCCCAGGTTTAAAGATGCAGAAATACTCGGTAGTGCATTGGGTGTTTCTCCAACATGGTTATTATTTTTAGATATTGACCACAAACCTATGAAGGATCATCCCTTCCAAACGATCCCTATAATCAATACCTCATCTAAAATTGAAGGTTATCTCCCAATACCTTCATCAATTCAAGACAACATAACGCATGATGATTTTGCTTTTATTGTGCACGATAAAAGTATGTCTCCTATTTATAATGCAGGTGACCTAGTTACTTTCTGTAAAGAAAAACAAAACCACTGCGATTTAGTACTGATTCATATTAACGCTACTGAAGAGAACTTATTTAGAAAAATAAGCTCAGAAGACAATACGTTTATATGCTCACCTATCAATCCGGACTGGCCACAAATTCGATTTGAATCAGCATCAATGTTTCAAATAATAGGTTGGGTAAAGAATGGGGCTAAAGTATTTTATTAATTAATGAATAAAGAATTTCCTATCTTTACAATCATTAAGATCTCATCATTTGAAAACCCCTTTTTCAGAACAAGCTTATTTAAAGATATCCCAAATATATCGGATAATGTAACAAGATTGTGTTCTGTACTGCTTAAGATTGTATCAATAACCTGAGTCACAATACGCTCTCCATTAATAACCTGTTCACTTAAAATCTTCATGATTAAAATCCTTATTACGACAACAACAACGTACTTTACTTATTTGACAAGCTTGATTTGATTAGAGCATAATATGTTTGTCATTTATATCACTAAAATCTTTGGCAAATACGCATTTTAATTCAAAATAAAAAGCAACTTAATTAACAAAAAGACTAATATGGAATTTTGTAGGAATTTTACTAGAGTTTGTTGGGATGAAATTAAAGAGGAAGTAAAACGCTCTAATCCTGAGTTTTTTTTCTTAGTTGATGAAATTGCGCCAGGAAAAGATTTCCCACTATATGTTTTTAACTTTGGATATGGTGATTTAATTGGTGATTCTGAAACCTTTTATATTCCGCACCAAGGAAAGCTTCAAACTCTTAATAATTTTTCATCTCAAGAACCAATTACTAAAGACCTCTTTTATGGATTTCACAGTTGTCCATTAGGTCTTGTATTAGATAAGTGCTTTGAATGGTACTTAAGAGGTGATTCAGAAAATGAAACGCATCCTGTTTACATAGATAAGAAAGGGGATTTTTTTAACATTGGACATGTAACCCAGATAAAACCACTTAAACGATACTTGCCTAATGGCATACTGTCTGTAAAAGCTGGGGCACAAACCACTCTTGTAACACAAAACATTGGATGCAAAAGAAGCCATAATCGTCTTATTCGATCTGGAATTGATTGCACCATCCCCAATTCATACCATGATCACAGTGAATTCTTTAAACGAATTTACCAATCTTGCCCTTCTGAAAGTAAGTGGCGGGCCTCCATCGTTTACTTTTCTGAAAAATGGATAGAAAACATTGTTAATAATCCTGAGTGGATCAATATTAATAAATATTTCTTTAAATATTATCTACATTATTATGCTTACACCTACTATGGAGACTATTATCAACATATTTTTAGGGTTGCTTTTGATAAATCAAATTTAGAACGAGATTTTTTTATTCAAGATACCGCTAAATATATCTTTGAAATTCTCATAGGTGAAAAATATGGATTTTCGTTTACCAATACCGATGAGTTCTTGCCTGCATCATGGATAGCCTACGTTTTAAAAGACATTTATAAGCTAAAAACAGACCCCTCTATATTAATACCTAAAAAACATGTTGAAAAAAATCCGGTATATTTTTCCCTTCAACATCCTATTTTTAGACCATACCAAGGGTTGTCTAGAAAAAGAGCAACTCTAATTTCTGAGCTTGAAAATATAAAAATCGTTACAAATAAATATAAAGAATTATTTTCTTCTAGTCATGAAGAATGGGCTGATACAATTCTTGAAGAAAAGGCCAAAAAAGCTCAATTTCTTTATTACCATGGATTTGAGAATAAAAAAAATTGGCTTTCGGACATTGATAATTTATTCCAAAATGACTCTGGAGTGCATCATTTAAGTAATGACACTTTTTGTCAAGATGCGCCTTTTTTTAAAGGATGCATCTCAATAAACAGCTTCTAACCGCTGTGCTCTTTTAGAATTAAATACTAAGAAGGCACTCATGAAACAAAGCAAAGAAGATATTGTCCAAGCACTTTGGGCATTGAAATAATACATTGCTACTCCTGATATGAGAGGGCCAATCATCATGCCTAATGCATATGCGCTGCGCCACGCCCCTATACCTAGGCCACTGTGGTTAGAGCTTCCATATTGATGACATAATGCAACGGAGTACGCCATAAACAACATTTCACCAAGAGTGAATACTAAAAGCGAACAAAACATTCCTAGTATTGTAGAAGACAGGCCCATAGCAAACGTTGACGCCCCTAATAAAATACAGCCGATACAAGCAACTATATGTTTATTGAATCGCTCAATCCTTTTTGATAATTTTACTTGAAATAATGCGATTAAAATGGGATCGGTTGCGAAAAAAAATCCAATGATTAAAGAATTTCCTATTGTTTCGTTTAAGTGAATCCCTAGTACTGTTTTTTGTATCCCATAAGTTAAACCGATGCAAAATACTGAAAATAACATTGGAATAAGCGAGCTATAGACTGTCTCAATTTCTTCTTTATTACTGGGTTTTGCAGCCACATCCTGATTACTGATTTCTAATTTTAGAAAAATAACTATTGAAAACAATATCAAAGTAACGCCGACCAAAGTCATTGCTAATTTAAAATGATTTTGCGCTAAAAGCATTATCAAAACCATTGCCACAATACCACCAGTATTTTCCAGTGCATTTTTATAGGATTGGGCAATCGTTAAACTGTGATTGGTATTTTTTGAAATCTGCAAGAAAGATGAGTTACTGCAAGTGATGAACAAGTTGATCCCAAATCCCATTAACAATACAAAGACAACAGATAAATGAAAAGAACTCACTTTTGCTAGAATAACAAATGCGACGCCCATGAGTAAGAAACTTGCCCCAATTATACCCTTTGCTTGTGCTTTTCCCGTAACGTATCCACCACATATACTGCCCAAAATAGCTCCAATCCCCATTGAAAAGCCTAAGAAGCCTATATTTAATTTATTAAAATTTGTGCTTACACTAAAAAAATACGCAATATGGTAAGATAGGCCGCCTCCAATAGCCTCTATAAAAGAAAGAGCCAATAATAATTTACAAGTGACTGGTAAATCACTAAAAGAGAACCCTACTTTAGAAGAGCTGACTGTTGAGCTCATTGTAATCCCTCACATTAAATAAAAATAAGATACATCCACTAAACTATGCCACTTGATTTAATAACCTTAATGCATCAGAACTCGGCATTCGTTGTATTTTATCGGGAGGAATATACAAAGTAGACAGTGTTGTTAACTCTTGCCTATCAAGTTGCTCTAAATCAAATTCAGATATCTTTGGATGAGTACCAGGATAAAGAGCAGCTTCGTAAATAACCGCTTTTTTTTCTTTTTTATAGAGTTCGATTAATTTTTTTTTAATAAAATTAAGAGCCTCAAAATTGATTTTATTTGTTGGTAAACCCAGATTTCCAACCATACCAATCTGGTAAATTACTACATGAGAAGAAGGATCTACTACTTTATCATATAGAAGATATTCCGTAGCATCAAAGGATTGGATACCTCCAGATGCGGGATCAAACCTAAGATCGGCATATAAACAATCTTGGGTTGAAATACCAGGGCACACCACTGTTTTAATGCTATCACCAAGCATAGACAAAGCGAGCAAGCCAGGAGTAGCAAACACACATGGATGACCATATATAACAACACATAATGATCGTACATCTTCTATCGCGCTATGAATATATTGTGCAATATTATTATAAGCACTTTCTCTTGATTTAGAGTTAAAGTATATTTCATCCAGTGACTCTGATGATTTCGCTAATTTACGAATATAGCTCTCTAGCAAGGGTTCATTAACTAAGTAGATTACCTTATCACAAGTAGAAATATATCCTTTTGCTTCTTCTGTAATATGAGCTATTGTTTTAATTCCAGTACCAACTAACGCTACAACTTTCACTTAAATCCTTATTTGGTCACTGGAAAAACATGGCTCATATCCGGATACGGGATCACATGGCTCATATCCGAAAAATTCTTTTTATCAGTGATTAACTCCCTGATCTTATGTGTATCTGAGTTTTTATATGATTCAACCAAGCTTTTACTTAAAACCCAATCCTCTAAAACCACTGTATCAAGGAGTGGATTTTTCACCAATGCCTCAACTGCATCTAATAATTCCATAGTCCCTCCAAAATTTGGTAATCAAAATTTTGCACTATTTATTTTATAAAAATTTAAATCATTATCCTATCAAAAATCAACCATTATCAAGAAATCTTTTATTTCAAATAACATGTCAGTGCATACAATATCATTACGAATTGACTCACATTATTCCACAACTGTATGTTTTTTTGAACACAAATTATTTTGCGCTTGCCTCAATGCCTACGGTTTTTTTACTTCCTAAATTATTTAATGTTATCCTCCTCGATCATATGATAATAATCAATAAGGACTCTATTTGACGAGTTTACAGATAATATCCCATTTTTTTCCATTTTTTTGGCCGAAAAATAACTTTAAAAAAAAGTTTCGGGTCATATTTTCATTATTTTTGGTTTTCACAACCCTCGCCTTAAATTTAATTGTACCCATTTTTTTTAAAGATATAGTAACTGCATTATCCGGTACGATAATGACATCGAGCATGATGATTATCTCGCTGATCTGCTGTTATGGATTACTCTGGATGCTGGCAAGATGCAGTGAAAAAATTCGCGAGATGCTTTCTTTTGTAAACATAAGTACAACAATTGCGGATTATAGTACTCATGTCTTTGCACACCTCCATGCTTTAAATTACAAATTTCATCTGGATAAGGAAACCGGAAAAATAACCAGCGCTATCAGTCGCGCACAGCTTGCAATCGCGATGCTTATCTCGAACATATTGTTTCGGATTGTGCCTGTTTTTTTAGAAATTCTCTTCGCTTTTTTAATCATTTGGCACTTCTATGGCTTAAGCTATGGCCTCTATCTAATTATTATTTTGGGAATCTATCTTGTTTTTAATGGACTCACTCAAAAAAAATCCACAGTCCTGCAAAAAAATTGTAGCATTGCTGAATTAAATGTAAGTTCCGCAATTACCGACAGCCTACTCAACACAGAAACTGTAAAATACTACAACAGTCAAACCGTAGAACATAAAAAAATAGACCGATTTTTACAAGAAAGCGTTCATGCAAATACAGCATTATTTAGTGGAAACGGTACATTTTTGGTGATACAAACACTCATTATTGCGGGGGGTCTTGCCTTTTTGTCCTATAAAGTAGGGCACCAAATTTTAATTGGACAGTTAAAAATTGGTGACTTTGTCCTGATTAATGGCTATTTATTACAGTTATTTGAACCCTTAAGCGAAGCTAGTGTGCGTTGGCGAGATACCAAAAATGATTTATCCAAAATAGAATATTCAGCCTATTTATTAGATCAAACCGATGAAGTTGAACAAGACCATCCTGATGCAAAACCTTTATCCATTACCGGCCCGCATGTTCACTTTAAAAACGTCACTTTCGGTTACCAACCAGAACACCCCATTTTAAAAAATGTAAGCTTCGAAGTTTCACCCGCAAAGATGACAGCTATTGTGGGACCCAGCGGATCGGGTAAATCAACGATTGCACGATTATTGCTGGGATTATTTGAAGTCACTCAGGGACAAATACTCATAGATGACCAGGATATTACTGCTGTGAGCAAGCATTCATTCCGCCAACAAATCGGAATTGTTCCACAAGAAGTTCTACTCTTCAACAATACGTTGAGGTTTAATCTCTGCTACGGTGCTCTAAATATCTCCGAGCGTGAAATCAATAACGTAATCCAACTGGCGCACTTGGAAGAGATGGTAAAAAACCTCCCCAAAGGAATTGAAACCAACATCGGTGAAGGGGGTTTTAAATTATCAGGAGGAGAACGCCAGAGGATTGGAATAGCAAGATGTTTATTACGCAACCCGAGTATTTTGTTATTTGATGAAGCAACCGCATCGCTCGACACGCAGACTGAAAAAAATATCCAGGAAAATATTGAGGAAGTTACAAAACATACCACCAGTATAGTCATTGCACATCGTTTGAGTACGATTATTCATGCTGACAACATTCTTGTTTTACAAGACGGAGAAATCGTAGAAGCTGGAACGCATCAAGAATTAATCGAGAAAAAGGGATTATATTACTCCATGTGGAATAGCCAGCAGCAAAAGAGTGCATCATGATGAATGATAGTTTACCCAGCATTAAAGAAACTATCTACTATCTTTGGCCTTGCGTTTGGACAAAGAACAACCTAAGAGGAAAAATTCACGTTGTCTTGGCTCTCTTATTTATATTTATTTCCATTGCACTAAATTTGTGTGTCCCCATTTTTTTAAAAGAAGCCATTAATGCACTCTCTGGACATGCCCCATTTTTAAACAGCACCCCTTTAGTCATCATTCTGACTTATGCATCGGTTTGGGGTGCATCCAAAGCTTGTATCACCCTCAGTCAAGTAATAGCTTTTCCTGTAGAATTAGAAGGGGCGAGAAAATTTTGTTTAGAACTTTTTGATCACGTACAAGCGCTTTCCACAAAATTTCATAGAGAACGTAAATCAGGCGAAATTCTTACAATCATAGAACGCTCACACTCGTCTGCTGTTGATCTTATTGGTCGACCCATTGTGATGATATTGCCGGTTCTTATAGAAATCATTTTTGCTATGATTTTTTTGAGCTATTTTTATGATCTTTTTTTTGGATTGGTTCTATTGTTGATGCTGGTTTCTTATATCTTGCTAAGCTATTACACCGCTCAATGGATTGTAAAATGCAGAATGAAGCAAAACAATGAAGATGCATCTGCAAACGCCTATCTGGTGGAAAGCCTGTTGCATGCGGATACCGTGAAATATTTTAATACCCAACAGGATGAAATCAATACAGCTGCTCAAAAATTACAAGAAAAGGCCCATGCAGATACTCGAGCATTAAATGCCGATGCAAAAATTCATCTTATGCAAAATGTCATTGTCGGTATGTGTGTTATTATTATGCTCTTACTTGCTGGCAGCCGAGTCATTGCAGGGAGCATGAATGTCGGAGATTTTGTACTGGTCCATGGCTATTTATTCATGTTCATGCTGCCATTATCCATGCTAGGCTATCGAATTCGTGTTACCCGAGATGATTTAGCTCGTTTTCAAACCGCGATTCAGTTGCTGAAAATTCCTATCGATATTCAAGACCAACCCAATGCCAGAACACTTAAGTACAAAGAAGGAAAAATCCAATTTGATCACGTCCATTTTACTTATAATGAACATCAAAAAATTCTTGATGACGTTAGCTTTATAGTTGAACCCGGTACCACTACTGCAATCGTTGGATCCTCAGGATCCGGCAAATCCACTCTCGCAAGATTAATCTTTCGGCTTTACGATTTGAATTCGGGGAGTATTCAGATTGATGGGCAAAATATTAGCAATATCCAAAATGCATCACTCAGAGCAATACTCGGTATTGTTCCTCAGGAAACTGCTTTATTCAATGATACCTTAAGAAATAACCTGATATATGGAAATCCGCATGTCACTCATGATGAATTGGCGGATGCAATACAAGCAGTACATCTTGACAGGTTCGTGGCAAAACTGCCTGATGGGTTAGAAACCAGAGTTGGTGAGCGCGGATTAAAATTGTCTGGTGGCGAAAAACAGCGAGTGGCCATCGCTAGAATGCTGCTTAAAAAACCTAAAATTTTTATTTTTGATGAAGCAACATCTTCACTGGATATGAAAACAGAGAAAGACATTCAGACCTGTCTCAAACAGATATCGATCAACACAACAACACTTATTATTGCACATAGACTTTCTACAGTAACGCATGCAGATAATATTCTGGTACTCGCTAAAGGTGTGATTATTGAGCAAGGTACCCACAATGAACTACTAAATCAAAATGGTGCCTATGCTCAATTGTGGAAAGCTCAAAGTCAAAATAAAATTGACACAGGGTCTATTAATGGCTTTGTTCCTTAGCTCATTATCCTCCGAAAAATACCTCTATATTTTGAGGAGGATAATGCTTGGTTATGCTGTGACACCAATGGAGGCGGCATTATGAATATAAAACAAAACGACACATCAACCACTCCCCCTATTTTATATGGTACAGCATGGAAAGAAGATGACACAAAACGTTTGGTGCTCCAGGCACTCAACTCAGGATTTCGAGGGATTGATACTGCCAATCAACGTAGGCATTATTTTGAAGAAGCCGTGGGTGATGCAATTGATCAATTTTTAACAACTAGTCAAAAAACACGCAGTGATTTATTTCTACAAACAAAATTTACCTCTGTACATGGCCAAGATCATAGAAAACCTTATGATGAATTTGATTCATTGACCAATCAGGTCAAGCAATCCTTTGCAAGCTCACTAGAACATTTACAGACAGACTACATTGACGCCTATATACTTCATGGCCCTTCACTATCTCATGGAATAATCGATGCAGATTTAGAAATTTGGCAAGCCATGGAAGAGCTGGTGTGTAGTAGAAAGGTAAAGTTTCTCGGCATTTCTAACGTTAATATGGCACAAGTTGAAGAACTATATAGAAAAGTCTCTATAAAGCCGTCGTTTATACAAAATAGATGTTTCGCCATAACACAATGGGATCAAGACGTTAGGACATTTAGTCAAAAAAACAAGATTATCTATCAAGGATTTTCTTTGCTCACTGCGAATCAGCGGTATTTATTAAACCCTCACATGCAATCACTTGCTGTAAAATATGATAAAACCATCCCGCAAATTATATTTCGCTTTGCAAACCAAGTGGGGATATTGCCTTTAACCGGCACTACAAATCAACAACACATGGATAATGATTTAAACATATATGACTTTGAGCTTACACAAGAAGAAATTCAATATATAGAAAATATAGGATTATAAGTGAACCAATATGACCATTAAAATTGAAACACCAAGGATGCTTTTGCGTTTAATTAAGGATGAGGACTTAGATCAAGTTGCTCAGCTTCATGCAGACCGAGAAGTTAGAAAATTCTTTCCTGATGGAACACAAGATCGCGAGCAGACTAAGCGAAGAATAAAACAGATTATGAGCCTTTATGGAGACAAAGGATTGCCTGGTTTTGTTATATTCAATAAGGTCACTCATGAATTCATCGGACGATGTGGATTTGGGCCAATGGAAACAGGGGAAATTGAAGTTGGATATCTTATTGTAAGAAAATTTTGGGGTATGGGTTATGCATCTGAAGTACTAGAGGCACTTCTTGAATGGAGTAAAATAAATATCAATTTTGATTATATTATTGCTTTTGCACCACTCAAACATAGTGCATCACATCGAGTAATGGGGAAGTGTGGTATGGAATATTATAAAGATGATCTTGGTCATGGTGTTGAGTGTAAATTTTATCGTTCCAAAAACAAATAATTTATAAAATGATTGCTCATGAAAAAAAACTCATTAATTTGGAAGGACAAACTTTTGATGAGTTGATGTCTATCTGGAAACCAGCAAAGAGTAGAGTGGGTTAAACCGGGTGATCATGGTGTAAATTGATAGCTGAAATTTAGATTCGGCATTAAATCACAAACACGCAATTGATCCGCGCTTAATAAAAAATAGTCAGATTCACATAAAACTTGATCTAAAAATTAATGAACAAGACAACTCTAAAAAAGAAAACAGGTCGGGTAACAGGATCGAATTGCTCCGATCCCGTCCCCTAAGAACGTAACGTGCGACTTTCACCGCATTACGCTCAAGCCTTTCTAAGGCTATTCACCCAGCAGTTCATCACTTTCAATAACGTTTA